>DXMF01000001.1 GCA_019414345.1 Collinsella sp.
GCCTGGCGCGGCGCCTGCATGATGGGGCGGGTGACAAAGTCATCTGCGGGCACGGATGCCGGCGCGGGCGTCGTGGCCGGGGCGGGAGCAGCGGCCGACGTAGGCTTTGGGCCTGCCGAGCGAACCCCACCGCCCATGAGTTCATCGGCAGTCCAAGGGCGGTCGCTCATCACGTCGTCGAGGCTCAACGCAAACAGATCGTCTTCGCCCTCGTCAAACGCGCGTTTCGCATGCCTGGCGGCAGAAACGAAGCCTCCGCGGCCGTTGCGTGATGCGTTGCTCGACCCCATCTTGTTCCATCCTTTCGAACTGTCTATCTCATCGATTATATGGAACTTGCTCCGCGGCCGAGTCTTGGATTCGTGCATTTTGGAACTCACGCCCAAAAGGGGAGAGGTGACCCGGCCGAGTTGCCTACTTGTCGCCGGCGGCAGCCTTTGCCTCGTTGAGGTAGCTATAGAAGCTGTACTTAGAGATGCCAAAGAACTCGCAGGCACGCTCGCTCGACTTGGAAATGAGGAAGGCGCCGCGACGGTCGAGGTAGCCAATGGCGCGAATGCGCTCATCTTTGGTCATAAGGGCTGCGGGCTTGCCCACGTATTGCTCGCACTCGCGCAGCAGATCTTCGAGCAGGTCGCCGATGTTTTTGGTAATGGGCTCGGGCTCGGTGTAGCCCGTGGCGCCGGTGCCGGTAAAGGCATCGAGCGAGCGCTCAAAAGCCTTCATGAGCGTAATGTCAAAGTTAATGCCCAAAATGCCGACGGGCTTGCCCTCGTCGTTACGGATAAAGATGGTCGAGGACTTGAGCAGCTTGCCATCGGTGGTTTTGGTGAGGTATGGCTCGCGGTCGCGCACGTCGGTGGTGCCCTCGTGCATGGACTCAAACACAATATGGCTGGGGCCGTCACCCAGTTTGCGCCCGCTGACGTGGCCGTTTTCGATCACTACGATGGAGTGGTCCACGTCCTCGGTCTCCAGATCGTGGACGACGATTTCGCAGTTGGGGCCAAATTGGAGTGCCAGGCCGTGTGCAAGGCGCTTATAAAACTCAATCTGTGCGGGGGTCATAGGTGCCTTCCTAAAAATTAGTTTGGGTTCACTGTGCCATAAACCACACCTGTTCGCAAATAGCGAAAGTGTCACTGCGTTATGTGACCGTTCGTCGGCGAAAAGGTACCGATTACGGCAACAAACAATTTGTTAGGTTTGCCAAGCAAAAAGTGTGATAGAACAGTGCTAACAAACTTTTTGTTTGGCATCCACATAAAAGTTCAGTCGCATGAATGGGAATGGGCTGAAACGCGTATGCGGGGGCCGGCAAGAGAGGACTTAAGGAGTTCACCGTATGGCCGATAAGATCCAGTGGGCGGGCAACACGATGCCCAAGAGCGATGACAAGCACTTGGGAATCATGAGCCTCGACCACGTGAAGAAGGCCCGCGCCTTCCACCAGTCGTTCCCTCAATATACCGTCACTCCGCTTGCCCGCCTGGACGGTCAGGCCGCGCGCCTGGGCCTGTCCAACCTGTGCGTTAAGGACGAGAGCTATCGCTTTGGCCTCAACGCCTTCAAGGTCCTGGGCGGTTCGTTTGCCATGGCCAACTACATTGCCGACGAGACCGGCAAGGACGTCGCCGAGTGCACCTTCGATTACCTGACCTCCGATCAGCTTGCCAAGGACTTTGGCCAGGCCACCTTCTTTACCGCCACCGACGGCAACCATGGCCGCGGCGTGGCATGGGCTGCCAACAAGCTTGGCCAGAAGGCCGTCGTGCACATGCCCAAGGGTTCCACCAAGCCCCGCTTTGATAACATCGCCGCCGAGGGCGCCACGGTGACCATCGAAGAGGTCAACTACGACGAGTGCGTGCGTATGGCCGCCGCCGAGGCCGACGCCTGCGAGCGCGGCGTTATCGTTCAAGACACCGCCTGGGAGGGCTACGAGAAGATCCCGTCTTGGATCATGGAGGGCTACGGCACCATGGCTTCCGAGGCAGCCGAGCAGCTGCGCGAGATGGCCATCAACCGTCCGACGCACGTCTTTGTCCAGGCTGGCGTGGGCTCGCTGGCCGGCGCCGTGGTGGGCTACTTCACCAACCTGTATCCCGATAACCCGCCCACCTTCGTCGTGGTCGAGTGCGCACCTGCCGCCTGCCTGTACAAGGGCGCTGCCGCCGGCGACGGCGACCCGCGCATCGTGGACGGCGACATGCCCTCCATCATGGCCGGCCTGTGCTGCGGCGAGCCCAACATCCTGGGCTGGGATATCCTGCGCAACCACACCACCGCCTTCGTGTCTTGCCCCGACTGGGTCACCGCTCGCGGCATGCGCACCCTGGGCGCCCCCGAGAAGGGCGACCCGCGCGTCATCTCCGGCGAGTCCGGCGCGGTGACCACCGGCCTGGTCGAGACCATCATGCTCGATCCCGAGTACGCCGAGCTCAAGGAGCTCATCGGCCTGGACAAGACGAGTTCCGTGCTCTGCTTCTCCACGGAAGGTGACACGGACCCCGACCAGTATCGCCGCATCGTCTGGGAAGGCGAATACCCCACTTGCTAATCGTTGGGGCGGAGTAAATAGGTATCGCTCCGCCACCTCACAGGTAGATTCCTTCGTTTGAAAGGTTATGAACAATGGCTAAAGAACTCGATTTCGACGCTATCAAGGCTGCTGCTGAGTCCCATCGTGCTGATATGACGCGTTTTCTTCGCGCAATGATTAGCCATCCCTCTGAGTCTTGCGAGGAGGGTGAGGTCGTCGCTTGCATCAAGGCCGAGATGGAGAGCCTTGGCTATGACGAGGTCAAGGTCGACGGCCTGGGCAATGTTATGGGCTTTATGGGCGAGGGCGACAAGATCATCGCCATCGACTCTCACATCGACACCGTCGGCATCGGCAACATCGAGAACTGGGATGCCGATCCCTATGAGGGCTACGAGACCGACGAGATCATCTACGGCCGCGGTGGCTCCGACCAGGAGGGTGGCATGGCTTCTGCTACCTATGCTGCCAAGATGATGAAGGACATGGGCCTCATCCCCGAGGGCTACAAGATCATGGTCGTCGGCACCGTCCAGGAAGAGGACTGCGACGGCATGTGCTGGCAGTACATCTACAACAAGGACGGCATTAAGCCCGAGTTCGTCATTTCCACCGAGCCCACCGACGGCGGCATCTATCGCGGTCACCGCGGCCGCATGGAGATCCGCGTCGACGTTCACGGCACCTCCTGCCACGGCTCCGCTCCCGACCGCGGCGACAACGCTATCTACAAGATGGCCGACATCATCGCCGACGTCCGCGCTCTCAACAACAACGGCTGCGACGAGTCGACCGACATCAAGGGCCTCGTCAAGATGCTCGACCCCAAGTACAACCCCGAGCACTACGAGGATGCCCGCTTCCTGGGTCGCGGCACCTGCACCGTCAGCCAGATCTTCTACACCAGCCCCAGCCGTTGCGCCGTGGCCGATTCCTGCGCCATCTCCATCGACCGTCGTATGACCGCCGGTGAGACCTGGGAGTCCTGCCTGGACGAGATCCGCAACCTGCCGGCCGCCAAGAAGTACGGCGACGACGTGAAGGTCTCCATGTACATGTACGACCGTCCGTCCTGGACCGGCGAGGTCTACGAGACCGAGGCTTACTTCCCCACGTGGATCAACAAGGAGACCGCTCCGCACGTCAAGGCCCTCGTCGACGCCCACAAGGCCATGTTTGGTGACGAGCGCATCGGCTGCGAGCCCAGCATGGACAAGCGCACCGGTCGCCCGCTGTGCGATAAGTGGACCTTCTCCACGAACTGCGTTTCCATCCAGGGCCGTTATGGCATCCCCTGCGTCGGCTTTGGCCCGGGTGCCGAGTCTCAGGCTCACGCTCCCAACGAGGTCACCTACAAGGATGACCTGGTCACCGCTGCCGCCATGTATGTGGCTGCCCTGAACCTCTACGATCCGAGCCAGGCCGATGGCGATGCCACCGTGTTCCGCGCCGGTCTGACCAACAACAAGATCGACTAGTCCCATTCCTTGATCTTGTTGAGCCGGGGGCCGCTCGTGCCCCCGGCATCCCCTGTTGACTTGGGGCCCGCGGTCGTTATCTCCCATGCTTCCTCAACGGTGGCGGGTCCTCGTCATGGTGCTCTGCATGTTCTAGCCACACGCGCATGCCGGAGCACATCTACTCATTGCGATCGTTTCATCTTTAGAAAGGATATTTACATGGACGCCAAGTTTACCGAGCTCGTCGAGCAGCTGAACGGCCTCGATTTTAAGGGCATGTACGGCAGCGACTTCCTGCACACCTGGGATAAGACCACCGATGAGCTCAAGGCGCTCTACATCGTCGCCGACGCCCTGCGCGAGCTGCGCGAGAACAACGTTTCGTCCAAGATCTTCGATTCGGGTCTGGCCGTCTCCCTGTTCCGTGACAACTCCACCCGTACGCGCTTCTCCTTCTCTAAGGCCGCCAACCTGCTCGGCCTTGAGCTGCAGGACCTGGACGAGAAGAAGTCCCAGATCGCCCACGGCGAGACCGTCCGCGAGACCGCTACCATGATCTCCTTCATGGCCGACGTCATCGGCATCCGCGACGACATGTACATCGGCAAGGGCGACGCCTACATGGCCGAGGTCTCCGAGTCCGTGCAGCAGGCCTACGAGGACGGCGTTCTGGATCACCGTCCCACGCTCATCTCCCTGCAGTCCGATTCCGACCACCCCACGCAGTCCTCTGCCGACATGCTCTACCTCATCAACGAGTTTGGCGGCCTTGAGAACCTCAAGGGCAAGAAGGTTGCCGTTACCTGGGCCTATTCGCCCTCTTACGGCAAGCCGCTGTCCTGCCCGCAGTCGCTGATCAGCCTGCTGCCCCGCTTTGGCATGGACGTCACCCTGGCTCACCCCGAGGGCTACGACCTCATGCCCGAGGTCGTCGAGCGCGCCAAGGGCTATGCCGCCGAGTCCGGCACCACCTTTAAGCAGGTCAACACCATGGCCGAGGCCTTCGAGGGCGCCGACATCGTGATCCCCAAGAGCTGGGCTCCGTTTGCCGCCATGGAGAAGCGCACCAACCTGTACGCCGAGGGCGACGACGCCGGCATCGCTGCGCTCGAGAAGGAGCTGCTCGCCCAGAACGCTACGCATCAGGATTGGTGCTCCACGACCGAGCTCATGGAGAAGACCGCCAACGGCCAGGACACCATCTTTATGCACCCGCTGCCCGCCGACATCTCCGGTGTCTCCTGCGAGCACGGCGAGGTTAACGCCGACGTCTTCGACATGCACCGCGTTGGCATGTACAAGGAGGCCAGCTACAAGCCGTACGCCATCGCTGCCATGATGTTCCTGCAGAAGGTTGCCGATCCCGCCGCCGCTCTCAAGGCCCTCGACGAGCGCAACACCGCCCGTTGGTTCCAGGCCTAAAGCTGGGCTGAGGTAAGCCATGTAAAGGGGGCGCTCTGCCAACCGGCGGGGTGCCCCTTTTTGCATCGTGGGCGTGCGGGATAAGCGCTTTCGATGTAGATGCCCCGCGACGCGAGTTATGGGTACGATGGTTTCAGGGGAGGTATCGCCATGAAACTTGGTTGCGTCATTATGGCTTCGGGCGAGGGTAAGCGGTTTGGCTCTAACAAGATGCTTGCCGATATCTATGGCGAGCCACTGATTGCCCGGACCATCGATTCGGTTCCCCAGGGCTTTGACGTCGTGGTTTCGACGCGTTGGCCCGAGGTCGCTCAGATTTGCGGGGACAAGCATTGCCCGTGCGTGTTGCACGATGGCGAGCTGCGCAGCGAAAGCGTCCGCGCGGGCCTTTCGTGGGGGGCACAACGCAACTGGAAAGGTTGCCTCTTTTTGCCGGGGGACCAGCCGCTTGTGAGCGCGGATTCTTTTGAGGCCATGGTTCGCGCGTTTGACGAGCGTGGCCGCAAACACCCGGTGCGTCTTGCGTGCAACGGCGAGCCTTCGAGTCCGGTGCTCTTTCCGGCGGAACTGTTCGATGCGCTCATACGTCTTGAGGGCAAGGACGGCGGCGGTTCGATCCTCAAGGGCCGTGCCGACGTGGTACTGGTCGAGGCGCGTGCCTACGAGCTGTGGGACGTCGATACCGCCAAGGGACAGCAACGCATAGCGGAACATATCGCGGCCTGCTCGTATTTTGATCGCGTGGCCAACTGTATGAATCGATAAGGAGCAACATGATCATCATCAAAAACGGCGCGCTCGTGACGCCCCAGGGGCTTCGCCGCGCCGATCTTGCCATGGAGGGCGACAAGATTGTGCGGATTGCCGCAGCAATCGAGCCGGGCGAGGGCGATACCGTCGAGGATGCCGCGGGCTGCTGGGTGTTCCCTGGCTTTATCGACGGCCACACGCACATGCAGTGCTGGACCGGCATGGATTGGACAGCCGATAGCTTTGAGACCGGCACGCGTGCGGCTGCCTGCGGCGGTACGACGACCATCGTGGACTACGCGACGGCCGATCGCGGCGTGACCATGCCCGATGCCTTGGCCGAGTGGCATCGCCGCGCCGACGGAACCTGCACGGCCAACTACGCCTTTCATATGGCACTCGCCGAGTGGAACGAGCGCAACCGCGCCGATCTTTCGGCCATGCGCGAGGCGGGCGTGTCGTCGTTTAAGACTTACTTTGCCTACGACCACCTGCGCTTGGACGATGCCGAGACACTCGAGGTGCTGGAGGAGCTCAAGCGTATTGGCGGCATACTGTGCGTGCATTGTGAGAACGGCACGCTGGTGAATGAACTGCAGAAGCGCGTGTACGAGCAGGGGATTCATGGGCCCGAGGGCCATGCGCTCAGCCGTCCGGACGTGTGTGAGGCCGAGGCCGTGAGCCGCCTGCTGTATCTGGCGCACTTGGCCGGGGACGCTCCGGTCAACGTGGTGCACCTTTCGACCAAGCTGGGGCTCGAGGCCATTCGCGCTGCCAAGGCGCGCGGGCAGAAGAACATCTATGTCGAGACCTGCCCTCAATATCTGATGCTCGACGACACCTGCTATTTGGAGCAGGGGGAAGACGGCTTTGCGGGTGCCAAGTATGTGATGAGTCCGCCGCTGCGCCATGCTGGCGACCGTGCGGCCCTGCGCGAGGCGCTTGTGGCCGGCGAGATCGATACCATCGCCACCGACCACTGCAGCTTTAATCTGCACGGGCAAAAGGACCGCGGGCGCGACGACTTCCGCACGATTCCCAACGGCGGGCCCGGCGTGGAGCATCGTCCCGTCGCGATTGCCACGAGCTTTGAGGGACAGCTGGGCCCCGAGGACCTCTGCCGCTTGATGAGCGAGAACCCGGCACGCGTGTTTGACATGTACCCGCGCAAGGGCTGTCTTGCCGAGGGCTCCGATGCCGACGTGTGCGTGTGGGATCCCCGGGCGCGCTGGACCATTCGCGCGGCGACGCAGCATCAGGCTGTGGACTACACGCCACTCGAGGGTTTTGAGGCACATGGCCGCGCCAAGGCTGTGTTTGTGAACGGCGTGCTGGCCGCGCGCGACGGCGAGCCCACCGGAGCCCAGCCCGGTCGTTACGTGCCCCGCTAGCAGGAAGGCCGCCAGGGTAGCTAATTTGGGACGGGGCTCTTTTAGCTACCCTTGCCTGCCTGATGATTTTTCTCTCAACATGGGGTAGCTAAAAGAGCCCCGTCCCAAATTAGCTACCCCTTGAGGCTGGTGGCGATGATGGGACGGTCGAGGACTGCCTCGAAGCGATCTGCCATCGTTGGGTCGGCAAGCGTGTCGACTTGGTTGAGCATGATGCGGGCATTGTTGAGGTTCAGCATTCGCAGCTCGGCATTGAGCACCATGGCGACGCGCTCTGGGGTGGCAGCGTCGGTGGGCTCGCAGCCGCAGCGCTCGCAGAAGAGCTCGGGGCGGTGGACAACCTCGGCGACGGGCTTGCCCAGCCCCGAGGCGCCGACGACCCAGACAACGTTTGCTGTGCCGGAGGGAATTACCGGCTCCCAGGCGGCATGCGCCTTGAGCGGGAGTCGCTTGCTGCCATCTGCCTCGGCCAATACATAGTCAAAGCGCTGCGCCAGCTCGTTGAGCGGCTCAACGGGGGCGGAGAGCTTGCCTGTCTCCGGGCCCAAAACACCCGCCTGGCAGATACTTCCGCGGTTCATGCCCGCGCATGCCTCGCAGGTGCAGCCGGGAACATGCAGGGCCCCCGGCTTCCAAGGCGCGGCGTCCAGGCGACGATTCGACCCGTCCCATGGTACGCCGGCGACGGGAAACATGTGCGTGGTGGTACAGAGAAGCACCCTGCCGCCGGCGCGCATGAGCTCGAGACCCAACGCACGCAGCAATGTCGACTTGCCGCCACTGCCGATAATTGCGGTAATGCCCGGCTCGATCTTGAGCGCGGAGGCAAGGTTTCCGCTCGTCGTTTCCATCTGTTCACCGCCGTATAATACTGTGATAATAAATAATCATCAGAGTAGCGGTCGAACCGCTTTTGCTCTGCTCAAACCGTAGCACAGGGAGGTGCCCCGGGAATGCTCGTTTATGTTCGCGGCGCCGGCGATATCGCCACGGGCGTCGCCGCTCGCTTGGTGCGCGCCGGCGTGTCGGTCGTTATGGCCGATATCGCGGTTCCCACGTGCATCCGCCGCACGATCAGTTTTTGCGAGGCCATTCGTCTGGGCGAGGTCGAGGTCGAGGGTATTCGCGCTCGCTTGGCGCAGACGCCGGCAGAGGCGCTCGAGATTACCCAAGCGGGGGATGTTGCCGTCGTGGTGGACCCTCAGGCCAAGATGCTCGATGAGCTTAAACCCGCAGCTGTGGTCGACGCGATTTTGGCCAAGCGCAACCTGGGCACCACGCGCGACATGGCGCCTACCGTCATCGCCGTGGGGCCGGGCTTTACCGCGCCGGTCGATTGCGACGCCGTGGTCGAGACCATGCGCGGGCATTTTTTGGGCCGCGTCATTACCCAGGGCTCGCCCCAGCCCAACACGGGCGTGCCGGGCGTGATCGCCGGCTATGGCAAGGAGCGCGTTATCCACAGCCCCGCCGCCGGCGTGTTTCGGTCCGACCGCGCAATCGGCGACATCGTGAGCGCCGGAGACGTGATTGGCTACGCGGACGATACGCCCATGTGCACGCAGATCGATGGCTGCCTGCGCGGGCTTTTGGCGAACGGCGTGCAGGTGACTGAGGGCTTTAAATGCGCCGATGTCGATCCGCGTGGCGATGCCAGCTATATCAACTACATTTCGGACAAGGCGACGTCGGTCGGCGGCGGCGTGCTCGAGGCACTCGCTATGCTCACCGATATCTTTAGAGGATAGAAGGCGGCAATGGAAAAGCTCGATGTTGTGAATGCGGCGCTTGTCGCCCTGCGTGCTGGCGAGACGTGCGAGCTCGTGGTCGTAGCCGGCACGGCGGGGTCGTCGCCGCGCGGCGTGGGCGCCTGGATGGCCGTCTTTGCCGACGGTAGCCAGGCGGGCACCATCGGCGGCGGCAAGATCGAGCTCTTTGCGCTGGACGAGGCGCGAGAGCTGCTGGCCGCGGGGCAATCGCGTCTGGTCCGCTACACCATGGGCGGCGAGAACTCCGATACCGGCATGATCTGCGGCGGAGCCATCTGCCTGTGCTACCTACATCTGGATGCGACCCAGGCACCGTTGTTCCAGGAAATTGCCGACGTCTTGGTCTATCGGCGCATCGGCGACTTCGTCATCGACTTTGAACCGTTTATCGCGAGCGCGCTCGAGGGCGATGTGGCCGAGTACCATGGCGAGGCATCGCGCCATACCATTGCGGGCTGCCCCGGGCTTTCACTGGTGGAGGAGGGGAGTAACGTCACCTACACTAACGCCGCCTCCGAGATTCCCGCGGCGCACGTCGAGACGCTCTGCCCCGAGGGCCTGACCTACATCTTTGGCTGCGGACACGTGGGCGCCGCGACGGCGCGCGTGCTCACGGCGGCGGGCTTTGCCGTCGTGGCCTGCGATGACCGCCCCGGCACGTTGACGCCCGAATGGGTGCCCGGTGTCTACGATCGTCGCCTGGTCGATTACAAGAACCTGAGCGAGCTGTGTCCCATCGGTCCGCGCGACTTGGTGGTCGTCGCCACGGCGGGTCACAAGTCCGATATCGACGTGGTGATTCAGGCCATGCGTGCCAAGCCTGCCTACCTGGGCTGTCTGGGTTCGCGCCGCAAGACGGCCTTTGTGCGCGCCCGCCTGGAGCAGGAAGGCTTTACGCAGGACCAGATCGACGAGCTGCACCTTCCGATCGGCGTTGCCATCGAGGCCGAGGACCCCGAGGAGATCGCCATCTCCATCGCCGCCGAGATGATCCACCTGCGCCGCACCAAACTCGTCCCCCGCAAGCGCTAATCGCATCCCCACCAATAAGTTGCGGTGAAATACGGATTGTTTAAGCCTGTTAGGCCGCCAAACAGTCCCTATTTCACCGCAACTGCTTTTTGGGACCCATTTGTGCGGGGGAGTTGTGGAGTTGTGCAGGCAGACGAGGTTTTTCTGGAAATACACACCCAATGCGCGTATAGTACCGATTGTTTTGTCGGCTCCTGCTGCGTCGAGTCCAAACCGCAAAATGCCATGAGCGGCGCGGATGCAGTCAGGAGGCACGAGGACAACCCGCTGTGGCCACGCCCCGTGCTTAAAACCCCAAGAAGGAGTGAACAATGGCAGAAGAGAAGTATGTGCCGCGTCTGAAGACCAAGTACAACAACGAGGTCAAGCAGCAGCTTCAGGACAAGTTCCAGTACGAGAACGTCATGATGATTCCCAAGTTCGAGAAGATCGTCGTGAACATGGGTGTCGGCGAGGCCGCTACCGATTCCAAAGCCATCGACGGTGCTGTGCGCGACCTGCGCGCCATTACCGGCCAGCAGCCGATGATCACCCGTGCCCGCAAGTCCATCGCTACCTTCCGCCTGCGCGCTGGTATGCCGATTGGCTGCAAGGTTACCCTGCGTGGCGACCGTATGTGGGAGTTCTTCGATCGTCTGACCTCCGTCGCGATCCCCCGTATCCGCGACTTCCGCGGTATTTCCGCCAAGAGCTTCGACGGCCGTGGTAACTTCTCCATGGGCGTCACCGAGCAGCTCATCTTCCCCGAGATCGACTTCGACTCCGTCGATCACCAGCGTGGTATGGACATCACTTTCGTGACCACCGCCAACACCGATGAGGAGGCCAAGGCCCTTCTGGACGCCTTCGGTTTCCCGTTCAAGAAATAGGTTCACCTGCCCTAAAAGCGCCGTTTCCAAAAAGGGGACGGCGCTTGGGGCGAACAATACTCTATGTGAGGAGGATATAAGTGGCTAAGACATCGATGATCGTCAAGTGCAATCGCAAGCAGAAGTTCTCTACTCGTGAGTACACGCGCTGCCAGCGCTGCGGCCGTCCGCACTCTGTGTACCGCAAGTTCGGCCTGTGCCGTGTCTGCTTCCGTGAGCTTGCACTCAAGGGCGAGCTTCCCGGCGTTAAGAAGGCCAGCTGGTAAGTCACTACCAGCGTTTCAAGCATCCGTTTGGAACAGGGAAAACGCGCTAGTTAGGCTTTGCCGTTAAGGGCGGCGAAGAACCAAGAGCACGTGTTCATCAAGAACGAAGGAGAATCTGTATGAACCTTACAGACCCGATCGCAGATATGCTTACGCGCATCCGTAACGCTAACTCTGTGAACAAGGCCACGGTCTCCATGCCGAGCAGCAAGAAGCTCGTCGAGATCGCTCGTGTTCTGCACGAGGAGGGCTACATCGAGGGCTACGATGTCGAGGACACCGTTCCCCAGAAGACTCTGCACATCACGCTTAAGTATGGTCCCAAGAAGGCTAAGGTCATCAACGGCATCCGCCGCATTTCCAAGCCGGGCCTGCGTAAGTACACCGGCGTTGCCGACATGCCCCGCGTCCGCGGTGGCCTTGGTACCGCCATTATTTCCACCAGCCATGGCGTCATGACCGACCGCGATGCTCGCAAGCACAACGTCGGCGGCGAGATCATCGCTTACGTCTGGTAATTCGCTCGGTAGGTAGAAGGAAAGGAGATCACCGTGTCTCGTATCGGTAATAAGCCTGTCCAGATTCCCGCCGGAGTCGAAGTGACAGTCAACGGCAACAACGTTGTCGTCAAGGGCCCCAAGGGCCAGCTCGAGCTCGATGTCTTTGAGAAGCTCGCTATCAACGTCGAGGACAACGTCCTCACCGTTTCCCGTCCCGACGACGAGCGTGAGACTCGTGCCCGCCACGGCCTCACCCGCGCCCTCATCCACAACATGGTTGTTGGCGTTTCCGAGGGCTTCGAGAAGAAGCTCGAGCTCGCCGGCGTCGGTTACCGCGTGCAGCAGAAGGGCAAGAACCTCGAGTTCTCCCTGGGCTTCTCGCACCCCGTGATCGTCGAGGCTCCCGAGGGCATCACCTTCGAGGTTCCCGACAACACCCACGTGAACGTCAAGGGTATCAACAAGCAGCAGGTCGGTCAGATCGCCGCTGAGATCCGCGGTCATCGTCCTCCCGAGCCTTACAAGGGCAAGGGTATCCACTACGTTGGCGAGCACATCCGCCGCAAGCTGGGTAAGGCCGCCAAGTAGTCGTAACCGACTTACTCGCATAAGACCAGCACCCCGTTAGGTGCTGGCAAGATCAACCTTTTTAGGAGTTTACGTATGAACAAGCATAAGGCGAAGCTGGAAGGCCTCAAGCGTCGTCAGCGTCGTGTTCGCGGCAAGGTCTCGGGTACCGCCGAGCGTCCGCGTCTTCGCGTGACCCGTACTAACGCCAACATCTATGCCCAGATCATCGACGACAGCAAGGGCTCCAGCCTGACGCTCGTCTCTGCCTCGACCCTCGAGGCCGAGTTCAAGGGCACCCACACCTCGAACAAGGAGGCTGCGGAGAAGGTCGGTCAGCTCGTTGGCAAGCGTGCCATCGAGGCCGGCATCACCAAGGTCGCCTTCGATCGTGGTGGCCGTATCTACCATGGCCGCGTCAAGGCCCTCGCCGACGGTGCTCGTGCCGCCGGTCTCGAGTTCTAGGAGGTATGTAGCACATGGCTCGTAATCAGAAGCAGCAGCGCGAGGCCTCCGAGTTCGAGGAGCGCGTCGTTTACATCAACCGCGTGTCGAAGACCGTCAAGGGTGGTCGTCGCATGAGCCTCGTCGCTCTCGTCGTCGTTGGCGACGGCAAGGGCAACGTCGGCGTTGGCATGGGCAAGTCCGCTGAGGTGCCCATGGCCATCTCCAAGGCGTCTCTCGATGCCAAGAAGAACATGTTCCACGTGCCGGTGACCGAGCAGGGCACCATTCCGCACGAGGTTCTCGGCCACTTTGGTGCCGGCCGCATCATCATCAAGCCCGCTGTCGAGGGTACCGGCGTTATCGCCGGCGGCGCTGTGCGTCCCCTCTTCGAGCTTGCTGGCATCAAGAACGTCCTGTCCAAGTCCCTCGGTACCGACAACGGCCTTAACATCATCAAGGCTGCCGTCGAGGGCCTCAAGGAGCTCTCCAGCCCTGAGGACGTCGCGGCTCGCCGTGGCCTGACGGTCTCCGAGATGTTCGTCGGTAAGGAGAACTAAGCATGGCTGACACCATCAAGATCAAGCAGGTCCGCAGCACCAACGGTTGCAAGCAGGATCAGGTCCGTACTGTCCGTGCCCTCGGTCTCCACAGGATCCGCGAGGTTCGCGAGATTGCTGACAACGAGTCCGTCCGCGGCATGATCTTCAAGGTCAAGCACCTTGTCGAGATTGTAGAGGAGTAGCAAATGCAGCTTCACGATCTTACTCCCGCGCCCGGTTCCACCAAGAACCGCAAGCGCGTCGGCCGTGGCAATTCTTCGGGTCACGGCACCACTTCTGGCCGCGGTCAGAAGGGCCAGGGTTCCCGCTCTGGCGGCACCAAGGGTGCCGGCTTCGAGGGTGGCCAGACTCCGCTGGCTATGCGTCTGCCCAAGCTTCCGGGCTTCCGCAACCCCCGTCGTATCGAGTACACCGCCGTTAACGTTGAGCGTCTCGAGCGCAAGTTCGAGGACGGCGCTGTGATCGACGGCGCCGCTCTTAAGGCCGCTCGCATCACCAAGAGCGAGTTCGAGCCCGTCAAGGTGCTCGGCAATGGTGAGCTCACCAAGAAGTTCACGGTCAAGGTCGACAAGGTCAGCGCTTCTGCGCAGGCCAAGATCGAGGCCGCCGGCGGAAAGGTCGAGCTGCCGTGCTAAATGGTCTTAAGAATGCTTTCCGCATCAAAGAATTGCGCGAAAAGATTCTTTTTACCATAGCTATGCTCGTCGTGTACCGCATTGGTGCGCACGTTCCTGTGCCCGGCATTCCCTTCCAGGGGATGCTGGGCCTTTTCTCGACCGATAACAATTCGGTCGCCGCAGGTGCTATGGCCCTCCTGAATCTTTTCTCTGGTGGCGCGTTGAGCTACGTTTCGGTGTTTTCGCTGGGCATCATGCCTTACATCACCAGCTCGATCATCCTCCAGATGCTCCAGGCCGTTGTGCCTTCCCTGCATGAGCTTGCCCGCGAGGGCGAGGTTGGTCAGACCAAGATTACGCAGTATTCGCGTTACCTCACCCTGGCTCTGGCAATCCTCAACTCCGTGGGTTACCTCTTCCTCTTTAAGAGTTTCGGCATCAGCTTTACTGGCGCCGGCGCTCCCGAGATCATCTTCGACCTCATGATCGTCGGCACGCTCACTGCGGGCGCCATGCTGATCATGTGGATTGGTGAGCTCATCACCCAGCGCGGTATCGGCAATGGCATGTCGCTGATCATCTTTGCGAACATCATGGCCGGCCTGCCGCAGGCGATCTTCTCCAGCACCGAGGGCAATGCCGGTGGCATCATCACCATGGTGATCATCTGCGCCATCATCTTGCTGGTTATCCCGCTGATTGTTTTCCTTGAGCGCGGCCAGCGCCGCATTCCGGTCTCCTACGCTAAGCGCGTCGTGGGCCGTCGCATGATGGGTGGCCAGACCACCTACCTGCCCATCAAGGTCAACACCGCGGGCGTCGTGCCGATCATCTTCGCTTCGGCTCTGCTGTACTTCCCGGCCCAGATTGCCGTGTTCTTCCCCGGCATCGGCTGGATTCAGGCAGTTGCCTCTGCGCTTTCGACCGGTTGGCTCAACTGGGTGCTTAACGTTGTCCTCATCGTGTTCTTCGCGTACTTCTACACCTCCATGGTGTTCAACCCCGATGACACGGCCGACAACCTTAAGAAGCAGGGCGGCTTTATTCCGGGCGTCCGTCCGGGTAGGGCTACCGCGGCCTACATCAAGAACGCGCTCAACAAGATCACGCTTCCCAGCGCTGTCTTTTTGGCGCTCATCGCCATCGTGCCTTCGATCATCTTCTCCTTCACGGGTAACCATCTGATCCAGGCATTTGGCGGCACGTCCATCCTCATCATGGTCGGCGTCGTGCTCGACACGGTCGATAAGCTCGAAGGCCAGATCAAGATGTATGATTACGATGGATTCTTTAAATAGGCTAGAGGAGGATTGCTCATGAACCTCGTATTGCTCGGAGCTCCGGGTGCCGGTAAGGGCACCGTCGCACAGGAGCTCGTCGCCGAGTTTGGCGTCGCCCATATTTCCACGGGCGACCTGCTGCGTGCTGCCGTTAAGGGTGGCACCGAGCTTGGTATTCAGGCTAAGAAGTACATGGACGCTGGCGAGCTCGTTCCCGACCAGCTCGTGATCGACCTTGTCAAGGAGCGCCTTGCCGCCGATGACGCCCAGCAGGGCTTCATTCTCGACGGCTTCCCGCGCAACACCGCCCAGGCCGTGACGCTCGATTCCGAGCTCTCCGCCATGGGTCGCGAGATCGACTGCGCCCTTCTGGTCGATGTGGCTCCCGAGGTCATCATCGATCGTCTGTCTTCGCGTCGCACCTGCCGCGCCTGCGGTTACACCGGCACTGCTGCCGATGCTATCTGCCCCAAGTGCGCAGGCGAGATGTATCAGCGCGACGACGACAAGCCCGAGACCATCAAGAACCGTCTCGACGTCTACGAGAAGTCCACGAGCCCGCTCGTCGACTACTATCGTGGCCAGGGTCTGCTCAAGTCGGTCAACGGTGACCAGGCTCGCGAGACCGTGTACGGGGATGTCAAAGAGGCTCTCGGTCTATGATCAAGATTAAGTCTGCAACGCAAATCGAGCAGATGAAGAAGGCAGGAGCGCTATCTAAGATGGCGCTCCGCCACGTTGGAGCCATGGTGCGCCCCGGCGTTTCGACTTTTGAGCTCGATCAGCTCGCGGAGCAGATTATCCGCATGCATGGCGGCACCCCGGCCTTTAAGGGTTACGGCGGGTTCCCGGGGACCATCTGCGCATCGATCAACGATGCCGTGGTCCACGGTATTCCCAACCCCGACATGATCCTGCGCGATGGCGATATCATCTCCATCGATACGGGAGCCGTTGTCGACGGTTGGGTCGGCGATAATGCTTGGACGTTTTTCGTCGGCACCCCCACGCCCGAAGCCAAGGCTTTGTGCGAGGTCACGCGTGATTGCCTTAAGGCTGCCATCGAGCAGGCTGTTCCCGGTAACCATATCGGGGACGTCGGTTATGCCGTTCAGTCCCTCGCCGAGTCTCACGGTTACGGCGTGCTTCGTGATTATGTGGGCCATGGCATTGGCCGCGTGATGCACGAGGACCCCAACGTTCCTAACTATGGAAAGAAGGGGAGGGGCGTTCGCCTCCAGGCCGGCATGGTCATTGCCATCGAGCCGATGGTTACGATGGGTTCCAACCATGTGAGCACGGGCTCCGACGGTTGGATCGTCACGACCAACGACCACCTGCCCGCCGCGCACTACGAGAACACCGTCGCCATTACCAATGACGGTCCGGTGATTCTGACCACGGATGCCCAAGGTGCTTGGTGTTCGCTCCAAGGCGGAGAAATGTAAAAGTCGCCGCCCCCTGATGCCCAACCTCGCCTTTCAATTTCGAAGGCATGACCCCAAGGTCTATGCCTTCTCATTTCAAGGCGATCTTGGGCATCAGGGAACGGCTTTGTTTTACATTTCAAATGTAACAAGTTCCACTTAGTTGTGGAGCCATTACGAAGTTATTACGATGCGTATATACGTGTTGTAGAATACTCAATCGCTGTCGTTTTCTAGAGAAAGATGATTGCTTGTGAAGAAGGAAGACGCAATTGAGCTCGAGGGTACGGTAAAGGAACCGCTGCCCAATGCCATGTTTAAGGTCGAGCTCGAGAACGGTCATTCGGTTCTGTGCAACATTTCTGGCAAGATCCGAATGAATTACATCCGTATTCTCCCCGGTGACAGGGTTGTCGTGGAGCTTTCCCCGTACGACCTGACCCGCGGCCGCATCACCTATCGCTACAAATAGCGGCACGCATACACGCACTCCATTTCCGACTGCAGGCTTAGCTCAACCTACGGTCGGATTGTGTGTGAAGACCAGCCATAGTTTTAAACGCCTGCGGCTGGGCGAGTAGATAGTAGGGAAGTAGTTTGAGCGCTACCGAAAGGAAGAACGATGAAGGTACGTCCTTCGGTCAAGAAGATGTGCGATAAGTGCAAAATCATTAGGCGCCATGGCAAGGTCCTCGTCATTTGCGAGAACCCCCGTCATAAGCAGCGTCAGGGTTAAGAGAGGAGACTACGTTGGCCCGTATTAATGGTGTCGACCTCCCGCGTGAGAAGCGCGTTGAGATCGGTCTGACCTACATTTACGGCATCGGCCGCACCACTGCGACGAAGATTTGCGTCGAGTGCAACGTTAACGTGGATACGCGCGTTAAGGACCTCACCGAGGATGAGGTTAACGCCATCCGCGATTATATCGATAAGAACCAGATCATGGTTGAGGGCGACCTCCGCCGTGAGCGCAACCAGAACGTCAAGCGCCTTATGGACATCGGCTGCAACCGCGGCCTTCGTCACCGCAAGGGCCTCCCGGTCCGCGGTCAGCGCACCCACACTAACGCTCGTACCCGCAAGGGCCCGAAGCGTCAGATCGGTGCTAAGAAGAAGAAATAAGGAGCGCTAGATAGATGGCTACTGCTAAGAAGAACGTTCGCGCTGCCCGTCTGAAGCGCGCGGACCGTAAGAACATTTCCGTGGGCCAGGCTCACATTCGTTCTACGTTCAACAACACGATCGTTTCGATCACCGATCCCCAGGGCAACGTCATTTCCTGGAAGTCGGCTGGCCAGGTGGGCTTCAAGGGCTCCCGTAAGTCCACGCCGTTCGCTGCCCAGATGGCTGCCGAGGCTGCTGCCAAGCAGGCCATGGAGCACGGTATGAAGAAGGTTTCCGTCTTCGTCAAGGGCCCCGGCTCCGGTCGTGAGACCGCCATCCGCTCCCTCCAGGCTGCTGGCCTCGAGGTCTCGAGCATCCAGGACAAGACCCCCATTCCGCACAACGGCTGCCGCCCCAAGAAGCGTCGCCGCGTGTAACTGAAAGGATCGTATCAATATGGCAATCGACAGGACTCCTGTTCTTAAGCGCTGCCGTCAGCTCGGGATCGATCCCGCTGAGCTCGGTTACAGCAGCAAGAAGGAATCTATCCGTCAGCCCAAGCGCCGTCGCAAGGAATCTGAGTACGGCATGCAGCTGCGCGAGAAGCAGAAGGTCAAGTTCATCTATGGCGTTCTGGAGAAGCAGTTCCACGGCTACTTCAACAAGGCCCGCAAGATGAACGGCGTCACCGGTGAGAACCTCATGATCATCCTTGAGTCTCGCCTCGACAACGTCGTCTTCCGTCTTGGCTTCGCCCGCACCCGCAAAGAGGCTCGTCAGTCCGTCCGTCATGGTCACTTCACCGTGAACGGCAAGCGCGTGGACATCCCGTCCTACCGCGTCAAGGCCGGCGACGTCGTCGCTGTCGGCGAGAAGTTCCGTGACCTCCTCCCCATCAAGGAGGCCCTGATTTCCTCCGAGCGCTTTGAGGTTCCTGGCTGGCTCGAGGTCGATATCGAGAAGCTGTCTGGTAACGTGCTCGCTCTGCCGACGCGTGAGCAGATCAGCGGTGATATCAACGAGCAGCTCATCGTCGAGCTCTACTCTAAGTAGTCCATCCGGGCTGCTGAGGCTGGAGGTAATACATGTCAGAATTCATTAGGCCTCAGGTTCAGGTCGAAGAGATCAACGAGACGTCTGCTCGTGTCTCCGTCGAGCCGCTCGAGCGTGGTTACGGCGATACGCTGGGTAACTCCCTTCGTCGCGTTCTTCTGTCCTCGCTCGAGGGTGCCGCCGTCGAGGCTATTCAGATCGATGGTGCACAGCACGAGTTCATGACCATCCCTAACATGGTCGAGGATGTCACCGACATCGTCCTGAATGTCAAGGGTCTTGTCTTCAGGGCTCTCGGCACGACCGACGAGGCGACCGCCACCATTTCTGTTGACGGCCCCTGCGAGGTCACCGGTGCGGACTTCTTTATTCCGTCCGAGTTTGAGCTGGTCAACCCCGAGCAGCACATCGCTACGCTTACCGAGGGTGGCCATCTCACCATGAGCATGCGCATCGGCTATGGCCGCGGCTATGTCTCTGGCGAGGCTAACAAGCGCGACAACGATCCCATCGGTGTGATCCACGTCGACTCGCTGTACTCGCCGGTGTCCCGTTGCGCCAAGCTCGTTGAGGCTTGCCGTGTCGGTCAGCACACCGACTACGACCGCCTTGTCCTCGAGATCGAGACCAACGGCTCCATCGCTCCGCGCGACGCCGTGGTCCAGGCTGCCAATATCATCAACCAGCATATGGCTGCCTTTATGAACCTTGCCGAGACCCCCGAGGTCGAGGAGGAGGCTTCGATCTTCGCTCCCGAGGTCACCAACGACAACGCCGAGCTGGACAAGCAGATCGAGGATCTGGACCTTTCCGTCCGTTCCTACAACTGCCTTAAGCGCGCCAGCATTCACTCGGTCCGTCAGCTCGTTGAGTTCTCGGAGAACGATCTGCTCAACATCCGTAACTTCGGTGTTAAGTCGATCGAGGAAGTGAAGGACAAGCTTGAGTCCATGGGCCTGAGCCTGAAGGCTTAATGCTTCGCATATTTGAGGAGAAACTAGACCATGCGTCACAACGTTAAGAAGGGCCTGAAGCTCGGCACCGATGCGAGCCACACCAAGGCCATGAAGAAGAGCCTGGCCAAGGCCCTCTTCGAGAACGACCGCATCAAGACCACCGAGACCCGCGCTAAGGCGCTGCGTTCGGTCGTCGATCCGATCATCACCTGGGCCAAGAAGGGCGACCTGCACTCTCGTCGTCTGGCCATCGCCAAGCTCGGCGATAAGCAGCTCGTTGCCGAGATCTTCGACAAGGCTGCCCAGGGCATGTGGCAGGACCGCAACGGCGGTTACACCCGCATCATGAAGCTCGGCAACCGTAAGGGCGACAACGCTCCTATCGTTATCATGGAGCTCGTCACCGAGCCTTGCACGCCTAAGGCCAAGAAGGCTGCTCCGGCCCCCAAGAAGGCCGCTGCTCCCAAGAAGGTCGAGGCCGTCGAGGAGGCTCCTGCTGAGGAGACCGCTGAGTAGACAATCCGTCTGCATAGGCTATATTCGAGGGGTACGTTCGCGTACCCCTCTTTTTTTTGTCGCGATACCGTTGATTGTTTGTTGGGAGCGCCCATGACCGCGCCGTCTGATTTCAATTCGATTCCTGAGCTCGATGCCACGCTTGTATTCCGTGTTGCCTATGATGGCTCGTCCTATAGCGGATTTGCCGAGCAGCCGGGCCAGACGACCGTTGCGGGCGAGTTACGCCGCGCTATCGAGACGCTGCTGCGCCGCCCGATCGATCTGACGTGTGCGGGTCGTACCGATGCCGGCGTGCATGCGGTGGCCCAGTACATTAGCGTGCCCGTAACGGACGCTGAGCTTGCTCTGACGCGCCGTAGGTGGCTGAGGGCTATGGATGCCCTCCTGCCCAAAGATATTGCCATAAACGAGGTCTACAAGGCCCGTAGGGGCTTTTCTGCCCGCTTTGACGCGCGGTCCCGTACGTATACGTACCGTATTGCCGATCGCGATGCGCGCCCCGTGCTCTCGCGCGGTGCGGTGTGGTGGCATCGCTATCCCCTCGACGTCGATGCGATGGCGGCCGCCTGCCCTGCGCTTTTGGGCGAGCAGGACTTTAAGAGCTTTTGCAAGGTTGCCTCGGCCGTTGGCAAGCCCACGCATCGCTGCGTGATGCGTGCCGAATTTGGCCATGAGGTTGCGTTTGGCGAGGACATCCTGACGTTCACCATCGAGGGCAATGCGTTTCTGCATTCGATGGTCCGTACGATCGTGGGCACGCTTGTCGAGATTGGCATGCATCGCCGTGAACCCGAGTGGATGCGCGAGGTTATCGATGCTTGCGACCGTACCGCTGCGGGCCCCACGGCTCCTGCCTGCGGCCTTACGTTTATGGGCGTGGATTACGATCCCGCCGAGCTTGTCGTGCTCGACTAGGGGAGGGCTCGACGTGTCGTGCGTCGACACCTGTCATCTGTGGGCTGCGCGTGTGCAACATCTGTTCTTGGCGTGCAATGCAACCGGTGTCTCATTGCTTTTATTGCCGGGGTGTACCATGAACCACGGTTTGATTCATTACTGTCGAGAGGACGGATAATTTGGTTCGACGTGGCTCGCATCCGCGACTTTCGGTGATCCTTGTGGTAGAAGGTTCGCCCAGCTATGCGATGCGTGCGCTCGAGAGTATCCAGAACCAAGACCTCTACGATTTGCAGATTGTCGTTGTCTGTCGCGATACTGCGCCCGGTGTGCGCCATTCGCTTCAAGTTGCTGCCGACAGGGACATCCATATTGATTTGATTGACGTCGAGGACGCGACGCGCGGCGCGTGTCTTCGTGCCGGTTTTGCTGCCTCGCGCGGCTCTCAAATCATCGCCATGAACGCCGATGAGTGGTTTGCTCCGCAATCCCTTTCCAAGATGGTCGATATCGCGTGCGATACTGCGGCAGACATAGTGTTCCCCACGGTGTCGCTCGACCGCTATGATGCACATCGAGAGCGCCATTCGCGTGTCTTGGATGCTGCCTCTATTGTCATTGAAGACAAGTCTTCGATGGTGGCCGGGCTGCCTCAGTTGATTTTAGGCGGCTTGGTTGCTCAAGTCTCTGGCGTGATGTATAGCCGTCCGCTGTTTGAGGCATGCCTTTTGTGCGACAAGGCGTTTCGCACAGTTGGGTTTATGGCATGCGCGCTCTCGCAGGCGCAGCGCGTCTCCGGATGCGGCGACGCTTGTTTCCACGCGGTGGCGCCTAAGCTTACAGATGCCTTTGATCCCACCATGTATGCCAGGGTATCCGATGACACCCGAGCACTCGACGAGCTTGCGGACTCACTCTCGGAAGCAGATAGCGGTGGCCGGCTCAAGCTGGCAAGCCAAAAGTTCTACTTTGCCGGACTGGTCGCCTGCATCGAGAATTTGTGTCTGAGCCCGCATGGGGTGTCGTCAATCGAGCGTTCCGCCCGCATGCGTGATATGCTCGAGGCGCCTCGAACCCGTCAGATGGTCGCCGCGCTCAAGGATAACCATCGGGGGCTCGGTCTGTTGTTTGGGCCGATCGCTAGCGCCAAGCCCGCGCGTTGCGTGATGTGTACGCATCTGGCAGCTTTTCTTAACCGGACGGGCGCAAAAACCGCCTAAACGGCTCATTACGAAACAAACTTGCATAGAATTGTTTCGAAATGCGTTCTTATACACAAAAGCCTTCAAATAGCGTTAAACTATTCAATCACTGATTGATTGTCTCCGCCATCTTTTGGAGTGAGGGTTTGTATGGCTAAAAAACGCAATGGGCGCCAGGATGCCATTAGAGATATTGTGCGCAATAAGGACGTCCGCACGCAGCGTGTGCTGGTCGATGAGCTCCGTGCTATGGGCTTTGATTGCACGCAGGCGACTGTCTCTCGCGATATTGCCGATATGGGGCTGCGTAAGCTCCCTGAGGGCATCTATGTTCTGGCAGAGGACCTGCACCTGCAGCGCATGGTTTCCGAGCTCGTAACGGGCGTTCTGCGTACCGATAATCTGGTTATGATCAAGGCTCAGCCTGGCACGGCTTCCGGCATCGCCGCCGCCGTTGATGCGGCAGAGTTGCCCGATGTGCTTGGCTCGCTTGCCGGCAACGATACGATTTTGGTTATTGCCCAGACGGCCGAGGACGGCGAGCGTCTCGAGGCGCTGATCAATAAGCTGAGCAATTCTCGCAAGTAGGCGTGCGGGTCGTGCGCTCGGCACTGCGTGCGCTTACATAGTGGCTTGTAAGGGGTGTCGACGTTGGTCGGTATCCCCTTTTTTTGTTTGCTGGTATAACGACCGCCCAGTCGCTTCAAACTAAAAGGCCCCGAGCAGTTCAATAAGCTGCTCGGGGCCTTGTTGGCTTTAGTCGCGTACTTCTTAGCCGACCGTATCGTCAGGCGTGGGCGAGGGGTCGGGAGTGGGAGTGGGCGTAGGCGTAGGCGTGCCGCCATCGCCGCCGGTCGAACCACCAGTGGAGCCGCCCGTCGAGCCACCGGTCGTACCGGTGCCGCCGGTGGTGTCGCCGCCCGTGGTCTCGGTGGTCGTGGTCGTCGTGGTAGTCGTTGTGGTGGTTTCCTCTTCCTCTTCGTCCTTGTCCTTGTCGTCGTTCTCCGACTTCTTGGTGTTATTGGTGCCGTAGAACTTCCAGACGCTGTTGTTCTTGTAGGTGGGCGCCGTTCCGGTCGCAAACTCCTCGCGCTCGGTACCGGTCAGAACGGTGTTCATAAACCGCTTAAAGACAGGCAGGTTGGTGCTGTCGCCCAGCAGGTCCGTGCCGTACTTTTGGATGGGGATCTCGCCCGCGGAATAGCCGGTCCACAGGGCGCACGCCAGCTGCGGGGTATAGCCGCAGAACCACAGGTTGGTGGTGTTGTCGGTGGTGCCCGTCTTGCCGGCATAGGGCTGGTTGACACTCAGGGCGCCGGCAGCACCCGTACCGCTGCCCTTCATGACGCCGGACAGAACATCGGTGACCGCGGCGGCCTCGCCCTCGGTAAGCACCTGTGAGGGATTGTCGGTGTGCTGGTACAGCACCGAACCGGTACGAGAATCAATCTCGGTGATGGCGATCGGCTGGCGATAGTAGCCGCCGTTGGCAAACGTCGCGTAGGCGGCGGCCATCTCGAGTGGCGAGATCGAGCCGGTGCCGAGCGTCATGACGGGAACGTCCTCGATGTTGTCCTTGGCGGGGTCGATGCCGAGCTTTTTGACGAGCGAGATGATCTTGCTGTTGCCGACGGCTTCCGCCACCTGGATGTAGCCGGTGTTGGAGGAGTATGCCGTCGCCTGCTTAAGCGTGATGCTGCCGTAGCTCTGGTTGGCGTAATTTTGGACCTCGGTCGTGGTGCCCTTGGCCTTGAGCGGCGAGTTGCAGTTGAGGGTGACGTTGGGGTTCATGCCGTTTTGGATGGCAGTTGCCAGCGTAAAGGCCTTAAAGGTGGAGCCGACGGGACGCTTGGCCGTGGCATGGTTTACGTGGTTCTCGTCGGCGTTGTAGTCGTAGCCGCCCACCATGCACTTGATGTAGCCGGTCTTGGGGTCGACGACGACCATGCCCATGTCCAGGCCGTCAAGCGAGAGCGTGTCGAGCTGCTCGCGGACGGCATTCTCTGCCACCTGCTGCATCGTGGGGTCGATGGTGGTCTTGACGGTCAGGCCGCCCTTAAAGAGCACGTCGGTCGAGAACTCCTGCTCCAGCAGCTGCTTGACGTAGGAGACAAAGTAGGGCTGCGAGTATACGTCGACGCCGCTGCCCGAGATTTCGGTCACATTGAGGGTGATGGGCTCGGCCTGTGCGGCATCGTGCTCCTCCTGGGTGATGTGGCCCAGGCGCAGCATGTTGTCGAGAACCTTGTTGCGGCGAGACAGTGCCAGATCGGGATTGACCGTGGGGTCGTACTGCGAAGGCGAGTTGGGAAGGCCGATGAGTAGCGCGGCCTCGCTCAGGGTGAGGTCGGCGGCGCTCTTGGACAGATAGGTCTCGGCTGCGGCCTCGATGCCGTAGGCGCCGTGGCCGTAATAGATGGTGTTGAGGTACATCATGAGGATCTCGTCTTTGGAGTACATGTCCTCCATCTTGATGGCGATGTAGGCCTCGCGCACCTTACGCTCAATGGTCGAGTCGAATTGCTCCTCCTGCAGGATGGTGTTGCGCACAAGCTGCTGGGTGATCGTCGAGGCGCCTTCGTGCCCGCCGCCGAGGGTTGCCACCGCAGCACGCGCGATACCCCACAGGTCGATACCGCCGTGCTCGTAGAAGCGCTCGTCCTCGACGTCAACGGTGCCCTGCAGCACGTAGGGGGAGACCTCGTCCTTGGTGATAGACTTGCGGTTTTGCGTGTAGAAGCTCGCGATCTTGTTGCCGTTGCAGTCGACGATCTCGGTGGGCTCGCTCACCAGATACGCGTTGGCGTCGGTGTAGTCGGGCAGATCGGACAGCCAGCGGTTGACGTTGCCGACCATGCCGATGCCAAATGCCACGCCCGCAATCAGCAGAAAGCCCAAAAACGAGAGCAGGATTATGGGCAGAGCATGCGTCTTTGAACGGCTGCGTCCCTGTCGTTGGCGAGGACCCATATATTGACCTCCAGGTATGTCGTGCCGGACGGTGGATGTGCCGTCGGGGCAGGATGGACATAAGTTATTACACGATAAACCAAACGGGGCGCGCGAGGCCTCGTGTATGCTGGAAGACGGCATTTTTCAGAGTGAATGCATACCTTGGTAAGGAGTTTGCCGATGGCGATTCGGGCGATGGGGCCGAGCGGACAATACGAGACTGGATTGGATGCTGCCGGTGCGGCGCTGCCCGAGTTGCTGGCGCCGGCGGGCGGACTCGACCAGATGCTTGCGGCCATCGCCGCGGGCGCCGATGCCATCTATGCGGGGTTGGGCGGCTTTAACGCCCGTGTGGGCGCCCATGGCTTTACGGATGACGAGTTTGCGCGCGGCTGCGCCGTGGCGCATGCCCATGGCGTGCGTGTGTACGTGACGCTCAACGTGTTCGTGTTTGACGATGAGTTGTCCGACGCGGTGGCGTTGGGAGCTCATGCACTGGAGCTGGGCGCCGGTGCTCTGATTGTCGCCGATGCCGGTTTGGCCTGCGCGCTGCGCGCGGCGATTCCCGGGGTCGAGATTCACCTGTCCACGCAGGCGGGCGCTCATAGCGAGGGTGCCGTGCGGCTTGCCGCCGATGAGCTGGGGGTCGAGCGCGTGACGACGGCACGCGAGCTGACGGTCGACGAGATTGCGGCGCTATGTGCCACGGGCGTGCCCATCGAGGTATTCTGCCACGGTGCGATTTGCATCGGCTATTCGGGGGCGTGCGAGTTCTCGGCCTTGCGGCGTGGGCGCTCGGCGATGCGCGGCGACTGCACGCAGCCGTGCCGTCTGGCGTACGACCTAGTGGACGAGGCGGGGCAGAGTGTTGTTGCCGTCGAGGGAGACCGCCTGCTTTGTCCGCGTGACTATCTGGGTATCGCGCACCTGCCCGAGCTTGTTGCCGCCGGCGTGGCATCGCTCAAGATCGAGGGGCGCATGAAGAATCCCGATTACGTATTCAACGTGGTGAGGGTGTGGCGTCGGGCACTCGATATGCTGTGCGACGGCGCGTGGGACTCCGGTGCCGTGGAAGAGCTTGAACGCGAGCTGGGAAGGTCGTTTAACCGTGGGTTTACCGATGCTTACCTGCGGGGTCGTTCGGGTGCCGAGCTCATGAGCTTTGAGCGCGCGATCAACCAGGGCGTGCGCGTGGGCCACTTGGTGGCGGTGGGTCACGAAGAGGTGACGGTTGAGCTTGATGCCGCCGTGGCGGCGGGCGATACGCTCGAAATCCGATTTTACCCGGGTGCCGACGCGCGTCCCGATGTGCCCAAGCGCTGGCCACAGGTGCCTTGCCCCGTGGATGCCGCTGCGGGGGAGCGCATCGTCGTGCATTGCAAACGTAAGGTGGACGCGGGCTGCGAGGTCTATCTGATTCGCAGCGCCGGCGTGTTGGATCAGACGGCGGCGGTGTTGGAGCGCATGCGGGCCGAGGCGGATGCGATTGCGCCCGTTGCGCGTGCCGTTGAGGTGCTGCCCTTTGAGGGCGCTGCGGTGGATGGCGGTGCGTCGACGGAGTTGGTGGGGTCGGCGGGGCCGGCAAAGCGCGAGGATTTTGCTCGTATGGTCTTTGCCTGGGAGCTGATGGATGTGGGTCCGCGCGATGAGCGAGATCTGTCCGATACAACGGTGGTGCTCGACGAAGTGTGCCGCGCGGGCGACGCCGAGCGGACTCGGGCGCTTATGCAGCGTGCCGGGCGCGTCGTCTGCCGCAATCTGGGACAAGTGGCGATGGCCCGCGAGCTGGGCACAACGTTTGACGTGGCGGCGCCGGTGTTCTGTGCCAATCGGGCCACGCTTACCTGGCTGCGCGGACTCGGTGCGGGGCGGGTGTGCTTGTCGGCCGAGTTGCTCGGCAATGATGCGGAGCGTGTTGCCGAACTTGCCGCTTGCCCCGGTGTCTTGGGGCCTGTCGATGCCGACCGTCCCGAGCTCATGGTGTGCGAGCACTGCTTGCTGACTGCCGAGGGCGCCTGCGCCACGGATGCAACGGGGCAGGTCCGTTGCCGTGACTGCTCGCGCCGTCAGCAGGCGCGCTTTTTGGTCGAACGTGACGGCACGCGTTTGCCGGTCGTTATCGACGCGTGCGGCAGGACGAGGATTTTCCTGTCGTAGGTGCCGCGTCGCGCTGTTTTGGTTATTATTAGTGGGTTTATGAACTTCCAGCACCGCCGTATCCGGTGAGGGTGCTATAGCAAAAGGAGGATACCCAATGCTGTCTGTTGACGAGCAAATGCGTATCATCACCTCGGGTGCAGCGCAGATCGTCCCCGAGGCCGACCTTCGCAAGAAGCTTGAGAAGGGCGAGCCCCTCAACATCAAGCTCGGCGTCGATCCCACCAGCCCCGACCTGCACCTGGGCCATGCCGTGCCCCTGCGCAAGATGCGTCAGTTCCAGGACCTGGGCCACAACGTCACCCTTATCATCGGCAACGGCACTGCGCTGATCGGCGACCCCTCGGGCAAGAACTCCACCCGCCCGCAGCTTTCGCAGGAGCAGATCGAGGCCAACGCCGAGACCTACGTGAGCCAGGCCATGAAGATCCTGGACCCCGAGAAGACCACCATCGTGCACAACGGCGACTGGATCCTTTCGATGGACCTGGCCGGCCTGCTGCAGGTGTGCTCCAAGTTCACCGTCGCCCGCATCCTCGAGCGCGACGACTTTACCAAGCGCTACCAGTCCCAAACGCCGATTGCCCTGCACGAGTTCCTGTACCCTGTGATGCAGGCCTTCGACTCCGTGCAGATCAAGGCCGACGTCGAGATGGGCGGCACCGACCAGCTCTTTAACCTGCTCGCCGGCCGCGAGCTCATGGAGAAGATGGGCATGGAACCGCAGATCGCGCTCACCATGCCGCTGCTCGAGGGCACCGACGGCGTCCGTAAGATGTCCAAGTCCTACGGTAACTACATCGGCCTGACCGATGCTCCCAAGGATATGTTCGGCAAGACCATGTCCATCCCCGACGAGATGATTGGCAAGTACTATCGTCTGGCCAGTTCGCTCACCCCGGCCGAGGTCGACAAGATCGATGCCGCCCTGGCCGATGGCTCCGCCGACCCCTACGAGCTCAAGCGCGCTCTAGGCCGCGACCTGTGCGACACCTACCACGGTGCTGGCGCCGGCGACGAGGCTCAGGCCGAGTTCGACCGTGTGTTCAAGGAGGGCCAGCTTGCCGACTTCCCCGAGAAGCACGTTGAGCTGACCGTCAACGACGAGGGCCAGATTTACCTCGCTGGCCTGCTCAAGGACCTGGGCCTTTCGGCCAGCGCCGGTCAGGCCCGCCGCGACATCGACGGCGGCGGCGTCAAGATCAACGGCAAGGCTGTGGCTCCCAAGAGCTACAACATCGATCCGAGCGCCCTCAAGCTGGGCGACACCCTCTCCGTGGGCAAGCGCAAGGGCTTTAAGTTGGTCTAACGAGCGAGTTGACCTCACAAGTGCAATAAGGCCGCAGCCGGGAATCCCGACTGCGGCCTTTTTGGTTGCGACGATCCCTTGGGGACGGAGGGATCATTTGGCGGTGCCGTTAAGCGGAAGGGGTGTTAGCGGGACTTTCTTTTTGGCATACAATGGCTATTGGCTTGCTGCGGTGAAGGTCTGTCCGCTCCGCAGCTTTTTTCTACGGTTAAAGGAGTATGTATGTCCGTTGAGGTCATGAGGTCTGTGATCGATGCTGCCGAGGGGCGCGTGCCCGTCGACACGCTGTTTACCAATGCGCAGATCGTCGACGTGTATGGCCAGCGTGTGGCGCCCGGTAGCGTTGCCGTCAAGGACGGTGTGATCGTCGGCGTGCTCTACGATGGTCGCGACGATGCTGCTGGCACCTACGAGGCAACTGAGGTCATCGACTGCCAGGGTCGCTATCTCGCTCCCGGTTTTATTGACGGGCATTTGCATATCGAGTCCTCGAACATCCGTCCCGCCGAGTATGCTCGCATGGCCGCGACGCGCGGTACTACCACCGCCATTGCCGACAGCCACGAGATTGCCAATGTTGCCGGTCTCGACGGCTTGCGCTTTATGATCGAGGACGGCCGCCGCGCACCCATCTCCATCAAGTACATGATGCCTTCGTGCGTGCCCGCGCTGCCCGACGAGCAGGCCGGTGCCGTTATTTCGGCTGCCGATATGCAGGCGTTTTTTGCCGAGCATCCGGGCGATGTCTTTGGCCTGGGCGAAATGATGAACCTACCGGGCGTCTTTATGGCTGATCCCGAGACCTGTGCTCGCATCGATGCTGCCGACCAGACGCCGTCCAAGCAGGTCGACGGCCATGCGCCGCTCGTTGCCGGCAAGGACCTCAATGCCTATGCCGCGGCGGGCATTATCGCCGACCACGAGTCGACGATTCCCGAGGAGGCACTCGACAAGCTGTCCCGCGGCATGTATGTGATGCTGCGTGAGGGCACGTGCAGCCACGACCTGGCCAATTTGTCCCCGATGCTGCTGGAGAATCCTGCCCGCGCCCGCCGCTGCTGCTTTGCGACCGACGACCGCGCTCCCTCCGACGCGCTTTCGACCGGTATGATTGACAATGCCTGCCGCGTGGCCATCGAGGCCGGCGTTGACCCGGTGGTCGCCATCTCTATGGCGTCCCTGTCCACGGCCGAGGCGTTTGGCCTGGACCACGGTTGCCGCGACCCGCACGAACTGCGTGGCGCCATCGCCCCGGGCAAGCGTGCCGACCTGTTGGTGCTCAACGACCTGACGTTTGCCACGGCTCCGCATCGCGTGTATGCAGCCGGCGCGCTCGTGGCACAGGACGGCACTTTTGTGGGCGAGGTTGCGCCCGAGACCGCCGAGGTCGCAGCGCTTGCCGATGAGCTGCGTGCTTCCGTTAAGCTGCCGAAGCTATCGCTCGACGTGTTCGACTATGCCTTTAAGCCGGGCGAGGCCGTGATCGACGTGGTGCCGGGCAAGGCCATCACGGGCATGGTTCGTCCCGAGAATGTCGAGGGTCTGCGCCGCATTATGCTGATCGAACGTCACGGTCGCGGCGTGTCGCTGCAGGCCGAGGGCGCCGATGGCGACGGTCCCGCCGGCATGGGGCTCGTCGGCAAGCATATCGGCCGCGGCTGGGTGCGCGGCTTTACCATCACAGGCGGCGCTATCGCCTCGACGATCGGCCACGACTCGCACAACGTGTGCGTGGTGGGCGATAACGCTGCCGATATGATGGCGGCTGTTGAAGCCGTGGATCAGGGCGGTCACGTGCTAGTGCGCAACGGCGAGGTCGTGGCGCGCATTCCGCTGGCGCTCGGTGGCCTTATGAGCGAAGGCACGGCCGAGGATGTCACCGCGCAGCACGACGACTTTATGGTCAAGGCGCGCGCCATGGGTATTGAGCCGCCGCTCGATCCCATCATGGGCATCATCTTCCTGCCCCTGCCGGTGATTCCGACGCTCCGCATCCGCCCCGAGGGCATGTTCGACGTCACCACCTTCACCTACGCCGACTAGTCATCGGGGACGCACTTAAACGACTAGTTGTAACGTTTACGCCCGCGGAGTCTTATTTGAGCTCCCTTTGGGTACGTTGGAATCGGATACGCGTTCGATTCCAACAAGCCCGAAGGGAGCTTTTCTATGTTTAAACTGATTGCATCCGATATGGACGGCACACTGCTTGACGAAAACGGCCAGGTGCCTCCCGAGACCTACGAACTGATTCTGGCGCTACACGAGCATGGTGTGCATTTCGCTGCATCGTCAGGTCGTCGCTACGATCGCCTGTGTGAGTTCTTTGCGCCCGTTCGCGACAAGATGGACTTTGTCGCCGCTAACGGCGCCCAGGTCTACGCCGACGGTAAGATGGTAGACCGTGAGGTGTATTCCCACCTGGCGATTCGAAGGCTCGCCCAAGCCGTCAGGACGTTTCCCAATCTGCATCTTGCGCTCTTTGACCGAACCAAGTCCTTCCTGCTCGATGACGAGTGCAAGTTCGTGCGTGAGGTCGATAAGGACCTTCCCAATGCCGAGCGCATTTGGGAGCTGCCCGATCCCAGCGTAAATATCATCAAGGCGAGTATCTTTTGCGATGACTGTGCCGTTATGGACAGTGCCTACGTACTGCAGCGCGAGCTTGGCCAGCTCTTTACCTTTGCGCCTTCTGGAAACGCATGGATCGATGCCATGCAGCCCGGTGTGTCGAAAGCCTCGGGAATCGAGCAGCTCATGGAGCACTATGGCGTCGAACGCGACGAGGTCATGGCGTTTGGCGACTCGATGAACGACTACGAGATCATTCGCTTTGTCGGCACGGGCTGCGCGATGGAAAACGCGCGTCCCGCGCTCAAAGCGGTTGCCGATCGCGTCGTAGGCTGCAACCGCGACCATGCCGTTCAGCGTGAGCTCCGCCGTGTGCTGGAGAGTTTCTCCTAATCCGGCAGATGGGGACGTTCTTTTTCTGCCGGCAGTGGGGGACAGTCCTTGCAGCTTTTTGCGAAGAGTGTCCCCAGTGACTAGTCGTTTAAGAACGTCCCCAATGACTAGGCGCGGGCGGCCATGATGGTGCGGGCGACGCCGTCGTGGTCGTTGTCGTATTCGGTGATGGCGTCGGCGGCCTCGCGATCCTCGGGCTCGGCGTTGATCATGGCCATGCCGTGGCCCGCTGCCTGCAGCATGGGAATGTCGTTGATGTTGTCGCCGAACGCCCAGGCGTCGGCGAGACGCTCACCCAGGTGCTCGCATAGCCACGTGAGGGCCGTTCCCTTGGTGGCGCCTTCGCCCATAACCTCGATATTCATGGCGTACGAACGCGTGACCTCAATGCCTCCGAGCTTGTCGAGCGCCGCCGCGATGGCGTCGCGATCGGCGGGGTCGTGCCAGTACATAGCGATGCGTTCGAGCGTCTCGACCTCGTCGATTTTGCTGTCGATATCCATGTCGATCGGCGTTCGTGTGCGCTTGAGCGAAGCCGCGATGTGGGGGTCGCCGCCACAGAACTCATCCAGACGCCCGTATAACGAGCGGGGGAGGAAGCACTGCCCATCCGCGAAGATATCGAAGGTCACATCGTGGCCGGCGGCAATGCGATGGATGCGGTGGGCAATGCCACGGTCGAGCGGACGGCTCAAGATGCACGTGGCGCGCGAGGCATCGGTGGGCGTATCCTCGTCGAGCTGCCAGACGCTGGCGCCGTTGGCACAGACCGCGTAGTGCACGGCGGGATGGGCGAGAATGGGCTTAAAGATGCCCGACAGCGGACGCCCCGTGCAGGGAACAAACTCGATGCTACGATGTGCGAGCTCGTCGAGCATTGCCCAAGTGGCGTCGCTCATCTGCTTATCGCTCGTCAGCAGCGTTCCGTCCATATCGGAAAACACAATCATTTGATGCAGCCCTTTCTACTGGCAAAAAAGCGTGGCCAAGGGCTTGGGTCCCTGGCCACGCTCAAGATCTATAACGGTCCGCGTCCTATCGGTCGGCGAGTGGCTTGTACTCCAGCGGCTCGATAACCGGGCGGTAGGCGGGGCGAATAATACGGTGCGCGCAGAAGAGCTCTTCCATGCGGTGTGCCGACCAGCCGGCCATGCGGGCGACGGCGAATAGCGGCGTAAAAAGCGTCTCGGGTACACCGAGCATCTTGTAGATAAAGCCCGTGTACAGGTCGATGTTGGCGCAGATAGGCTTGGTCATGCCGTGGTCGCGCATCACCTGCGGTGCCAGGCGCTCGATGCGCTCGATGAGCGCGAACTCATCGCCCAGGTCCTTCTTGGCGGCAAGCGTGCGCGCGTATCGGCGGCACACCTCGGCGCGCGGGTCGCTCAGCGTGTAGACGGCGTGGCCCATACCGTAGATGAGACCCGTGCCGTCGAAGGCCTGCTTGTCGAGGATCTTGCCCAGGTAGGCTGCGACCTCGTCCTCGTCCTCCCAATTGGAGACATGCGCACGGATGTCCTCGTGCATGGACACGACCTTGGCGTTGGCGCCGCCGTGGCGCGGACCCTTGAGCGAGCCGATGGCCGCGGCGTAGGCGGAATACGGGTCGGTGGCCGAGGAGGACAGCACGCGGCAGGCAAACGTGGAGTTGTTGCCGCCGCCGTGCTCGGCATGCAGCATGAGCATCACGTCGAGCAGCATGGCTTCGTCGCGGGTGAATGCCATGCCGCCGCGCAACACCTGCAGGATGGTCTCGGCGGTGGAGAGGCCGGGTGTGGGGTGCGGTACATGAACCTCGGAGCCACGGCGCTTGGCGACCGAGGCCATATGCGCGAAGGCGGCGATGCGGGGGAGACGGGCGAGCATGGAGATGGCGACGTCGATTTCGTGCTCGGGTGTAATGGCGTCGGGCTCGGCGTCGAAGGCGTAGAGCAGCAGCACGGCGCGCTGAAGCGCATTCATGATGCTCGACGACACCGTGGTCATGGGGAACTCTTTGACGTACTCGTCGCTCAGGTGCCTAAAAGCGCCCAGACGTCCGCAAAAACCGTCGAGCTCCTCTTTGTTGGGCAGCGAGCCCGTGATGAGCAGGTAGGCGACCTCTTCGTAGCCATAGCGATTCTCGGCCTGGGCGTTGTTGACCAGGTCCTCGATGCTGTAGCCGCGCAGCGTAAGCTTGCCCTGGTCGGGCACGACTTTGCCGTCGACCTTGTTGTAGCCGTGCACGTCCGAGATGCGGGTAAGGCCCGCGACCACGCCCGAGCCGTCGGCATTGCGCAGGCCGCGCTTGACGTTGTGCTCTACGAAAAGGCCCTCGTCGTACGGGGCGGTCGGCAGGCCGTGGTAGAGGTTTTCGCTTTCGGGCGAAATCTGACGGCTCGCCTCGTAATCCAGAACCAGGCGGCTCAGGTGGTCGTCGAAGCGATAGTAGATTTTCTTGGCGTCGTAGGCCATGCGCGCTCCTCTCCGGTTCGCTTTGGGGCTGCGCGCTTGGACGATATGACGTCAAGCTGCCCCGAGCGGCCTGTTCGCTACAGGCGGTACATAAAGTTGAAGACGTCCTCGCGCTGGATGGACACGTTGACGCCCGAAAGCTCGCCGGCCTCGGCCAGCGCCTTCTGCAGCTCGGCGAAGTCGAGCTTGGACTCGGCGGTATCGGCCAGCATGGTCATGGTGAAGATGTCCTCGATAATGGACTGCGTGATGTCGCGGATGTCGACGTTGGCCTCGCCTAGGACACGGGTGACGCCGGCGACGATGCCGGGGCGGTTCTTGCCAAGGACGGTGATGACGATACGGGAGGACGAGATCTCGGCCATGGGAAACCCTTTCGCGTGATTGCGGCGCGCGCGGGGCGCTCCGCTACGGTACAGTGTTCATCATTGTACCTGTCTGGCGCAAAAAAGGCGCGCTCGCTGCGGCGTTACATGCCTGCAACATGAGCGTAAGGGGGAAGGCCGTACGGGGAAGAGCCGTCTGGCGCGTGTCCGGCTCGTGTTGGGTTGATTTCCGATCTCAGCCGAACACATTGAGCGGACAGGCCGTTCCCGCAGTCAGCCGAACGCCTCCGACGGCTGATTCCGAACTGGAAGCGGAGGGCATCCCCACCCTTCGGTAGGGGATACCGCTCCGCGGCGCATGCCGCGGGCGGCGCCCCTATCGGACCACCGTGACCTCAGTTGGGATGGGCCCAGCACTGCCGCGTACTCGGTGAGCTAGAGCCAACTGTTCGTCTTCACGTCGCGTATGGCGATATTTCGGTCGTCCGGCTCGGTGATGCCGTAGCCGAACGCCTGGAGCGTCTCGATGGACTCCTGGATCCTCTGTTGGAACATGGGACCCGGATCGACCCTCGGCCCGAGGTGCCCGCGCCAAAGGCACGGCGTGGCGCGCAGCATGTTATGGATTTTGGAGATGGGCTCGATGTCGGCGTAGACGTTGAGCGTCGCCATGGCGTCCTTGTGGCCGAGGATCGACTGCAGCGCTTTGATGTCGCCGCCGTGGCGGATCCACTGCGTCGCGAAGGTGTGGCGCAGGCCGTGGAACGTGATCAGCTCGTCGTTGGTGCCCATGAGGCCGTTGGTCTCCGAGAACGTCTTGAACGCTCTGCGGATATAGCTTGTCGTCGCGAAGGTCGCGCCCGGCTCCGACAGGATGTAGCAGTCCCCGATCTCGACCGCCCCGGTAAGGCCGCGCAAGCGCAGCTTTCCGCAGTCGATCTCGTGGGTCTCCTTCAGGAAGGGGAGTAGGCCGACCGGGTCGATGGGGATACCCCTGGCGTCATGGGTCTTGGTGTCCTTGATGAACGAACCCATTCCCTTCGCGTACGCCACCGAGTGTCTGATCGAGATCAGGCCCGTCTCGAAATCCACATCGCACCACCGAAGGCCGCAGACCTCGCCGATTCGCATCCCCGTGTGCAGGGCGAGTACGACCGCCCTCTAATCCTCGGCGGACCAATCGAGTCCGAACTCCTTTCGGGCATCCTCTTCGCTCATGACTTCGAGAAGGTCTCCGGGTTGGCAACGAAGGGCGAGGCATAGCTGCTCGAGTGTGTTGAAGCGAATGCCGCGAATATGCCCTTTTTTAATACGGGACAGGTTCACGGGCGTGGTTCCAATCCTTTCGGCAAGTTCGTTCGAGGAAATCTTTCGCTCGGCCATGATCTTGTCGAGGCGAACAATTACGGGCATGGCGTTTCCTTACGCAATCTCGTCGGAGTCGAGGTACAGCTCTCGGGCGTACAAGAAGAGCTGGGAAAGCATGAACAGGACGATGCCGAGAACCAGAGAGGTCCAATCGAATGATGAAGCGATCTCTTGGGCGCCGACGGCCCCCTCGCCGCCAAACATCGAAACGGAGGTTTTGAGTGAGCCGGCGTAGAGGCTGGTGGCAGCTTGAACAACGAAGAGAATGCCGAGCACCTTCAAGCATGTCGCAGACCCTTTCTTGAAGGGGTCTCCGCTCTTGATCGTCCACACGAGAACGGCGCTGAGGATGGTCGTAGCGATACCGATGACGGCAGGGACCAATGTCGAGATCGCAAGGGCTGGATACGCGGGGGAGTCTGCAATTACAGGGTTGTCGAGCACTTCGATTGCTGGCTTTAAGGAGAACGCCACTTGTGCGATGGCGGTGGCGCAAAGGGTCGCAGAGGCTATCGCACATGCGATGCGGAAGGAATGAAGCCGGGGAGTGCGATTGTCGGAACTCATAATAACCTCCGAAGAATTTAAAAAACTCAGGTTACTTTTTAACAGTTTATGTTAAATTGACTTTGCAGGCAAGTAATCACAGCATGCTGCAACCGAAACCCCTCTAGATTGGAGAGGATTATGTTCAGTACTGTTAAGTCGTGTAAGCTCTTGGTTTTCCTCGGCCTCGCTCTTTGTCTGTTGCTGCCGGGAGCCCCCGCTTTTGCGGATACCCCGATGCCTCCTTCCCAGGAGAGCAGCCAGTGTGCCCTCGTTGAGCCCCTCGGGTATACGGACGACGTCGTCGATACCTACTGGAGCTACAGCTGTCCTCGCGGCGTAAGCGGGCACAGCATCTCGATGTTCAACATCTCTTACAAGACGATCTCCTACCGAAATGGCTATCGCCGATCCGCGCATCATAGGGAATCCCGCCTCGCTGCAATGTGCTCCTGTGGTGTTCTTGGCACAACTGATAAATGGCAATTTGTCTATAGCACCTACTAGATGCGAGGAAGGGCCGAGCATTTTGTTCGGCCCCTCTGTTCCGACTGGATGAGGTTAAGGTTGACGATGAATATGCTCAAAATCTCGAAGGCGATCTTTAGGTCGCTTCTCTCCTCCAGGTCGCTCTGTGTTGTCGTTGTTGCGTTGATGGTTCTTTGTGCTCTGCCCGTCTTCAGGAGCGCGGCTGGCATCGACGGACGGGTCGAATACCTCGAGTCGGGAATAACCCGTGTTGAGCAGGAATTGTCAGCATCCTATGCGGATGCGCTTGTGAATGCGGGGGAGGACGGTGTCTATACCTCTTCATCAAGCATGCCCGCGCTTCTGTACCCTCTTGCCGCGGGACGTCTTATCTTGGCACCGCTCTCTCCCCTACTTCCGTTTCTGCAGATATCGGATGGAGAGTACACCTATTATGACGGATCGAAGGAGTACTTGCTATGGGTCGCAACGGCCGTTGCCGTCTCGTTCCTTGCCGCGCGTCTTAACAAACGTGAAAAGCTCATCATCCAGGCACCGATGGGCGAGCTGGGTAGACTTGTTGCATCGAGCGTATGGGCGAGTGTTTTTGCAATGCTTGCCGTCCTCGCCATCAATCTTCCAGGGATAATCGCCGCGCTTGTGAAGAATGGCCCGGGCTCGCCGTTCTATCCGATAGGCTACATTCAATATGCGACTCCGGTTATCAAACCGGCTTGGCTGGTGTTCGCGCAGACGGCCATCTTGCAATTCTTGGTGGCAGCGTTCATCTCGCTTGTCGTTCACCTTGCCGTGAAGATTGCCAATAACCCTACGCTTGGAATCGTGTTCGTATGTGCCCTGATGGGGGTGACGATGGTTCCCGGGTATTACGGAAGATCCATCGCTTTACGTGAGTTCGCCCTGTTGAATCCCCTTTCGTATGCGAACACCGAGTTGACCGTCGGCGCCTATAGCCCGTACCCGACAACGCAGATAGTGAATCTGCCCGGACTTTGCTTCGAGCGTGGCGCGATTACCCTCGTATGCGCAATCGGGATCGAGGTACTGGCAATTAGCCTGCTTTGCGTTGCTGGAAAGAGCGGCTGCGCGCGCCCGATGCCCCCGATTTGTCTTGAGAGAGGTTCCTTCACCGCATCGAGAGCGGCAACTCGTTCGAGCGCTTGTGCCTCCGCCGTTGCATACGTAAGAACGATGGGGAAACTGCTCCTGCATTCTCCTGCCCTCGCCGTATGCGCGATTGCAATGTCGACGACGATGCTGGCCCCGGCTCTGGTCGAGGTGTTTCCTGACGCTGATGACGTTTCCGCTGTTCGGTATAGGGATGGGGAGCTCCGTTCAATAGATCGGTATCTAGAGCAGAACGCTGCGAATATGGATGTCGAGGGCAAAACGGCCCTGGAAGACATGCGAGATGCTCTTTCGGGTTTTGTGTACGCGCCTACGCCTGCGGAGGGGTTTCGAAGCCTTGCGACGTACGAGCGCGCTCGAGGCGAACTGGGCACGGCAGATGCGACCCTCCTGCAATCGATCGGAATCGAGCCGGAGACTCCTTCTCGTGCGGAGGCGCGCGCCCTTCTGCTCGAGTCGATCGCGAGCTTGCCGGACCCCAAGGTTTACGAGTTAAGTACGAAGATGCCCCCATTAATCCTCCTTTCGTATCTCCAGGCAGCGCTTCCCTCCTTATTTTTGCTGTTGCCCGTGGTTGTCACATCGCTCGCGTGCACCCACCTGCAGTGTCGTTCCCTTCTGGTTCTCCAGATCCCCGCAACAGCGCATGTGCGTTTTCTGACGGCTGTTGCGCTGGCTCTCCTGCTTGGCTTGGTGCTGCTTTTGGTGTCGATGGTTCCCGCTGTCGTTGTGTCCGTGATTAAGAACGGTGCGGGTGGATCGGAGTATCCCGTCGCTCTCATTCGGGCGGGAGCTTCGACAACGTCCATGGTGGGGGAGGCGGTGTTGTGCAGTATTCCGTTGCTGGTCATGGCATACGGCGTGATTTCCGTCGTCGCTGCGTTGACAGCAGCGATTAGCCGCAACCCCGTTGTCACCGGAATGGTTTGCGCGGTTCTCTTGGTGTTGGGTTCGTTGAGCGCTCATGTTGAAAGCGTGGGCATGGGCGTCGCGCTGCTGGCTCCATTCGCCTCGTTTGATCCCGCTTCCCAGGTGGGGACGATTGGGTTCCTTGGGCGAGGGACGAACGCGATGCCTTTTGGAGAGGTCGTCGGCGCATCGGGCGCTCTGCTGGTGGTCTTGGGCGCCGTATCTCCGTTGATGGTGCGCCTGAGTGTTCCAAAGATCGAAAGGGGATGATCTCGATGATTGACCTTCAAACGCTGACGATCTCTTATGGAAAGAAGGTGCTCGTAGATTCGGTGAACGCTGAGTTTGCCCCGGGTACGGTCTACGGTCTCGTCGCTCCGAACGGGCATGGAAAGACGACGTTGCTGCGTGCGATGGCAGGTTTGCCGGGTCCTCGCGTGGACGGGGGCATCGTTCTGGATGAGGTGCAGGGTACGGGTGCGAGAGAGGTCCGTTCTATGATCTTCTATGCACCTGGTGAGGGAACGCTGCTGTATCCCGGATTGCGTGCGGAAGATCACCTCAAGATGGTTTGCGATATGTGGCCGCATGCTCGTGATATCGAGGAGGTAGTGGAGCAAACGCAGATAGGCGAGTTCGCGAAGATGAGGATCCGCGCTCTGAGCCAGGGTATGAAGCAGCAGCTTACCTTGGCGATTGCGTATGCGACGGGTGCGCGGTACCTCCTGTTGGATGAACCCATGAACGCGCTCGATCCCAGCAGGGTGGACTTGCATTCCGGGATTCTCAGGAAGCTGGCCGATTCTGGTACGTGCATCATCATGTCATCCCACATCTTGGATTCGGTCGATAGACTGTGCGATGAGATTCTGTTTTTGAAGGATGGGAGGCTCATTAGAAGCATTCCGCAAGATGATGCTGCGCCGAAGTCTCCCGGATCCCATTTCGCAAGGCCTGCCGGACGCGCCGAGGGTGCGCTAAGCGCGTATCGGCGGCTCTACGGAGAGGGCGGGTAGAAATGCAAGTTAATAATCTATGTGGCCAATGTGATACCGTTGAACCCGCATATCGATACCGCTCAGCCATTCGCCTCGCCCCCGTCGCACGCATCTTCATTCGGT
>DXMF01000010.1 GCA_019414345.1 Collinsella sp.
GCTGACCGGTGGACGGCACCGAGCCGTCATCCGAAACTGGAGAAGGGGGAGGCCTAGCGGCCTCCCCCTTTTTGCGTTGTATACACGTTGTGCTTTGGGACCTACCTCCCCCGTATGCGCTCTTACTCTTTGGCTGTATTTTGAGTCCTTCTAGTGTATTTGAGCGATAATTACTCGCATTGGCGTTAGGGAGGGCTTGATGTTTACCGTATTTGTCTTGGGCAATATTGCTTCGGGTAAGTCGACGGCCTGCCGCTATTTCGAATCTCGTGGCGCTATGCTTATCGATCTGGATGAGCTTGCAAAATCTCTGTATGTGCCGGGCTCTGATATCGTCAATACTCTCGCGGATGAATTCGGTTGGGACATTTTGGATGAGGAAGGCGGCATTCGCCGCAGCATCCTCGCTTCTCGAGCTTTCGCTTCTCCTGATTCGGTCGCACGGCTCAATGGCATCGTGCATCCCGTTCTGATTGAACAGCTTTCGCTTAGGATTCTCGATCCGGTTTGTTGTACGGTTTCATCTCCCCGTTATCCCTTTGCGGTGGTCGAGGTTTCTGCTCCGACTGGTTTTGAGGATGCATTTGGCTTGGCTGATGAAATTCTGGTCATCAGCGCCCCTTTGTCAGTTCGTCGCGAGCGCGCTATTCAACGTGGCATGGAGCCATCCGATTTCGATGCTCGTTCTGCTTGCCAGCCCGATGAGTTTGCGCTGTGCAATCTCGCTACAACGGTGATTGATAATGCCGCAGGCGATAATTCGCTCTTTGAGCAGCTTGACTCATGGCTTGCATGCCACGGGTTTATAGATACTCCGGATAAGGAGGAGGCCGATGCCTAAGGCACGTTTCTTTACGTGGTATCGCGTGGCGCCACTTGCCGTTGTGTTCGTCTTCGGCCTTATTTCGCTCGTCTACTCGTGTGCCCCTGCCGCTTTCTTTAAGCCGCTGTATCCGATTGACTACGAGGCGTATGTAAAGCAATCCAGTATTTCGCATAATCTGGATCCGTATCTGGTGTGCGCTGTCATTAAGTCGGAATCGAATTGGGATCCCGAGGCCGAGTCGAATCAGGGTGCTCAGGGATTGATGCAGCTGATGCCCGAGACTGCCCAGGATATGATTGCCAAGGGCCTTGTCGACGGAGGGGAGTATTCGGCCGACAATCTTAACGATCCGGCTACGAATATCGAGTTTGGCTGCGCATACCTCTCGTATCTTCTCGCCTATTTCAACGGGTCGACGGATAGTGCCATCGCCGCCTATAACGCCGGCATGGGCAATGTCGACGGATGGGCGCAGCAGGGTACGTCGCTTCATAATGCAATTACCTTTCCCGAGACGCAGGCGTATCTGATTCGTGTCAATAATGCCTGGGCTCGCTACAAGACCCTCTATCCCGATCGGTTCGTATAGGACTATGCCTGCCGCCTGCGTATACTGCAGATATATGAGTTAGGAGTATCCATGGCGGAATTTGAAGTAGAACGCGTTGGTGGTGAACTTAAGCGCTTTGGCGTTGAAGGCTCTGACGTGCCGTTTAAGGTCGTTTCTCCCTATGAGCCTGCCGGTTCCCAGCCTAAAGCCATTGAGTCGCTTGTGCAGGGCGTGAGGGACGGAGACCGCTATCAGGTTTTGCTGGGCGTGACTGGTTCGGGCAAGACCTTCACGATGGCAAAGACTATTGAGGCCCTGGGAAAGCCGACGCTGGTCATGGCTCCGAATAAAACGCTCGCTGCTCAGCTTGCGAGCGAGCTCAAAGAGTTCTTTCCCAATAACGCTGTGGTCTACTTTGTCTCGTATTACGACTACTATCAGCCCGAGGCGTATGTGCCGCAAAGCGATACATATATCGAGAAAGACTCCTCGATTAACGAAGAGGTTGAGATGCTGCGACATCAGGCGACCGCATCGCTGCTCTCTCGACGCGATGTGATCGTTGTCGCATCGGTCTCGTGTATCTATGGCATTGGCTCTCCTGAGGACTATGCGGGTCTGGCTCCAAACGTCGACAAGAAGGTGCCGCTCGAGCGCGATGACTTTATCCATGCACTTATCGACATTCAATATGATCGCAATGACTATGACCTGGCACGCGGCACGTTCCGCGTGCGCGGCGATGTTGTCGACGTGTATCCGCCTTATGCCGAGCATCCGTTGCGGTTTGAGTTCTTTGGCGACGAGGTCGAGCTGATTGCCGAGATCGATGAGGTCACCGGTGAGATGCTTCGTGAGTACGAGGCCATCCCCGTATGGCCGGCATCGCACTACGTGACCGAGAAGCCGAAGGTCAAGGCGGCTCTGAAATCGATCAGCGAAGAGTGCGAGAAGCGCGTGGCGGAGCTCAAGGCGACCGACAAGTTGCTCGAGGCGCAGCGTCTGCAGCAGCGCACCGATTATGATCTTGAGATGCTCGAGACGATGGGCTTTTGCAACGGCATCGAGAACTACTCGCGTCATCTGGACGGTCGCAAGCCGGGTGAGCCGCCGTTTACCCTAATCGATTACTTTCCCAAGGATATGCTCTGCATCATCGATGAGAGCCATGTGACGGTGCCGCAGATTCGCGGCATGCACGAAGGTGACCGCTCGCGTAAAGTGACACTGGTGGAACACGGTTTTCGCCTGCCCTCGGCGCTCGATAACCGCCCGCTTCGTTTCGATGAGTTTGAGGCAAGGATACCCCAGTTTATCTATGTTTCGGCCACGCCGGGCGATTACGAGCTGCGGGTGAGCCAAAACGACGTGGAACAGATTATTCGTCCGACCGGCCTGCTCGACCCCAAGATTGACGTGCGTCCAGTTCGCGGTCAGATTGACGATCTTGAGGACGAGATTCGCGAGCGCGTTGCCCGCAAGGAGCGCGTGCTGGTGACCACGTTGACCAAGCGCATGGCCGAGGACCTGACCGACCATCTGCTCGACGCGGGCATTAAGGTCAATTACATGCACTCTGATACAGCGACAATGGACCGTGTCGAGATCCTGCGAACGCTGCGCGAGGGCAAGATCGATGTTCTCGTTGGCATCAACCTGCTTCGCGAGGGCTTGGATCTCCCCGAGGTCTCACTGGTGGCAATTCTCGATGCCGATAAGGAAGGCTTCTTGCGCAACCGCCGCTCGCTGATTCAGACGATTGGCCGTGCGGCCCGTAACGCCGATGGCGAAGTCATCATGTATGCAGACGTTGTGACCGATTCGATGAAAGAGGCCATCGAGGAGACGCAGCGCCGTCGTGAGATTCAGATGGCATATAACGAAGAGCATGGCATTGTGCCCAAGACAGTGCGCAAGGCCATCAACGACATCTCAAGTTTTATTGCCGAGGCCGAAAAAACCGTGGGTTCCAAGGGGCGCTCGAAGGGCGACTCTCTTGGCCATGGCGCATTCTATACGCCCGATGAGTCGGGCAAGGGCGGCGTGCCGGAAACGGTGGCGCCCGAGCAGACACTTGCGGAGCAGTTGGAAGAACTGCCGCATGACGAGCTTGTGCGGATCGTCGAAACCATGGAAGAGGACATGCGTAACGCTTCTGCCGCCATGGACTTTGAGGAGGCGGCGCGGCTGCGCGATGCCGTCGTTCAGATTCGGGCGATGCTCGAGGGTGCGTCTGAGGACGAGACGATCGAGCGCTTACGTTCGCAGGCCCGCAAGGGTTCCACGTTCGCATCGGGCAGAAAACGCCAGGGTGCACGGTTTAAGAAATAGCGAACAGGCCCCGAGTTCCCTGTGGAGCTCGGGGCCTATGTCTTTTGCGCGCTGGAATTCGTGCGTTAGAGGTCTGCGATCAGGGCTTCAGCACAACGGATGCCGTCGGTGGCCGCGCTCATGATGCCGCCGGCATATCCAGCTCCCTCACCACAAGGGTAGAGGCCCGGGGTCGACACGGCATGGCACGTTCGGTCTCGGGTGACAGTGACCGGTGAGCTCGAACGAGTCTCCACGCCGGTAAGAACGGCATCGGGACGGTCGTAGCCTCGTAGCTTTTTTCCGAGTAGGGGAAGTCCCAGGCGGAGCGACTCGACGATATGCTGCGGCAGGGCTTCGTCAATTGCCATCCAGGTCACACCGAGCGGATAGGTGGGCTTTACCTTTCCGGGCGCCTTGCTGGCACGTCCTGCGAGGAAATCTCCGACGAGTTGTGCCGGTGCGTTCCAGTTGGAACCGCCCAGGCGATAGGCGGCCGCCTCGCAGGCACGCTGGAGCTCGATGCCGGCGAGCGGGTCATCGTTGGGAAGGTCCTCAGGCGTGACGTTAACGAGTAGGGCGGCATTTGCGTTGCGTCCGTCGCGGGCATTGAGACTGGCCCCGTTGACGCACAGATGGCACGGTTCTGAAGAGGCGGCAACAACTTGTCCGCCGGGGCACATGCAAAACGAGAACACGCTGCGGCCGTTGGGAAGATGGGCAACAAGTTTGTAGGGGGCCGCCCCGAGCGCTGGATGTCCCGCCGAGGCTCCATATTGGGCTCGGTCGATGTCGCGTTGCGGATGTTCGATGCGAACGCCCATGGCAAAGGTCTTTTGTGCGAGGGCCACGTTGTGGTCCTTAAGGAGCTCAAAAATATCGCGAGCAGAATGCCCGCAGGCGAGGATGAGGTGCTTTGTCTCGATTGGCTCGTAAGCGGCGTCTTGGGACGATTGGACATCAATACCGGTGATGGCACCAGACGCGTCGATGCGAATGTCGACGAGCTTTGTTCGATAACGGACGACACCTCCGAGCTGCTCGATGCGCTGGGATATAGCGGTGACAACCGTGGGAAGGATGTCGGAGCCAATGTGCGGCTTTGCATCCCACAGAATATTGCGGGGCGCACCCGCCTCGACGAAGGTTTCGAGGATAAGGCGATGGGCGGGATTTTTGGTTCCCGTATTGAGCTTGCCGTCCGAAAAAGTCCCCGCGCCGCCCAGGCCAAACTGGATATTGCTCTCGGGGTCGAGGATGCGCTCCTTTAGAAAGAGGTCGATCGCCTGCGAGCGGCGAAATGCCGGATCGCCGCGCTCGATGAGCAAGGGCTTAAGACCTGCTTCGGCGAGCGTAAGCGCAGCGAAAAGGCCGGCGCATCCGGCGCCGACAACGACAGGGCGTTCTTGGGGTGCGTCGGAGACGGGCGAGGGGAATGAAGGCTCATCGTCTTCTATCGCGCGCACGCGCGAGCGGTCACGCTCGGCAACGTTGTCGAGCGCTTCTCGCTCGAGGTGGGGGCTAGTCAGCTCAACACGAAAGCTCAGGATAAAATGGACGTCTCGTTTTTTGCGAGCGTCGATTGACTTGCGGTGGAGCTCGATGGACTTGATCTCGGAGTCCTTGCAACGTAGGACGCGCTTGGCGACTCGCTTGCCAACAATGAGGCAGGCATTTTCATCGCCGGCTTCATCGAGCGACGCGTTGACTTGGGTGATTTCGATCATCGAGGTCTCCTTAGAGGCAAGAAAGAGGCCGTCCGGTATCCCAGACGGCCCGAATGCGTTTTTTGATTATAGACTGCGCGGCTACAGGCTGCTTGCAGCGCGAATGCCCGAGAGCCAGGCCCACGCAAGGTTAAAGCCTCCGCAATCGGCGTCGATGTCGAGCGCTTCGCCGCAGACGTAAAGCGGGGCGTCGACAGCGCTGCGCGCGCGTAGACTGGGTGTTGAGATGCTCTCGACAGATACGCCACCACGCGTGACCTGCGCCGAGCGCTCCTCGGTTGTTCCCTCGACGAGCAGCTTAAAGTGCTTGAGGATCGAGACCAGGTGGATGACATCGTTGGAGCCTGGATGGCACTGCTCGAACGCTGTGCAGACGACGCGGGAGAGTTGCGGGGCGAGCATGCCGTCGAGCCAACGGGGATCGCGGGGCGAAAAGCCGCCGAGCAGCTCAACGCGCCGGTTAAGCATATCGAGCAACTCGTCTTTGGAGAGGTCGGGGAAAACGTCGAGCAGGATCGTATCGCCGTACTGGATACGACGAGAGAGGTTGAAGGCAGCGACGCCCGAGATGCCGAAGGCTCGAAACAGGACTTCACCGTCTTCGTGCCAGAGCTCACTATGGTTACGGGTGAGCGTCAAGCGGGCGCGGACGCGCAGGCCGTCCAACGTCTTGAGTGCCGCCCGATCGCCGACGACCGTTGCCGATACGGGGCAGAGGATGGGGCGCAGCGAAGTGAGGGGGAGGCTAAACGTATCGGCGATACCGGTGGGGTTGCCACCCGTGGCGATAATTACGGCATGTGCCTCCAGGGCCTCGTTCTTGCGAGGGACATCGGCGAGCGCTTTCCGAAGCGAGCGGAGCTCCGATTTTCGGTCGTCGTGCTTTTTTGCCTTGAGCGCCCGCGCTGGACGGTCTATTTGGAGTGCCCAGCCTTCGGAAGCTTTGTGCACCGAGGCAACGTTGGCTCCGCAGATTAAGGTGATACCTAGGCGGTCGCAAACGTTGAGAAGCGCGTCGCGCACCGATTCGGCGCGAAGCGAGCGCGGGTACAGCCGGCCTTCCTCGGAGGTTGTCATGATGCCCAGCGAGGAGAAGAAACCCATAAGCTCTTGTTCGGGCCGGGGGCCCATAACGGATTCAACGAATGCGGGGTGGTTATACCGCTGTGGATCAATCGATTCGTTGGAGAGGTTGCAGCGGCCGTTGCCGGTCGCAAGGAGCTTAAGGCCGCAGGCGACATCGCGCTCAACGATGCAGACGCTTTTGCCAGCGCGTGCGGCCGTAATGGCGGCGGCGAGGCCTGAAGCCCCGCCGCCGATTACCAGGACGTCATAGAAGGCGCTCGTGTTCACTTAGGCCTCGTCGGTCTCGTGCGGGGTAATGGCCTCGACGGCAGAGACTGCCTGAGGCAACATGCCATCGGGCAGCGCGGTCTCGACCTCGCCCTTATCGCAGGCCTCGGCGAGTGACGGATTGATGGGAAGCGTGCCCAAGATGTCGAGGTTATAGCGCTCTGCGACCTCGGGGAGCTTGCTCTTGCCAAAGACCTCGATCTTCTTGCCGCAGTCGGGGCACTCAATATAGCTCATGTTTTCGACGATGCCCAGAATGGGGACGTTCATCTTCTCGGCCATGTTGACCGCCTTGGCGACGATCATCGAGACCAGATCCTGCGGGCTCGTGACGATGACGATGCCGTCGACGGGCAGTGACTGGAAGACGGTGAGAGCGACGTCGCCTGTTCCCGGAGGCATGTCGACCAGCAGGTAGTCGATGGGGCCCCACGAGGTCTCGCTCCAGAACTGCCTAATGGCGCCTGCGATGACCGGACCGCGCCAAAGGACGGGGTCGGTCTCGTTTTGGAGCAGCAGGTTGGAGCTCATGACCTTGACGCCGTGCTCGGAGATTTCGGGCAGCATAAGGTTGCCAAGGGCATGGACGTGGCGTCCGCTCATACCGAACATCTTGGGGATAGAGGGACCGGTGATGTCGGCATCGAGGACGCCGACCTTGTGGCCGTGACGGGCAAGCTCGGTGGCGATGGCACCGGTGACAAACGACTTGCCGACACCGCCCTTGCCGGAAAGTACGGCGATGACGCGTTTGACCTCGGACAGCGTGTTCTCCTCAAATTGCGACGGCGACGTTTGTCCACCGGCGGCCTGTGCGTGCTCGCAACCCATGTATGACTCCTTTGTATATGTTGGGGCCGGGGCCCCGTGACGTGACACGAGCGTCATTGTACCCTCGTTTGCGAGCGGGAGTCATTTGCGATGCATTTGGGCCGAGCGTGCTTGCAATACGATGGGTCCAAGCGAATGGGCGGGCTTACTGAACTTTGCTGGCGAACTCGAGGTATTGCATGCGCTGCAGCTTGTCGATCGTTGAGGCGTATGGGCTGTCTTCAGATTCCAAGTCGTAGCGCAGCCCGTCGGCACCAAGGTAGCCGGCGACATTGATGGTGGGCACATCTGACCTTGTTGCAAGCAGAGCCTTTTGATAGTCGGTGAGCGGGGCGCCGATCTTATTAAGGGTAATGGCTGCAATCTCGTTTGCCCCGACGGTGTCGTAGACGTTGAGCTCGGTATTGCCGGCGATTTCATAGTTAGCCCAAACGAAATAGGTCGACTGATAGATACGGAAAGCGTGGCTTGCCGTATCTTCCTGAGGGTACAGCTCGTCGTTGAGAGTCGTTGCGGCGCTCGGCTGATGGTCGCCAAAAAAGACAAGGACAACCGGTCTGCCGATATTGCGGAGCTCGTTGATAAAGTACTCGAGGTCCCGGTCGGATGCGTTGATGCAGGTAAGATAGGTGTTGAGCGCGCTATTGGCACCCTCGCTGGCTCCCTCGACCCAATAGTTTGTCAGCTCCTCGGCGGGAACGGTGCCATAGTCGTAGCCGCCGTGATTTTGCATCGTGACGTCAAAGATGAACTGCGGGGCTTCGTCGGTTCTAAGCAGGTCGAGTATCTTGTCGTAGGTGGCGTAGTCGCATACGCCGGCATGGTAACAGGGCGCACCTTCGAAATCGCCGATTGAAAGAAAATCTCCGAAGCCCAGCTGCTGATAGATTTTATCTCGATGGTAGTTGACGGGGTTTTGCGGGTGCATAGCGGTAGCGGTATACCCAAGCTCCTTAAGGTCCTTTGCCAGGCTGTTGACGCCATTCATCTGATATAGCTGATAGGGGATTTTGCCTAATCCGACAAAGGCCGTTGTCGCTCCGGTCAAAAATTCGAATTCGGAGTTCGCCGTTCCGCCACCGGCGACCGAAGCGAGCATGGTGCCGCGAACAAGTGTGTCGGGAAGCGAGTTGTAGAATGCGGGGCCGGTGTACCCGGCCGCCTGGAGCTGCTCAAAGCACGAAAGGTCGCTAAAACTCTCGTTCATGACGGCAACAATCGTCGGCTTGATTTCATTGAACTGGGCAACGGCCGCCGCGCGCTGCTCGCTCGCGCCATACGTGCTGTCGTAGGTGGCGGCGAGCTCCTGCTCGATGCTCTGCGCCTCATCGGGCGTATAGTCTTCGGGCTTCTCAATGGGCAACTCGTTGACCATTTCGGTGAACGAAGTGATAAAACCCTGAGACGCATACGTGGTGATGGGCTGCCAACGGTCAAATCCAAAATTCAGCGCCTGCTCCAAGTCGATGCTGGAAAAGCCCGAGAGCCCCACAACGGTCACTAGCAGAAAAGCGCAGAGGTTGGCGGCGATTGCGGGGAAGACATGGGTGGGTGTACGGAGCTTTCTCGGTCGGATAAGCGAAAGAAGCCCCAGGGAAATCTCCAGCAGGGCTAGAGAGGTTACGATTCCGGCTGTAAAGGTAAACTCGTATCCCTCGCTCACTTCCATTGCGGTGCCAAGGGCCAAGATATCGCTTGGCAGGATGGCCTCGCCTTTAAACGTTATGACGAAGTGCTCGGCAATGCCAAGGATGCAACAGACGACGGGCGCGAGGGCCATGACGCCTCCATGACGTTGTCCCAGCAAATAAAGGGAGAGCAGAACCGTCGCGAGCAACCCGACGGAAAACCCAAATGAGTTGGCGGGAATGCGATAGAACGTTTCGTTGCAGGCAATTTCGAGTGAAACGAACGAGAGCGCTGAAACAGCGGCGATGACAAGGATGTCACGGCAAATACAGGCAACCGTTCCCGTCGCAAGATCGGTTTGGTCGATTAGTCCCGAAACCAAGGGCTCGACAAGAAGTATGACGGCGGCAGCACCGAGCGCCGAATAAGAAAGGACCCATAGGGAACTGTCCTCATTTACGAGCAATTGATTCGTAATCCATGCAGCTACCATGCCGAGCGGGATGAGGAGCGTCGCGCACCAAAAGACGCGGGCAATGGGCGGCTTTTCATTGTGTTTGATTGAAAAATACACGCGCACGACGACGGCGGCCACGATAAGGGCGGCGATGAATATGGGCAGATTGGCCATGTCACTCGAAGTGATTTCAAGGGGGATATCTTCGGTCATGGACGTTCCTCTGTTACAGCAAATTAAGTTCAGTATTAGATTACTGTAACCTTTCCACGGCATTTCGAGAAACAAAGCGCCCGATACGCAAAGCTAAAGGTCTGCGAATCTTGTATTACGAACATCTGTGCGCGTCGAGTGCGCTAAACTCATCGACAGTATGATTCGATGCAATAGGAGGCAAGGAGCTTCCATGTCTGATTCTTCTATCGTTATTCGCGGCGCTCGTGAGCACAACCTCCGTGATATCGATGTTTCCATTCCGCGTGACCAACTCGTGGTCATTACCGGTCTTTCTGGCTCGGGCAAGAGCTCGCTGGCATTTGACACTATCTATGCCGAGGGCCAGCGTCGATACGTCGAGAGCCTTTCGAGCTATGCGCGCCAGTTCTTGGGTCAGATGGACAAACCTGACTTGGATTCAATCGACGGCCTTTCGCCGGCAGTGTCGATCGACCAAAAGACGACGTCTAAAAACCCTCGCTCGACGGTTGGCACCGTAACCGAGATTTATGACTATCTGCGCCTGCTGTTCGCCCGTGTGGGCACCCCGCACTGTCCCGAATGCGGTCGTGTCATTGAGCGCCAGACGACCGACCAGGTTGCCGACAAGGTCTTGGCGGCGGGGGAGGGCCGTCGCGCGTTTGTGCTGGCACCGGTGGTGCGCGGGCGAAAAGGCGAGTACACCAAACTGTTTGAGGACCTTCGCGCCGAGGGCTTTAGCCGCGTGCGTGTCGACGGTGAAGTGCGCTCGCTCGACGATCCGATCGATCTGGACAAGAAGTTCAAGCACGATATCGAGGTCGTGGTCGATCGCATCGTGATCCGTGAGAACTCTCTGGGCCGTATCGCCGAGTCTGTTGAGCAGGCGACCGCGCTGGCTCACGGCAATGTAAACGTGTACATGCTGCCCGATCGTGATGCTCCCGAGGGGACCGAGGGCGAGCTGCTGGAGTATTCGTTGGCCTTGGCGTGCCCGGAGCATGGTCACTCCATTGACGATCTTCAGCCGCGTGATTTTTCGTTCAACGCTCCCTATGGCGCATGTCCTGAGTGCGACGGCCTGGGCTTTAAGAAAACCGTTGATGCCGAGGCGCTGATCGAGGACCCCTCGAAGTCCATTGCCGACGGAGTCTTTGGTAGCCTGTTTGGCAATTCGAGCTACTATCCGCAGATTTTTGCTGCGGTCTGCAAACACTTTAAGGTGAGCGCCGATACGCCGTGGGAGGACTTGCCCCCTCGCGTGCGTCGTGCATTCTTGGATGGCCTGGGCGATACGAAGATCTCGGTCGACTACCAAAAGCTCGACGGACGTCGCAGCCAGTGGGATACCAAGTTTTCGGGCGTTCGCAACATCCTGTACGAACGCTATACCGAGACGACGAACGAGAACACCAAGGCGCGCTTGGAGAAGTACATTCGCGAGGAACCGTGCTCGAGCTGCCACGGCGCTCGTTTGCGCCCTGAGATGCTCGCCGTCACCGTGGGTGGCAAGTCCATTTACGAGGTTTGTTGCCTGTCGTGCCGTGAGTCGCTCGAGTTTTTTGAGGGCCTGGAGCTCACCGAGCGCCAACAGTTTATCGGCGGGCGCATCGTCAAGGAAATCCTGGAGCGCTTGCGTTTTCTGGTCGATGTTGGACTCGACTATCTGACGCTCGATCGTGCCTCGGCGACGCTTTCCGGTGGCGAGGCACAACGTATTCGACTGGCAACGCAGATCGGCGCGGGTCTCATGGGCGTGCTCTATATTCTGGACGAGCCCTCGATCGGCCTGCATCAGCGTGACAACGAGCGCCTGATCAAGACGCTCGAGCGCCTGCGCGATATCGGCAATACCGTTATCGTCGTCGAACACGACGAGGATACAATCCGTGCCGCCGACTACGTGATCGACATGGGGCCCGGCGCCGGCGTCAACGGCGGGCACGTAGTCGCGGCGGGAACGCCTGCTGATATCATGGCGTGTCCTGAGTCGATGACGGGCGCTTATCTGACCGGCAAACGAATGATTCGGGTGCCTGATGAACGGCGCAAGCCCGGTCGCGGCTGCCTTAAAATTACGGGCGCTCGAGCCAACAACCTCAAAAACGTTACCGCCAAGATCGAGTTTGGTACGCTTACGGTTGTTACCGGCGTGTCGGGATCGGGCAAGAGCTCCCTGGTTACCGACACCATTGCGCCTGCCCTTACGAATGCTATTCACCGTTCGACGCGCCCTGTGGGTCCGTATAAAAAAATCGAGGGCATCGAGTGTATCGATAAGGTTATTGATATCGACCAGTCGCCGATTGGCCGCACGCCGCGTTCCAACCCTGCTACTTATATCGGCCTGTGGGATGATCTTCGCGCGCTGTTTGCGAGTACGCCGGAGTCGAAGGCGCGCGGCTACTCGCCGGGTCGTTTCTCCTTTAATGTGAGTGGCGGGCGCTGCGAGGCGTGCAAGGGCGACGGGCAGATCAAGATCGAGATGCACTTCCTTCCCGATATCTACGTTCCCTGCGAAGTTTGCGGCGGTAAACGCTACAACCGCGAGACACTCGAGGTCACCTACCGTGGCAAGACCATCTCGGACGTGCTCGACATGAGCGTCACCGAGGCGCTGGCCTTCTTTGGGAATATCCCGCAGATTAAGCGCAAGCTCCAGACGCTGTACGATGTAGGCTTAGGCTACGTGAGCCTGGGCCAGCCCGCCACGACGCTCTCGGGCGGCGAGGCGCAGCGTGTGAAGCTCGCCAAGGAGCTTCATCGACGCCAGACGGGCAAGACGTTCTATATTTTGGACGAGCCGACGACCGGTCTTCATTTTGAGGACGTCCGCCAGCTGCTCGATGTGCTGCAGCGCTTGGTCGATGCGGGCAACACGGTGCTGGTGATTGAGCACAACCTTGATGTCATCAAGGTTGCCGATCGTCTGATCGATATGGGTCCCGAGGGCGGTAACGGCGGCGGAACCGTTGTGGTTTCGGGCACACCGGAGCAGGTTGCGGACTGTCCGCAGAGTTATACGGGCAAGTTTTTGGCGCCGTTGCTCAGGCGTGACCGGGAGCGTCAGGCTCAACTTGATGCTCAATAAATAGGCGATTCAGTTTATGGGCGCCATCGACTCCTTGTGATTCGATGGCGCTTGCTGTGTCGAAGTGACGTATGCAGCCGAATTGGACATATACTTAATCTTTACGTCCGAATGCGAGGGAAAGGATATGTCATGGCAAAGGCTGTAAAGACGCCAAAAACCAATGCGATGCGCGAGCTGGAAAGCGCCGGCATTTCCTATGTTCTACATACGTACGAAGACGATGGTGATGAGTCGGTGGGCCTGGGGGTCGTGATTTCGGAGCAGCTTGGCGAGGAGCCCGGTCAAGGATTTAAGACTTTGGTCTGCGTGACACCGTCCAACGACTATGTCGTGTGCTGCATCCCTGTTGCCGACGAGCTCGATCTAAAGTCCGCCGCGCGTGCCGCGGGGGAGAAGTCCTTGGCCATGATGCATGTGAAGGATTTGCTTGCGGCGACTGGCTACGTTCGCGGCGGCTGCAGCCCGGTCGGTATGAAAAAACGCTACCGGACGCTCATTGATGAGACATGCGTCCTTTGGGATACCATTTTTATTTCGGGAGGCAAGCGTGGTTATCAGCTCGAGCTTGCACCCGATGATTTAATTGCATTTTGCGGGGCGACGGTTGCCGCGATTACGAGAGAGGACTGAGCGATGCCGCAGGAAGAATTGAAGCGCGGAGCTCATTTTGCAAAAGAATCTGCGCCTCAGACACCCTCATCCGAAGCTTCTTCGTCGCGAGATGACACTGACGACATGGGCTCGTCGGACTACTCCACGGTTGGTCGTTCTGCCGGGCTTATGACCATCCTGACTATCGTGTCTCGCGTCACCGGTTTTATCCGCACGTGGGCAATGGCGGCCGCTATCGGCATGTCGCTGCTCTCGTCCTCCTATCAGGTCGCCAACAACCTGCCCAATATGCTCTACGAACTCGTGATGGGCGGCATGCTCGTGACGGCGTTTTTGCCCGTGTACATGGGCGTGAGGCGTGAGCAGGGTCGCGAGGCCTCGAACGAGTACGTGGGCAACCTGCTCGGCATTCTGCTTTTAGTGCTGGGTGGCATTTCGTTGCTGGGGACCGTGTTCGCCCCGGGCTTTATCTGGACGCAATCGTTCCTTTCGGGTGACGGTGGCAGCATGGATACCGCTGCGTTCATGTTCCGTTTCTTTGCCATCCAGATTCTGTTTTATGGTTTGGGCTCGGTGTTCTCGGGCGTTCTCAACGCACACCGCGACTACTTCTGGTCGACGTTTGCCCCGGTCCTCAACAATGTGATCGTCATTGCGAGCTTTATGGGTTTTGCGCCCGTGTCCGCACAGTTTGGCGAACGTGCCGGCATCATCTTGATTGCGGCCGGTACGACCCTCGGTGTCTTTGTTCAGATGGCATGTCAGATTCCCGCGCTTGGCAAGCACGGCGTGCATCCCCATATCCATATCGACTTTAAGGACCCCGCGCTGCGCCAGACGATTGCGCTCGGTATCCCGACGCTGCTCGCCACGGTGTGCATGTTTGTCTCGACTTCTATCACCAACGCTGCCGCGCTGGTGGTCCAGCCCGAGACGGGTCCTTCCGTCATCGCCTATGCGCGCCTGTGGTACACGCTGCCCTACGCGCTGATTGCCGCCTCGCTTTCGACGGCGCTCTATACCGAGCTCTCTCATGACGCACAGGAGAAGGATTACGACAGCGTTCGCACGGGCATTTCGCGTGGCGTCGCCCAGATGCTGTTCTTCCTGATTCCGTTCGCACTGTACCTGATTGTCTTCGCACGTCCGCTCAATATGATCTACTGTGCTGGCAAGTTCGATGAATCCGGCGTGGCTCTGGTGTCCGAGTACCTTGTCTACCTGGCGCTCTCGCTGCCGCTCTACGGCGTGGTCGTGTTGATGCAGAAGAGCTTCTCTGCCTTGCTCGACATGAAGCCCTATAGCCGCTATTGCCTGTATTCCGCCATCGGCCAGGCCGGCTCGGTTCTGCTGTTTGGCGTTGTGCTGGGCTTCGGTATGCCGGCAATCGCGCTTTCGTATGTCGTCGACTACGTGATCTTGGTCGGCTGTTCGCTGTGGTGGCTGCGTCGTCGCCTGCGTGGCCTTCAGGTCAAATCTATCCTACATGGCGGTTTCTTTGGCCTTTTGCTCGGTGGCCTAGGTGCTGCCGCAGGCGCCGGCGTCATGTGGGCGCTTGAACACTTTGTCGGGGCACTTGGCGGCTCGATTCTGATTACTCTTGGCTACGTTTGCGTTGCGGGTGTCGCCTCGCTTGTTGTTACCTTTGGCCTTGCCGTCGTCCTTAAGATGCCCGAGGTCTCGGCGCTGCTTCGTCGCAAGTAGGTGCGCGTGGCCGGTCACGACAACATACCAACGCTTGCCGAGCAGGTTTCGCGCGTTCCCACACAGCCCGGATGCTACCTTTGGAAGGATGCCAAGGGCGATGTCATCTACGTGGGCAAGGCGAAAAACCTGCGCGCCCGCATGCGTCAATACGTGACACTGCAGGATGAGCGTCAAAAGATCCCGCTGATGATGCAGCTGGTGGCGAGCTTTGACTACATCGTTGTCGAAACCGAGCATGAGGCGCTTGTACTCGAGCGCAACCTGATCGGCCAGTACCATCCGTACTTTAACGTCGACCTCAAGGATGACAAGAGCTACCCCTTTATCGCCATTACAAAGGGCGACCTGTATCCCGCGATCAAATACACGCGTGAGCGTCATAAGCCGGGAACGCGCTATTTTGGACCCTATACCGATAGCCGTGCGGCACGTGAGACGATAGATACGCTGCGCAAGGTTATCCCCATCTGCTCTGCATCCTGTGCGGAGTGGCGTCGTTGTCGCCGTACCATCGAGTCCCACAAGGGCGAGGAAGACATCGTCAATATGATTTGCGCACAAAACGGGCGTCCCTGCTTTGACTACCATGTCGGGCGCGGCCCGGGTGCGTGTGTCGGCGCGATTTCCCCGGCAGACTATGCCAAGAACGTCAAGCGTGTCGAGCGCTTTTTGTCGGGCCATCGCAAGGATGTCGTCGATGAGCTGACCTCCGAGATGACGGATGCCGCCGAGGCGCTCGACTTTGAGCGCGCGGCACGCGTCAAACGTCGTTTGGAGGTCATCAGGGGTCTGGACGATCGTCAGCAAGTCGTTTTTCCCTCCAGTGTCGATATCGATGTCATCGGGTTCTATCGCGAGGAGACTATCTCCGCCGCTTGCGTCTTCGTCGTTCGCGAGGGCCGAACAGTTCGCACCTGCGAGTTCATTCTCGACAAGGGTCTTGATGTTGACGAGGAAGAGCTCCAGTCGGGCTTTCTTAAGCGCTATTACGACGAGACGGCTGATATTCCAGCTGAGGTCAACCTTTCCGTCGAGCTTGAGGATGCGGAGGCGCTGGGGGAGTGGCTTGCGGGCAAGCGTGAGCGTTCCTGCCATCTCCATAGGCCGCAGCGTGGCGAAAAGCACCGTCTGCTCGATATGGCATCCAAAAATGCGCGCCATGCCCTCATGCGCTACATGATGCGAACGGGGTACGCTGACGACCGCACCAATCAAGCGCTCCTGGAGCTCGAAAGTGCGTTGGCGCTGCCATCGCCGCCGTTGCGTATCGAGTGCTTCGATATCTCTACACTGCATGGCACCTTTACGGTCGCCTCGATGGTGGTGTTTACCAACGGGCGCGCCGACAAGAGCCAGTACCGTCGTTTTAAAATTCAGGCCGAATTGGACGAGGCAAACGACTTCGTGTCGATGTCCGAGGTTTTGGGACGACGCTATGCTCCCGAGCGCATGGCCGACGAGCGCTTTGGCTCGCGCCCCGATTTGCTCGTTGTCGATGGCGGTAAGCCGCAATTGACCGCTGCGATCAAGCAACTTGAGGCTCTTGGGCTCGATATACCAGTTTGTGGCTTGGCGAAGGCCGACGAGGAAGTTTTTGTGCCTTGGGACGAGACTCCTGTCGTGCTGCCGACCGGGTCTGCTTCGCTCTATCTAATTAAACAGGTACGCGATGAGTCCCACCGATTTGCCATCACGTTCCACCGTGAGTTGCGCGATAAAGCCATGACGGTTTCGGTGCTCGATGACGTTCCAGGCGTGGGACCCACCAGAAAACGTGCCCTTATGCGCCATTTTGGCTCGATGAAGCGTTTGCGCGCGGCGAGCGAGCAAGAGATCGCGAAAGTTCGCGGCATACCTGCCGATGTTGCCAAGGCGGTCTACGAGGCGCTCGTTGCATGGAATGCCGAGCGCGCCGAGGCGGCGGCTGGCCATTCCGATAGCTAAACACGAGCCTAAACAACTGATATACATGATTGCGCGATTTTCAACCATTTATTTCGCCATGATTGCCTGCTGATTTCGGGTTTTATTAACGCTAAAACGTTTGACTAACCCAAGCGAAAACCCTGCTATCCTGCGGGTTGACGAAGACTGATATCTCACCTCGCCGATACATACTGTCTGGCGAATCATTTGTCAATGAATTCGGTGAACGGTAGTAAATACCGTTCAAGCGTATGTATGTATCGGTCGCCGAGCGCGGCACCTCAGTTGGGTTCGTCGGTAGGTAAGGTATATATCGTCCGCAAGTTGCGCGGGGGCACGTCTAGGTGCTCCCGAGTAAGATTCTCTATTGATAGGAGAAGACATGGCCATCATCAACAAGGGTATGTCCAGGCGTTCGTTCCTCGGCCTCACCGGCAGCGTCGCTGCTGTCGCCGGCCTTGGTCTCACTGGCTGCGGTGGCAGCTCTAGCGACGAGGGTTCCGCTTCCGGCTCCACCGATTCCGCCAACCGTGGCGGCGGCGTGATCACCGCTGGTTCCGCTTACGCTCCGTCCAGCTTCGATCCCGCCAGCACCGGCTCCGCTGTGGGCCTGGGTGCTAACTGGCACGTCGTCGAGGGCCTCTACGGTATCGATTACCACGACTACAGCACCTTCAACGAGCTCGCCACCGACGATCCCAAGTCTGTGGACGACACCACTTTCGAGGTCACCATCCGCAAGGGCGCCAAGTTCTCCGATGGCACCGAGGTCACCGCTGACGATGTCGTTGCCTCCTACACCGCTTGCGCCGCTTCCGCTACCTATGCTCCGTTCTTCCAGCCCTTCGAGTCCATCGAGGCCAAGGACGCCAGCACCGTGACGGTCAAGACTAAGGTCCCCAACTTCTCCCTGCTCAAGGATCGTCTGGCCATCGTCCGCGTTACCCCGGCCACCCAGACCGAGGAGGATCGCGCCAAGCAGCCGATCGGTTCCGGCCCCTGGATGTACGACTCTATCTCCGATACCGAGATCACCTTGGTTCCCAACCCCGAGTACAACGGTGAGTATGCTGCCGAGGATAAGAAGATCCAGTACAGCATCCTGACCGACCCCACCGCTCGCGTTACCGCTCAGCAGGAGGGCTCCACGCTCGTTATGGAGCTCGTTACCGCTGACGCCGTCGACCAGCTCGAGAGCGCCGGCTGCAAGATCGATAACGTTCAGGGTTTCGGCACCCGCTTCATCATGTTCAACGTCGCCAAGGAGCCTTGGAACAACGTCAAGGTCCGTCAGGCTGTCATGTATGCGCTCGACACCGAGAAGATGGTCAGCAACACCTTCGCCGGCCTTGCCACCGCTGCCAGCTGCTACCTGCCCAAGAGCTTCACCAACTATCATGAGGCTTCCACGGTGTACAAGACCGACGCCAAGAAGGCTAAGAAGCTCATCGAGGAGTCTGGCATCACCCCGGGTGCCATCACCCTGCGCACCACCGACAACGAGCAGATTAAGGGCATGGCCGCCCAGGTCAAGAACGACCTCGACGCTCTCGGCTTCGATGTGACCATCCAGACCGATACCTCGCCGGCCACTTACGCTGCCATCGACGGCGGCGAGGCCTACGATATCCTCCTTGCCCCTGGCGATCCTTCCTGCTTCGGCGCCGACCCCGACCTGCTGCTCAACTGGTGGTACGGCGACAACGTCTGGATGCAGACCCGTTGCCCGTGGAAGGAGTCCGCTGAGTGGCAGAAGCTCCACGGCCTCATGGACGAGGCTCTTGCCGCCGAGGGCGACGAGCAGCAGAAGAAGTGGAACGAGTGCTTCGACATCATTGCCGACAACGCCGTTCTGTACCCCGTTGTCCACGTCAAGACCGTCTCCGCTTCCTGGGACGATCCGTCCACTGCACCCAACGGCGAGGCCCTCGATGGCTTCAAGGGCATCGGCACGACGAGCATGTCCTTCAGGGGCGTTGCGACCGTCAAGGCGTAAGACTCGCTTGAGTCTGTATGCAGGATGTCGGTCGTTGGGACCGTATCCTCATAGTTGAAACAAAGACCCGGGCGGCAACGATGTCGCTCGGGTCTTGTAATGAGTATCCGTACTCATATACCAGTTGGTCCTACCGACAAAAGAAAGGGGAGAGAACGTGAACAACTTGCTACGTTTGATTGGAAGGCGTCTTGTGGCGCTGCCGATCATGGCATTGGGCGTCACCGTCCTGGTGTTCTTCCTTATGTCGTTCTCCAAGACCGACCCCGCCTACACGGCGTTGGGTGACGGTGCCTCGCCCGAGGCGGTTGCCGAGTACCATGAGAAGTATGGTCTGGACGACCCCTGGCCCGTGCGCTACGTGCGCTATATGGGCGATTTGATCCATGGCGACATGGGCACCTATGGTGCTGCTCGCAACTCCGTTGCCAAGCGCATCTCCACGGCCCTGCCCGTCACGATGCAGCTGACCTTTATCGGTCTTGCTATCGGTGCGGTCGTTTCGTTTTTGCTCGGCGTCATCGCGGCACTGTATCGCGACAAATGGCCGGACCAAGTGATCCGCGTCTTTTCCATCGCCGGCTTGGCAACCCCGTCGTTCTGGCTTGCCGTTCTGTTGATCCTGCTGTTCTCTTCCTACCTTAAGGTGCTCCCGGCATCGGGTGCTCTGCCTCACTTCACCACGAATCCGGTTGGCTATCTGGGACGTATGATCATGCCCGCCATCGCCTTGGCATTTCCGCTGACGGGCCAGATGACTCGTATCGTGCGTACCGCCATGGTCGAGGAGCTCGACAAGGATTATGTCCGTATGGCTCGCGGCGCCGGCGTTCCCGAGAAGGTCGTCGTCGGCATCAACGTTCTTCGCAATGCGCTGATCACCCCGGTCACCACCCTCGGTCTTAAGATCGGTTACCTCATGGGCGGCGCTGTCGTCATCGAGGTTATCTTCAACCTCCCCGGCATGGGCACCGCGATTCTGCAGGGCGTTCAGGGCAACGAGGCGAACCTGGTTCAGGGCGTCGTTATCGTCGTTGCTCTTGCCTTCATCATCATCAACATCGTGGTTGACATGCTCTACCTGCTCATCAACCCGCGCATCAGGACGGTGTAGATTATGGTAAAGATTCGAGAGAAGCAAACCGAGCAGCTCGAGAAGGCTGCCTCCAAGGGGCTCAAGCTCGGTGGCTGGAAGAAGATGACGCTGTCTTCTAAGATTGCCGCCGTCGTGCTGGTGCTGGTCGCCCTGACTGCGATCCTGGCGCCCCTTCTTGCCCCCTATAGCCCGGTCGAGATCTTTACGGCTCGCCAGGCTCCCGGCAACGGATTTATCTTCGGTACCGACGATAAGGGTCGCGACATTCTGTCGCGTATGCTCTACGGTGGTCGTTACTCGCTGATTATCGGCTTTGGCGCCACTGCCATGGCTCTGGTCTGCGGCTCGGTCGTGGGCGCCCTTGCAGCGGTTTCGCGCAAGGCCGTCTCCGAGACGATCATGCGTATCCTGGACATCATCATGTCCATCCCGGGCATCGCCCTCGCGGCCGTCTTCGTCTCCATCCTGGGCAACTCCGTGCCGTCGATTATCTTCGCCATCGGCTTTATGTACACTCCGCAGATTGCCCGTATCGTGCGCGCCAACATCGTGTCCGAGTACGGCGAGGACTATGTCCGCGCGGTCATCGTTTCCGGCGCCAAGGCTCCGTGGATTTTGATCAAGCATGTTCTGCGTAACTGCATCGCCCCGATCATGGTCTTCACCGTTACCCTGGTCGCCGACGCCATCATCTTCGAGGCCTCGCTGACCTTCATCGGCGCTGGTATCCAGGAGCCCACCGCTACCTGGGGCAACATCCTCGCCGACGCCCGCGGCGGCGTGCTCGCCGGCCGTTGGTGGCAGGCGCTGTTCCCGGGCCTGGCCATCATGATCACCTGCCTGGCGCTCAACATCCTCTCCGAGGGCATTACCGACGCCATGGCCGCTGCTCCCTCCGCCGCCCTGGATCCTACCGATTCCTCCAAGCGTCGCGAGGCCGACCTGCTGGTCTCCGACCCCGTTCGCGCCTACAAGGAGCAGGCCCAGTCCCTCTCCGCTCGCCTTGGCGCCCTGCGCGATGTCGAGCTCAAGCGTGACGATCGCCACGTGCCCGACGAGTCTGTCGAACCGATTCTCTCGGTCCGTGACTTCTGCATTCAGTTTGAGCATCACGGTGATATCAACGTCGTCGACCATGTCAACTTTGACGTTCGTCCTGGTCAGACCATGGGCCTGGTGGGCGAGTCCGGTTGCGGTAAGTCCATCACCACGCTGGCCATCATGGGCCTGACCGATGAGGACGAGCACCTTTCCGGCGAGGTCCTCTGGGAGGGCCGCGACCTGCTCAAGATGAGCAAGAAGGAGTGGTTCGGCCTGCGTGGTACCGATATCGCTATGGTCTATCAGGACGCCCTGTCCTCGCTCAACCCCTCCATGCTCATCTCTGCCCAGATGAAGCAGCTCACCAAGCGCGGCGGAACCCGCAGCGCCGAGGAGCTCCTGGAGCTCGTCGGCCTCGATCCCAAGCGCACGCTCGAGAGCTATCCGCACGAGCTTTCCGGCGGCCAGCGTCAGCGTGTCCTGATCGCTATGGCCCTTACCCGCGACCCCAAGCTGGTCATCTGCGACGAGCCCACGACCGCTCTGGACGTTACCGTCCAGAAGCAGGTCATCAAGCTGCTCAACGATCTTCAGGCCAAGCTCGGCTTTGCCATGATCTTCGTTTCGCATGACCTGGCTCTGGTCGCCGAGGTCGCCCATAACATCACGGTTATGTACGCTGGCCAGGTTATCGAGCAGGCGCCCACCAAGGAGCTGCTCACTAACCCGATCCACGAGTACACCCGCGGTCTTCTGGGTTCCGTTCTGTCCATCGAGAGCGGTTCGGGCCGCCTGCACCAGGTGCCCGGCGCCGTTCCGAGCCCGCGCGATTTCCCCAAGGGCGATCGCTTCGCGCCCCGCTCGAGCCACCCGCGTATTGGCCTGGACACCCGTCCGGTCTTCAAGCGCGTGCCCGGCACCGAGCACTTCTATTCCGAGCTCCCCGACGAGGTGCTCAAGGCAAATGGTTTGACCCCTCACGCGGAGGTGATGTAGATGAGCGATACCGCAGTCAACGGCGTCGAGCCGATCATCTTCCTTGATGACGTCCACGTCACCTTTAGGACCCGTACCGGCTCGATTCTGCACCCCAACCTGGTTCACGCCGTCCAGGGTGTAACGATTAAGCTCATGCCCGGTCAGACGATCGGCATCGTCGGCGAGTCCGGTTGCGGTAAGTCCACCACCGCTAACGTCATGTGCGGCCTGCAGGCCCCCACGAGCGGCAAGGTCTACTTTAAGGGCAAGGACGTTACCAAACGTACCGCCGAGGACCGTCGCCACATGGGTCGCGTCATCTCGGTCGTGTTCCAGAACCCGGCCACGGCGCTCAACCCCCGCATGGTCGTTCGCGAGCAGCTGCTCGACCCCATGCGCGTCCACAACCTGGGTACCGAGGCCGAGCAGGAGAAGCGCGTCAAGGAACTCTTGGAGCTCACCGGTCTGCCCAGCTCCGCTGCCGAGGTTCTTCCCGGCCAGCTTTCGGGCGGCCAGCGTCAGCGCGTCGCAATTGCCCGTGCCCTGTCGCTGAACCCCGATGCCATCATCGCCGACGAGCCCACCTCGGCTCTGGACGTTTCGGTCCGCGCGCAGATTCTGAACCTGCTGACCGACCTTAAGAAGGAGCTCGGCCTGGCCATGGTGTTCATCAGCCATGACATCCAGACGGTCCGCTATATCTCTGACGACATCATCGTTATGAATGGCGGCAAGATCGTCGAGCAGGGCGAGGCCAAGCAGGTCTTCCAGCACCCCCAGGACCCCTACACCAAGATGCTGCTCGGCGCTGCGCCGTCGCTGCTGCATCCCAAGCTCGGCGAGTAGCCTCGCTTTCCCTCCCGTGCGCCCGGTTCCCTTGCCGGGCGCACCTCCGTTGCGATTTCGAAAGGTTGGGTTCACGAGCCATGCCAAGTGCTCAGGAGCTACAACATCAATTTGGTGAATATCGAGGCGCCATGCCCCGTCCATCAGATTTCGATCTCTTTTGGAAGGATCGCATGGCCGAGGCCGACGCCGTCGGGCTTGACTATGCGATCGAGGCGGCATCGGTCGCCGATGCCGCGACCTGCCAGCTTTTCGACCTCTGGTATACCGGCATGTGTGGCGCGCGCCTGCATGCCAAGTACCTTAAACCCGTCTCGGACGAGCCCGTGCCATTGGTGCTTCAGTTCCATGGGTATCCGGGTGCTAGCCGCAGCTGGTTTGAGCAGGCGTCGTTTGCGGGCTTGGGCATGGCACTCATCGCCCTCGACTGCCCCGGCCAAGGAGGTCCCTCCGAGGACATTGGTGGATTTGAGGGCACAACGGTTGCCGGTCATATCGTCGCCGGTATCGACGGCGACCCGGCCAACCTCTACTATGTCCGCTTGCACCAAGATATTCGCATCCTGTGCCGCATCGTTCGCGAGCTCGAGGGCATCGATCTTGCGCGTGTGTTTGTGAACGGCGCGTCGCAGGGCGGCGGTTTGGGCATTGCGACCTGTGCGCTTAACAGCGAGCTTATCAATCGCGCCGCCATCCTCTATCCCTTCCTGTCAGATTTCCGCCTGGTCTGGGATTTGGATGCCGACGACATTGCCTACGAGGGCCTGCGCTATTGGTCTCGCTGGTTTGACGAGGACTCGACTCGTATTGACGAAGCCTATGCCAAGCTGGCGTACTTCGATTCCAAGAACTTTGCCCCTATGGTCAAATGCCCCGTGCTGTTTGGCACTGGCACAGCCGATATCGTCTGTCCGCCAGCGACGCAGTTTGCGGTCTATAACAACCTGACCTGCGAAAAGCGTCAGGAGTTCTTTGAAGGCTTTGGCCACGAGGAGATTCAGGATTTTGACGATTTGATCATTCCGTTTTTCTGCAAGGGAGGGGAGGCTCATGTCTAAGTGCGAGAGCAATGTTGACGAGCTGATTGTCCCCGGGCTCGTGGGAATTCCTGGAACGGTTTCGTCAAGGCTCGCAGAATATCGGGACTGGCGCGGTGATGTCCAAGCAGATGTTTCTGATTTAGAGACATGCGCTTCGAATCTTGAGATTCAAGGCCTGGCCATTACGGCGATTGACTTTGTTAACCTCTGCGCTCGTTACTCGGAGGTCTCCTTTGAGCTCGGTGACGATGCGATTCACGCTCGTTTGATCGAGCCTGTCGGTCGTGCCCGAGTATCTGAGCGCGTGCCGTTGTGCCTGATGTTCCACGACATCGATCGGCCTGTGCGCGGCTGGCATCACATGACGAGATTTGCCGCCATGGGGTATGCCGTTCTCGCGCTGGATGACGATGTTGCTGGTGCGGACGACCTGCGGCGGGGGATTGCTTCGCCCGCTTTTGTCGAGCGCGTCCGTTGGGGTTGCGCGCTGGCGAAGGTGGCGCGCAATCTTGATGGCATGGACCCCGACCGCATCTTTGCATGGGGCGAGGGCCTTGGCGGCGGAGTCGCGCTGGCGGTTTCTGCTCTGGACGAGTGGGGCCTCGCCTGCACGGCGGTTGCCAATCCGTTTCCTGGTGGCCTCGAGGCGCTGTCGTCTCGGGTGCGCGGATCGGTGCTCATGGGCACATCGCTTATGGATACCGTGAGCGATCCCAAGGATCAGTTTGCCGTATTCAACGGTCTTGAGTGTGACCGGAGGCATATCATCTATGCAAAATACGCTCACGAGCGCATCAATGCGTTCGAAAACGAAGTCGTCGACTTTTTTAACCAAACGTTCTAATCGTGTTCATTGGCCTAGACGGCCTGGACACTGCCAACAAGAGTGGGTGGCATAGGGCCGCCCGCCAGACAACTAAGGAGATTCTTGTGGCAACTCAGAAATTCACCGGCGTTATCCCTCCCGTCGTTGTTCCCGATACCGAAGATCACCAGCTCGACGTTGCCTCCTTTGAGCGCAGCATCAACCGCATGATCGATGCCGGCGTCGATGGCCTGTTCTTCTTGGGATCCTCGGGCGAGGTCGTCTTCTCCACCGACGAGCGCCGTCGCCAGATTATCGCCGAGGCCGTTCGTATCGTCGACCACCGTGTGCCTGTTCTGGTCGGCATCATCGATACCGAGACCGAGCGCATGATCGAGCACGGCAAGGTCGCCCAGGAGCTGGGCGCCGATGCCCTCGTCGCCACCTGCCCGTTCTATGCCCTGCAGGGCATGACCGAGGTCGAGGAGCACTTCCGTATCCTGCACGAGGAGCTTGACCTGCCCATCTTCGCCTATGACATTCCCGTCTGCGTTCACACCAAGCTCCCCTGGAAGCTCCTTGCCAAGCTCGGCGCCGAGGGCGTCCTTGCTGGCGTCAAGGATTCCTCGGGTGATGACATCTCGTTCCGCTACCTCGTTCAGGAGAACGAGAAGAACGGCCATCCGTTGAGCATTCTCACCGGTCACGAGGTTGTTGTCGACGGCGCCTACCTCGGTGGCGCCGACGGTTCCGTCCCGGGTCTCGCCAACGTTGAGCCCGAGGGCTACGTGCGTCAGTGGAAGGCCGCTCAGGCTGGTGACTGGGCTACCGTCAAGGCCGAGCAGGATCGCCTCAATGAGATTTCGCACATCTGGGATGTCACCTCGGGCGTCCAGGGCTATGCCGGTGGCGTCGGCGCCTTCAAGACCGCTATGAACCTCATGGGCATCTTCGACAGCCCGACCATGCCGCGCCCGGTGAAGGCCATGACCGGCGAGAACGTCGAGGCGATTAAGAAGGTCCTCCAGGACAACGGTCTCCTGTAAAGCTTCCCCAGGCACCCGATCTTGGGGCTCAAGTGGTCGGGCGTGACCCATTAGGTCAACGCCCGACCACTTTCACCCCAACCTCGGGCACCTGGGAAACCTTTACTGAGTTGCGGCGATAACACCGCCTTCATTTCCTGTAGTTGTTTTTTATCTCCTAAGGAGAGCGACATGGAGAACAAGTACGTCTGCTCTGTCGATATCGGCGGAACTAAGATCGCGACTGCCATCATGGAGTACCCGGCTGACGGCAGCGTGCCCCATCCCGTTTTTGAGGCCGAGGTTCCCACCGAGGCCCAAGAGGGCGGCGAGGCCGTCTTCCAGCGTATCGAGGCGTCCATCAAGGCTGCTCTCGAGGCGAATCCCGATGTCGAGGTCCTTGGCGTCGGTATCGGTGCCGCCGGCGTTGTCGATCCCAAGACGGGCGCCATCGCGTATGCCAACGAGATCATGCCCGGCTGGTCCGGCGTTCAGTTGGGGCCGCGCCTGCGCGAGGACCTCGGTCTTCCCGTTGCCGTTGTAGGCGACGTGCAGGCTCATGCTCTGGGCGAGGCCCACTGGGGCGTCGGCAAGGGCAAGTTCTCCGTCTTGTGTCTTGGCATCGGTACGGGCATCGGCGGCGCATATGTCGAGAACGGCCGCGTGATGCAGGGCTTCCATGGTGCTGCCGGTCATATGGGCCACATCGAGTGCTCGGCTGCCGCCGGTATTCCCTGCGCCTGCGGGCGTTCCGGCCATCTGGAGTCGGTTGCTTCGGGCACTTCCATTGGTCGTATGTACGATGAGCGCTTTGGTCGCGTCGACCCCAGCCGTCCTTCGGTCGGTCGCGATGTGAACGACCTGTGCCGTGCGGGCGACGCAAAGGCGACCGAGGTCATCCATGACGCCGGCTTTGCGCTGGGGGCCAGCTTGGGCTCGCTCGCTAACATCCTGGACCCTGAGGTCATCGTGCTTTCGGGCGGCGTGATTCACCAAGGTCCCGATTGGCGTTCGCAGACGTGGAAGGATTCGGTGCACGAGGGCTATGCCAGCCAGGCGCTCGATCCGCTTCAGGACACGCCGATCCTCATCGGTTCTCTGGAGGGCGATGCTCCGCTCATCGGTGCCGCCGAGCATCTTCTTGCTTCGTTGAAGTAAACATAACTACCAAGTGTGCCTTCTGAGGTGCCGCAGATTGACGTGAAAGAGGAGCGAAGCGTACTTCGGTACGCGAGCGACGGTTTGAACGTCAAGGTGCGGCGTCTCAGAAGGCTGTTTTGAGAAAGGTTGAGTCGAACATGACCGTTGATCCTTTGATCCAGTCCCTGAAGGGTAAGCTCGTCGTGAGCGTTCAGGCGTATATGGGCGAGCCGCTTCGTACGCCCGAGACCATGGCTCAAATGTCTCGAGCTTGTGAGCTCGGCGGCGCCGCCGCCATTCGCTGCCAGGGTCTTGCCGACATTGCCGCCATTAAGGGTCGCTGTGAGGTTCCCGTCATCGGCCTGTGGAAAGATGGGCACGAGGGCGTTTACATCACGCCGACGCTGCGTCACGCTCGCGCCTGCGTTGCTGCCGGTGCCGATATCGTGGCGATCGACGCCACCGATCGTCCGCGCCCCGATGGCAAGACGGTCGAGGATACTTTCCGCCCGCTGCACGAGGAGGGTGTGCTCCTGATGGCGGATTGTGCCACCATCGAGGATATTCGTCGTGCTGTTGACATGGGCTTCGACCTGGTGTCCACCACGCTGTCTCATGGTGTTGCCGCTATCGATTGCACCATGGCCGACGGTCCTGATCTGCCGCTCCTGCGCCAGGCGACTGAGGAATTCCCCGGCCTTCCTATCATTTGCGAGGGTCGCGTGCATACGCCCGAGGAGGCTCGCGCCGCGATCGATGCTGGCGCCTGGGCCGTTGTCGTCGGCACCGCCATCACGCACCCCACGAGTATTACGAGTTGGTTCAAGGCTGCACTTGAGGCGTAAGACAGGCCTCGTATCCGCTCGGGGCGGTATACTCAATATAGGCAATTGACCGCGCGGGATCCGGGTTGCTGGGTCCCGCGCTTGTTTTCGGGAGGCAGCACATGCAAAAGGGAGATGCCATGGATGCGGCGGAGCGCTCGGAGCGCATCCCCGATATCGTCATCATCACCGGAATGTCCGGATCGGGCCGCACACAGGCCATGCACGTGTTCGAGGACATGGGCTATTTTTGCATCGATAACCTGCCTCCGCGTCTCATCGCCCAGCTTGCCGAGCTCGTCGGCATCAATACGGGCGTGGGCAGGCATCTCGCCGTCACCTGTGACCTGCGCAGCCAGGGCTTGTTCGATGAGCTGCTCGATGCCGTTGCCGCACTCGAGGAGCGCGAGATGAGCTGTGACATCGTGTTTCTCGAGGCCTCTGACGAGGTGCTGATCCGTCGTTATAGCGAAAACCGCCGCCGCCATCCCATTGCCAAGCCGGGGGAGACTACGGCCGATGCGATTCAGCGCGAGCGCCTTCAGCTGCAGGGCGTGCGCGACCGAGCCGATATGATTATCGACACGAGCCGTCTGCGCACCTCTGCGCTGCGCAACAAGCTACGTATGGCATTTTCCGAGCTGTCCGACCAGCAACTCATGGACGTTCACGTGTTCTCGTTTGGCTTTAAGCACGGCATGCCCGTCGAGGCGGACATTATGATCGACGTCCGCTTCCTGCCCAATCCGTTCTACGATCCCGAGATGCGCACCATGACCGGTCTCGATAAAAAGGTCTCCGATTTTGTTCTGGACCATCCCAAGACGCTGGAGTTTTGGAAGGCTTGGACACAGCTGCTCGATACGGTGATGCCGGGCTATATCGCGGAGGGCAAGCCGCAGCTTTCTATCGCCATCGGCTGCACGGGCGGCCAGCACCGCAGCGTTGCCATTGCCGAGGCCACGGCCCGTTACCTGGAAGGCGCTCAGTATCATGTGAGCATCTCCCACCGCGACCTGTCGCGCGCCAACACGAAGGCATAGGCCTGCATGTCGTTTACCGCCGAGGTGCGTGACGAGCTCGCGCGCTGCGAACCTGAATGTGAATACTGCGATTTGTCGACGCTTGCCGCCCTGACGCGCGTGAGCGGTACACTTTCGCTGGCCGGCTCTGGGCGGTATCGTTTGACAGTTGCGACTGAGACGGGAGCCGTCGCGCGCACGATGATCACGCTGACGCATCGTATCCTTAAGCTCAAAACGGAGTTCACCGTCCGCAAATCTGTCTTGCATAAGGTTCGAAACTACCTCATCACCTTGCCTGATCAGCCCGATTTGGATAAGGCTCTGGTGCTGCTGGGCATCCTCGACCGCAGGGGAGGACTTGTCGCCGGCGTGCCCCGACATATCGTTGCCCGTCCCTGCTGCAGGCTTGCCTATATCCGCGGCGCGCTCATCGCGGGCGGCTTCGTGGCCGATCCGCGCGGCGATTTTCATTTGGAGATCGCGGTGCAGGGAGAGCAATATGCCAAGGGGCTTTGCGATCTGTTGGAGCAGATTGGGGTCCATGCTCGTGTTAATGCACGGCGGGGGTCATATGCCGTGTACATTAAGAGCGCCGAGGAGATCGAGCATCTCCTAAAGCTGGTCGGCGCCAAGCGCAGCGTTGCCGAGATCGAGGAAGCGCGCGCGGTCAAATTGGTTAAGAACGACGTGAACCGTCGCGTGAACGCCGAGCTCGCCAACCAGACCAGAAGTGCGGGTGCCGCCCAGCATCAGCTTGCGCTTATCGATGAGCTCGAGCAGCGAGGCCTTCGCGATGCGCTTCCGGATGCCTTGGCGGTCTTTTGCGACCTGCGCGAGCGCTATCCCGATCTTTCGCTGCGTGATTTAGGGGAGATGGCTGACCCTCCCTTGTCGAAGTCGGCCCTCTACCATCGTGTTTTACGGCTTGAAAAGCTCATTGAAGCAAACAGGTAGGTTGAAGTATCGACTTATATACGGATTTAGCTGCTAATTTATTCTTTAAAGCGTTTTAACGCAAATTTGATTTTCAATTTCGAGCATTCTCGTGAAATTCAAGTCAAAAAAAAGGTATATTAGGCGAGTGGTTAGTTTGTGGGCCTCAACGGCAGGCGCTGTAGCTTGCGGGGGCCTTACGAAAGGAGACACAATGGCAGTAAAGGTTGCTATTAACGGCTTCGGTCGCATCGGTCGTCTGGCCTTCCGTCAGATGTTCGGTCATGAGGGCTCCGAGATCGTCGCTATCAACGACCTCACCTCTCCCGATATGCTCGCTTACCTGCTGAAGTACGACTCCACGCAGGGCAACTACGCTCGCGATCACGAGGTCGTTGCTGGCGAGGATTCCATCACCGTTGACGGCAAGGAGATCAAGATCTACAAGGAGGCCGACGCCAACAACCTGCCTTGGGGCGACCTCGACGTCGATGTCGTTCTCGAGTGCACCGGCTTCTACACCAGCAAGGCTAAGGCTCAGGCCCACATCAACGCTGGCGCCAAGAAGGTCGTCATCTCCGCTCCGGCCGGCAGCGATCTGCCCACCATCGTGTACAACGTCAACCATGAGACGCTGACCGCTGAGGACAACATCATCTCCGCTGCTTCCTGCACCACCAACTGCCTCGCCCCGATGGCCAAGGGTCTGAACGACTTCGCTCCCATCGTGTCCGGCATCATGACCACCATTCACGCCTGGACTGGCGACCAGATGCCGCTCGACGGCCCGCAGCGCAAGGGCAACAAGCGTCGTAGCCGCGCCTGCGCCGTCAACATCGTCCCCAACACCACCGGTGCTGCCAAGGCTATCGGCCTGGTTCTCCCCGAGCTCAACGGTAAGCTCATCGGTGCCGCCCAGCGCGTCCCGACGCCGACCGGCTCCATCACCAACCTCTACGCTGTCGTTGACAAGAAGGTCACCGTCGACGAGGTCAACGCTGCTATGAAGGCCTACGCTGCCACCATCTCCGAGACCTTCGGTTACAACGAGGACGACATTGTCTCCACCGACATCATCGGCGAGACCCACGGCTCCATCTTCGACGCCACTCAGACCATGTGCTCTGACCTCGGCAACGGCCAGACCCTCGTTCAGGTCACCTCTTGGTACGACAACGAGAACTCCTACACCTCTCAGATGGTCCGCACCATCAAGTACTTCGAGAAGTTCGTTGCTTAATTTAGCTTTTAGCGAATAGCTCGTTGAGCGTCTAAAGAAGGGCGCGGCCTTATAGGGCTTACACCCTAGGGTCGCGCCCTTTTTATAAGAAATCGTCTGCCGTAATGGGAGGCAGACACGTACGAAAGGTAGAAGCAAACATGGCCTTTACCAAGAAGACCGTCCGCGACATCGATGTCGACGGCAAGCGCGTTCTCGTCCGCGTTGACTTTAACGTGCCTATCAAGGATGGCGTCGTTGGCGACACCACCCGTATCAAGGCTGCCCTGCCCACCATCAACTATCTCGTTGAGCACAACGCTCGCGTCATCCTCATGAGCCACCTCGGCCGTCCCGAGGGCACCGGCTTCCAGCCCGAGCTGTCTCTCGAGCCCGTCGCCAAGAAGCTCGCTGAGCTCTCTGGTCTTGACGTTGCCTTTGTCGCCGACACCTACGGCGAGAAGGCTGCTGAGGCTGTCGCTGCCGTCGAGCCGGGCAAGGTCCTCGTTCTCGAGAACGTCCGTTTTGACAAGCGTGAGAAGAAGAACGATCCCGAGATCGCCAAGAAGCTCGCTTCCTATGGTGACGTCTTCGTTCTCGATGCCTTCGGTACCGCTCATCGCGCCCAGGGTTCCGTCGTGGGCCCCGCCGCTTACCTGCCCGCAGTCGCTGGCTTCCTGCTCGAGAAGGAGGTCGACACGCTGACCGGCATCTTCGCCGAGCCCGAGCGTCCCTTCGTCGCTATCGTCGGCGGTTCCAAGGTTTCCTCCAAGATCGGTGTTCTCGATCACCTCATCGACTCTGCTGATACCCTGATCATCGGTGGCGGCATGGCCTACACCTTCTTCCTGGCTCAGGGCCTGTCCGTTGGTCAGTCCCTCAAGGAAGAGGACTGGGTCGAGCGCGCTGGCGAGATGCTCAAGAAGGCCGAGGAGAAGGGCGTCAAGATCCTGCTCCCCATCGACAACCGTGTTGCCGATCACTTTGGCGAGGACGCTGTCCCCGAGGTTGTCGCTTCCGACGCTATCCCCGACGATCGTGAGGGTATGGACATCGGCCCCAAGACCGAGGAACTCTACGCCGAGGCCGTCAAGGGCGCCAAGACCGTGTTCTGGAATGGCCCCATGGGCGTCTTCGAGTTCGATAACTTCGCTCACGGCACCCAGGCTATCGCCGAGGCTGTCGCCGAGGCCGACTGCACCTCGATCATCGGTGGTGGCGATTCCGTCGCGGCCGTCAACAAGTTTAACCTGGCCGACAAGATGAGCTGGATTTCCACCGGCGGTGGCGCTTCCATGGAGCTCGTCGAGGGTAAGGCCCTGCCCGGAGTGGAGGCGCTTCTCGATGCCTAATCGCACCCTTCTTATCGCTGGTAACTGGAAGATGAACAACGACGTCGCCGAGGCTGCTAAGCTTGCCGACGAGCTGGCCCAGGCTCTGCCCGAGGTTCCGGCTGGCGTCGAGGTGCTCGTCTGCCCTCCGACCATCGACATCACCACGGTTCATGACCGCATTCAGGCTGCCCCCATCGCCCTCGGTGCACAGAACGTGTACTGGGAGGCCAAGGGTGCTTACACCGGTGAGTCCTCTTGCGACATGCTCAAGTCCGCTGGCTGCACCTACTGCATCATCGGTCACTCCGAGCGTCGCGACTACTTCCACGAGACTGACGAGGACCAGAACAAGAAGGCTAAGGCTCTCGTTGCCGCCGGCCTTGTTCCCGTCTTCTGCTGCGGCGAGTCCCTCGAGGTCCGCGAGGCTGGCACCTATGTCGAGCACGTCGTGAACCAGGTCAAGGCTGGCCTTGCTGGTCTTGAGATCACCTGCCCCAAGCAGGTCGTCGTCGCCTACGAGCCCATCTGGGCCATCGGCACCGGCAAGACCGCTACCGCCGAGGACGCTCAGGAGGTCTGCGGTGCTATCCGTGAGACCCTCAAGGAGATGTTCGGCGAGGAGCTCGCTAACGGCATCCGCGTGCTGTATGGCGGTTCCGCCAAGCCCGGCAACATCGCCGAGCTCGTCGCCAAGCCCGACGTTGACGGCGCCCTCGTGGGCGGCGCTTCGCTCAAGGCTGCCGACTTCGCCTCTATGGTCGTCAAGGCAGGCGAGTAGGACATATGGCACAACGTCATCTTCCTGCACTCCTGATTATCATGGATGGCTGCGGCCTTGCTCCGGCCGATGGCGAGAACGCCGTCGCCGCTGCCAAGACGCCCTTCCTTGATGGCCTGTACGAGAAGTACCCCCACACCACGCTCGGTGCTTCGGGCGAGGACGTGGGCCTTCCCGACGGCCAGATGGGTAACTCCGAGGTGGGTCACCTCAACATCGGTGCCGGCCGCATCGTGTTCCAGGAGCTTTCGCGCATCAACAATGCCATCAAGGACGGCTCCATCGCCAAGAACGAGGTTTTCGTCAAGGCTATGGACGATGTCAAGGCTGACGGTAAGACTCTCCACCTCATGGGCCTTATGAGCCCTGGCGGTGTTCATTCTCACATGAACCACGTCGAGGCTCTGGTCAAGATGGCTGCCGAGCACGGTGTCAAGACCGTTCGCGTCCACGCCTTCATGGATGGTCGCGACGTTGACCCGCAGTCCGGTGCCGGTTACATGAGTGAGTTCTGCGCCTTCCTGGCTAAGATCTCCGAGGAGACCGGTTGCGACGCTCGCGTTGCCACCGTCTCGGGCCGTTATTGGGCCATGGACCGCGATAATCGTTGGGAGCGCATCCAGCGCGCCTACGACGTCATGGTCAACGCGTCCGATTCTGATACCGACCCCGTTGCCGGTATCAAGGCCTACTACGAGAAGGACCCGCGCGGCGACGAGTTCGTCGAGCCCTTCGCTGCCCACAACGAGGGCATCCACGAGGGCGACGCGGCTATTTTCTTCAACTTCCGTCCCGACCGCGCACGTCAGATGACCCGCGTGTTCACGGACAAGGAGTTCGACGGCTTTGAGCGCGAGCAGATCAAGCTCTCGCACTTTGTGACGATGACCGAGTACGATCCGACGTTTGACGTCGAGGTCGCCTTCCCCAAGACGTTCCCCGAGAACGTCCTGGCCGACGTTATCGCCGCCAATGGCCTGAAGCAGCTGCACACCGCCGAGACCGAGAAGTACGCCCACGTGACGTTCTTCCTCAACGGTGGCATCGAGGAGCCCAAGGAGGGCGAGGAGCGTGTGCTCGTCGCTTCCCCCAAGGTCGCTACCTACGATTTGCAGCCCGAGATGAGCGCTCCCGAGGTTACCGAGAAGCTTGTCGCCGCCATCAACGAGGATCGCGCTGATTTCTACATCGTGAACTTCGCGAACTGCGACATGGTTGGTCACACCGGTGTCTTCGACGCTGCCGTTAAGGCCGTTGAGGCTGTTGACGATGCCCTGTCCAAGGTTGTCCCGGCGATTCTCGCCAAGGGCGGCTTTGCACTGATTACCGCCGATCACGGCAACGCCGATCACATGTTTGACGTTGCTTCCGACGGTTCCAAGCATCCGTTTACGGCGCACACCACCAACCGCGTGCCGTTCATCATCGTTGATGAGAAGGCACAGCTCACCGGTATCGAGGACGGTCGTCTTTCCGATATCGCCCCGACTATGCTCACCATGGCTGGTCTGGAGCCTTCCGCCGAGATGACGGGCCGCGTGCTCGCCACCGAGGCCTAAGAGAAAACAAATACCGTTTTCTAGCAAGGGGGTTGTCCACAATCGGACAATCCCCTTTTTGGTATTTCTGCCATTTCCGCCCCGTCCCCGAGTGGCAGGTAGGGGAGAACGGGGGATTGTGGTACAGTACTGGAGTTTGAATTGTTCTATTAAGGAGCTTATCTATGGGTCCGTTCCAGATTCTTCTGTTTGTCGTTTGGGCTGTTTCTGCCGTGGCGCTGACGATTCTCGTCCTGATGCATTCCGGTAAGGGTACCGGCGTTTCGGATATGATTGCCAGCTCGCTGTATAACTCCAGCTCTGCCACGGGCGTTATGGAGCAGAACCTTGACCGCCTGACCGTCATCATGGCTGTCGTGTTTGCCGTGTGCGTCGTGCTGTGCATGTTCTTCTTCCCGCAGGGCATCGTGGGCTACTAATCACGAGCCGCATAAATACTTGAAAAGGGTCCCGCAAGTGCGGGACCCTTTTTGTTTACATATTTGTAACAGAGTCAAAATATCCTCATATACTTCGCCCAACTAAAGAAAATCTCGACCGTTAACCGGAATTAGCCCCAAATCGTGCATAAAATGCGCTACAGTATTGCAATACGTTGGTCCGCTTTGTATAACCAGCCAAAACGGCGGACCGCGTTTGAATGGTTCGATTGGGCTGTCTTGACGTTGCCCGACCGAACTTACTTTGTCCTATCTCATAAGGAGGATGGCATGGCTGATTCTATGTTCCACCAGCCCGTTATGGGTCGTCGCGCCTTTGTCGGCGGTACCCTTGCTGCGAGCTCCATGGCTTTTCTTGCCGCATGCGGCAAGAAGGGCGGCGACGCTTCCGGTTCTGAGTCCGGTTCGACGCTGAACTTCTACATCAACAACCCGGTCTGCATCGACCCCTATAACGTCCAGGAGGACCAGGGCACTCAGGTCGAGTACCAGCTCTTTGATGCTCTGACCTCTTATGACGCCGAGAAGGGCGAGATCGTTCCGCTGGCTTGCGAGTCCTTTGAGGCCAACGACGACGCCACCGAGTTCACCTTCAAGATCAAGAAGGCCAAGTTCCACAACGGTGACGACGTTACCTCCAAGTCCTTCAAGCTCGGTTGGGAGCGTCTGGTCAACACCAAGTCGGCCATCGCTACCGAGTACGGCCCTTCCGAGGTCTCCTATCACCTTTCTATGGTCGAGGGCTATGACGACCTGCTTGCCGGTAACGCTACCGAGCTCAGCGGTGTTACTTGCCCCGACGATGAGACCCTCGTCGTCAAGCTGTCTTCCGCTTACGCCGACTTCCCCTTCGTCGCCTCTCACCCGGCTCTGGCCCCGGTTCCCGAGTGCGCCGAGTCCGATGTCAAGAGCTTCTATCTTGCACCGGTCGGTAACGGCCCGTTCATGATGGACGGCAAGTGGGAGGATGGTCAGGAGATCAACCTCAAGAAGTTCGACGATTACTATGGCGACAAGGCCAAGATCGATGGCATCCACTTCCAGGTCATCAAGGACATGGAGACTGCTTACAAGGAGTTCCAGGCCGGTAACCTCGATGTCTGCGACGTTCCCGTTGCTCAGATCGATGCCGCCAAGAAGGATCGCGGCGTGTCCAAGGACGGCTACACCATGGGTGACGGCGAGCGCATGCTGCTCGGCGCCGAGCCTTCCACGTACTATCTGACCTGCAACACCACGGCCGAGCCGTTCAACAACGCCGACCTGCGTAGGGGCATCTCCCTGGCCATCAACCGTGAGGCCATCTGCAAGACCATCTTCAAGGGTACTCGTACCCCTGCCGACGGCATTGTTCCTCCGGGCATCGATGGCTACAAGGAGGGCGCATGGGAGTTCTGCGCCTACGATGTCGACAAGGCTAACGAGTACCTCGACAAGGTTGCTCCCGCTGGCGCTAACGGGGATCGTGGCATTAGCGTGACCCTTTCCTACAACCAGGACGGCGGTCACAAGGAGATCATGGAGTCCATCATCGGTGACCTCGCCAAGGTTGGCGTTACCGCTGTCTCCGATACCCCTGAGTGGTCTGCCTTGCTCGAGCAGTACCAGAACTTTAACTATCAGTTCGGTCGTCTGGGTTGGATTGCCGACTACCCGATTATGGACAACTTCCTGTATCCGCTGTTCCACTCTGATTCCCTCGGTGGCGACAACCGCTCCGGTTACAACAACCCCGAGTTCGACGCCAAGGTCGACGAGGCTCGTACTATTGTTGACGACGAGGAGCGCGTCGCTAAGATGCAGGAGGCCGATGCAATGGTTGCTGCCGACTGCCCGGTCATCCCGGTGATGTTCTACACGCACACCATCGTCGGCTCCGATCGCATCAAGCACCTCTATGTCGATCCGCAGAAGCACGCCGAGCTGGGTACCGCTGAGCTCGCCTAAGAGTTTGCAGCTTCCGTGAGGGTCAAGTATTTACGTAGACCTCATGGGAAACATACAGTTCTCCCTAACCTGGGGTAAACTGGCTGATGGTAATTTTGGGATGCCGGTCTGGCGATCGGCATCCCATTTAGGTTAATCCCTAGATAGGGGAGTGGTATGGGTAAGTACATCGTTAAACGTGTGCTTCAGTTCATCCCGGTATTTTTGGGCGTTACGCTGATTCTGTTCGCCCTTCAGAATATCGTGCCGGGAGATCCGATCAAGCTGATCGGTGGAGACAAGGCTCTGTCCCCCGAGGTGGAGCTTCAGCTTCGCGTCCGCTATCACCTGGTCCAGTCGGACGAGGACGGCAACGCGATCCTTGACGAGAACGGCGACCCCGTTCAAACGTCGCTCGTGGACCGTTACTTGTATTACATGAACGGCCTGCTTCATGGCGATCTGGGCAATTCGTATCAGCGCAAGCTGCCGGTTACGGAAATCTTTGCCCAGAAGTATCCGTATACGGTCAAACTTGCCGCGTGCGCCATCGTGCTCGAGGCAATTATGGGTATCGGTGCGGGTATCATTTCGGCGGTAAAGCGTTATTCCTTCTGGGATATTTTGGTAACGCTCACCACGTCGATCCTCGTTGCGGTCCCGGCCTTCTGGCTCGGTATGTTGCTGCAGCTGTTCTTTGGCGTCATCCTCAAGGACGCTACGGGCGGTGCAATCTCCATGCCGATCTCGGGTGCCGGCGGTTCCAGCTCTCAGTATCAGGATTGGATGCACTATGTGCTTCCGACCATTACGCTGGCTTCGGTTTCGACCGCTTATGCCGCCCGCATTATGCGCTCGCAGCTGCTTGACGTCATGAACCAGGATTACATCCGTACGGCAAAGGCCAAGGGTCTCTCCAATCGCGCGATCATCGTCAAGCATGCGCTTAAGAATGCACTCATCCCCGTCGTTACCTATATTGGTGTCGACTTTGGTGGCATGCTTTCGGGCGCCATCCTGACCGAGACGGTCTTTAACTGGCCCGGTATCGGCTATGAGGTCTATCGCGCCATTAGCATGCGTGACTGGCCCATCGTTATGGGCGGCGTTACGCTCATCGTTGTCGTCGTCATGGTGATCAACCTGCTCGTCGACATTAGCTATGCATTCCTCGACCCGCGCATCCGCCTTGGCGGTCCGTCGGATAAGGCCTAAGGGAGGTACGTCTCATGCAGGAAACTGATTCTCGGTCTCAGGAGCAGGCTACCGCCACCAAGGCCGCATCTGCTCCCGCGAAGTCCCGCACGCTGTGGGGCGACGCTTTTAAGCGTCTTCGTAAGAACAAACTCGCCGTTATCGGTGTCTGTTGGATCATCATCGTCGTTGTGGTTGCCCTGACCGCAGATCTGTGGGCTAAGCCCTGGCTCGGTTCTCCGACGGCTTCCGACTCGACCACCATGGCCGAGACGTCGCTGCTGGCTCCGTGTGCAGAGCACCCGTTTGGCACCGACGCCCTTGGTCGTGACATTCTCGTTCGCGTTATCTACGGTGCGCGCGTTTCGCTGTCTGTCGGAATTATGGCCACCGCGATTTCCACGCTGATCGGTCTGGTCATGGGTGCTCTGGCCGGTTTCTACGGCGGCATCTGGGATACGATCATCATGCGCTGTGCGGACATCTTCCTGGCGTTCCCGTACGTGCTGTTCGTTGTCGCCATGATCGCCGTTATCGGCCGCGGTCTTCAGAACGTCTTTATCGCCATCGGTATTCTCGGCTGGCCTTCGATTGCGCGCGTCTTCCGCTCTGCGATCTTGACCGTCAAGGAAAACGACTATGTTGATGCTGCGCGCGCGATGGGTGCATCTGATGCTCGTATCGTCGTGCGTCACATCTTCCCGAACTCCGTCGCCTCCATCGTGGTCTACGCGACCATGAACATTGGTGGCGCCATCCTGACCGAGTCTGCTCTGTCCTTCCTCGGCATGGGCGTTATTCCGCCTACGCCTTCGTGGGGCTCCATGATTCAGGACGGTCAGCAGTATCTGCTGACTGCTCCCTGGATGATGATCATGCCCGGTCTGGCAATTCTCTCGACGGTGCTCGCCTTCACCCTGCTGGGTGACGGTTTGCGCGACGCCCTCGACGTCAAGATGAAGGACGCATAAGGATGAAGAAGAACAAGAACTATGTGGACCTGAAGGACCAGCCGGTTCCCGAGGGCCAGCATCTGCTCGAGGTCGATGACCTAAAGATGTATTTCCACACCGAGGATGGCGTCGTTCGCGCTGTCGATGGTGTCTCCTACACGCTCGATCGCGGCGAGACCCTGGGCGTCGTCGGTGAGTCCGGCTCCGGTAAGTCCGTGACTGCCATGACCATCATGGGCCTTATCTCGATGCCTCCGGGAAAGATTGAGGGCGGCGACGTTCGCTATCGCGGTCGTTCTATCCTCGAGATGACCGAGGAAGAGATGCAGCACATTCGCGGTAACGATATCGCGATGATCTTCCAGGATCCTATGACCTCCTTGAACCCGGTCTATAAGATCGGCAAGCAGGTAGGCGAGGGTCTTCGTCTGCACCGTGGCTACTCCAAGCAGGAGGCGCTCAAGCGCGCCACCGAGCTTTTGGACCTCGTTGGCATTCCCGAGCCCGAGAAGCGCGTCAATGAGTATCCGCACCAGTTCTCTGGCGGTATGCGTCAGCGCGTCATGATCGCTATGGCTCTTGCCTGCGACCCCGATATTCTGATTGCCGACGAGCCCACGACTGCCTTGGACGTTACCATTCAGGCTCAGATTATTGAGCTTATGCAGGAAATGCAGGAGAAGAACGGCAACGCCATCATCATGATCACCCATGACCTGGGCGTTGTCGCCGATATGGCTGACAAGATCATGGTTATGTACGCCGGCCGTCCCGTCGAGTTCGGTACTGCTGAGGAAATCTTCTACGAGAGCCGCCACCCCTACACCTGGGGCCTTATCCGCTCCATCCCGGAGCAGGCCATCGAAGAGAAGAAGCCTCTTACGCCGATTCACGGCAACCCGCCTTCGCTCATGAACCTGCCTGAGGGCTGCGTCTTCTCTCCTCGCTGCCCCTATGCGACGGACAAGTGCCGCAAGCAGCGCCCCGAGCGCGTTGTCACCGAGTCTGGTCATTACTCTGCGTGCCACTACTCCGGTGACCCCGAGTTCCTCAAGAACGCTCCTGAGACGTCCCGTACGCGCAAGGATTCCAAGAAGGGAGGCGAGGCGTAATGGCAGATACCAACGAGCGCACTCCGCTGCTGAAGGTCGAGCACCTCTCTAAGGAGTTTCCCGCTGAGTCCGGCATGTTCGCCAAGCGCTTCTCCAAGCGTGTCGTCTCTGCTGTAAATGACATCTCTTTTGAGATTTATCCTGGCGAGACCTTTGGTCTGGTTGGCGAGTCTGGTTGCGGCAAGTCCACGACGGGCCGCACCATCATGCGTCTGACCAAGCCGACCGCCGGTAAGGTGTTCTTCCAGGGCAAAGATGTTGCCGAGATGAGCAAGCATGAGATCAAGGACATGCGTCGCGAGATGCAGTTTATCTTCCAGGATCCTTATGCTTCGCTCAACCCTCGTATGACCATCGGAGAGATTGTCTCCGAGCCCATGACCATTCATGGCGTGGGTACCAAGGAGGAGCGCATTGAGCGTGTCCGCGAGCTTCTCGACGTTGTCGGACTGAACCCCGAGCACATCAACCGCTATCCTCATGAGTTCTCCGGCGGTCAGCGTCAGCGTGTCGGCATTGCCCGCGCGTTTGCGCTGAAGCCCAAGCTGATTATCTGCGACGAGCCGGTTTCCGCTCTGGATGTGTCCATTCAGGCCCAGGTTCTGAACCTGCTCAAGGAACTGCAAGACAAGTTCGGTACCGCGTATCTGTTTATCGCTCACGACCTGTCCGTCGTGCAGCACATTTCCGATCGCGTTGCCGTTATGTATCTGGGTAAGATGGTTGAGGTTTCGGACTGGAAGACGCTCTATAGCGAGCCTCACCATCCGTACACGCAGTCGCTGCTGTCTGCCGTGCCGGTTCCCGATCCGGATATCCAGAAGACCCGTAAGCGCATCATCCTCGCCGGCGATCCGCCGTCACCGCTGGATCCGCCGACCGGCTGCCGTTTCCACACTCGCTGCCCGATTGCGCAGGGCATCTGCTCTGAGAAGCTTCCCGAGTTTAAGGAAGTCGCACCGGGTCACTGCTGCGCGTGCCACTTCGCGGAGCCGTTCCCGATCAAGGAATCGCACATCGACCTCTAGTCGGTTGTACTCGTCCGGCCCCGCCCTGAAGTTACTTTTCAGAACGTCCTCGGACATGCAAGAAACCCCCGCTACGCACTTCGTGCGGCGGGGGTTTCTTGCGTCCTGCGGAATGTTCTGAAAAGTAACTTCAGGGCGGGCCCTGCGGTAACTCGGCAGGGAGAGTGCGATTCCCTGATCGCTCACTTAATCTAATAAGAAATTGAGTGAGGCCGGAGCGTTGGCTCCGGCCTCCCCGTATAAGGGCTCGGCAAAGCCGAGCCACCAAATTTGCATCAGCCCCTAGAACATGTTTGAGAACTGTGCCCCGAGTACATACCCCTAGGGCCGGAATGAGGTTGCTTTCCAACGCATTCCGCAGGGGGCGGCATTATTTTGTAGCGCGAAACGCGGATCAAAATAATGCCGCATGCCCGAGGACGCGTTGGAAAGCAACCTCATTCCGGCCCGAACAGGTCCATCTACCTGTACATTTACAAATTTGTAAACTTTTTTCAAAAAAGTGCTTGCACAGTTCTCGAATCATAGGTTATTATCTTCCTCGTTGAACGCGCGGGTTCAACAAAACGAACCGCGAATCAACAACATAGCATGTCGGAGTGGCGGAATTGGCAGACGCGCTAGCTTGAGGTGCTAGTGACCGCTTTTTGGTCATGCGGGTTCAAGTCCCGCCTCCGACACCATCGCATTTGAGAAGCCTCTTCGGAGGCTTTTTTGTTACCGATAGACGGTGAGGTTCACGATGGAAACGCTTGAGCGCAACGAGTGGGCAGACGTTGCCCAACTAGTCGAGATCACGAGCGATGCTGTCATCATCTGCGAGCTCGACGGAACCATTCTGCATGTGAATAATCGCTTACTTGGTTTGATGTGCGAGGAACGCGCCGACGTCATCGGTGGAGATGTTAAAGACGTCCTGTACTCGTCCGCATTTGAACGTGCGACGGAACATCGTCTGCCATTTGAAACTGATGGCTCCGAGAACGAACTGATGCTCAAGCTGAGTGACGGCTCCTTTATCCCCGTCTTGGTTCGTGCGGGCTCCGTAACGCCTCCACGCATCTTTGGGCGCCGCGCGCCACGTGTCCTGGTGGCGCTCCATAGCATCGAAGAACAGTATTCGCACGACCGTCAGCTCAAGCGTGCGCTTTCGGAGCTTAGAGTGGCGAACAAGCGCCTCTCTGGCACGCTCTCGGTCATTATGAGTACCGTGGGCTCCGATGAGCTGCCCAGCCTACTTGATACCGTTTTGAACCAGCTTGTAGGAACGCTCGATGCTTCGGGTGCCGCTATCTATTTTTCTGAGAGCGGCGGTTTTAAACTTCGCGGTGTTTCCAAGGAGCTGTACGACAGCTACCTGCCTGAGTTTTTGCCGTATGGCGCTGGCATTCCGACGTATGTTCTTCGTGAGTCGCGTGCCTGTCGCTTGTCGATTCAACAGGACCTTGAGGGTGATAAGGCCGCCTCCGGTATGTTTATGGACTTGGACAATCGTTCTAAGCACCTGTTGCGCATGCAGGATATGCCTCCGTACCGCAGTGAGATCTGTCTTCCCGTTTTTTACGGTACGCAGATTCTTGGCGTGCTGGAAGTTGGTTGGAAACGCCCTCAGGCACCGCTCGCCTATGACGTTAATGTACTCGAGGTCATTTGCGATTACCTGTCTATCCAGCTGGTCGGCATGGCATCGAGTCTTCGCTCCCGTCGCACGGCCGAGCTTGGCCGCTCGCTCAATGTCTTGCGTGATGAGTTGTTTACCTTTCTAGACGATTCCGCCGCGGCTACCCAGGCGGTATCGTCCGAGATCTGCAATATGCTTAACTGCCATTTTTGCCCTGTTGAGTATGACGCCAGTCTGGATTCCTACGTCATAGATTTTGAAGGCGGTAGTCGCGTTGCTTTGCCGGACGATCCCGAGAGGCTTTTCTTTTCCACGACGGCGCCAGCGGCACGTCTGGGGGCTGGCCCTGATGGCTTTGAGGCATCTGTTTTGGGAGGTACGAGTGCCGAGGACCTTAAACACGTCCGTATAACTCGCGTTGATGAATCGATGCCTATGGGAGGCTGGCTTAGGGCGCATGGCCTGCCTTGTCAAGGTCTCTACGTCGACTCCGGCATCGAGGCGGGGCGCCCGCGCTCTGAGGGTGATGGCAAGCACAGTAACGACGCGATTGTTCCTGCTTCTGTTGCGAAGAGCCCGACGACGCGCGCGCTGCTGCTTCGTGATGGTAGCCAAGAGCCGATTGATGATCTTGAATATGACTACTTGGTGCACTTGGCGCATGACTTTGAACTGATCTACGAAGGCGAATCTCAAAAGCGCGAGGAGCGCCATATCGCTCAGACCCTTCAGATCGGCATGAGAAATTCCCTGGGGGATGTTCCGGGTATCGCAACCGATTCGGTGTACCTGTCAGCCACGAACTCGGCGTTGGTCGGCGGCGATTTCTATACGCTCATCCGTCTTCCCGACGACTGCGCCGTCATGATTCTGGGTGATGTGTCTGGCAAAGGCATTGAGGCCGCATCGATGTCCGCGCTCGTCAAGACGGCCCTGACGGCATATGCCTGGGAGGGCGCTGGACCGGCCCGCATGGCACGCTCCCTTAACAGCATGCTCATGGGCTTTTCGAGGGTCGAGACGTTCGTGACAGCCTTTATCGCCAAGATTGACCTTAAAGCCGGACGCGCAACGTATTGTTCGGCGGGCCATCCTCCGACCATGGTCATCAGGCCAGAGTCGATGCCGCTGGGTGGCGGCGAGTCCCGTGGGGGAGAGGTCGAGCTGCTTGGATGCCAATCGGGCGTAATCGGTGCCTTTGAGAGCATGGTGTACGAGACAGGCGTGTTTACGTTCGCCCCCGGCGACATACTCTTCATGTATACGGATGGAACGATTGAGGCCCGCGACCGCACCGGAGCGTTCTTTGGCGAGCAGCGCTTGCGCGACCTTCTGCTTTCTGTTTCGGGAGAGGGCGTGTCGGGCATTTGCGGCAAGGTCTTGGGCGAGCTTGACCGATTTACCGAATCGGCGCTGGACGATGACATTGCATTGGTGTCCCTTGAGTTTTTACGGGGTCGTTCATAGACGACGCTGGGCGGGCTGAATCCGTACGGTTGGGGAAACGAATGCATCGAGTGGGCTTTTTTGGGGAACCATGGTCGTATGAATGAGTGGAATGACATAGCGGTTTTGACGCCACCAGGCGATATCGACATCGCCACGGTGCCTGCGCTGCGTCGGCGGTTGGATGCTTTGATTGGCCGCGGCGTGCGTCGTGTTGTCATCAACTGTCAGGCTGTTAGCTTTATCGATTCGACGGGCTTGGCATTCCTGCTTACGCGCGCTCGTGAGCTCATGAGGCGAGAAGGCCTGCTTTCGCTCGTCAATGCATCGGGTGAAGTTGTTCGCTTTTTGGAGATTGCTCGTCTTGTCGATATCCTTCATGTCGCGGGGCCGGCACGGGAGTCTATTCCCGCCATTCCGGTGGGGGAGCTGCCTCGCTGGAGTAAGAGCGTCGAGGTCCGTCAGGGTATCGAGAATCTTCCATACTACCGACATCGCATCGCCGAACTCCTTGAATCGCTTCCGTTGCGCCGTGACGAGCGCTACGATGTCGCATTGGCGTCGGGGGAGGCGCTGGGTAATGCCTATGACCATGCGGGCGGTATCGGGTGCGTCCTGACGGTTCAGGCCTATGGCGATCGCGTTGTGGTTGAGGTGCTTGATCGAGGTGCCGGCTATTCTATCGATGAAACGAGCGAGCCGGTCGCATCCGAGGAGCGCGGCCGTGGCATCAAGCTTATGCGTATGCTCGTCGATAACGTGGAGGTTGCTCGTCGTACGGACGGCGCCGGCACGCGCGTGCAGATGGTGAAGCTGTTTAGCGGAGCGCTGGAATCGTGTGCCTAGCCAATCGCTTTAGCGCGTTTGGCTATTAAGAACATGCGGCAGACAAGTTTTTTGAAAAAAGTACTTGCGTCTTTTGGACAACTCGCGTAAATTAATAACCCGCAAGCGGACATGGCTCAGTTGGTAGAGCACAACCTTGCCAAGGTTGGGGTCGCGGGTTCGAGCCCCGTTGTCCGCTCCATTGCATTTCCGGACCGTTTAGGCGGTCCTTTTTCGGCGAAGTGGCCAAGTGGTAAGGCAGAGGCCTGCAAAGCCTTTACCCCCGGTTCGAATCCGGGCTTCGCCTCCAGGCAACATCCGGGCGCTCCGGCGCCCGTTTTGTTTTTACATATGCGGACATGGCTCAGTTGGTAGAGCACAACCTTGCCAAGGTTGGGGTCGCGGGTTCGAGCCCCGTTGTCCGCTCCAAACGTAACAGCCCGACTACTACGGTAGCCGGGCTTTTTTTGTACCTATCTCCTAGGCTCGAACCCGAGAGGGGGGCGAGCGTTTTGGGTCGTGGCTGTGGCGTTGTTTGCCGCGAATGTCCGCTTTGGGCGTATCATCGTGGGCATCTCGCATAACCTCGTTGCAAGGGAGATACGCCCCATGGCTACAGAAAAGTCTTCTTCGCGCTCATGGATGTCCGATGCCGCGATCTATCAGATCTACCCGCGCTCGTTTAAGGATTCGGCTGGTTCGGGTCTGGGCGATATCGCGGGCATTACCCAGCAGATGGACTATCTTGAGCGGCTGGGTATCGAGGCCATCTGGCTGAGCCCGTTTTACCCATCGCCTCTTGTCGATGGCGGCTATGATGTGGCGGACTACTGCGATGTCGACCCGCGTCTCGGCTCGCTTGACGACTTCGATGACATGATCGCTGCGGCTCACGCGCGCGGCATCAAGGTCATCGTCGACATCGTGCCCAACCATTCATCCAACCAGCACCCCTGGTTCAAAGCCGCTCTTGCCGCCGGCCCCGGATCGCCCGAGCGCGCCCGTTATATCTTCCGCGATGGTCGCGGCGAGCATGGCGAGCTGCCTCCCACCAATTGGAATGCCAACTTTGGCGGCCCCGCATGGACGCGTGTTGCGGACGGTCAGTGGTATCTGCACATGTTTACGCCCGAGCAACCGGACTTTGACTGGTCATGCCCCGAGGTTCATGCGCTCTTTTGCGACGTCCTGGCGTTTTGGAGCGATCGAGGCGTCGACGGCTTTCGCATTGATGTGGCGCAGGGTCTCGCCAAGGATCTCGACCGCGATGACCTCGACCGGTGGCATCTCGCCGAGGGCGATGACATGGTTGACGACGGCACCCATCCGCTGTGGGACCGCAATGAGGTCCACGAGATCTATCGCGAGTGGCGCCGCGTGTTCGACCGCTATAATCCGCCGCGCAGTGCCGTTGCCGAGGCGTGGGTGCTGCCCGAGCGCCAGTATCTCTACGCGCGTCCCAGCGAGCTTGGCCAGACATTCAACTTTGAGTTTGCCAAGGCCACTTGGACCTATGATGACATGCACACTGCAATCGAGAAGGGCTTGAAGGCAGCCGTCGAATCCGATTCCGCCTCGACCTGGGTACTCTCCAACCACGACGTGCCGCGCGTGGCGACACGCTATGCCCTGCCGCAAATCAAGGCGACGCGCTACCACCAGATTGCGCTCGACTGGCTCTTACGCGACGGGTCGTCTTATGACGAGGACCGTGAACTCGGCGAGCGCCGCGCGCGGGCGGCCCTTTTGCTTGAGCTGGCGCTTCCGGGCTCGGCATACGTGTATCAGGGTGAGGAGCTCGGCCTTTTTGAGGTGGCTGATATCCCGTGGGCTGCACTCGAAGACCCTACTGCGACCAATACGCACGGACCGAAGAGTGAGAAGGGGCGCGACGGCTGTCGTGTGCCCCTGCCGTGGGTGGCGGCGGACGATCCCGCGCATGGCGGATCGTTTGGGTTTTCGCCGGCAGACGCCGATGCGGCGCCCCATCTGCCGCAGCCTGCATGGTTTTCCGATTATGCTGCCGATAGGGAAGAAGCGGACCCGACATCGATGCTTGCGCTCTATCGTGACGCCCTCTGGCTGCGGCGCAAGCTGCGCGGGTGCGCCAACGATCTTGCGTGGCTCGATCTTGACGGGCGCACCGGCCTTGCGGATGGTGCCGAGGGCGCTGAGGGCGGCGTCATCGCCTATAGCCGCGACAACGGCTGGGCGTGTGTGACGAACTTTGGCGCAGCACCCGTGGAGCTGCCGGCGGGCAGGGTCCTGCTCACCTCATCACCGCTTGCAGACGGCAGGCTCGCGCAGGACAGCTCTGCCTGGATTATGCTCGGTGAGATGTAGGGGCCTCTTACGGCGAGTTTGCGTTTGCCTGCGCCTTCCGTGGTGGCTGATGTCTTTGCGAGGTTCGCGAGGGCGTCGCAAAACTTTTCAAAAAAAGTTCTTGCATTTGGGTGGATCATCCCGTATATTAAATCCTCGCAGGCGGACATGGCTCAGTTGGTAGAGCACAACCTTGCCAAGGTTGGGGTCGCGGGTTCGAGCCCCGTTGTCCGCTCCATTTGGGCGTTTAGCTCAGGGGGAGAGCGCTTCCCTGACACGGAAGAGGTCAGAAGTTCAAATCTTCTAACGCCCACCAAATGTTCGCAGCTCAGAGGCTATGTCTCTGGGCTGTTTTGTTTTATGCCACCAAACATGCCGGCAAATAAGCCACCAAATATTGATCCAAGGTCTGTACGCGATGGTCTTCGCATCCCGTAGAGGTGCCGGCAGATTGCATACGTCCTGGCCGATCGTGACCGCAACATGTTGGTCAAGCACAATCTTTTGGAATCTTTTGGCGTGAGCGGCTTGGTTTTGGTAGGATTTGTCAGCGGCTTGACTAAGGGGGTTTTATAACTGCCATGCAGGTAGCCGTGTTGGTAACGTTTTACCGACTTGCCAAGAACCCCTCATAATTAATGCGTCTGCAAAATGACTAATTGCTTTGACCTGCTGAAACACTATATGTTGTGTTTGACCTAAAAAAAGAATACAGGATATAGATGCCTCTTTGTCGTATGATAGATGGCGGACAGAGAACGAGAACCTTATTCGCCCCATTTGGACACGTCTTTGAGCCGCTTGATCGGCCGCGAGGATTGTCCGCATGAGGACTTATGGTTTATCGAGAACACAGATTGCGCGACGGCGCCGCAAGACAGGGGCAAGCCCTGCCGGGTATCGTTTGGCTCTGAAGCGCGATGAGGCTACGATGCGAAAGAGGCAAGAGGATGAAGATCATCAAGCGCAGCGGCACCGAGGTTGTCTTTGACATCGATAAGATCGTCAATGCCATCCGTGCCGCAAACTTGGAGGTCGAGGAGAGCTCTCGTCTTACCGACCGCCAGGTGGTTTACGCGGCGCAAAACGTCGCCGAGGCATGCGAGAACGCGGGCCACACTGTTTCGGTCGAGGAGATTCAGGATTTGGTCGAGGACGAGATCATGCGTCTCGACTGCTACGAGGTTGCCCGCCACTACATCATCTATCGCTATGTTCAGAGCCTGAAGCGCCAGAAGAACACGACCGATGACAAGATCCTGTCGCTGATCGAGTGCAATAACGAAGAGGTCAAGCAGGAGAACTCCAACAAGAACCCGACCGTCAATTCCGTTCAGCGTGACTACATGGCCGGCGAGATCTCCAAGGACCTGACTCAGCGTGTGCTGCTGCCTCAAGAGATCGTGGATGCCCATAATGAGGGCCTGATCCATTTCCACGATTCGGATTACTTTGCCCAGCACATGCACAACTGCGATCTGGTGAACCTGGAGGACATGCTCCAGAACGGCACTGTTATCTCGGGTACGCTGATCGAGAAGCCGCACAGCTTCTCGACCGCCTGCAACATCGCGACGCAGATCATCGCCCAGGTTGCTTCCTCCCAGTACGGAGGCCAGTCGATTTCGCTGACCCATCTTGCCCCGTTCGTCGAGGTGAGCCGTCAAAAGATTCGCGGCGAGGTCGCTCGCGAGCTCGAGGAGCTCGGTGTCTCTGCGTCTGCCGAGAAGGTCCGTGAGGTCGTTGAGGACCGTCTGCGTGACGAGATCCGTCGCGGCGTCCAGACGATTCAGTATCAGGTCGTGACCCTTATGACCACCAATGGCCAGGCGCCGTTCGTGACGGTCTTTATGTATCTTAACGAGGCCCGTACGCCTCAGGAGAAGCACGACCTTGCCATGATCGTGGAGGAGACGCTTCGCCAGCGCTACGAGGGCGTTAAGAACGAGGCCGGCGTATGGATCACCCCGGCATTCCCCAAGCTTATCTATGTACTCGAGGACGATAACGTTCACGAGGATTCCCCGTACTTCTACCTGACCCAGCTGGCTGCCAAGTGCACTGCCAAGCGCATGGTGCCCGATTACATCTCCGAGAAAAAGATGCGCGAGCTCAAGCTGTCGAAGGGCGAGACCGCGGGTAACGGCGACTGCTATACCTGCATGGGCTGCCGCAGCTTCTTGACGCCCGACCGCTCGGGCAACGGCTTTAACAACGTTGCCAACGCGCTGAACTACGACCCGAACAAGCCCAAGTACTATGGTCGCTTTAACCAGGGCGTCGTGACCATCAACCTGCCCGATGTCGCGCTGAGCTCGCACCAGGATATGGACAAGTTCTGGAAGATCTTCGACGAGCGCCTTGAGCTGTGCCACCGCGCCCTGCTGTGCCGTCATGAGCGTCTGATGGGTACGCTTTCGGATGCCGCACCGATTCTTTGGCAGTACGGTGCCCTCGCCCGTCTGAAGAAGGGCGAGACGATCGACAAGCTGCTCGTGGGCGGTTACTCCACCATTAGTCTGGGTTATGCCGGCCTGTATGAGTGCGTCAAGTATATGACGGGCCACAGCCACACCGAGAAGGAGGGCACGCCCTTTGCCATGGCCGTCATGCAACGCATGAACGACAAGTGCGCCGAGTGGAAGGCCGAAAGCGATATTGACTTCTCGCTGTACGGTACCCCGCTTGAGTCGACGACCTACAAGTTCGCCAAGTGCCTGCAGCGTCGTTTTGGCATCATCCCGGGCGTGACGGACAAGGGCTACATCACCAACAGCTACCACGTCCATGTGTCTGAGGAGATTGATGCTTTCGATAAGCTCAAGTTCGAGGGTATGTTCCAGCAGCTTTCGCCGGGCGGTGCCATCTCCTACGTCGAGGTTCCCAACATGCAGGACAACCTCAAGGCTGTCATTCGCGTGATGCAGTACATCTACGACAACATCATGTACGCCGAGCTCAACACCAAGAGCGACTACTGCCAGGTGTGCGGCTACGACGGTGAGATCAAGATTGTCGAGGATGACGGCAAGCTGGTGTGGGAGTGCCCCAACTGCGGCAACCGCGATCAGGAGAAGATGAACGTCGCCCGTCGTACGTGCGGCTACATCGGTACCCAATTCTGGAACCAGGGTCGAACCGAGGAGATCCGCGACCGCGTGCTGCATCTCTAATACCGCTCCGGGGCTGAACCGAGAGGGCCGCTTGGGCATTTGCTCGCTATTTCGGACAGTCCTGCGCAAGACGAAGGCCACATTAAGTGGCCTTCTTTGCGTGCGGAACTCATATCGAGCAAAAGCCCAAGCGGCCCTCTCGGTTCAGCCAAGTTGACGTAGTTGAGATGCAGCATGCGGTCTGCTCACTTCTCGAAGTTCTTAGCGGAAATGAGTTGACTTGCAACAACGTTTTGCTTGCGATGACGGTTGGGCTGCAACAAAGTTTTTATTGGACCTCGAACCCTATACTCGATGTTCGCTTCGTTCATTGAGTTACCCTTTGCATGAGGCCGGGACATATCGTCCCGCCCGCAGTTTCGCAGGCCGAAGGCCGAGAATGTTTGAGGACGGGATGATATGTCCCGGCCTCCCGGGAGAGTTACTTATGAACTACGCGAACATCAAGTATTTCGACATTGCTGATGGGGAAGGCGTTCGTACTTCTCTGTTTGTGAGCGGGTGCCGTCGTGGGTGCAAGAATTGCTTTAACTCTGTCGCGTGGGACTTTGCTGCGGGTGAGCCGTTCGATCGTGCCGTCGAGGACAAGATTATCGAGAGTCTCGATCATCCCTTTATCGATGGCCTGACGATTCTGGGTGGCGAGCCTATGGAGCCCGAGAATCAGACGGGGCTCGTTGACTTTATCGAACGCGTGCGTGCGGCCTATCCCGCGGGGTCAGGAAAGACCATTTGGTGTTTTACCGGCGACGTGCTCGAGGAGCTTATGCCGGGTGGTCGTCACCATACCGAGGCGACGGACCGTATCCTTGCCTGCCTCGATATGTTGGTGGATGGCCCGTTTGTTCAGGAGCTGTACGATATCTCATTGCGTTTTAGGGGCTCGAGTAACCAGCGTGTGATCGATATGAACGCTACGCGCGACCGTGCTGAGCGCGAGGGTGTTGCGCTTTGTGATGCGGTTGAACTTTGGCGGGACGATCCAGTCTATTCGACCCATACTATGTAGCTTGTGGCCGATGCCAAAGGGCGTGGTACCATAGCGCGAACGCAAAATCGGAAAAGTGAGGCCCAGATGATCGATCAGGAAAAAGTCGAGGCCGCCATTAAGCTGTTGCTTGAGGGCATAGGCGAGGACCCAACTCGTGAGGGCCTGCTGGAGACCCCGGCGCGCGTTGCCCGTATGTATGGTGAGATCGCCGGCGGTATGGACCAGAGTGCCGAGGAGCACCTGTCCAAAACCTTTGCCGTCGCTTCGAACGATTTGGTTATCGAGCGCGACATCACGTTTTACTCGCTGTGCGAGCATCATCTGCTGCCGTTTTATGGCAAGGCCGCCATTGGTTATATCCCCAACGGCCGTGTCGCAGGGCTCTCTAAGCTTGCCCGCACGGTTGAGGTCTACGCCCGTCGTCTGCAGCTGCAGGAGCAGCTGTGCGCACAGGTTGCCGATGCCCTCATGGAGTATCTCGCTCCCCAGGGAGCGATTGTGCTCATGGAGGCTGAGCATATGTGCATGACCATGCGCGGCGTGCAAAAGCCTGGCACCAAGACCGTGACGCTCGCTCGCCGCGGCGTCTTTGAGACCGATCCGTCGCTCGAGGAGCGGTTCTTTAGGATGCTGGGCCGTTAGCATGAGGGTCGTCAACGACTTTACATCGAAGACCGATGAGGGGACGCCGCGTCGCGGCTTCATGGCTTCGGGCCTGGCCCCCTTTGATGCCATGCCTCGCATTGATTACATTTGTGCCAACGGGCTGTTTCGGCGGCACCTGGGCAACATTGCGCAGTTGGAATCGGGGCGCATCTTCTGCCGCCACGGTATTGACCATCTGCTCGATGTCGCTCGCATTATGTGGATCAAGAATCTCGAGGAACAGCTCGAATTTGACCGCGAGGTCATCTACGCCACGGCACTTCTTCACGATATCGGCAAAGATGAACAGTATGAATCGGGTATATCCCATGATGTTGCAAGCGAACGCGTCGCTGATGCGATTCTCGGCGGCATGCCCGATGATGTGGCGTTTGAGCCGGCCGATGCCGCAGCCATTAAGACGGCCATTCTGGGCCATCGAAAGCTGCGTGTGAACAGCCAACCGCTTGAGCGTCTGCTCTATGCAGCCGACAAAGCGTCGCGCGCCTGCTTTGCATGTCCCGCGCGCAATGCTTGCAACTGGAGCGAGGATAAAAAGAACCTGTCGATTCGCGTGTAGTTAGTTTGCGCGGTCGGGGTTCTAAACGAAGGAGACGATCGCGATGAGCAACAAGAAACTGCCCGAGAATGCAACCAAGACTGAAGGCGCCGAGCTCGCCCGCCGTGGAAGGGGCGAAATATCCACCGCAACGGCGGTACCCCACGTGAGCTATGACGATCTGCGCCATGCCGACCGCATCACCGTTGAAGGTCTTGAGGTTTTTGCTAACCACGGCGTATATCCCGAAGAGAACGCGCTGGGCCAGAAGTTCATCGTGTCCCTGGTGCTCTATGCCGACCTGCGTGCAGCGGGGGAGCACGATAACCTGGACGCCTCGATTGACTACGGCTCGGTATGCCACGATGTCGATGGCTATCTGCGCGAGCATACGTTTAAGCTCATCGAGGCTGCAGCCGAGGGTGTGGCCCAGATGCTGCTGCGTCGTTACCCCCTGCTGCTTGGCGTGCACGTTAAGCTCGATAAGCCTTGGGCGCCCGTCGGTCTTCCCCTGGCAAGCTGCGGTGTCGAGATCGAGCGCGTGCGCTAGTCGACGCTAGAGCTTGTTGAGGGGCGGCTGCTTGAGCCGCTGCGACAGAGCTCTATTGTTGGGACAGTACGTGTCGAGCAGGGCGTGAAACCGCTGATTGTGGCTTGGCTCGAGCAAATGGACGAGCTCGTGGGCGACAACCATGTCAAGGCACTCGACGGGGTAGGCGGCAAGTTCGCGTGCAATGCGAATGGTGCCGGTTTTGGGCGTGCATGAGCCCCAGCGCGTTTTCATGCTACGTACGGAAACGCGGGAAACGGCGACACCCATTGCGATTTCGTACGCGCGCGCCATATCGCGCAGCGCCGTGGTGACCTCGGATGCATAGAGCTGGTCGATGCGGGTCTGGAGCTCATCGGACGTCAGGCCGTCGAGGGTTGCGCGCCGCTTGGCCTGTGGGCGTTCGTTCGATTTGTCGGCACCCATAAAACTTGCGAAGGTGGCCTGCTTGGGCCGCGGTGCGGGTGATGCAAAGTTGCGATCGAGCGCATCTTGTACCGTGATGGGCTTGCCCCAAAGTGCAATGATGGACGAGGGGCTGAGCGGCTCTCGTGCCGTCGCCTGACGTTGCTCGCGCTGGGCAAGTCGACTGATAATCCAGGCGCTGTTGCGCTTCACAAACGCTTCGATACGCTCGCGGCTGGCGTCGAGCGGTGCACTGGTGTGGACCTCACCGCTCGATGTGACGCGTAGGTTGAAGTTCTTGACGCGCTTTTTGGTAACGACGACGGGGATGGATGTGCCATCCGGTCGGGATACGGTAATCGTAAATTGCTGCGTCAAAAGCGGTCCTTCAGATTGGGGACGGGCCGCATGTCGACCGTTCGGCATGCGGCCCGCTCAGGGGATGTGAAATTAATAACGCTCGAAGAAGGCAAGGGCATTATCGCTGCAGAGCTTCTGCATCACGGTCTTGCCAAAGTGCTTGGAGAGCATGTTCTGGAACTCGGGCATCTTGCTGGCATCGGAGAGGAAGGCGGGCACCGTGGCACCGTCCCAGTCGCCGCCGAGCGCGATGACATCCTCGCCGCCCAGGTCGAGCCAGTGCTCGATATGTGCCGCTAGCTGGTCGAAGGTGACGTCTGCGGCGGTCTTGTCGGTTGCGTCGTTGGAAAGGAACTCGCTGCAGTAGTTGAGGCCGACGATACCGCCCATGTCGCGAATGGTGCGGAACTGGTCGTCGGTAAGGTTGCGTTTGACGCCGCAAACCGCACGGGAGTTGGAGTGGCTGGCGACGAAGGGACGCGTGGCGTGGGCGACAACCTCGTCAAAGCACTCATCGTTGAGGTGGGAGACGTCGAGTACCATGCCGGCGTGCTCCATCTGCGTAAGTGCCTCGATGCCGGCGCCGGTGAGGCCGGCGTGGGTGTCGTGGCCGCTCGCGAGCGGCCCCTGCGCATTCCAGCTGAGTGACGACATAAGCACGCCTAAGCTCTTGAGCACTTCGATCAGCGCGGGGTCCTCGGCAAAGAACGTGGCGTTTTCGATGGTGTGGATGCAAGCGACCTTGCCGTCCTTGAGCGCGGGGCGAATGTCTGCGGCGCTGCGCACGTTGACCATACGGTCGTGGTTGAGCATTGCCTGGCCGCTCATATGCGCCATGATCTGCGCCTGGAAGCGCGCGGCGTGGGCGGTGGGAATCTCGTCGGGGACAAACGTGGCGAAGCACTGTGCCCACGGCGTGTTGCCGATCTTTGCGAGCGAGATGGCACAGGCGTTACCCTCGATGAGGTCGAAATCTTGCGGATGCGTTTCGTCGCCGGGGAAATAGCCGTCGGTGCCGGCGGTAAAGCGCAGGTCGAGATCGAGCGTGGCCCAGCCGATGCGGTCGGCGGTGTCGCAGTGTAGGTCAAATACGGGATATGCCATGGTTCCTCCGGTTGCAGCGTTTCTTTGCAAACTGTCATTGAATTGTATGACTAGGGTATAGTTAGCGCCATATGTTCACGGCGGCCCGCGTTGTGCGCCGCCCTTATCACGGAGGTTACCATGTCCAACCAGGGCAAGAAGGTCAAGACCCATTATCGCGGCACGCTCGACGACGGCACGCAGTTCGATAGCTCCTACGATCGCGGCGAGCCGCTGGAGTTCACCTGCGGCGCCGGTCAGATGATCAAGGGCTTCGACGCCGCTGTTGTCGATATGCAGGTGGGCGAGAAGAAGACCGTGCACATTCCTGCTGCCGATGCCTATGGCGAGCACAATCCCGAGATGGTTCTGACCTTCCCGGCCGAGCAGGTTCCCAACATCGAGCAGATCGAGAAGGGCATGAAGCTCTTCCTGTCCACGCCGAGCGGCATGCCTGTCCCCGCCGTCGTCATTGACGTGACGCCCGAGGCCGTGACGCTCGACGCCAACCACGAGCTGGCCGGCAAGGACCTCAACTTTGATATCGAGCTCGTCGAGGTCGAGGGTTAGAGCATGCCTGAGCGCTTGGTTTCGACGACATGCTTGGGAAATCTCAACGATCCGTCCTATGAACTCCTGCTTCGCCGGAAGCTGGGCGGCGTCTTTGAAGTTGACGAGCTGCTGCTCGATTGGGACCAGGCTGATGTATACGCGTTTGTGGGCGTGACGGAGCTGGGGCGCACGGTCGATGTTCGGCTGGATACTGCCGACGGCGGTCGTTTTGTCGACGGCGACGTGCTCGCCGTCGACCGTTCGGGCGTGGTGCCCGTGGCGGTTGCTGTGCGCCTGCGCAGCGCCGAGGTTTATTTGGTCGAAGTTGACCGCTTGGACCCGATTGCGCTCGCGCATGCGTGCTGGGAGATCGGCAATATGCATGCGCCGCTTTTTCGAGGCGATTCGGACGAGCATACCGTGCGCATGTATACGCCGGTGCAGCCTGTTTTGGGCCGCATGCTCCGGGGCGTCGAGGGCGTTCGGCTCTCGACGGTTACCCGTGAACTCGATTCGGACCGGCGCTTTGCGTCGAGTGCGGCGGATGCCGTTGTGAGTATGGCTCCAGACTTTACGATCGTAAAGAAGGCGCGCGGCTAAGCACGCATATGCGCAAGACGGGCTTTGAGGGGCGACCAATCAAGGTCCGTCTTGCTGTTGATAGGAGGCTTTGGGGGAACATATGGGTCTTGAGGGAATCAAGCTGATTGCCTGCGATTTGGACGGCACGTTGCTGCATCCGGGGGAGCGCGAGCCGCGTTCCGAGGTCTTTGAGCTTATCGATGAGCTGCATCGTCGCGGTATCGTGTTTATGCCGGCGAGCGGTCGTCAATATGCGAGCTTGCGCTATCTGTTTACCCCGGTGGCCGATGAGCTCGCCTATGTATGCGAGAACGGAGCCCTGGTGATGAGCGAGGGGCGTGCCGTTGTCAAGCGCTCCATGGAGCGTAGCCTTGCTATGGATATCGCGAATGCCGTGGTTGCGTATCCCCATGCCGACGTGACCCTTTCGTGTGAGGGACACCTCTACACCATGAGCGGCAACGATGCGTTCGTCGACCATTTGCGCTATGAGGTCCACTGCGATGTGGCGGTGGTCGACCGCCCCGAGGACATTGACGAGGATGTCATTAAGATTGCGTTTCAAACGCCTGAGACAGAGCAGCCGGCGGCGCTGGAGTATTTTGTGCGTCGCTTTAGCGATCGGGTTGATGTGATGACGTCGGGAACCGAATGGACGGACTTTATCGGCTTTGATTCGGGTAAGGGTTCCGCGCTTGCCGATTACGGTCGTGCCCTGGGTATTTCGCCCGATGAGATGATGGCGTTTGGCGACAATGAGAACGATCGCGATATGCTCAACGTCGTGGGCCATCCCTATCTGATGGAGAGCTGCAACCCCACCATGCGCGACATCAACGACCGCGTCCGTTACGTGCGCACGGTCGAAGAAGAACTGCGCCGTCTGCTCGCCGAGTAGGTTTTCGCGACATACCTAGAAATCTACCTACAGTCGGGGCAGAGACCCTTGAAGATGGTGTAGTGCGACGTGACGTGCCAGCCGATTTGCTCGGACGCCTTGGCGTCGAGCTGGGCATCGAAGGGGAGCGGTACGTCGATGACGCGACTGCACGAGGTGCAGATGATATGCGCATGCGGCTCGATCGTGCGATCGAAGCGGCTGCCGCCCGGCGTCTTGATGGAGAGGATTTCGCCTGCGTCGGCCAAGAGATTGAGATTGCGGTAGACCGTACCGCGGCTGATTTTGTCATCCTGCGCGCGCACGACGTTGTAGATTTCGTCGGCGGTGGGATGGTTATAGCTTTGGCGCACGGCGTCAAGAACCAGCTTTCGCTGCCTGGTATTCCTTCTTTGCACCGCCATGCGCCTCGCCTCTTTTCTATTAACGGTCGTAGGTAAATGATACCGTATTTAGCACACAATACTAATAATGAGGACTGAAACCGTCTTCATTGGCAAGTGGGGCTCGGGCCTGGGCGTCTACGAGGCGAAAACGCGTTCCCATGCGCTCATAGGAGGCATGAAGCGCCTCGAGATGAGATAGGACGTTTGCCGGAGCTCCCTGTATCTCCATCTCGACTGAGCCGTCTTCCATGTTACGCACCCAGCCGGTGAGTGCGCGTGCCTGTGCGAGGTTGGTGTTGGTAAAGCGAAAACCAACGCCTTGGACTTGCCCCGCCCAGCGCAGGAAATAGCGCAGGGGAGTGTCTTGAGTGGCCTCGTCGCTTGCGAGTACGGTAAGCCTGCGGCGCAGCTCGAGCTCGACGTTTGATGGTTTTTGAGGCTCTCGACTGCCGCCGGTGACGCTGGAGAAGAACGTATCGAAGAGGCCCATCGCTATGCCTGCTTGCCTGCGTCGGCCGGGAAGGTAATGCCGGCCTGCCGGCGCACGGCATCCATGATACGCAGTGAGACGAGCGTGACATCGCGGTAGTGGCCAAGCTCGTGGCGTCCTGCCGGGGTCTCCCAAATCTCTTCCTTAACGTTATCGATGCCGCCGATGGCGGTGATAAAGTCTGTGAGTTCGTATTCCATAGTGTTGCTCGATTTGGGCAGGTCGAGCACGCGGCCGTTCTCGTCCTGTTCGCGCGGTGCCTCGGTCGCCGAGCCGCGTACGACGTCGCCGCGATAGTCGATGCGGACGTTGCGGGGCGTGGACAGATGGTCGATCTGGATAGTGCCACGCTCGCCTTCTATCTGCGAGGGCAGCAGGTCATTCGTAATTTTGGAGTGCGCGAGCTCGACGGAGATGCGGCCACCGCCGTAGCTGGCGAGGATGGAACCGCAGCCGTCGATGGGGCCGTGCGTGAGCTGTCGCGTGGTGGGGTCGAGCAGAGTAGTCATGCTCGTAAGGCCGGAGGGCATGCCGAAAATCTCGACCATGGGCTCGACGGTGTAGACGCCAATGTCCATGAGGGAACCCGATGCCATATTGCAGTCGAAGATATTGGTGGCGCGTCCTGCGAGAATCTCGTTGTAGCGCGAGGAATACTTGCCAAAGCGCAATGAGGCGCGGCGGATGGGGGCGATCTCGCCCAGGGCGTCCTCGATGGCGTGGAAGGCGGGATCGTGGAGGGGACGCATGGCCTCGAGGGCCACGACACCTGCTGCCTCGGCAGCGCGGAAGACTTCCAGCGCCTGTGCTTCGGTGGCGCAGAAGGGTTTCTCGACGATGACGTGCTTGCCACCGGCGATGCAGGCGAGCGCCTGCTCGTAATGGAGCGCATTGGGGCTGCCGATGTAGACGGCATCGACGCCGGCGGCTGCCGCAAGCTCATCGAGTGACGTAAAGTTTCGCTCGCCGCCGTGCTCGGCAGTAAAGGCGGCGCCGCGCTCGGCATTGCGCGAGAGCGTGCCTACGAATACGGCCTGGTCGTTGGCATTGACGACCTGAATAAAGTCGTCGGTGATCATGGACGTGCCGATGGTTGCGATACGCAGCATGTGTCCCCCTTGCGTTGTTTGGCCTACAGGACGAGTGTAGCGCGGGAGGACACAAAAGCGTGCGAAAACGCCGTTACAGGTCGCTCTCGTTAAAGCCGGTGTCGATATCGAGGTTGCTGCCGTCGGCTGCCGTGGTGGCGAGCTCATCGCAGCGCTCGTTGAGCTCGTGGCCGGCATGTCCCTTAACCCAGATGAACTCCACCTTGTGCTTGCTTTTGGCGGCAAGCAGGCGCTCCCACAGGTCGCGGTTCTTGACGGGCTGCTTGTTGGCAGTTTTCCACCCGCGCTTTTTCCAGCCGTCGATCCAGTGTTTATTGAAAGCGTTGACGACGTACTGCGAATCGGAATGGACCTCGACCTCGCAGGGGCGGTTAAGCGCCTCGAGCGCCACGATGACCGCCATGAGCTCCATGCGGTTGTTGGTGGTCTTGGCGTAGCCGCGCGAAAGCTCGGAGGTGAAGGTCTTGCCGGCGGGGTTGGTGTATTTGAGCACGGCGCCGTAGCCGCCGCGTCCCGGATTTGATCGGGCCGAGCCGTCGGTGTAGATGATGACCTTCACATGGTTCCTTTCGTTGGGTACGTTTCGTGTGAGTGACCATTGTAGCGCCGCGTTCGCCGAGGGCTAGCAATCTACCATATCTACCCTGTCCTCAGATGGCTGGTTTTCTTGGATGATGCGGTCGAGCTCGTCGAGGTATTGCTGCAACAGGGGAGAGGGCTTGCGTTCATCGTGCATGATATAGCCTACGTGCATCGTCGGGGCATCTGCCAGTGGAATCGATGCCATGCCCCATTGCATTTCGTTTGAGAGCACGCCGGTGGAGAGCGTGTAGCCGTTCGAGGTGATCAGCAGGTTGGTGAGCGTGCCGCGGTCAGAGACTCGAATGTTGCGATCGCAGGGGATGTAGCTAAACGGCTCCTCGGCGTAATAGAAGGAGTTCGAGGTGCCTTGCTCAAAGCTGTAGCGCGTATAGGGTGTAAGGTCGGCAAGGGACAGCTGAGGGCGGCGTGCGAGCGGGTGGCGCTCGCTAACGAAGACGTGGACCGTTGCGTCGAAGAGGGGATGGAAGCTTGCGCGGGCATCGGCGAAGGCCTTCTGCAGAACGCGGGCGTTAAAGTCATCCAGATACAGAATGCCGATATCGCTGCGAAACGCGCGGACGTCATCGATGATCTGCGATGTGGTGGTCTCGCGCATGATGAACTCGAACTTGCTGTCGCGGCAGCGCTCGACCACGTTGACAAAGGCCTCGACCGAAAAGGCGTAGTGCTGGGCGGAAATGGCGAGGCGGGCTTGCGGGGTGCCGCCGTCCTCGTAGCGCGCCTCGAGCATATCGGCCTGCTCTACGACTTGACGCGCATAGCCCAAAAGCTCGGTGCCGTCGTTGGTGAGCGTGACGCCGCGGCTGGAGCGCGTAAAGATCTCCAGATGGAGTTCCTGTTCCAGGCTTTTGACGGCGTTTGAGATGTTGGACTGAGCGGTATAGAGGCGCTGAGCTGCGGCGTTGATTGAGCCGGACTCTGCCACGGCAATCAGAAAACGAAGCTGCTGAAGGGTCATCGACGCCATCCTTTCGATTGCTATCTATAAAACCGATAACAGGTTAGCGCTTTTAAGTGATTGACCGAGCGAAACAATGCTCGTACTATTCAAAACACACAAAGGCGGTAGGTAATTAAACCGACCACGGAACCGGGATGCGAAAGGAGGCCCGCATATGAATTGCTTACCAAGACGAATGCCGGGCTCCTGTTTGCGCCCGTTGGCGTGATCAGGAGACAGCGACTTACTTCTCTCTAATTTGTTTACTTTTGTTCGATCAAGGAGATCATCATGAGCCAGTTCATCAACAACCCCGAGCACACCTTTGGTTTCGATACCCTGCAGCTTCACGTTGGCCAGGAGAGCGCCGATCCCGCATCCGACTCCCGCGCCGTGCCTATCTACCAGACCACGAGCTATGTGTTCCGCAACTCCCAGCACGCCGCCGACCGCTTTGGCCTTGCCGATGTTGGTAACATCTACGGCCGTCTGACCAACTCCACCCAGGGCGTCTTCGAGGGCCGTATCGCCGCACTCGAGGGTGGCGTGGCAGGTCTCGCCGTCGCCTCCGGTGCTGCTGCCATCACCTATACCCTGCAGGCTCTTGCCCAGGCCGGTGACCACGTGGTTGCCCAGAAGACCATCTACGGTGGCTCCTACAACCTGCTGGAGCATACGCTCTCCCAGTTTGGCGTCGAGACCACCTTCGTCGATGCCCACAACCTGGACGAGGTCGAGGGCGCCATCAAGGACAACACCACGGTCATCTACCTCGAGACGCTCGGCAACCCCAATTCTGACATCCCCAATATCGACGCCATCTCCGAGATCGCTAAGAAGCACGGTTTACCGGTTGTCGTCGACAACACCTTCGGCACCCCGTATCTGTTCCGTCCGCTGGAGCATGGTGCCAACATCGTCGTCCACTCCGCAACCAAGTTTATCGGCGGCCACGGCACCTCGCTGGGCGGTGTGATCGTCGACGGCGGTAACTTCGATTGGAAGGCGAGCGGCAAGTATGAGCAGATCGCCGAGCCCAACCCCTCCTACCATGGCGTCTCGTTTGCCGAGGCTGCCGGTCCCGCCGCCTTCGCAACCTATGTCCGCGCCATCCTGCTGCGTGACGAGGGCGCCTGCATCAGCCCGTTCAACGCCTGGGTCCTGCTCCAGGGCACCGAGACTCTGTCGCTGCGCGTTGACCGTCATGTCGAGAACACCAAGAAGGTCGTTGAGTTCCTGGCTGGTGACAGCCATGTTGCCAAGGTGAATCACCCGAGCCTGCCTGAGCACCCCGATCACGAGCTCTATCAGAAGTACTTCCCCAACGGCGGTGCCTCGATCTTTACCTTTGAGATTAAGGGTGGCCAGGAGGCAGCTTGGAAGTTCATTGATCATCTGCAGGTGTTCTCGCTGCTCGCCAACGTGGCCGACGTCAAGTCGCTCGTCGTGCACCCGGCTACCACCACGCACTCCCAGCTGTCTGCCGAGGAGCTCGCCGAGCAGAACATCACGTCCTCCACGATCCGTCTTTCCATCGGTACCGAGAATGCCGAGGATATCATTTGGGATCTGAAGCAGGCCTTCGCCGCGCTGGACGAGTAAGGCGACTTGTGCAAGGACCCCTTGCGACTCGATAGGTATAACTGTATAAAATGCCTGCTCAAGGCGCCTGTGCGAACAATGGTTGCACAGGCGCCTTTTTTGCATAGAGAGGGCGCAAACACAGGGTTTTTGACACGCTTTATGCATTCGAGTTGTGGAAAACTCCTGTTGAGAGGATGTGAGTTTTACGCAATTGACGTGCGCCTTTTAAGTAAAACCGCAGGTCGCGATTTGCTCGGGGTACTATGCAGCGCGATCGAATCACACGCAGCTCAAACGCAGCAAAAACGCACTACGGAGGTTTCCAGCTACATGAGGATTGATTCACGAAAACCGAAAGCCGCCGCCCTTTCCGCCGCTCTGACCGTGGCACTTTTGGCGGGCGCCGGTGCAACTGATGCCCACGCCGCAACACTGTCCGATACGGTTGGATCTACGCCGTCCGAGACGACGCTGGTGCAGCCCGTTGACTATCGCGGCGATGGTTATGGTTCCATGCAGGAGTGGAACGCCTCGATGGAGGCCAAGCGCGATTCCCTGGAGATGCGCGCTCAGATCATCATGAACATGTACGGTGACTATGCCACCGATGACGAGCGCGCTGTGCTGCAGGGCTGTATCGATGGCGCGGGCAGCCTGTTGACGATGGGGGAGGTCGATGCGAAGTCGACCGAGCTCGATGAGCTGCGCACTGCGCTTGAGGATGCCAAGCGCGAAGCGCTCGAGGCTGCTGCCGCCGAGGCGGAGGCTGCCGAGGCCGCCCAGGCTTCGTACTACAACGCCGGTTACACTTCGTCCTACGCGTCTGCCGCGTCCTGCGCGAACGGATCGGGCCTGACGCGCTCTGCGGGTGTCAATAACTACAACGGGCGCCGCGAGACCTATTACAGCAGCAATGTGCTTTATCACTATCGCACGGGCGAATGGACTCAGGATTCTGAGGGCTTTTGGCGCGATTCCGACGGCTATTACGTTGTTGCCGCGGGCGATATGGCCCAGGGCTCGACCTTTACGGGCTCCAAGGGTGATTGCAAGGTCTATGACTCCGGCTGCGCTGCCGGAACCACCGACTACTACACCGGTTGGTAATTTTTCTGCATCACGGATATTTGGCGGACGGGCGTCTTTACCGAGCTTTAGGGCAACGTAAGGACGTCCGTTCTATGTATGCGTTTGAGTTAACAGAGCCCTTACCGTGGCGGTACGCTGGGCGAATGGATGCGGAGCACACTGGTTCTTGAGAAATAAGGTCTTTCTCTTGGAGGAAGTGGTCTTGTGAATGCTCGAGATATTACCGTTGCCGCCGTCGCGTTGATGCTTGGCTGCCTTGGTCCCACGGCCGCGCTCGTCGCGGGCATGCAGGGGACATGCGGGGCTGCTCCTATCGTGGTCGGCGTGCTGATCGCGGCCACGCTGCTGGGAAGCGCCGGTGTTGTCCTTTGTCGCGACGATGAGGACGAGGTTCCGGAGTCGCAACGCTAGCTGTTGTGAGATTGACCGCCGGTCATAGACGAAGATGAAAGCCGCCGTAGGGGGAGTGCTCCTTGCGGCGGTTTTGCTGCTAAGGCTGTTGAATGCGGCGCGTTGGCGTTACCAGCTTGCCTCGATATCGCGAATGCGCTGATAGAGCCATTCGTTCTGCGGAACCTGGATATCGTGCTTGGCCGCGAGGCGGCGGACGGTGCCCGCGAACTCCTCGACCTCTGTTTTGCGCTGCGCGATGCGGTCCTGAGCCATTGAGGGCATACCGGCGGGGTCGATTCCCTCGATGAGGTGCACCATTTGCGTCAGGTCTGCTTCGGTCAGCTCAACGCCCTCGGCGTTGGCAACCGCAAGCGTCTCGCGCATGGCGGAGACAAAACAGCGGCGCTGCTCGGAGCCCGGCTCCGTGGCGCTTCCGTAGGTCCCGCCGTAGGCCATGCAGGTCTGGTTGATGCCGTCGTTGAGCATGAGTTTGGCCCACATGCGGTGCGCAATATCGCGCTCGACGGTATGGGCGATGCCGCAGCGCGTGTAGAGCCCGTCGATAGCGGCGACGGTCGCGGGGTCCGTGCCGGCCGCCGCGCCAAAGCGGATCTCGCCCGCATTGGTAAAGGTGAGCGCGCCGTTGAGGAACACGGCGTCCATGCCCTGGCAGATACCAAGAACGGTATGCTCCCAGCCAAAGCGTTCGGCAATCTTTTGCTCGCTCGTAATGCCGTTGCATAGCGAGGCGATGAGCGTGTTGGGTCCCACGACGCGCTCCATAGTCTTGAGTGCTTGGTCGAGACCGGTGGTCTTGACTGTCAGGATGACCAGATCGGCGGGCGTCGCCTCGCTGGCGCGGACGGACGTGAGATCGCAGGGCTTGCCGTTGACAGTGAGCGCATCGCCCGCGTGACGCTCAAAACGGGTGTCATCCATGATGTATTCGACGGCGTCATTGCCGAGCGCCCGGGCGATCATGCTGCCGTAGAGCAGGCCGACGCCGCCCTTGCCGATAAAGGCGACCTTGTTGATCTGCATGTGAATCATCTCCCCATGTAAAAGGCGCCCGCGTAAGGGGCGCCTGATGGATTGTATGCTGCCAGGGTGATTGGTGGGTGCGCGGGGCGGCTGTTATAAAAAAGAAACGTTTGCCTGGACGCTACGCTGCAGGGCAGACCGCAAAGACATGCGCGTGGTCATGCCCGGCTCCTTTCATCGGGCTTTTTGCTGATGTTAAAGCGGTGCCGTGACAGCTCGATTTCTGCTGCGTTACGATACGTTCTCGATTGCGATTCCACGATGTTTCGGCTGCGTGACCATTGTGTTTCGCCTTGCCGGGGCGCTGATGGCGAAGGGAGGGGCCGTGCAATATCGCGTTGACCCCAAAAGCGGCAACCGTATCTCGGCGTTGGGTCTGGGCTGCATGAGGTTTCCCGGTGCGCCGGGACGTCCGGATGCGAAGACAGCCGATGCCATCATTTCCCGTGCGGTGGAGCAGGGGATTAATTATCTGGACACCGCGTATCTCTATCCCGGTAACGAGGCGTGCGTGGGCGCCTCGCTTGAGCGCTTGGGGCTGCGTGACCGGGTGTTGCTGGCGACCAAGTTGCCGCATGCTTCGTGCAAGTGCGCGGAGGATTTCGACCGGTTCTTCGATGAGCAACTGCGGCGCCTGCGGACCGACCATATCGACTATTACCTCATGCATAACATTACCTCGCCCGCCCAGTGGGAACGTGTGGTGGCGTTGGGCATTGAGGACTGGATCGCGTGTCAAAAGGCGGCGGGGCGCATTCGCCAGATTGGTTTTTCGTACCACGGCAGCGCGGTGGATTTCCTGACGATGCTTGACGCATATGACTGGGATTTTTGCCAGATACAGTACAACTATGCCGGCGAGCGTTACCAAGCGGGAACGGCAGGACTCATGGCGGCTGCGGAGCGCGGGCTCGCGGTGTTTGTGATGGAGCCGCTGCTGGGCGGGCGTTTAGCGGGCAAGCTGCCGCCACGGGCCCGCGCTGTGCTCGATAGTGCCCGTGACCCGCATTTGCGCACTCCTGCCGCCTGGGGTCTTTCGTGGGTGTGGAATCATCCTCAGGTGACGATGCTGCTTTCGGGTATGACCGATATCGCGCAGGTGGATGAGAATTCGTCACTGGCAGACCTCGCGTTGCCGAATTCGATGACTGCCAACCAGCTCGACACGATTGCGCGCGTGTTGATGGAGTTTGAGAAATCGAACCGTGTGCCCTGCACGGGATGCGGCTACTGCATGCCATGCCCCAAGGGTATCAACATTCCCGGCTGCTTTGCCGCCTACAACGCGAGCTATGCGCACAGCTGGTTTACGGGGCTGTCGCAATACTTTACGGCGAGTGCGGTGCGCACGAGCGAGCCCAAGCTCGTGAGCAATTGCGTCAAGTGCGGCAAATGCGCGCTCCACTGCCCACAGCACATCGATATTCCCGAGCGTCTCGACGATGTGCGCCGACGTTTCCAGCCTGGTCCCGTGACGGCGGTGCTTAAGGCCTTCGGCAAAACGCGCTCCTCATGACCCTTTTATAACTTGCGGTGGAATAGTTCCTGTTTGCGGCAGAAGGGGGTGCGGACAGAAAGTTGGACCGCGGGGCGGTCCGGACTGGAGGTTCG
>DXMF01000011.1 GCA_019414345.1 Collinsella sp.
CGGGCCGTGTTCCGCTATGCGGTTGTCAATTTGCGAAAGAAATTATGCGTCACCGCTTGCGCTGCTTGCCCTTGGTCTCCTGGGGCTTGTCGCCCTGTTTTGCTTCGGCAGCGGCCTTTTCTGCCTTCATCTTCTTGCGTTTGGTCTCGATGCGGAGTTTTTTGTTGATGCGCGCCTTAAGGAAGGGACCGAACTGCTCGGCATCGCCGCGGACAAAGGTGTCCTTAGGGATCGTCACGCCCTGGTCGGCGAACATGGCCACAAAGATGCGCTCGCCGTCGAGCACGTGGTCGAGCTTTTCAAACGGGAAGAACTGCGACTTGCCGCTCGTGCCCCAAACCATCAGGCCGTCCTCGTTGGCGGCGACGCGGCGATAGCGGCCACCCATGGACTCGTCGGCCTCAACGGCGTCGATAAAGTCGCGGGCGAGGGTGTGGTGCAGGTTTTTGCTCCACCAGGCCAAAAAGGCGCCGAATACGATCAAGACGACGCCAAACTTGATCCAGTTGCCGCCGGCCACCAGCATGCCGATGCCGATGAGCGCGGCAATTGCCGCGGCGACATACAGCGAGCCGCGACGCCTGGGCGAGGCGACCAGGCGGGCGAAGTCGGTGACGAGGTCGTTTTCGTATTGGTACTCGTTGAGGTACAGGATGCCGTCGTCGGCTGCGGCCTGCTCCTCGAGCGCGACCTCGACCTGGTCGGCTGCTTCGGAGGGAATGAGGTTGCTCTCTGCGTCTGCCATGCTCTTTGGACTCCTATCGCGGCGGGCTCGCCGTACGGGTTATTATGGAATGCAGTATGCCGTGCGACCGCATGGCCGCCGCGGCAACAAGACTCAGTATACCCGGGGGAGCACCCATGGAATCGTTGTACCGAAAGTATCGCCCGCTCACCTTTGACTCCGTGGTGGGCCAGCAGCATATCGTCTCGACGCTCGAGCACGCCATCACCGAGGGGCGCCTGTCCCACGCCTACCTGTTCTGCGGACCGCGCGGCACGGGCAAGACCACCATGGCGCGCATTCTGGCCAAGGCGCTGCTGTGCCGCAATGCCGAGGCGGCGCGCGCCGAGGGTGCAAGCGGCTGCATGCCCGACGGTACTTGCGAGGAGTGCGAGCTCATTGCCGAGGGTAACCACCCCGATGTCTACGAGCTCGATGCCGCCTCCCGCACGGGCGTGGACAATGTGCGCGAGGAAATCATCAACTCCGTCAACTTTGCCCCGGTGCGCGGCAAGTACAAGATCTATATCATCGACGAGGTCCACATGCTCACGACGGCGGCGTTCAACGCGCTGCTCAAGACGCTCGAGGAGCCGCCGGCACACGTGATCTTTGTGCTGTGCACCACCGACCCGCAAAAGATTCTGGAGACCATCCTCTCGCGCTGCCAGCGTTTCGATTTCCATCGCATCGGCAACGAGGATATCGAGCGTCGCCTGGCATACGTGTGCGAGCAGGAGGGCTTCGATTACGACGATGAGGCGCTGGCTATCGTGGCGCGCCATGCCAAGGGCGGTATGCGCGACGCGTTGTCCACGCTGGAGCAGCTGAGCGTCTTTGGCAACGGTTCTGTGCATGCGGACGACGCCCGCTCGCTTTTAGGCGAGGTTTCGGACCAGATTCTGGGCGAGTTTTCCCGCGCCATTGCCGATCGCGATGTTGCCGAGCTCTATGGACTGATCCGTGCGCAGGTCGAGGAAGGAAACGACCTGCTGGAGCTGACGCGCGACCTGGTAGCGCATGTGCGTGACGTGTACGTTGCCTGCGTTGCCGGTGCCCGTGCCGAGCTGTTTGAGGGCGGCTCCGAGCAGGCCGAGGCGCTTGCTGCCGAGGCCGCTGCCTTTGGCGAGCATCCTGCCGACCGCCTGGCCCGCGTGCTGACGGTGCTCGACGATGCCGCACTGGAGATGAGGGGCGCGAGCGACGTGCGCCTGGTGCTCGAGATTGCCTGTACGCGTCTGGCACGTCCCGAGGCTGATTTAACGATTGAGGCATTGGCCGAGCGCGTGGCTCGCTTGGAGGCCATGGTTGCCAACGGCGCCGTGCCGGCGAGCGTGGCTGCTGCTCAGGCCGCCGCGCCTGCAGCATCCGTACCCGCTGCTGCCCAACAGCCGACGCTCATTTCGGGCGCTCGTGCTGCCGCTCCGGCGGCACCCGCTGCCCCCGCTGCTACGTCCGCGCGCCAGGGCGGTATGCCTTGGGACCGTGGTGCTGCTGTTCCGGCTGCCCAGCCTGCGTCCCGTTCTGCGTCCGTGTCAGCTTCCAAGCCTGCAGCGCCTGCACCTCAGCCTGCGCCAACTCCGACGCCTCAGCCCGTTGCGGCCCCCGCGCCTGCCACCGCTCCGGCACCTAAGCCCCAGTCCAACAATGCCGCCCAGGTTGCCGCCGCCGGTACTGCCGAGACGCCCGCGGTCGATGATGCCGGAGAGCTGCAGCGCAAATGGGCCGAGGTTGTCGAGCGTGTCAAGGCGCGTCAGGCTTCCTACGCAGGGCTTTTGCTCAACGCTCGCGCCACGGCCGACGACGGCTCCAAGCTCACGGTCTCGTTCCCCGCGGGCTCGACCTTTGCCATGAAGATGCTCGGACGCGCCGACACGCAGTCGGTGGTCCTGCCGACAGTCAGTGCGGTCTTCGGTCGTCGTACCGTCGACTATGTCCTGAATGGGGGTGGCACGCCGGCTCCTCAACATGAGGAGCATTCTCCATCTGCACGGGCTGCGGTATCTGCGGACCCGCAACCCGTGTCCTCGGCGGCCCCTGTATCCTCGAGCGCCAGCGCTCCACAGCAGCAAGCGACGCCGGTGATGGCACCGACCCCGTCGGCGCCTGAACCCGTTGCGCCCAAACCGGCTGCTCCGGTCCCCGGGCCTAAGCCCGCCGCCGCGCCTGCGCCCAAGTCATCCGACCTGGCTAAGGCCCCCTGGCTGCGCTCCGACAACCCCGCCGGCGCTCCTGCCACAGGCAAGCTCCCGACCGAGCCCGCACCCCGAGCGCCCGAGCGCGCGTCCGCTCCCAAGGCTCAGCCGTCTGCGCAGTCTGCACCGTGGGAATCCGAGCAGGTGCCCTACGATGACGCCATGGTCGGCGGTTTTGCTGCCGATGCCGGCGGGGACGATCTGCCCCCGTTCGACGTGCCGGGTGCGGCGTCCGCGCCCAAGCCCGCTGCAACTGCCCCCAAAGAGGAGGACGCTCCTGCGGCTCCCTGGGAGTCCAACCCCGGCGCGGGCAGCCCCTTCGGCCATCAAGGCGCAGCCCCAAGCATCCCGCAGACCGAGGACGAAGCCAAAGCCCTCATCCGTAGCGTCTTCGGCCAGTCCACCATCTTCAAACCGGTGGAGTAGCTGTACGGGCGGGTATACTGCTCAGGAAGAGACTTCTTTGAACGGAGCGAGCTTATGATGTGGGAATATGTCCGCCTCGAGGACGATACGCAAGTTTCGTATTCCGAAGTCCGTGAGGACAACACGGTGAAGGTCGTTGTGGAGCGCCCGCGCGATTGGGGTTTTGACGCGGCGGAGTGTATCTTGCCGGCATTCAATTGGGTGTCACATGAGGGCTTTAGCGAAGCGGACCTCAAAGAACTCGATGATTTCGTGCGTAACAATGCCCCGCTCATCCTGCGTTTTGCCTACGAAGGCGGACGAGTCTATGCCTAGTCTCTTCCGACTCGGCCATATATCACTTTCTTTTGTCCGGGCGCATCTGTATTTCGGACATGTGTAGTGTGGTGCCGCGTATATCGCATTCGAGCAGACAAGCGCGTGACGGTCGGCCTAGGGTGCTGAGGTCGATACGATACGTCGCATGGCCGTCCGTGTACTCGACTTGCTCGGCGTTGACGGTTGCTCCGATTGTAAATAAAGAGCCCAGTTCGGCATCGACAATCTTGGAGTCCTTTATCTTGACCTTGAACTCTTGGTAGAGGGACGGGCTGTTGTAGTAAATGGTTCGGGTTCCGTCGGTGCATTCATCGGTCGTCTCCCATTTGACGACGGGCTGGTCCGAGCTGGCTATCAGCAGTTCTGCTCCAAAAGCTATGGCATGGGTGATGACAACCAGCAATGCCCAGCCGACAAAGAGATAGAGAACCACATATGCAACGGGGTGTTTTGAGCGGATGTTTTGGAGCGCGTCGGGGGCATTCATGGGGCACCTCCAAATTGCAATCTATGACAATCAAATTATACCCTGCCGCCATGTGCTCCGCCTCGAGCAGCGGTTTGGCATTTAGCTATTTAGTGGCACACATGAAATGCCGGATTCGGCTCTACTAGATTGAGTATGCGATATTATGCAACCTTGCATAATTCGGCCTTGCATAATCTTTGCGCGTGGTTTGTATTGGAGGACATGTATATCGACTGAGGTAGCGTGTCCGCCCCGCTTGCTTGCCCCGCGCCGTGGTACGATTTTTGAGTTTGAAAGTCCCGTCGCGCTCCGGCTGCCCTTGCAGCTTGTCGCGCGGCCGCACGTAAAGGAGCCATCATGGCCGGTATGAACATGCAGCAAATGATGAAGCAGGCTCGCAAGATGCAGGAGCAGCTTGCCGCCGCGCAGGAAAACCTTAAGTCCCAGACCGTCGACGCCTCTGCCGGCGGCGGCATGGTCAAGGTGACCGTTAACGGCGAGATGGAGCTTGTCAACCTCACCATCGACCCCGATGCCCTCGATCCCGAGGACGTCGATATGCTGCAGGACATGATCATGGCTGCCGTCAACGAGGCCGTCCGCGGTGTCAACGAGCTTGCCAACAAGCAGATGGGCGCCATCACCGGCGGCCTCAACATCCCGGGCATGCCGTTCTAAGACACGCATATATATGAGTGCCAACCATAGTCTGCAAAAATTGCTCGATGAGCTGGGCCGTCTGCCGGGCATTGGTCCCAAGTCGGCCCAGCGCATCGCCTATTACCTGCTCGAGGCCGATGCCGAGGAGGCGCGCCGCCTGGCCGAGGCTATCCTGGAGGTTAAGCAGGAGGTTCACTTTTGCAGCCGCTGCTTTAACTACGCCACGGCCGACGAGTGCTCCATCTGCCAGGATTCGATGCGCGATACCACTCGCATTTGCGTGGTGGGCGAGCCGCGCGACGTCCAGGCAATCGAGCGCACGGGCAGCTACCATGGCCTGTACCATGTGCTAGGCGGCGTGATCAGTCCCATGGACAAGATTGGTCCCGAGCAGTTGCACATTCGTGAGCTGCTGGCACGCTTGGGCCACGAGGACATCCACGAGGTCATCATCGCCACCAACCCCAATATCGAGGGCGAGACCACGGCGAGCTACCTGGCCCGCACTATCAAGCCGCTGGGCGTTGAGGTATCGCGTCTGGCGAGCGGCCTTCCCGTGGGCGGCGACCTGGAGTATGCCGACGAGCTTACGCTTGGGCGCGCCATCGAGGCCCGTCGCACGATTTAGGTGGCGAGCCTGCTCCTGCCGTATGTCTTCATCACGACGCACGGGGTAGCCATAATTTCCCCGTGCGACTGTAAGTTTGTTGTGCAACAAAGATGCTTTGTATCCGCTTATCGCATGGATGCTTCCACTCGCATCCTTAATTTGCCCATTCGTTGCGCAACCTTTTGGGTTCGCTGATACACTCAAATATGGATTCGAATGAATGCGCCGCTCCCGAGCGGCGTGTTTTTGTTGGAGGAGAACGCATGCGGCCCGGTGGCACTCAGACAAAGCGCGGCGCCGCGGTGCGCATGCGACGCCGACTGGGCTTGGCGCCGCGGGCGTACGCACTGCTGTCTTGCTCGCTGGTGCTGGTCATAGCTGGCGTTTCTGCCTATGGCATGACCGTGCCGTCCATGATGCAGGCACATGCCGCACGCGAACCGCGCGTGGGGCATGAGGTCAAAAGTGACCTGGGGACCACGACTGGATATGCTTGGGCAAGTGTGGTCGCGCATATTGTGTTTGGCACCGGCGACGCGGACGGCGCCGAGGCCCCGGACAACGAAGTCACGCTTGCCAATGGCAAAACCATCGTGCTCACCAACACCAAGATCATCGATCGGTTGTCCAACAATAGCGTGGCGGCAACGGTGAATAAGGTCGAGCAGCAGAAGGAGCAGGACGCCCAGCAGTCCGGAAAGCCCGGTAGCTCGGATACTTCTGGCTCCGGCTCGGATTCGTCGAGTTCGGGCGGTGGCTCTGGGTCGGGTTCCTCTGCCGGAGGGTCTGGAAACGGCGGCTCGACGGGCGGCAACACTGACAACGATGCAAACTCCGGTGGCCTTTCCGCTGCTGAGGAAGAGAGCATTCACAGCTGGCTTGTGACCAAGTACAACATGCTCGACGGCTATGTTTCTCGTGCCAATGACGTGGTCTCGACCTATAACTCTACGGGAGATCCCAGGCCGTGCGACAGCCTGGTCGGGGAGATGTTTGTCATTCGAGCCGAGTTCGGTCGTCAGACATTCTCGCCCCGGTCAAAGTGGTATCAGCAGTATGCCAATCTGTGGGGCTGTTACACCAACCTATGTCAATGGGTCGGCCATTACGGCGATGATGACGTCGCGCTCGGTAACTTCAACAATAACGTGGCGGCGCTTGCCCTATGATGACCGATCTTGCATCCACCACACCACAATCGCTCGGTCGCGATTCCATGGTCGGCCTGCGCCTGGCGCGTGTCGACGGGTTTGAGCCGGCCATTGCGCTCGGTCAGGACGAACTGCCTGCCTATCTGCGTCGTTTTACGATGCTGTTTGCCGACGAAGCCACCATGCGCCGTGGCGGTATCGGCCGCGTGACGCGTGCCGTCAACGCCCAAGGCGAGGCCGTGGCACTCAAGCAGCTCATCTTGCCGACGCGCGATGAGTTTGACGACGATGCAGCTCACGAGGCGCTGGTCGCCAAGTTCAAGGCGGCGTTTCGGGAGGAATACGAATGCCATCGCGCCCTTTCGGGTCTTAAGGGCTTTCCCCGCCTCTATGGCTGGGGCGAGGTCGACGGTGTGCCTGCAATTGTCATGGAATGGGTCGAGGGCGAGACGCTTGCCCGCTTGCGTTCGCGACTCGCCGTGGACGATGCCGGACGCCTGTCGCCGCTTGTGGCGGCGCGTCTGGGTCGCGACCTGTTCGATCTGCTCTGCCGTATGAGCCTGGTGGGTGAGGGCTTTGTCCATCGCGATATCTCGCCCGCTAATATTATGGTGCGTACGGCGCGTCTACCGCTTGACCGGCAGCTTGCCGAGGGCACCTTTGACCTGTGCCTGATCGACTTTGGCTCGTCGCTGGCGCTCGAGCCTGCGTCGGCCGTGGCCGGTACCGGCGGCAAGGCGTCGTTTACGGAGCGCTATGCCACGCTGCGTCGCGCGACGGTTGCCTATGCCCCACCCGAGATGCTCACCGACGATATTCCCGACCTGCGCGCTTTGCGTATGTCACCGGCGATTGACGTCTATGCCGCGGCAAGTACGGTTTACGAGCTCATTGCCGGCGTCGCGCCATACGAAGCCACGCCGAGCACTTCGGGCACCTCGGGTTCGCGCAAAAAGACGCGCGACATCGCGAGCCCCTACCGTCTCAAGATGGACACACGGCCCGACTATCCCATTGGTGCCCATGCGCCCGGTTGCGATTTGACTCAGCTGCTTCGTCGTGAGCCCGATGTGGCGCTCGCCGCGGCCGAGCAGGCCCAGCAGCTAGGGCTTGAGCCGGATTCCGAAGAGCTACGCGATGCGCTGGCGTTTGTCGATGCCCAGCTGTTCGACGTGGTGATGGCCTGTCTGTCCAGCCATCAAAAAGATCGTCCCGAGCCGGCGGCGGTCGAGGCGGCGCTCTCGGCGTTTTGTGACCACTATGCGCAAAATGTCGGTCGTTCGCTCCGCGGCGAGCCGCTCACGCCGTGCCCCATGGATGCGTCTGGCCGCGCGGTTCGTCGCGCGGCGATGATCGGTGCGGCGGTCGTCTGTGGCGTGGTTTGGGCTGTGGTCGTGGTTTCGGCCGCGCTGCTGGCGTCGGGCGCTCGCGTGACGGCGACTTTGGGATCGCTCGTGTGGTCTGGGTCGCTACCGGGTATTATTGCCGCACTGGCGTTGGCGCTGCCAGGCATAGCCGGCGTTGCCGCGGGGGCACTTGCGCGCGATCGGCGCTCGGGCTTCCTGCAGGGCGTGCTTGCGCTTTCTGCCTGCGAGGTTCCGGTGCTGGTTGTGGCTGCATGTAGTGTATTTTCCCAACGCGCCGTGATGGGCGGCCTTGTTGCCGCTCTGGTTGCGACCTATACGCTTACGTGGTTTTTGCTTGCGATGGGCTTTGCCTTTGAACTTCCCGTTTCGGCACCACGACGCACAAAAGCCCAGATGGCGACTCCGCTTGCCGGTGGAGCCGCAGCTGCCCGTACTTTTGGCGGACCTGTCGAAGTATCGTCCGATTCTATTTCTACGACCAAGGAGGCCTAGGCCATGGCATCTCAAGTTGAGCTCACCCCATGCGGGGCCATGTTTGACATCTTTAAACGCGCGGCGCATCTGAGCCATATCGAGCTGTGCGGCTTGGTGCTTTCGTCCCGTCCGCTCGCCGACGGCCGCAGCCCGCAGAGCCGAGCCGCCGATCGCTCTTGGGTTTCCCGCTTTATCGTTCGCGCGCCGGTCGGCACGCTTCAGCAGCGCTACTTTGCCGAATACGGTACCTCGGCTGCGCGTATTATGTCGCAACTGGCCCTGCGCCAGCGAAATCCCATGGACTCCACGGCTGTGATCAATATGGTGTGCGGTCCTGCAGGTGAACCGATGGTACGCGCGCTCGAAGAGTGCCACCAGGACACGAATCTCTATCGCAACGCGCTCGATCGCCTGTCCCAGGCGGCGGAACTCATGCCCGCCGAGCGCGCCGAGGCCGTGCTGGTGCTGTTTGTCGCCGTTGGTTGTTCGGCGGATGTGCGGTCCTCGGTGAACTATGCCATCGACTACGCGCACGCGACCTGTGGCGGAGGCACCTCCACGCCGCGTTCGCTTGGCATGTCGATGACCGCAGGCGAGCGCGAACCCGCCCCGGCGCATCCCTTGGGCTTGCTGCGCGTGCAAAACGGTTTTGTCGTGAGCGCCCCGCGCTGGATTCAGCCGAGTGAGCAGGGTGTTGAGATTGGCGCGCTGGCCACTGGTGAGGGCGATATTACCGACGTCGGCGACGATGTCTCGGCCCGCCATGCCCATATCTGGTGCGATGCTCAAAATATCTGGCACGTCGAGGACTTGTCGTCCACCAACGGAACCGTGGTGGTAAACGGGGCCACGCGCGTCTGCATTCAGGTCGAGCCCGGCCGTTCCGCCCAACTCAATCCCGGCGACGAGCTCAAGCTCGGCGAATCCACTACCTACGCCATCCTCTTCGGTGCCCTCTAGCCGGCAGTTAGGGACGTTCCTTTTCTGCCGGCACTTGGGGACGCTTCTCGGCGCGCCAGAGCCGGTCGCCTGGGGATGGAGGGGCCATTTTGGCCCTTGGCGGTCAGTCGGGGCGAAACTAGAAGATCTTTCCGATTCGCGGCTGTTCATGCTTGTAGAGCATCTAAAACAATAGGATGTTATTCTGGAATATGCCGGGTGCGTGAACTTGCCTGTCTTAGCCTTAATAAGGTATAGGGGAGTTTGGCTCAGGGGTTCCGTCTTGTTCTTCAGCGCAGTATTGTGGGACAGATTTGCTGAGATTGGCGCCTTACACCGCAGAGCGCACGGAAGGCTCTCGATTTGTGTTCTGGCCCCAGAATACAGGGCCTGATACTTACCAACTGTGGCATGGATGTAACATCTGTAGAAATCAACCCTTTTGTTGTCGACCTTTGTAAGAAAAACACTGCCATCAACTCTTTGGATGACGAAACTGGGGTGCTTGAGGGGAGCCTTTACTCCCCTCTGAGAGATGACTCATGTTTTTCGCTTGTCGTTGTGAATCCTCCGTTACTGCCGATTCCGGATGAGATTCCTTATCCCTTCGTTTGAGATGGAGGACAATCGGGTCTGGATAAAACACTTCGTATTCTTAAGGGTGGCGATACGCATTTAGAGAAAAACGGTAAATACTGCTAATAGGGGTGACGACGATGGTGCAGGGGCGACCCGCGATGCTCTCATCAATACGTCGGATACTTGGGAAATCAGGTCTAGATGCATGTATGATGATGCTGTGTGGCTATTCAATTAATCCGCGTTCCGAATGGGTGCAGGGTATAGCTGCGACATCGTATGCTTTTGACCCGGCGCGATACTCAGATATTTCTGAGGCGGTTGACGAAGTTTATACGCACTATGCCGCGCAAGGCGTTTCGGAAGTTTGCACATCTACGTTACGGGCTTAGGTTTCTTCAAGCGAGCAGGCCGGTTGCGTTATTTCGAGCGATTTTTCTAGTCTAGACGACAAAAGGCAAAGGATTTGATGGGTATAAAACGCGGACGTTTGTGGGCGGATGCTCAAATCTATTGTGGCAATCGGGCGGTTGAAAAAGATATTTCAACCGCCCGATTGCCAGGTTCGTCGGAGGAGATGTCCGATTCCGACTCTCTTGTAGGAAGAGCTTGAGATCGTATTGGCCCAAGGCAATCTTAAAGCAGTCTCATTGGCAAATCTTCGCTCCTGTTGTGTTGAGGTGTAAGGTATCAGTGATTGATGTTTTGTGGCGGGTAGATTGGGGCCTTCCTTGATTCGATGCGTTCTCTCGAGGTTCATCAGAGCAAAAGGGGCTTTCGTCTTCATTGCTATCACGGTGATTGGAACCGCTCTCTCCTATGCCATGCCATACGTGAACGGGAAATTCTTAGATTTTCTTCTCGGTAACCGCAGCGAAAGAGACGCCGTACTCTTCGCGCTCCTGGTTGCGTCAATAGGAGTTTTCTCCACCCTCTTTACTTATTTTGCAGGAACACTTTCCATTCGCATAACCACGAGACTTTCCTTTGATCTTCTCAGGGAGGCCGTCTTGCGTTTTGAAAGAGACGATTACTTGGTGAGTCGGACCATCGATCCAGCCTATACAACGCAACGGATTATTTCCGACTCCAGCGTGGTCTCATCCTTCGTTTTGGCGAATTTTATCAGTGCGCCGCTGTCCATTGTAGCCATTCCCATCGTATTGCTTATCATATGGTCAATTGATTCAACTCTCGCGGTGTTTTCCATCATTCTCCTCATCGTGTATTTCTGTGTAATTACTGGGTTGAGGAAACTTTTGTATAGGGTCACGTATGAGAAGAAAGAGGCGGACAGCGCCTTTTACGCCGCAATTGCATCGCAGCTTAATCAGATTCTCAACATTCAACTGACATCTTCGTACGGCAAGAGCGAACAAGCGCTCGACGCTGGGTTTAAGAGCTATTTTCCCAAAGTTTTGCGCTCCGGAAAGCTATCATATTCTCTGACATCGCTCGATGGTCTTTTCGCAGCGTTGTTTCAAGCGGTGATACTTGTTGTTTCCGGAGTACGAATCATTAACGGAACTATGTCAATAGGCGAGTACACTATCATCGGTACATACTTCGCGGTTCTCTTTAAGACTTTGAAAAGTATGATGTCATTGTTCAAATCCTATCAAGATGCCAAAGCATCATGGGATAGGACGGCTATCGCGACGAGAGAAAAGGAGAGATCGGGGTGGAATCGGACCGATTTAGCTAAACTCGATGAAATAAATGACATTTCGGTATCTGATTTGGAATTCTCGGTTGCCCTTCCAGACGGATCTGTCCGAGAGGTCCTCGGCGGGTTTTCTTTCAAGTTTTCCGGTCCTGGTACATATTGCATAGTTGGGGAAAACGGAAGAGGCAAGACGTCACTTCTTTACTTGATGCTCGGGCTATACTCATCGAAAGGCAAAGTAAAATACAACGGCGTGCCAATCGAAGAATGCGACTTGGATTACATACGTGCGAGAGAGATATCGTGCTGCCCACAGTCGTGCTTCGCGCCGGACGAAACGGTGAAAGAGCTGTTAGAGTATTTCGACACGCCCTTTTCTTTCTATCACCGGGGTGTAGATGGCCTACTTTCGCTGGAAAACAGCGTGAAGGAGTTGCTCGGGAAACGTTGCTCCGCGCTTTCGGGCGGTGAGCTGCGCCGAGTGTACTTATGGTCGGCGATTTCACGCAAGTCGTCAGTTTTGGTACTCGACGAGCCCACGACTGGGTTAGACGCTGTAAGCCGCGCCGAGCTTGCGGCCTATGTTAAGCGCAACAAGCAAAGCCAGCTGATCATCGTTGTCTCTCACGATGACGAGATGGTCGGCGCGGTAGAAGGGGTAGTGGATTTAGGCAGCATGTACCAGGGTAAATGATGACAAGTGTAGTGCTACCCAACTGGCAGAGATAACAAAAAGGCGATGCAGATGCACGTAGCATTCAGGCGGTTCGGACTCGGTGCCTTCACGCCATCGCAACGCTTTCAGATATAGTTCTCGTTCTCTTACTAAAGGAAACTTTAGTCTACGTCATCTTGTCGAGACAGAGGTGAAGCGAAGTGTTGTCGCGACGTATCTTATTCCAGGTGGCTCAGTATCAGCGTGAGAATCGCACCAAAGTGTACTTACGATTCTCGTGTCCCACGGACAACATGAGCTGAGCATTGAGGTTCCACCCTTTGCTGCAACTACACGGGGTTGGACGGCAATGAATATGCCGGGCCGCATACCACGCGCAGCGGGGGTCCATGTCCCAGTATGTTGCCTACAGCAGCCTCGATGTCCACGCACACATCATCTCTGCCTTCGCGTTCAATCCATTTGCCGGAGAGTGCGAGGGTTGCCAGGCCGTAGAATTCGAGCCGAACAAATGAAATGCGGTATCAGCGCATAGGATTAAACTGACGATTGCTTTGCACTGAGAATACGCTTGGAAAGCCGCTATGGGTGGCGGCCCGGGTTAAATAGAGAAGCCCGTCCGATCACTTTCATGTGGCGAACGGTCGGGCTTCTTATTCCACTTGCCAATGCTCGGCTCATATTGGAAGAAAGCTACGCTAATGTTTGCGTGACACTCCTATTTTCTCCGAAGAAAGAGTCGGATAATGAAGAATAGAATTAAAAAAGGTGCCAGATATAACGCAAGTATAAAGGCTAATCCAACGAGACCTTGCAATAATGGCATAACTCCTCCCAGACACAAGATTTTGGTATTTGTTCCCATCTTATTCTGAATTGGACCAAATAGTTCCTAGCCACAAAACTACTCGTCAACTGGATCGCACCAATCTGCTGGCAAAACACAGCTTGATTCTTTATCGACATAGCACCAATCCGCAACAGGGCACTCGGCGATGTCGTAAAAATTGCATATATCAACTCCAAGACAACAAGGCTCAACGGGAGGATGTTCATTTGAACCAACAGGATGGATATGCTTCATAACAGCTCCTCACCTTAATCCAATTAGAGACTACGTTTGATCAATGCCACAGTGATCTACAACGCAGATGCTGCCGCCATCCATGTCATAGTCGCAGTAATCGTATGCACCACAGCCATCTGCTTTATCATAAACAGTACAGATGTCAGTAATGCCCAAGAGGCAGTCAAAAGACATCGGCTTCACGCCTGCCTCGTCGCCACTTCCTGGATTAATCGGATGAATATGCTTCACGACTACCTCCCTTTGAGTGCAGAAAAACCTCAATATTGTGTATAACAAACCAAGATGTCTAGTTCACCATATTTCTAGAATGGTTTCGGCGAACGTAGCAATAAGCTTCGCAGACGGTAATCAGAAGAACGAACACCTCCACAATGGTGACAGCAATGCGCTGAACCGCTTATTCCGATACAGTAGCTTCTCGTTGATTTTTCTCCTGCGAAGATGAGTGGCGGGAAATAAGGTCAAAAGCCATCTCGTAGCACATTTTTCTATATTCACATGATGCAGGGTGTAGACTCTTGGGCAAGTAGCCGTGCTCGTCTGCAGCCTCCCAGCTACAGCCCCCACCACAGAAAGACCGAGCCCAACAGTCCGTACAGTCAATTCTTTTTTCGACACCCTGACTCCAGTTTTCAATATACCTAGTTTCGTCAATTCCGGTGACGATGTTGCCCATTTTGAATCGCATCATCCCGACAAACCTGTGACAGGGGTATACGTCCCCTTCGGGAGTCACGGAAATAAAACGCCTGCCAGCCCCGCATCCGACAAAGGCGATCCTGTTGCTCATAATCAAATCAACTGCAGTTTTCAATGTTCTAAACAAGGGCTTTTCCCCTTGATCAATCTGTTTGAGATATTGATCCGCCAAATCTATTAGGCCCGCCCTGATTTTGTTTAATGAGTGTTCGTCGAGTTTGATATTCTCATCGAATGAGCTCACGGGCGAGAAGTAAATCCTTCTGAAGCCCATCTCTTTAAACTGAAGATAGTCTTCAACAAGGTTACAGTTATTATTTGTTAAGGTCGCTCTTGCGCCGAAGGGGAACGACTCGGAAAAACGACGAACGTTTTTGTCGATATCGGAGAAAGAGCCGCCTCCCGTCTTGTACGGGCGCGATGCATCGTGCTTGCATCCTGTACCATCGAGACTAATCAGAACAGAAAACCCGTGCTCCTTGAAAGAATTCACAGCAGTGTCATTCAAAAGCGTTCCGTTGGTCGTAATAGAATAGGTAAAGTTTCTATTGGGGTATATTCTTTTTGAATAGTCGACCGTTTTCCATATCAGCGGCTCGTTAATCATGGGTTCCCCACCAAAAAAGACGATCGCAAGCGTTTCGTTTTCCGATGAACTTGCGACGAGGTAGTCGACCGCCTTGAAGGCTATCTCGTCTGTCATCAGCAGAGGAGACGTTCCATAATCTCCTTTACCGGCAAAACAGTAACTACAACCAAGGTTGCATGCATGTGAAACGTGGAGTTCGATGGATCTAAGTTTTCGAGGCGTGTCTTTTGTTAAGAAAGTCCGCTCAGACAATCGTTGATACTCATCAATGTCGTCTTCAAGTTCTGCTATGGTCGTTTGGTCGTAGCCTTTCGCAGCAAGTGACTTTGTTAGCAACTTCGAGTTGACCGTTCTTCCCGATGCTTCAAATATGCGAAGCGCATCTTCTGATGCTTGGTCAACCTGAAAGCAATTGCGAGTGACCTCATCGAAGCAGTAACGACGATCACTTACTGAGAAAAAATGCATACGTTCCTCAATTTCATGCTGGACTGGCACTAACCTTGTTTATTGTTGCGCAGCTATAAAAAACCACCAGCGGGGATTCGGTGTGCGGCCCAATCGGACTCCCAAAAGGTTCTATTTGAGACTGGCAAGCTTTGTGTTGTTGGCACTTCGACAGCGCTCTTTATTCCAACATGGAGCCTCGCAGTTTGAGTCGACTTGCCTCTGGAAGGTCCGATCTTAACTTGATTTAGGATGAAAACAGATTACAGGCGCGCTCCTCTAGAAAGAAAGGAAACCAATCGCCGCCTTTCACCAGGAAAGTTTTTATAGCCCACCTCGAGCAAAATGAAAGATGCGAGAGCGATTGGGGAACAACGCGAATCTCCCCTTTTGGGTGGAAGCGAGCCTTCAGCCACCGGCGAACGACTCGCCCTGGTCAGAATCTGGAAGTGGTGCCGGGCCGCTTGGGCCTCCCCGGTGACTTCGTGGGGCTTACCTGCCTGACGTCGAGGAGTACATCCGCAAGATTCGTTCCCTATGCCGTTTGCTCTCACGCCCGCCTTAGTTCCAAGTCGGGCGAGCCGCCGCGCTCATGCGACCCGTGGCGGCGACACGTTGACGCCGCGCTCGCTGAGCACATCTTCGGTCGCGGGCGAGCACGAGGTCGCGCCGGCGCATCCGCTGGGACTGCTGTGCGTGCAAAACGGCTACGTGGTGAGCGTCCCGCGCTGGATTCAGCCGAGTGAGGAAGGCGTTGAGATCGGCGCGCTGGCAACGGGGGAGGGCGGCATCACCGACGACGTCTCGGCCCGCCATGCCCATATCTGGTGCGACGAGTCTGGCGCATGGTTTGTCGAGGACCTGTCGTCCACTAACGGCACCGTGGTGGTAAACGGGGCCACGAGTGTGTGTATTCAAGTAGAGCCCGGCCGCTCCGCCCAGCTCAACCCCGGCGACGAGCTCAAACTCGGCGAATCCACCACCTACGCCATCCTGCTCGGCGCCCTCTAGCCGGCAGTTAGGGACGTTCCTTTCCTGCCGGTACTTGGGGACACTCCTTGGCGCGTCAGAGCCAGTCGTCCGGGGATGGAGGGACCATTCTGGCCCTTGGCGGTCACCCGAGGTAAACCTTTACCGCCCGCCTATATTTGCCGAAATTACACTTGAAGGCGGGGTACAATAAACCCGCATGCGGATTTCCGTTGCGGGCGCTTCCCATCGCCGGGGCGTGCCCGGGAGCATCCGGCATGCGGCCTTTGCGGCGCTCGGTCATGTGCAAGACGGGCGGTCGGGTCTGTGGGGCGCATCAGTTGCCCCTCGCCTCGGCATGTCTTCTCTCCACGCCATGTACCTGCTGCTGAGCCTGCCTGCCAGATGATTGGAAGCAACAGCGTAAATCCCATCACGCCAACATCCCGGCGATCGCCGGGGCCTGTATACCTATATGAGAGGAGAGGGGTATATGGCGCGTAAGTTTAAGTCTATGGACGGCAACGAGGCGGCCGCATATGTTTCGTATGCGTACACCGAGGTAGCGGGAATCTATCCCATTACGCCGTCCAGCCCGATGGCCGACCATGTCGACCAGTGGGCGGCCCAGGGTCGCAAGAACATCTTCGGCACCCCGGTCAAGGTCGTCGAGATGGAGTCCGAGGCAGGTGCAGCCGGTACCGTTCACGGTTCGCTGGGCGCCGGTGCTCTGACCACCACCTACACGGCTTCTCAGGGTCTGCTCCTGATGATCCCGAACATGTACAAGATCGCGGGCGAGCAGCTCCCGGGCGTCTTCCACGTCTCCGCGCGTTGCGTCGCTTCCCACGCCCTGAACATTTTTGGCGATCACTCCGACGTCATGGCCTGTCGTCAGACCGGCTTCGCCATGCTCGCCGAGGGCAACGTCCAGGAGGTCATGGACCTCTCGCCGGTGGCTCACCTTGCCGCCATCGAGGGTAAGACCCCGTTCCTTAACTTCTTTGACGGCTTCCGCACCAGCCACGAGATCCAGAAGGTCGCCATGTGGGACTACAAGGATCTGGCCGAGATGTGCGACATGGACGCCGTCCAGGCTTTCCGCGACCACGCGCTCAACCCTGAGCACCCGCACACCCGCGGCAGCCACGAGAACGGCGATATCTTCTTCCAGAACCGTGAGGCCTGCAACAAGGTCTACGACGAGCTTCCCGCCGTCGTCGAGGGCTACATGAAGAAGATCAACGAGAAGCTCGGCACCGATTACGGCCTGTTCAACTACTACGGCGCTCCCGATGCCGACCGCGTCGTCGTGTGCATGGGCTCCTTCTGCGACGTGCTCGAGGAAGTCATCGACTACCTCAACGCTCACGGCGAGAAGGTCGGCCTGGTCAAGGTTCGTCTGTTCCGTCCGTTCTCCATCAAGCACTTCGTCGACGTTCTCCCCGAGACCGTCCAGAAGATCGCCGTCATGGACCGTACCAAGGAGCCGGGTTCCATCGGCGAGCCGCTCTACCAGGACGTCGTCTCCGCTCTCTACGAGGCCGGCAAGACGGGCATCAAGGTCGTCGGCGGCCGTTATGGCCTGGGCAGCAAGGACACGCCTCCCGCGTCCGCGTTCGCTGTCTTCGAGGAGCTCAAGAAGGACGAGCCCAAGCGCGAGTTCACCATCGGCATTGTCGATGACGTGACCAACCTGAGCCTGCCCGAGGCCGAGGATGCGCCCAACACCGCAGCCCCCGGCACCATCGAGTGCAAGTTCTGGGGTCTGGGTGGCGACGGTACCGTCGGCGCCAACAAGAACTCGATCAAGATCATCGGCGACCACACCGACAAGTACGTTCAGGCCTACTTCCAGTACGACTCCAAGAAGACCGGCGGCGTCACCGTCTCGCACCTGCGCTTTGGTGATTCTCCGATCCGTTCGCCGTACTACGTGACCAAGGCCGACTTTGTCGCTTGCCACAACCCCAGCTACATCGTTAAGGGCTTCAAGATGGTCCGCGACGTCAAGCCGGGCGGCACCTTCCTGGTCAACTGCCAGTGGAGCGACGAGGAGTTCGCCGAGCACATGCCCGCCGTGGCCAAGCGCTACATCGCGAACAACAACGTCAACGTCTACCTGATCGACGCTATCGACCTGGCCGCCAAGGTCGGCATGGGCAAGCGCACCAACACGGTGCTCCAGTCCGCCTTCTTCGCGCTGGCCAAGGTCCTGCCCGCCGAGGACGCCCTGCAGTACATGAAGGACGCGGCTACCAAGTCCTACATGAAGAAGGGCCAGGCTATCGTCGACGCCAACCACAAGGCCATCGATGCCGGCGCTACCGCCTTCCGTAAGTTCGAGGTTCCGGCCGACTGGGCTACCGCCGAGGATGCCGCTCCCGTCGAGCTCTCCGAGGAGACCAAGTCCGCTATCGCCCAGCAGGTCAAGAACCTGCTCGAGCCCATCGATCGCATGGACGGCGACAGCCTGCCTGTTTCCGCCTTCGTCGATTGCGCCGACGGCCAGTTTGAGCTGGGCGCCTCCGCATACGAGAAGCGCGGCGTCGCCGTGGTCGTTCCCCACTGGGACGAGACCAAGTGCATTCAGTGCAACCAGTGCGCCTACGTGTGCCCGCATGCCACCATCCGTCCGTTCGCGATGACCGAGGACGAGGCTGCCGCCGCGCCCGAGGCTACCCGCACGCTCGACGCCATGGGCCCCAAGGCCAAGGGCATGAAGTTCACCATGGCTGTGTCCCCGCTCGACTGCATGGGTTGCACCAACTGCGTCAAGGTTTGCCCCAAGGGCGCCCTCGAGATGGTTCCCACCGAGCAGGAGATGGACCAGCAGCCCGTTTGGGACTACATGGTCGAGAACGTCTCCGAGAAGAAGGAGCTCATCGCGGCCAACGTCAAGGGTAGCCAGTTTAAGCAGCCCTACCTAGAGTTCTCCGGATCCTGCGCCGGCTGCGCCGAGACCGCCTATGCACGTCTGGTGACCCAGGTCGCCGGCGACCGCATGTTCATTTCCAACGCCACCGGCTGCTCCTCCATTTGGGGCAACCCCGCTGCCACCGCTCCTTACTGCAAGGACAAGGACGGTCACGGCCCGGCGTGGAACAACTCCCTGTTCGAGGACAATGCCGAGCACGGTCTGGGCATGGCCGTTGGCTATGAGGCCGTTCAGCACAAGCTGATCGCCGCTACCCAGGACATCATCGCTGCCGATGGTCCGTCCGATGAGCTCAAGGCCGCCGGCCAGGCTTGGATCGACTCCGTCAACGACGCCGAGGCCTCCAAGACCGCTGCCGCTGCCTACGTTGCCGAGCTCGAGAAGTGCGGCTGCGACGCTTCCAAGGCGATCCTCGCCGATAAGGCTTACCTCACCAAGAAGTCCTTCTGGATCTTCGGCGGCGACGGCTGGGCCTACGACATCGGCTTCGGTGGTCTGGACCACGTCCTGGCTTCCGGCCACAACGTCAACGTCTTCGTCTTCGACACCGAGGTCTACTCCAACACTGGCGGTCAGGCCTCCAAGGCTTCGAACCTGGGCCAGGTCGCTCAGTTCGCCGCTGCCGGTAAGGTGACCAAGAAGAAGTCTCTGGCCGAGATTGCCATGAGCTACGGCTACGTCTACGTGGCGCAGGTCGCCATGGGCGCCAACCCGGCTCAGACCCTCAAGGCCATCCACGAGGCCGAGGCCTACGACGGCCCGTCCCTCATCATCGGCTACAGCCCCTGCGAGATGCACTCCATCAAGAAGGGCGGCATGCAGAACTGCCAGGCCGAGATGAAGAAGGCTGTCGAGTGCGGTTACTGGAACCTCTTCCGCTTCAACCCCGAGGCTGCTGCCGGCAAGAAGTTCTCGCTCGATTCCAAGGAGCCCGCGGGCGGCTATCAGGAGTTCCTGATGAACGAGGCCCGTTACGCTTCGCTGACGCGTTCCTTCCCCGAGCGCGCCGAGGAGCTCTTCAAGGAGAACGAGCAGGCCGCTATGGACCGCTACGCTCACCTGCTGAAGCTCAAGACGGTGTACAACGAGGCCTAGGTCTCCCACCGCAGGATCTGAGGGCTAACCTTCGCGGACGTCCTCGGACATGAAAGAACCCCCGCTGCGCACTACGTGCGGCGGGGGTTCTTTCGTCCTGCGGAGTGTCCGCGAAGGTCAGCCCTCAGATCCTGCTATGACTATGTCCTTGGATTGTGTAGGCGGATGAAGGACGTAGTTGGTCGGGTATTCCGTCCACTTCGCTGTTTCGCGGCTTTGCCGCGAAACCAAGCGCTGCTTTGGGCATAGAGGGGGACCTGGTTGCGGACCCAGATGGCCTAGAGGGATATGGGTGCAAACGAGAAATCGTTGTTGGGGTCGTCCTTTTCCATAAACTCATCGAGGCAGAATGTCATATAGATTGGAACGTACAGAACCTTGCCCTCTTTGCTGAGGTTCTCGTGGCTTAGCACAACGGCCTCGGGGATTTTGTACTCGCTCACGCTCATCAGACGGTCGAGGGCCGCATGGGCTCGAACCTTCTTGCCCGATTTGACCTCGATTGGGACAACGTGCCCGCGGGTGCCTTCGATCACAAAGTCAACTTCGCCGACCTCGCGTGTCTGGTAGTACCATGCATCAGTTCCAAGGGCGACAAGCTCCTGCGCGACCACGTTCTCATAGAGACCGCCGAGGTTGGGGGTTTTCATATCAAGGTAGACAGCGCGTGCCGTGCTGCCGGGATACCGTGATGCGAGCATACCTGTATCAGACTCGTATAGTTTAAAGGCGGTCGCCTTCTCTGTCCTCTTAAGAGGACTCCGGGCCTCCGTCACCTGGGGGACCATCAGTCCAACGCCTGCGTTCACCAGCCATAGGAAATCCTGCTCGTATTTTTGAAGACGAGCTCCCTCGCCTAGAGACGAGACGATAAAGCGATGGGACTCCGCCTCAAGCTGAACGGGAATTTGTTCGAAAATCGCGCGAACGTTAAACGCTCGAGTCGATGCATATTTAGAGATATCGCTTTTGTACTGATCGACCAGCTGAATTTGAAGCTCACGCGTCCTCACGAGTGAATAACCCGAATCGATATAGTTCTGTACGACCTCCGGCATGCCGCCGCAAACGATATAGGCTCTAAAGTTTTTGAGCATCGCCTCATGAATATAGTTTTCGACGGGACGCCTCTCGACAAGGCAGGTGCGAATGCCTGCAAGCGCATTCTCGCTGACGCTGTTTGCCCAACAAAACTCTTCAAAATCCATCGGTCGCATAATAATGTGCTCAACATACCCCACTGGAAAAGAAGAGATTCCCTTAAACTCAGTCCCCAGCATAGACCCCGAGAAGACATAGCTAAAGCGTCCGTCCTCGACCAATGCCTTCATGAGCGTGACGATCTGCGGATACTCCTGAATCTCATCGACAAAGATAAGCGTATCTCCCTCAACAAGTGGCGCATCCGCAAGAAGGGCCACACGGTTGATAAAGTCAACGGAGTTCTTAGCGCCAACAAGCGCATCCCTTGCCTCGGCATCGAGCAGCAAGTTGACCTCATAATACGAAGCGTAGTTGCTTTTTCCAAACGCGCGAATTGCATAACTCTTGCCAATCTGACGCGCACCGGTAACAAGCAAGGCCTTATTAGAGCTATTCTTCCAGTTCAAAAGCCTGTCAGTGACTTTGCGGCGTAGCATTAAAACCCCTCAATGACAAAAATTGGCAAATAGATTTACCCCAAATCATACAAAAATTAGCAAATAGATTTGCCCCTAATCATACAAAAATTGGCAGATAGCAAAGACTCGCTTAGGTCTCAGAACCACCGAACCGGCGCGGTGCCACGCGAAAAGGCCGGGGACGCCGTTATTTGCGTCTCCAGCCCCCTGATTACACCTCTGGGTCCCACGATGGGATGTTGTTGATGCTACTAGTACGGCTTACCTTGTCTCGCCGGATTCGGTGCGTAAGCGGTAGCCGTGGACCAAGTCGCTGATGGCCGGCCAGGGAATCTGGCGATCGACCCAAAATTGAAGCTGGACTAGATAGCGCTCGGTGGCGCGGGTGAGGGCGGCAAACTGCTTGTGAGTCTCTACCTGGGCGTAGAGGTCGCGGCTGCGGGCGAGGATGGCGCTCGTGTCGTCCATCTTGCCGGTGACGTCGAAGGCGCCCGAGAACCAGTCGCACAGGCGCGCAGCGCTGTTGTTGAGGGTGGCCAAGTCGGCGGTGTCGCCGTTGGCGTTCTCGGTTGTTTGGGCGCGCAGGAGCGAAAGGACGTCGGCGGCGTTCATGCAGTAGCCGACGGTAAAGTTCCATACTGCGAATTCGCGGCCGGTGTCGAGCTTGCGGCGGCGCATATAGTCGATATCGCGCGGCTCCTCGAGCATCATTTGGTCGGCAAGGGCTTCAAGCGAAGTGGTGTACTCTGCAAGATCGAGTGCAAGCAGGGTGTCGATATCCATCATGTTTAGGCCTCCGCTTCGATCTCGACGATTTCGTTTTTGATGCACATGCCCTGGTTGTTCCAGACCTTGCGGCAAGCGGCGGCAAAGCGCTCGCGGTCGGCCTCGCAGATGCGGGCAAACATGTTGCAGGTGCCAAAGGGCTCGCAAATATCAAAGAAGATGCAGATCGAAGACCAACCGCCGTACCAGCTCACAGCACCCGCCGGCTCGTTAAAGACGGGGTTCTCGATGTACTCGTAGTTGGCGATGGGACCCGATACGGGATAGGTCACCTCGGTATCGCAAATCTTGGCCGAGAAGATGCGCGACTCGACCGGACAGGACGATTCGAACAGCCTGCACGTCTCGGGCGCTTTGTCCCAGAGCATGTCGGCGAGAAACGTCTCGTCATTCAGAGTGATCTTGAGCATTTTTGTCATCGTAAGGACCTCCTCAATCCGTCGCTCAAGGGGCTCGCTGGCGGATAAAGGAGAAGACAGCTACGGGGTCGCCGAACCCAAACTTCACGGCAGATGCCTGTCGCCCCAGCCCGTGCTGTACTCGGCTAAAGTATCACGCCTTGGGGGCAGAAGCAATATCCCTGTTTTGAATTTTTGGACACTTTGCCGCAATGCAGCTCGCTCACGGTTGCTTGCCGCGGGGTGAAGCGCGATGGGTTATCCCTTTTGTTGGATGAAAAGCCCCATGTTTTTGCAGGGGTGCATACTCGTCTTATAAGTGCATAGAATCTCGTATAGTGCGAGTAAGATTTTGCGCTGTCCGTTTTGTGTTTAGCAAAGATATAGTTTGCATAATCCGGTCTAATCCCTGCTCTATTTAAATAAAGTTGCACGTAAATGGCGTAGATATGCGTGAGCTGGGGTTCTTTACGCTGAGCGGGTAAAAACGACCGTTCACCGTTCCGCTATTTTCAAAATGAATAAAATGAGCGATAAAGAGAATATAAACCTTAATAAACTCGCGTATCGCACGGACGCGGGTTATTAATGGGTTGTAGGCCTTTTACAGAAAGGATTCCAGCAATGTCTAAGCCTCTTGGCAAGCCCGATCGTATTGTCGTCGCCCTCGGCGGCAACGCCCTCGGCAACAACCCCGTCGAGCAGATCGAGGCCGTGAGCAACACCGCCCACGCTCTCCTCGGCCTCATCGAGCAGGGCAACGAGATCATCATCACCCACGGCAACGGCCCGCAGGTCGGCATGATCCAGAACGCCTTCGCCGCCGCCCACGACGCCATCGGCACCCCCGAGATGCCGCTGCCCGAGTGCGGCGCCATGTCCCAGGGCTACATCGGCTATCACCTGCAGCAGGGCATCGGCCGCGAGATGCACAAGCGCTACAAGCGCTGGCACGCCGCCACCGTCGTCACCCAGATCGAGTGCGATCCCGACGACCCCGCGTTCAAGAACCCGACCAAGCCGATCGGCCCCTTCTACACCGAGGAGCAGGCCAAGGAGTTCATGGCCGAGGACCCCTCCAAGGTCTTCGTCGAGGATTCCGGCCGCGGCTGGCGTCGCGTCGTCGCCTCCCCCGATCCCAAGAAGATCGTCGAGGCCGACTCCATCCTCAACCTGCTCGACAACGAGTTCATCGTCATCGCCTGCGGTGGCGGCGGCATCCCCGTCGTCCGCGACTACGAGAACAAGGGCTGCTACAAGGGCGTTCCCGCCGTCATCGACAAGGACCTGGGCGGCGAGCTGCTGGCCGAGGACTGCGACGCCGACGTCCTGTTCCTGCTGACCGCCGTCGAGCATGTCGCCATCAACTTCGGCAAGCCCAACCAGGAGGAGCTCGAGGACCTCACCGCCGACGAGGCCGAGCGTCTGGCCGACGAGGGCCAGTTCGGCAAGGGCTCCATGGAGCCCAAGGTCCGCGCCGCCATCAAGTTCGCCCGCTCCCGCAAGGGCCGCACCTGCATCATCGGCGCCCTGGACAAGGCCGCCGAGACCATGGCCGGCCTCTCCGGCACCCGCATCCACGAGTAGTCCCTACTCTGTTGCCTCTCCCGTGGGCGCCAGGCAAAGCGCCCACAAACTAGCCTCTCTTCATGAGCCCCGCAGCCCGCTCCGACTGCGGGGCTTTTGCTGTAATAAGTACTACTTTCTAGTGATTATTCGCCCAGGTCATGGGAGGCTTGAAACCAAACAATGACGCCGAGGATTCTAATCCTGCGCTTGTCGAGCACAATGTCGGGCTCGGCCGTGCGGTAAGAGTGTGACGAAAGCATTATCGAATTTGTGCCGACGCTGTAGCGCCTGATCACCATTCTCGAATTGTCTGCAATTGCCAACACCGTACAGCCATTCCATGGCTTTTTATTAGGATCGACAAGCAGGAGCGAGCCGATTGGATAGCATTTCGACATGGCTGAGGTGTCCATTTGGACAAAGAAGCAGTTGGGATGCCGGGCGAGTAGCGAGGGGGGCGATGGTACCGTTCCCGTCCGTTTAAGGCCTGTTCTGCCGCTGCTCATCGCGATCTTAAACGCATCGCACATTTCGCTCGGCTGGCAGTTTTCCTCTGGCCTGCTTTTCTTGGGAAACTCATTCTGTGCTGCAAGACCTGCGGCCTCTGAGGTCAGGTCGTCAGGCTGCAGGTTAAACACCGAAGTTATTGTTTGCAGCGTCGATTGACGTATCGCCGACCGGCCCTTTTCCCAGCGGCATACGGTCTCCTTGGAGACGCCGATGAGCTTTGCAAACTCCTCTTGCGTGAGGGAGCTCTTCTTTCGAAGGGCCTTGATGTTCTCTCCGACCCCCATGGCTAGATTGAGCGGGCCAAGGGGAGACAGAGGCAGTCGGGCCCGCCAAAGCCGCTTGTGAGTTCAAAGATCGATATGGGCACGAGTTCTATCCCGGCCTGTTCGAGGGCGGCGTTGGTCTCGGTGTTCTCCCCGTAAACGCAGACCTTTCCGGGCTTAAGGCAGAGTGTGCTCGCGGCATTGTTGGCCCTTTCGCGCTCGGCGGCAGCGGGGTTCGATCCGCCACAGAGGATAAACCTCAGACTATTTGAGCCAAGTGCCATCCCAATCGCCTCGCGGATCCCTCCCTCGACGATTGCGGCACGGGTCGTCCACTCGCGTCTCCCTCGCGTGATTCGGTAGACTTCTGCCTCCTCCAGCAAAGTTCGATCGATGAGGAACGTATCGTAGTCGACACGGCTGAAATAGGTGTCTAAGTGAATGCAGAGTTCGTCATAGGGGACCTTGATCGCCCAGACAGATTCGATGGTCGAGTCCTTATTCCACAGCACCTCTCGTGCCAACGAGTCTATGGCCAGGGGCTCGGTGCGCTGCGAGATGCCGATAGCTACGTTTTCACTGTTTAGGTTGTGAACGTCGCCGCCTTCGAGATGATATGTAGATTCGTGCTTGAAAAACTGCGGCGTTCCCATAAAGGCCGGATGGTAGTTAAAAATCGTCTGGTAGGCGATGACCTCGCGGTTTCGTTCTGGCCAGTACATGTGATTGAGTGTTGCGCCGCTTCCTATGACGCTTACCGGGTCACGCGTGAACCACATAGTGTTAAGCGGGTTTACGAGAAGGTCCTCGGGGAGGTAAGCGTCTCCAGTCAGTGCCGCGAGACTATGCGCCTCCCTCTCGGTATCAAAGACCTGGCCGTAGCGAATGCCTTTGATGGCTGTTTGGACAAGGTCGAGAGAGCTTTTGGCGCCCTCGAGAAGATCGCGTATGGCCGATTGAAGCTCGATCCCCCCGACTCCGCACTCGGAGATATATAGGTCGATAAAAGACTGGCGGGCCCGGTTCGACTGATCGAGGGCTTCGATGAGCAAATCCTCGACATAGAAGAGCTCCACGCCCTCGTTCTTTAGGATGTCCGAATAGGAGCGATGCTCTGCCAGCGCTTTTTCGAGGTCAAAGGAGCTGTTTGAGGGGCGCAGCGTAAACACCTGGTTGAATTGTCCGTCTGGATAGTTGCGCGTTTCGTTGCCGGGGCAGTGCAGGAGGGCTTTCTGAAGCTTTCCTATTTCATTTTGGACCTGGAGAGCAGACATGAATCCTCGTTCCGGATGTAGCGTTATCTCGACTCTTATAGTGACATATTTTTAAATCATTTCATCTTTTGTCATAAATTGAGTATTCATAGATGCTTTTCAAGACAAGGAATTGACATTAAATATCAATCCAAAGCAATAATTGATAAATAACGTCAAGTAGAAAACCGTTTATAGCGAAAACCAGCGCGCTGGTGGACGAAAAGCACGCGGGGGATGCGGCTGATGAAAAAATCAAATCGCCGGCAGAGGTTACACCAACGAATTAAGGAGGGGAAATGGCAGAGACAGAGAAGAAGCGCGGTATCCGCGTCCCCCATGTATACACCATCATCCTTGCTTTAATGGCTATTTTTGCGGTTATGACCTGGTTGGTTCCTTCGGGATCGTTTGAACGTCAGGAAGTTAACGGTCGCGAGGTTACGGTCGCGGGTACTTATGAACCCATCGACAAGGTCTATACCGATGAGGACGGCAACGAGGTCGATCTTCGTCAAGGTGTTTTTGATGTTTTGGAAGCCCCTGCGGTCGGTATCCAGCAGGCCGTGGAGGTTGTTGCGTTCATCCTGATTGTGGGAGGTTCGTTCCAGGTCATCACTGCGACGGGTGCGATTACGAGCGGCGTGGCGCGTGTCGTCAAGAAGTTCAAGAGTAAAGACGTTCTCATCATCCCGATCTTGATGATCCTTTTCGCTCTGGGTGGAAGCACCTTTGGCATGGCTGAGGAAACGCTCCCGTTCTTCGCAATCCTCATGCCAATCATGATGGCCATGGGCTTCGACTCCATCACAGCGTTTATGACGGTATTTGTAGGTGCTCGAATCGGCTATATCGCTTCGACTGTCAACCCGTTCAACGTCCTGATCGCTCAGGGAATCCTGGGTATCCAGGGCAATCCCCAGCTTTGGCTGCGCATGATCGCGCTCGTGGTCCTTACGACCATTGGCGTCGCTTGGGTCATGGTGTACGCCCTCAAGGTCAAGAAGAACCCCGAATCCTCCCTCGCATACCATGACGACATCAAGAAGCGCGAGGAGTTCGGCGCCGACGGGAACCTTCTCGAAAGTGAGTTCACCGGCAGGCAGAAGGCCGTCATGGCCATCTTTGTGCTCGGCCTCGTTGCAATCATCTGGGGACTCGTGACCCAGGGCTGGTACATGAACGAGATCTCTGCCATCTTCCTGGCTATGGCCCTTCTTGCCGGTGTCGTTTCCGGCATGAATGAGAAGGAGATCGCCGGTGAGTTCGTCAAGGGTATCGCGGATTTCGCCTTCTCCGCCATTGTGGTCGGCCTTGCACGCGGCATCCTTGTGATTGCGAATGACGGCATGATCATCGACACGATCCTCAACACGCTTGCAACGGCTCTTGCCGGCGTTCCCCCGGTTGTGTTCACGAGCATTCTCTATGTGATCGACAACCTGCTCTCGATCCTCGTTCCGAGCTCTTCGGGTATTGCGGCGCTTACGATCCCCATCTTTGGACCCCTCGTCGAGCTCATGGGCCTTAATCCCGAGGCCGCTGTGACGGGTCTCTCCATGGGCAGCGCGGCCATGTCGCTTATCTCGCCCACGAGCGCCATGCTCGTTGCCGGACTCGGCGTGTGCAAGATCCCCCTTGGTCAGTGGTGGAAGGTCGCGTGGAAGTTCTTCGTGGTCGTTAGCATCGTCTGCTTGGCATTTACCGCCGTGTCGGGTCTTATCCCCCTAGCGTAGCCCATAAGGTTTTTTTGAAATCAATTAATCGGTCATCAAAAGAAAGGACGAAAAATGAGTAAGGGACTGAACGTCCACAGCGAAATCGGTGCTCTCAAGAAAGTTTGCGTGCATCGTCCCGGTATGGACCTGGTCAACATGAAGGCAGAGGACTTCGATCGCGTCTGGATCCACGACGCCTTCTATCTGGACTATGCCCAGAAAGAGCACGATCAGTTTACCGACCTTCTTCGCGGCGCTGGCGCCGAGGTCGTCTATATGGAAGAGCTGCTCGCTGAGACGTTTGACAAAGTCGAGGGTACTCGCGCAGAGTTCATGACGAAGTTCATGGGTGAGTCCGGCATCTCCAACGCGGCCCTTCGCCAGGCCGTTGTCGAGAAGCTTGATTCGATTAAGGACAACAAGGAGTTTGTCCTTGCTGCCATGGGCGGCCTCTACGTTCGCGACCTCGAGATCCCCAAGGTCGGCGGTTCTCTTGCCAGTATGGACGGCGAGGAGTTGAAGGCTGACGATATGGTCCTCTTCCCCATGCCGGCCTCGTATTTCTCCCGTGACCCTCTGGCTGTCGTGGGCAAGGGCGCTACCATGAACCGCATGTACTGGAATCAGCGCAACCGCGAGGTAATCTTCTACGAAACGGTGCTGCGCAACCATCCCGATTACGCCGGTAGCCCCATCTGGTACGACCACAACAGCGAGTGGCATATCGAGGGCGGCGATATCCTCAACATCAACGCCAAGACGCTCGCCATCGGTATTTCCGAGCGCACCCAGACTGCGGCCATCGATGAGCTCGCCAAGAATATGTTCTGGGGTTCCGATGAGGCCGAGATCGAGAACATCTATGCCATCAAGATCCCGCACGGCTACGCCTACATGCACCTCGACACCGTCTGCACGCAGGTCGATCGCGATAAGTTCACGGTCTATCCCGGCATCTACCAGACGCTTCGTGCCTACCGCCTGACCAAGGGCGATGCAGAGGGGGAGGTGCATATCGAGGAACTCGAGGGCACCCTGCAGCATATCCTCGAGCTTGCGACGGGTATGGACCATATCACCATGATTGAGTGCGGTGGCGGCGATCCGATCGAGGCCTCCCGTGAGCAGTGGAACGATGGTTCCAACACTCTTGCGGTCGCACCGGGCAAGGTCTGCGTGTATGAGCGCAACGTTGTCACCAACGATGCTCTTTACAAGGCTGGCGTCGAGCTGCTCGTCGCTCCCTCCGAGGAGCTTTCTCGCGGTCGCGGCGGCCCGCGCTGCATGACCATGCCGTTCTGGCGTGAGGAAATCTAGTCAGCGTTAGCGTATCTGGGCGGCGCGTGTGCGTCTGCGCCGCCCATCCCTCCTTGTGTGTTCCAACAATCGAAAGGACTCAAATCATGGCTCTTAATCTTTCTGGTCGAAGCGTTCTTACCCTGCTTGACTTTACGTCCGAGGAAATCGAGTACATGCTCGACCTCTCAAAGAACTTCAAGGATATGAAGCGTGCCGGTTATCCGCACCGCTTTCTCGAGGGCAAGAACATTGTCCTGCTGTTTGAGAAGACCTCCACGCGCACGCGCTGTGCCTTCGAGGTCGGCGGTATGGACCTGGGTATGGGCGTGACCTACCTCGACCCCGGCTCGTCGCAGATGGGCAAGAAAGAGTCCATCGAGGATACCGCCCGCGTGCTCGGTCGCATGTATGACGGTATTGAGTATCGCGGCTCCGACCAGTCGATCGTCGAGGAGCTTGCCGCCAAGGCTGGCGTTCCCGTCTGGAACGGTCTGACCAACGAGTACCATCCCACCCAGGCCCTTGCCGACATTCTTACCATGCGTGAGGAGTTTGGCGACACGCGCGGCATGAAGCTCACCTATATGGGCAAGGAGCAGGGCAACGTCAGCGACTCCCTGATGGTTATCTGCGCCAAGCTCGGCATTAACTTCTGCTCCTGCGGACCCAAGGGCGATGTCGAGGGCGCCACGCACTTCGATCCCGAGCTTCTTGAGCGCTGCCAGGAGATCGCCGCTCAGAATGGCTGCACGATCCAGCTCACTGAGGATATCGACGAGGGCGTCAAGGATGCAGACGTGATCTATACGGACGTTTGGGTCGGTATGGGCCAGGCTGAGGAGCTGTGGAAGAGCCGAATCGATCTTCTCTCTCCCTATCGAGTAACGCCCGAGGTCATGGCCAAGGCAAACCCCGGCGCCATCTTTATGCACTGCCTGCCGAGCTTCCACGATACGCAGACCACCATCGGCGCCGAGATTGCCGAGAAGTTCGGCGTGACCGAGATGGAGGTTTCCGACGAGGTCTTTGAGAGCGCGCAGTCTCGCGTGTTCCAGGAGGCCGAGAACCGCATGCATACCATTAAGGCCATGATGTACGCGACGCTTCGCTAGTAGCTGGGAAGTGAACGAACACTATGAGTAAACCGTACGGAAAGCCCGATCGTATTGTCGTCGCCCTCGGCGGCAACGCCCTCGGCAACAACCCCGTCGAGCAGATCGAGGCCGTGAGCAACACCGCCCACGCTCTCCTCGGCCTCATCGAGCAGGGCAACGAGATCATCATCACCCACGGCAACGGCCCGCAGGTCGGCATGATCCAGAACGCCTTCGCCGCCGCCCACGACGCCATCGGCACCCCCGAGATGCCGCTGCCCGAGTGCGGCGCCATGTCCCAGGGCTACATCGGCTATCACCTGCAGCAGGGCATCGGCCGCGAGATGCACAAGCGCTACAAGCGCTGGCACGCCGCCACCGTCGTCACCCAGATCGAGTGCGATCCCGACGACCCCGCGTTCAAGAACCCGACCAAGCCGATCGGCCCCTTCTACACCGAGGAGCAGGCCAAGGAGTTCATGGCCGAGGACCCCTCCAAGGTCTTCGTCGAGGATTCCGGCCGCGGCTGGCGTCGCGTCGTCGCCTCCCCCGATCCCAAGAAGATCGTCGAGGCCGACTCCATCCTCAACCTGCTCGACAACGAGTTCATCGTCATCGCCTGCGGTGGCGGCGGCATCCCCGTCGTCCGCGACTACGAGAACAAGGGCTGCTACAAGGGCGTTCCCGCCGTCATCGACAAGGACCTGGGCGGCGAGCTGCTGGCCGAGGACTGCGACGCCGACGTCCTGTTCCTGCTGACCGCCGTCGAGCATGTCGCCATCAACTTCGGCAAGCCCAACCAGGAGGAGCTCGAGGACCTCACCGCCGACGAGGCCGAGCGTCTGGCCGACGAGGGCCAGTTCGGCAAGGGCTCCATGGAGCCCAAGGTCCGCGCCGCCATCAAGTTCGCCCGCTCCCGCAAGGGCCGCACCTGCATCATCGGCGCCCTGGACAAGGCCGCCGAGACCATGGCCGGCCTCTCCGGCACCCGCATCCACGAGTAGTCCCTACTCTGTTGCCTCTCCCGTGGGCGCCAGGCAAAGCGCCCACAAACTAGCCTCTCTTCATGAGCCCCGCAGCCCGCTCCGACTGCGGGGCTTTTTGCTCTCGGTTCCGCCCTCAAATCACGAGAGTGGATAATCTCCCACTTTGAGCCTGAACACAGTCCAAAAACGGGAGATTATCCACTCTCATTCCGGGTAGTCATTGGGGACGTTCTTAAACGACTAGCCAAACAAGAACGTCCCCAACGACTACTCATTTAAGTCTGTCCCCAATGACTAGTAGTAGGCCCACATGGCTTCGACTTCGTTGAGGACCTCTACGACGCCCCAGCGGCGGGCGCTGCGGCTGGCCGAGTTGGGATCGAAGACTTCAATCTGGTCGGCGTCGTCAATACCGTAAAGTACAATGTAGTGGCCCACGTTGGTAAAGGTGCCCGGCCGAACGGCGGCGATGACGGGCGCTCCCGAACGCAGCGCCTGAGTCATCGAGTCGCGATCGTTATGAAGCTCCGTTCCGTTAAGTCCCAACTGCCACGCACCGCTCGTCATAAACGACCATTCGGTTGCACCGGTGGGGGCGTAATTGCCTGCCTCGGAAAGCGCGCACATATCGACGGGAGTCATATCGGTGCGTCCCGTCTTAAAGATATAGACCATGGTGAGGCACGTAGGCCCGCAGGCATTTTGGCGGATGGTACCGCCGGCGTAAGGCAGCTCCGACCATGCAGGGTCGATCTGATAGATATGGGGCATCGTGCCGGCTTGCCATTGCGAGCGCGGGGTCGAAAAGGCGAAAGAATAACCGGGCGCGACGGGGGCCTTGAGCAGCTTGTCCTCGGCGGTGGGCTCGAGACCGGCCGAGCCGTGGGACATACAGGAGCTCATAAGCACAAAGACCAGACAGATGAGGATAGAGCACAGTGCGAGGCAAAGCCGACGAGCCGGCAGGGCGGGGGCATTCACGTACGATGTCGAGCGGTAGGGCTTGCCGTCGCGTCCGCCTTGGGGATGCGAAAAGAAGCGGTTGATATGGCTGCCGGGCTGACGTGCGCCGTTGCGGCGCAGTTGCGGAACCTCGGCTTGGCGCTGTCGAGTGCGCGCGCCCAAGCGGCTATCTTGCTGTGCGCTTGTGCCCGTGCTCGGACGGCCACTCTGCCGTGTTCTGTTTGTCTGCTGCCGAGACGAAGGCCTGGGTTGCTCTTGAGGGCGTTGCGGATTGCTGCTCGTGGCACTTCTGGGCGTCGGCGTGGTGCGGCCAGCAAGGCGAACGCTTTGTCGCCGTTGATCACCGTCGTTGTATCCGTATGCCATTCGTACCGCCTTGTCTCATGTATAACCTATCTATCCTACAAAAAAGATGTGCAACAAATGGGTCCGCGCGTCAAAAGCTCGGTAAACGGTACGAAAGGCGCAAAACACACGGCCTCAAAAACATCTCTATATGCGTCCGATGAGCGTACGCCCGTCGGACGGGCGACAACAATGAGCGGCAAACCGTGCCGTTCGTCCCAAAAACGGCGCCGCTCGTTTTGCAGTTCTGCCTTCGGTCGAGCCACAAGCGGCGCTGCTGTGCCAAGGCCGTATCTTAAAGCCATGAAATAAAAGCGCGCGGCAAAACAGACCGCGCAAGGGGTGACGCCAAAGAGGCGTCAATAAGGAAAGGAGGGGAACAATGGCGGACAAGAACGCAGAAGTTGCAGTCGAAGGTAACGGCGGCATGAAGAAAACGCTTTCGCTCTGGAACTTCTTCACCATCGGTTTCGGTGCCATCATCGGAACTGGCTGGGTTCTGCAGGTCGGCGACTGGATGGTCGTGGGCGGCGGTCCCGTTCCCGCTATGATCGCATTCCTCTTGGGTGCAATCTTTCTCGTGCCCGTCGGAGCTGTTTTCGGTGAGCTCACGGCTGCTATCCCCATCTCGGGCGGCATCGTCGAGTATGTCGATCGTAGCTTTGGCCGTACGCTGAGCTATATCACCGGTTGGCTCCTGGCCCTGGGCAACGGCATCCTGTGCCCGTGGGAGGCAATCGCTATCTCGACCCTCGTGTCCGAGATGTTCGGCAGCCTGCCCGGTCTTGAGTGGCTGCGTGCTGTCAAGCTCTATACCATCCTGGGCGCCGACGTTTACCTGTTCCCGACGCTGATCGCGCTCGGCTTTGCAACCTACGTCATCTTCCTCAACTTCCGCGGCGCCAGCTCGGCCGCCAAGCTGCAGGCCTTCCTGACCAAGGCCCTGCTCTGCGGCATGCTGCTCGCCATGGGCGTCTCGCTGTTCACCGGCTCGCCGGACAACGCCATGCCCGTGTTCTCCCAGGTCACCGGTGCTGGCGGCGGCAAGCCTGCTACCGAGGGCACCAGCCTGTTCGCAGGCATCGTTTCGGTCCTGGTTCTGACCCCGTTCTTCTACGCCGGTTTCGACACCATTCCTCAGCAGGCTGAGGAAGCGGCCGAGGGCCTCAACTGGAACAAGTTCGGCAAGATCATCTCCCTGGCCCTGCTGGCCGCCGGCGGCTTCTACATGGTCTGCATCTACTCGTTCGGCACTATCCTTGACTGGCATGAGTTTGTTAAGAGCCCCGTTCCCGCACTTGCCTGTCTTAAGGGCATCAACATGCTCCTGTACCTGGCCATGCTCGTCATCGCCACGCTTGGACCCATGGGCCCGATGAACTCCTTCTACGGCGCCACGAGCCGCATTATGCTCGCCATGGGCCGCAAGGGCCAGCTGCCCGAGAAGTTTGCCGAGGTCGATCCCAATTCCGGCGCTCCCAAGCTCGCCTGCGTCGTTCTGGCCATCATCACCGTCGTCGGTCCGTTCCTGGGCAAGAACATGCTCATCCCTCTGACCAATGTGTCGGCTCTCGCCTTCATCTTCTCTTGCGGCATGGTCGCTCTTGCCTGCCTGCGCATGCGCTTCACCGAGCCCGACCTACCTCGTCCCTACGAGGTGCCCGGCGGCAAGTTTGGCATCAGCCTCGCCATCGCTGCCTGCGCCATCATCATCGGCCTGCTCGTGATTCCGTTCTCTCCCGCCTCCCTCAACATGGTGGAGTGGAGCATCGTGATCGGCTGGTTGGCTATTGGCCTGGCTCTCATGGCTTTCACCAATTCCCGTAAAAAGTAACGCCGAGCCGGGGCGGATTGGGTGCGCGGTGCCCTCTCTCCCGCGTACCGAACCCGGCATCACTTGGGTAGCTTTGTGAGGCCTTAACCCAACACGGCCTCACCCACTATATGGATCCATAAGGAGGAACCATGTCCACTAAGTATGCAATCGTTGGCGGCAAGCTCATCGACGGTACCGGTGCCGAGCCGGTCGAGAACTCCCTCGTTCTCGTCGACGACAACGGCAAGATCGAGTACGCCGGTGTTATGCAGGACCTTCCCGAGGGCGTTGAGGTTATCGACGCCGCCGGCAAGACTGTCCTTCCCGGCCTGATCGACACCCACCTGCACTTCTCGGGCAACCTGACCGACGATGACACCGATTGGGTCATGCAGCCGCTCCTCGAGAAGCAGGCCGTCGCCGTCAAGCAGGCCTACGACTGCCTCACCCACGGCCTCACCACCGTCTGCGAGATCGGCCGCTTTGGTATCCAGATTCGCGACTGCATCGACAAGGGCGTCTTTAAGGGTCCGCGCGTTCTGGCCACCGGCCTCGGCTTCTGCCGTGTTGCCGGTCACGGTGACTCCCACCACTGCACCCAGGAGCTCAACAAGGAATCCCATCCCTGGGGCGACCAGGTCGACGGTCCTTGGGATCTGCGCAAGGCCGTCCGTCGTCGCCTGCGCGAGAACCCCGATGCCATCAAGATCTGGGCTACCGGTGGCGGCATCTGGCGCTGGGACTCCGGTCGCGACCAGCACTATTGCTCCGAGGAGATCCAGGCCGTGGTCGAAGAGGCCAAGATGGTCGGTATCCCCGTGTGGAGCCACTGCTACAACAACCACGCCGCCGCCTACGATTCCGTTCGCTTTGGCTGCGAGCAGCTGATTCACGGCTTCGATATCGATGAGCGCACCATGGACCTCATGGCCGAGCAGGGAACCTTCTTCACCCCGACGATCGCCTTCCTGCCCACCTGGTACGCCACCTATCCTCCCGTCTACGTCCCCGAGCTGCACGACAAGTACGAGGGTACCCTGGTCGAGAAGGAGCTGCAGCGCAACTATGACTGCCTGCGCGAGGCCAAGAAGCGCGGCGTCGTCATGACGATCGGCTCTGACTCCTTCTCCTTCGTCACCCCGTACGGCACCTGCTCCATCGAGGAGATGTACGAGTTCGTCGACAAGATCGGCTTCACCCCGGTCGAGACCATCACCTGCGCCACCCTCAACGGTGCCAAGATGTGCCACATCGAGGACGAGACCGGTTCCATCGAGGCCGGCAAGTGCGCCGACCTGCTGGTCGTCAACGGTGACGTCGCCGCCGACATCCACGTGCTCAACACCGACAACATGGACGTCATCATGAAGGACGGCTGGATTGTCGAGGCCGGCAGCTTCGGCGAGGCAAACAAGTACAGCGCCTAAGCTACCGTTTGTCGATGGCTGGATGTAAAACACAGTTTTTGATTGCATAATGCAATGGAGAGGGTCGCTTGCGGCCCTCTTTATTGCTATCGGTACTACGGACAAGAGGGGATGACGGTGGATTTAAACAGGCTGAATCTGGGCAAGAGTTACAACTCTACCAAGGTCTTTCGTACGGCCCAGCATGTGGTTCAGGCCATCCTACTCGGTGTTGTCGTTCCGGCGCTTATCTTGCTGCTTATCTGGGATTTAACCGATAATCCCAATCCCGTTCCAGGCGTTGTCGTTATTGCAGGCCTGGTCATGCTGTGCTTCTTCTTCTCGTATGTCTTTGTGGTCCCCGATGACCTCACATCGAGCGCAACCGACCGCACGCTCGCCATCGCATCAAAAATATTTGCCTACACGTCGCGCGGCCTTACGCCCGAAGCGGCCCTGGGTGCCTCTAAAATCATCCTGTCCGAGACCATCGCTTCTGCCATCTGCTTTACTGACGGCAGGCAGGTGCTGGCAAGCTGGGGCGAGGACTCGGCAAAGTGCCCTGCCGGAACCCCGGTAGTGCTCAAGACCACGCTCAGCGTGATTGAGACGGGCGAGCAGAGCGTGTTTTCGCGTGATGCCTCCAATGAGACGGGCGGCTATTTTCCCCGTCTGCGTGCCGGTATTGTCGCGCCGCTTAGCGTGCGTGGTCATTGCGTGGGCACACTCGAGCTGTATTACCCCCGCCTGAGCAGCATCGATATGCGCCAGACGGCGCTTGCCTCGGGTTTCGCCGATCTCATTTCCACGCAGCTCGCCAGCTTTGAGCTCGAGCGCCAGGATGAGCTCACGGCCCGCGTTGAGCTCCGCGCTCTGCAGTCGCAGGTCGATCCGCATTTTCTATTCAATACCATTAGCACGATCGTTTCGCTCGTTCGAACCGAGCCCGACAAGGCGCGATCGCTGCTGATCGACTTTTCCAACTACTATCGTCAGACGCTTTCCGACTCCGATACGCTCACCACGCTCGAGCACGAGGTGGAACAGGGCACCCGTTATATCAATCTTATGCAGGCCCGGTATGGCGACGGCCGTCTGCGCGTTTCGGTCGACATCGACTTTGAGGTGCGCGACAGCCTGGTGCCGCCGTTTATCTTGCAGCCGCTGCTCGAAAACTGCATCAAGCATGCGCAGCGCGAGACCGAGCCGCTTTCCATTCGTGTTAGGGCTTTTGAGACCGATGACGGCTTGGAGATCATCGTCGAAGATGACGGCATCGGTATGAGCGAAGAAGTCTGCGCGCATCTGTTTGAGCAGCATCGCCGAGAGGAGCCCGAAAGCATTACCGCCGACGGCTCCGTCAAGCGAGGCTGCGGCCTGGCGCTCTTCAACGTGCTTCAGCGCATCCATTTCTTTTACGGAGAAGATTCTGGCATGCGCGTGAAGTCCCAGGAGGGCGTGGGAACGCAGGTCATCGTTGAGTTGAACGGCGAGCCGCATGAGCCGGCGCCGCTAACGGTGTAGCGCGCGGTTGGATTGAGAGAAAAAAAGAGGGGGAAGCGCATATGTCCGAAGGCTGGAACATCTTGGTGGTTGACGACGAGCCTCCAATTAGGGCTGAGCTACGCTATCTGTTGGAAAAGGATGCGCGTGTGGGCCAGATTGCCGAGGCGGGCAATGTCACCGAAGCCGTGGAATCGATTCTGTCGAACAAGCCCGACGTGCTGTTTTTAGACATTACCATGCCCGGTCGCTCGGGAATTGAGCTTGCCGAGACGCTTCAGAACCTAAAGACACCGCCGGTCGTGGTGTTTGTGACGGCATTTGCCGAGTATGCGGCCGATGCCTATAACCTCGATGCCGTCGATTACATCGTCAAGCCGGTCGAGGATGCTCGCCTGTCAAAGGCGCTCGATAAGATCGAGACCGCCCTGGGCGCTCGCCGTGTCGTCCGTGCTCCGCGCCAGCCTTTGCGCCTGACGGTGGATCGTGGGGGTAAAAAGGTGTTCATTCCCGTGGCGGATGTCTGCTACTTTGAGGCGCGCGCCGATTTTTGCAACGCCGTCTGCGCCGAGGGAACATATCTGATCAATGAGTCGATTTCATCGCTCGAGCGGCGCCTGGCCTCCGAGGGCTTTATCCGTGTCCACCGCAGCTATCTGGTCAATTTGGAAGACGTGCACAATGTCGAGATCGGTTCTACGGGTCTTATGGAACTCAGGCTCGATCGCGTAACCTCGACGGTGCCCGTGTCCCGTCGTCGCGCTGCCGAGGTTAAGGCGCGCCTGGGGCTTGTGTAGACGGTCTGCATGCCATCGTTTGCCGACGCGGGTTTGGCATGGGCGCGTGGTGGGCATAATGGGTGACATCGAATGAAATCGAAAGGATCATTATGCCTGCGCTTATTACGCATCATCTGTTTGGCGAGGAAAGCATCGATCGTCTGCCGCAGGGCGTCATTACGTCCGACGAGGAACGCATTGCCTTTATCCTGGGCAACCAGGGTCCCGACCCGTTTTTCTTCCACATCCTGACGCCGCGCGTTTCCGACTGCACGCTGCTGGCGCAGGCCATGCATCGCTCGCGCATGTCGCGCCAGTTCTCGTGCCTGCGCGACGGCGTGTCCCATCTGCTCCCGCGCGATGCCAACTTGGGCCGCGCCTTTGCGCTGGGCCTGCTGTCGCACTACGTGCTCGACCGTAATGCGCACCCCTTTGTCTACGAGCAGCAGTTTGGCATTGTCGAGTCCGATCCCGAGCTGGAGGATTCGGGCAGCCAGGTCCATGCGGTGCTCGAAAGTGACCTGGACGTGTTGATGCTGCAGCTCAAGCGCGACGGGGCCACGGTCGAGGACTATCCGCCGGCGGGCGAGATCGTCACCACCGACCGCATCAATCGCGTGGCCGGCGTGCTGATGAGCTATGTTGCCGGGCGTGTGTACGGTATCGATATCCCAGCGGGGGAGTACGGTGCCGCCGTTGCCGACATGCAGCTGCTCTATCGCGCCATTGAACCGGCGGGTTCGGCCAAGACGCGTGCAATTGCCCTGGTCGAGGGCCTAGTACACGACTACTCGCTGCTCGACGGCCTTGCCCATCGCGTGACGACGGAGCTGCCCGAGCGCACCGGCAATCTGGGCCATCTGACATGGAAGAATCCCTTTACCGATGAGGTCTCGAACGAGAGTTTCCCCGAGGTCTTTGACCGCGCGCTGGTCGATTACGAGTGCACGGTCACCCGCTTTATCGAGACCGGCGATATGGAGGCCGTGACCGGCCATATCAACTACAGCGGTCGCGTGCTTGAAGCCGATGAGGAGTTCGACCGCGAGGAATAGGGCCCGTGCGTGTCCCTTTGCCGAATCCTTACCGGTGCCTCTGTGCAATTGGGGTACGATGAACTGACTGCATATCGGGCGAACACGAAGGGTCCCTGTCCATGAAATACACCAAGCTCGAGCGTAACTGGGTTATGTACGATGTGGGCAATTCGGCCCTCGTGTTGCTCAACACTTCGGTGGTGCCCATCTACTTTAACGCCATCAATACCGGTGCTTCCTCGGCCGATCTGGTGGTCGCTTGGGGTAGCGCGCAGACGATTGCCTCGCTGGTCATTGCCATGCTCATGCCCATTCTGGGCGCGCTTGCCGATTACGCCGGCAACAAGATCAAGTTTTTCTTGGGCTTCTTCCTCACGGGCTTGGTGCTTTGCCTGGCGCAGGCTATCCCAATGTCCGCCATGGCATTTTTGACCGTGTACGTGCTGTGCACCATCGGCCTTAACTCTTCTATGACGTTCTATGACGCCATGCTGCCCGACATTACCACCGACGAGCGCATGGATGCCGTGTCCAGCTCGGGCTATGCCTGGGGCTACATCGGTTCCACCGTGCCGTTCATCATCTGCCTGGCGCTTATCATGGGTGGTCCCGCTCTTGGCGTCCCCACCATGCTGGCAACGCGTCTGTCGTTTGTCATCACTGGTGCCTGGTGGCTCATCTTTACCCTGCCGCTCATTCGCACCTATAAGCAAAAGTACGGTCGCGAGCGCGGTCCCGAGGACACCATCGGCCACATCGTGGGCGGCGTGTTCTCCGAGGTCGTACACACCATGCGCGAGATCGCCCACAACAAGACCGTGCTGGTCTATATGATCGCGTTCTTCTTCTACATCGACGGTGTGCACACGGTCATTTCCATGGCAACCAGCTACGGTTCGGCTCTGGGCATCGACTCGACCCAGCTGGTACTGGCCCTGCTCGTTACACAGTTCGTGGCCTTTCCGTCCGCCATCATCTACGGCAAGCTCGCCGGACGCGTGGGCACGCTCAACATGATCCTGGTGGCGGTCGCCGCCTACATGGGCATTGTGCTGTTCGCCGCGTTTTTCCTCAAGACCGCCTTTGAATTCTGGGTGCTTGCCATTATGGTCGGCCTGTTCCAGGGTGGCGTGCAGGCACTCAGCCGTAGCTACTTTGGCCGCATCATCCCCAAGGAAAAGTCCAACGAGTACTACGGCTTCTTTGACATCTTTGGGCGCTATGCAAGCGTTATGGGCACCTTTCTGGTGTCGGTCGTCACCTCGCTGACTGGCAACCCGTCGCTGGGCGTTCTTTCCATTGCTGTGCTGCTGATCGTTGGCTTTATGCTGCTGGCCCGCTTGTCTCGCATGACTCGAGCGGCAGAGCATGCCGCATAGGAGCGAGCGGCTATTGTGCCTGTCCGCGGTACTCTTTTGGGGTTATCCGCAATAAACATTGCGACTTGCGAGCAATGATTTGCCCAAGTGGGTATGATGGAATCAGCTAGGTCGCGGGGCGTCGCCTGTGTTTGGCGGCGCCTCGTTTTTGTGTTGCAGGGAGGGAAGGCATGAACGCCACGGTTGTGATTCCAACATATTGGGCGGGCGATGATGCCCATGCAAACGCTCCCGGTGTCTATGACCACTCGACGAAACTCAACGCCACCAATCCCGAGCTCGATCACTGTCTTGCTTCGCTCGAGCAGGTACGCGATATTCCGCGAATCATCCTTTTGGTGGTCTGTCCCATCTCGGCCACGGCGGATGTGTCGAAGCGCGTACGCGAAATCGTCGACGTGCACCCTACGCTCAAAGTTACCGTAGTCACCAATACCCAGGCATCACGTATCGCCGACCGCGTAGCGCAGATTGCGCCCAAGGGTTCGGGAGAATGCGTGAGTCTGCGCGGCTATGGCGCCATCCGCAATATGGGACTTGCCTGTGCCGCCGTGCTGGGTCACGATGCCGTCATCTTTTTGGATGACGACGAGACTGTCATCGATGCCGACTTTATGAAACGCGCGACTTACGCGTTGGGGCAGCAGACGCGTCAGGGCCTGCCGATCTTGGTTAAGAGCGGCTACTTTTACGATCGAGACGGATCGCCGCTGGCCCCCACGGACAAGGTGGGCATCTGCCACCGTTGGTGGACCAAGCGTATTGAGTTCAATCGCTGGATGAAAAAGGCGCTCTCGGGTACCCGTATTTCGCGTTCAAACTATGTGTGCGGCGGCCTTATGGCCCTCCATGCCCGCGCCTTTACCCGCGTGGCATTTGACCCGTTTATCACTCGTGGCGAGGACCTGGACTACCTCTTTAATATGCGCATATTTGGCTACGACGTATGGTTTGATAACGAGTGGACCGTGCGCCATCTGCCGCCCGAGTCCGAGAAACGCTCGCCGCGCTTTATGCAGGACGTGTACCGTTGGTACTACGAACGTGCCAAGCTAACGTTTGCCGCGCATCAGAAAGAGCTCATTCCCGTTACAGCCGCGTCTCTCATGCCCTATCCGGGCCCGTGGATTTCGCGCGAGCTTGACGATCGCGTGCGTAAGACTGCCATGGTCCGCAGCATATTTACCCGCGAGCACGAGGGATACCTACGCATTTGGCGCCACGGTATTGACGAGGCCAGGACCTACGCACGCCAAAACGCCGCAAGCTACCTGCGTTTCCAGAGCTTCTGGCCCAAGATTATGGATGGGCTCTGGCGTGACGCCCAGCTGACCAGCATCCTGGAGGGGACTGAATGATCGACCGCCGCGCCCAGCGCGATAGTTCAATGTCAATCTTTCGCATCATTGCCGTATCCTGCGCCATTTGTGTACTGGTGTACTTTGTTTTTGCCCTGGCGACTGGAATCGAGCCAATCGCGACCGTGGTCGCCTGTACGCTGCTATGCATCTTCCTGTGTATCTTTATCTTTTTGACGCTCAATTCCGATTCGGTTCGCTCGCAGTACACCGAGGAGACGCTCTCGGTGGCCTCGGCCATGCTCGAGGACATTAAAGGCGGTCTGACGCAGGAGTCAGCACGTCTGGTGTGCCAGCGCATTTTGCCCGAGACACGCGCCATGACAGTTGCCGTTACCGACGAGAGCAGCGTACTGGCCTGCGCGGGCGAGTTTGAGGAAAAGCTGCTGCCCAATTCTCCCATTCATACGCTCGCCACGCGCTACGTCATCGAACACGGTATCGTCCAGTCGTTCAACCGCGTGGTGGACGTGGTGGGTTCGGATGGCTCACACAACCAGGTCCCCGCTGGCATCATCGCACCCATCAAGGTGGGCGACCGCACCGTCGGCACGCTCAAGTTCTATTACAAGACCCCGCGTGCCGTCGACCGTACCCAGTATGCGCTCGCCTCGGGTTTTGCCGAAATCCTGTCCACGCAGCTCGCCATTCACGAGCTCGAGGTGCAAAAGGAGCTCACGGCCCGTGCCGAGGTGCGTGCCCTGCAGGCGCAGATTAACCCGCACTTCCTGTTCAACACGCTCAACACCATCGCATCGTTTACGCGTACCGACCCGCTGCGCGCCCGCGAGCTGCTGCGCGAGTTCTCCTCGTTCTATCGCGCAACGCTCGACAATTCGGGCTCCCTCATTCCCGTGTCGCGCGAGGTCGCACAGACCAAGCGCTACCTGACGTTTGAGAAGGCGCGCTTTGGCGAGGATCGCGTGCTGGCGACCTTTGACGTGTCCGAGGACGTCGAGGACACGCTGGTTCCGGCATTTGTGATCCAACCGATTGTCGAGAACGCCGTGCGTCACGGCATGGGTGATGCCAGTGCGCTGAAGATTGACGTGACGGTGCGCAGGGATGGTGACGATGCGATTTTGATTTCGGTGGCCGATGACGGTGTGGGCATGGACGAGGGCATCGCTGCCAGACTGTTTGACGAGCGCTCTGCCCGTCCCGACGCCAGCTCCCCGCAGGGTGGCGGCGCCGGCGTTGCCATGCACAATATTTCGGAGCGCATTCATCGCTTTTATGGGCCGCACTCCTATACGCGCGTCGAATCGGCGCCGGGTAAGGGCACTAAAGTGCTCCTACATCTCGATTTGTCGGAGAGCATCTTCGACATTCAAGAGTAGAATAATTGGTCACGGGCTTAACGCCGGTTGGCGTATGCCCGACGTAGTTAGTTGACGAAAGGTTTTATCCCCATGCTGCGTGCGATGATTGTGGATGATGAGGCCCCGGCCCGTTCGGAACTTCGCTTCTTGCTCGAGCAGACGGGCAAGATCGGCACGATCACAGAAGCGTCGAGCGTTCGCTCCGCCATCGAGATGCTTATGGAGAGTCGCGTTGATGTCGTGTTCCTCGATATTTCGATGCCTGGCGCTTCGGGTCTGCAACTTGCCGAGGCGCTGCATAAGCTTAAGAATCCGCCGGCGATCGTGTTTGTGACCGCGTACAGCGATCATGCGGTTGAGGCGTTTGATGTGGATGCCGTCGACTATCTGATGAAGCCGGTAGAGGAAGCCCGCCTGGATCGTGCAATCGAGAAGGTCATGCAGCGCACGAAGCCCGTTGCGGACAGCAAGGTGACCATCGAGCGCATCCCGGTGGAGAAGGGCGGCCGCAAGGTGCTTATCCCCGTGGACGACATTCGCTTCATTATGGCCAAGGACGATTACTCCTGTATCTATACCGTCGACGACCGTTTTTTGTCGACGACCTCGCTGGCACAGTTCGAGGCCAAGCTCTGTGATTTTGGCTTCTTCCGCGTTCACCGCCGCTATATCGTTAACTTGGCGTGTGTTACCGACGTCGAGACGGTTCCCTCGGGCGCTATCCAGCTGGGCATTACGGGCGTCGACGAACGCGTACCGGTTTCGCGCCGTCGCGTCGTACCGCTCAAGAAGGCCCTGAGCCTCTAGCACACCGGCCCCGCAGCCCTGTAGACCAAAATCGTCTGCGGAGCCGCGGGGCTTTTTGTATGAATGCACCAAATCGTTTTGCGGAAGGGATCCCATGAACAGTGCAAGCGCCAAGCGCATCGACATCATCTCGGACACCCACGGTTATCTGTCGCCCGCGCTTTTAGATGAGTTGAGCGGCGCGGACCTGATTATCCATGCCGGCGATCTTACGTCGGAGATGGACTACGAACATCTGCGAACCATTGCCCCCGTGCGAGCGGTTCTGGGCAATAACGACTACTACCGCGATTACGGGCCCGAAGTGGACCGTCTGGCGCTCTTTAGCTACGAGGGCCTTAAGTTTGCCGTAGCCCACTACCGCGAAGACCTCCCGGTGGGATCCGTGGACGTAGCCATCAACGGTCACACTCACGTAACCAAAGAGGCCCAGGTGGGCCGCTGCTTGGTCCTCAACCCAGGCAGCGCCAGCTACCCCAGGGGCACCCGGGGCCCCACCATGGCCAGAATGCTCGTCAAGGACGGCAAGATCCTAAGCACCAAGTTTATTGACTTGGACTAACCGCAACAAAAACGGGGGATGAACAACGCATCTCCCGTTTTTCTTTGAGCCAAAGGCAGAGCTTCAACAAAAACAATCAGACCAACCCCGCCGAGGAGCACGCGGGCTAGCCGCGCAGCGGCGCACGCCCGCAAAACTGGTTGAATAATGTGACGGCAGGGAGGGCTTCCGGGGCTGAGGGCGGGGGTTAAGTTTGTCGCGAGTTCCGCACGCAAAGGAAAGCACTTAATGTGCTTTCCGTCTT
>DXMF01000012.1 GCA_019414345.1 Collinsella sp.
TCGTGGCCACCATGGTCGTGGGCATCATCGGCGCGTTCTTCGGCGTGCTGGCGTAGGCTCCTGCGTTCTATTCTGCCCCCAAGGGAAACGGCGACCCATTGCGGTCGCCGTTTTTTATTACCGAAAGCTAGCTGGAGGTGCTTCGTGATTCGATCTGACAATCCGCCCGATAATGGCGTGAGCGGGGCGATGTATCTATTTGGCACGGCGCTCTTGTGGAGTTTTATCGGCATCCTCGTTCGCGCCAATTCGCAGTCAGCTCTTTTGATCGGTGCCGTTACGGCAATATTTATGGCGCTCTTTATCCTGCTCGTCGGCAGGCCCATCCTCCGCGTCAGCCGTCTTATTGTCCTTGTGGCCGTCTGCAACTTCGTGACGGGCACCACGTTTAACTTTGCCAACCAGCTCACGACGGTCGGCAACGCGATTGTCCTGCAGTACACCTCGATGATTTTCGTTATCGTGTATCAATCGCTCGCAACTCGCACGTTGCCCTCGCCTGCGAAGATTGCCTCCGTGGTGGTTGCTTTTACGGGTATGGGACTTTTCTTTTTAGGCGATTTGAGTGCCGAGGGCATGCTCGGCAACCTGCTTGCCGTCATTTCGGGCGCCACCTTTGGGCTGTGTTTCTTTTTGAACTCTCGCCCCGATGCGTCGCCCATGGTGTCCTCGCTCATCTCCTGCGGTATCTCGATGTTGCCGATCGTCTATTTTGCCGGTGCCCTAGACTCCGTGAGACCGTTTGAGTGGGGGCTTATGCTGGTACACGGCCTTTTTTGCAGTGGCCTTGCGAGCGTGCTGTATGCCAAGGGGATTGCGCGCACCAACGCGTTTGCGGCCAACTTGGTCTGCATGAGCGAGGTCGTGCTCGCTCCCTGCTGGTCGGCGCTCCTCTTTGGCGAGGTCTTTCGCTGGAACGAGTTTTTGGGCGCGGCGATAATCGTTTTGGTGATTGTAGGCAACTTGGCATACGATGCCTTTGGCGATGGCTTTCTGGTGGCGCTTGTTCGCCATCGAAACAAAGAGCGCGCCTGATGGGATACGTCTGCCGTTTACGGTAAAAAACACCCCGCTGAGCGAGTGGTATTAAATAGTAAGAACCTGCATATCTATAATTGGTATCAAATCATTTGTACCTGGCATGGGTGTTCGCAGCACACCAGGTACGCTTCGAGCCGTGTGATCGAACTCCCGGAATTGATATCAACAACGCGCGCGACGGGTGTGACGACGGTTCGATATTCCTTATTGGGAGGAATTATGCTTGTCCAAGCAATCCTCGTCGGCTTAGTCGGAGCGTTTGGATGCCTCGACTACCAGCTCGGCACCCTCTACGCGTTCCGCCCCATCGTCCTGTGCCCGCTCGTGGGCCTGGTGCTGGGGGACCTGCAGACTGGCCTTGCCGTAGGTGCAAGCCTTGAGCTGCTGTTCATGGGCTCGATCTCCATCGGCGCCTACGTGCCGCCTAACGAAACCGTCGGCGGCGTGCTCGCCTGCGCGTTTGCCATTCAGCTCGGTCAGGGTACCGAGACGGCCATCGCACTCGCCATGCCCATCGCCGTCCTTTCGCTGACGATCGGCAACATTACCAACGCCCTGTTCGCCGTGTTTGTCGACATGGCAGACAAGTTCGCCCTCAAGGGAAACCTCAAAGGCATTTACGCCGTTCATTGGGGACTTGGACTTTGGGGCTGCCTCGAGTACTTCCTGCTGTGTGGCGGCGCCTTCTATCTGGGTTCCGGCGCCATCCAGGGCCTGCTCGACTTCATCCCGCCCTTTGTGATTGACGGTTGCGGCGTTGCCGCCAACATCCTGCCGGCCATGGGCTTCGCCATGCTCGGCCGCCTGGTGCTCACCAAGCAGCTCGTGCCCT
>DXMF01000013.1 GCA_019414345.1 Collinsella sp.
ACGCGCATAAAGAAAGCCTCCCATTTCTCATGTCCAAGAAATGGGAGGCAGTTCAATACGGTCCGGGCCTTCTTCGAGCTAGAGGTTATGTCTCAGGCAGTTGGCTTAGCCAAAGTAGCGCTTGAGCAGGCCAGCGAAAGCCTTGCCGTGGCGGGCCTCGTCGCGAGCCATCTCGTGCACGGTGTCGTGGATGGCATCGAGGCCAGCGGCCTTGGCGCGCTTGGCAAGATCGGTCTTGCCGGCGGTGGCGCCATTCTCGGCCTCAACGCGCATCTCGAGGTTCTTCTTGGTGGAATCGGTCACGACCTCGCCCAGGAGCTCGGCGAACTTGGCGGCATGCTCGGCCTCCTCGTGGGCAGCCTTCTCCCAGTACAGGCCGATCTCGGGATAACCCTCGCGATGAGCAACGCGAGCCATGGCCAGGTACATACCGACCTCGGAGCACTCGCCCTCAAAGTTGGCGCGCAGATCGGCAACGATGTCCTCGGAGACGCCCTCCATCTTGGCGACGCCCACGACGTGCTCGGCAGCCCACTCGAGCTGGCCCTCCTCCTGCTTCAGGAAGCGAGAGCCGGGAACGCCGCACTGGGGGCACTTGAAATCCTCGGGCAGCTGGTCGCCGTCGAACTCTTCCACATAACCGCAAACGGGGCAAACAAACTTCATGATTCGATCCTTTCGATCGATGGCGATGGTGCGCTCGTCCGGTCCCGTAAGGGCCCTCTCCGGACGTGCGTCTTGACGAGTTCTATTATCCATAAATGAGACCGAATGTGAAGCCTATTAGGAATGATTTTTAATAAAACAATTTAAGCATGTGTAGATGTTGATTGATTAACGATTGCTAGACCTCGTGCGACCTCCGATGAGTACAATCGGTCGAGCAAATGTTGACCAATCAACAAATGAAGGAGCTTCCTTTATGCATCTAGCCCGCCGCGCCTGGTGCCGAACGTATCAAACGGTTTTTCGCATCGCATTGCCGGTGCTGCCCTATACCGAGCCACGCATTTTAGAGCACGCTGAGGAAGTGCCCGCAGTGCTTCAAAAGCGTTCAATACACCATGTTCTTATCGTGACAGATCCCGGCATTGCCCGTCTGGGGCTCACGGCACCGCTCGAGACAGCGCTCGCGTCCAAGGGAATTAGCGCTGCGGTCTATGCCGAAACATGTGCGAACCCCACGGTCTCAAACGTGGAGGAAGCGGCATCTCTGTATCGAGAGAGCGCCTGCCAGGCCATTATCGGCTTTGGCGGCGGTTCGGCCATGGACTGCGCCAAGGGCGTGGGCGCGCGCATCGCGCAGCCAAAGAAGCCCATCAACAAGATGCGCGGCCTGTTGCGTATCCATCGTCGCCTGCCGCTGCTCATCGCCGTTCCCACCACGGCGGGCACGGGAAGCGAGGTCACGCTTGCAGCGGTAATTACCGACGACGAGACGCACTACAAGTATCCCATTAACGACTTTGTGCTGATCCCGCGCTTTGCGGTGCACGACCCCGAGTTTACGCGCGGCCTGCCCGCCTCCATTACGGGGCAAACGGGCATGGACGCCCTGACACATGCCGTCGAGGCCTTTATCGGGCGCAGCACCACGCCCTATACGCGCAAGATGGCGCGCCAGGCGGTGCAGCTCATCCACGACAATTTGCTCGAGGCCTATGAGTGCGGTGGCAACATGCGTGCGCGCCGCAATATGCTTTCGGCGGCGTATAAAGCGGGCGTTGCCTTTACGCGCTCTTATGTTGGATACGTCCATGCCATCGCGCACAGCCTGGGCGGGCGTTACGGGATTCCCCACGGCTTGGCCAACGCCATCATCCTGCCGCACATGCTTCGCGCCTATGGCGAAGCTGCTGCTCCCAAGCTCGCCGATCTCGCCCGCATGGCCGGCATTGCGCCGGCTAATGCGCTGGACAACGTGGCTGCTGAGGCCTTTATCGATTGGGTCGACCGCATGAACGCCGCCTTGGGCATACCCAAATATGTGACGGGCATTCGCCGCTCCGACATTCCTGAGATGGCGGCGCATGCCGATGCCGAGGCCAATCCCCTGTACCCCGTTCCGCTTTTAATGGACCGTTTGGAGCTCGAGCATATGTACGAGGTCGTTGCGGGTGGTATGTTTGAAGACGAGAACTAGGAGGGCCCATGAACACCGAGGAAATCGCGCGCATCGTTGCCGATCAGCGCGCCTATTTTAAGACGCACGCCACGTTTGATGTCGATGCTCGACGTCGTGCGCTCGTGAGTTTACGCGATGCGGTGCGGGCCCACGAGGCCGATATTGCCCATGCGCTCAAGACCGATTTGGGAAAGTCGCATGACGAGGCGTATATGTGCGAGATCGGCACCTCGCTTTCCGAGATTCGTTATCAGATTGCGCATGTGGCTCGATGGAGTCGCTCGCGCCTGCGTCCGTGTGACCTCGCCAACGCCGTGAGTGTGTGCAAGACGCAGTCCGTGCCCTATGGCGTCACACTCATCATGGCTCCGTGGAACTACCCGTTTTTACTGACGCTCGAGCCACTCGCCGGCGCCCTTGCCGCGGGCAATACCGTGGTCATCAAGCCGAGCGCCTATGCTCCGGCATCGAGCGCGGTGCTCAAGCAAATCTGTGAAGAGGCATTTGATCCGCGCTTGGTGACGGTCGTCGAAGGCGGGCGTGCCGAAAACGAAGCGTTGCTCGATGAGTGCTGGGACAAGATCTTCTTTACCGGTAGCGTTCCGGTCGGCAAGCTCGTCATGGAGCGTGCAAGTAAAAACCTCACACCCGTGACGCTTGAGCTGGGCGGAAAGAGTCCCTGCATCGTGGATGCGACGGCTAACTTGAAGGTCGCGGCACGCCGTATCGCCTTTGGTAAATGGCTCAACGTGGGGCAGACCTGCGTGGCGCCCGACTACCTGCTGGTCGATGCGCGCGTGCACGACGAGCTGCTGGACCTCATCAAGGAGGAGGCCCGCCGCATGTTTGGCGAGCATCCGCTCGACAATGAGAATTACGGTCATATTGTCAACGCCAAGCATTTCGCGCGCGTACGCGGGCTGATCGACCCCGACAAGGTTGTGCTGGGAGGTACCGCGCGCGAGTCGTCGCTCAAGATTGAACCGACGATTTTGGACGGCGTGGCGCCTGAGGACGCCGTAATGCAGGAGGAGATTTTCGGCCCCATCTTGCCGGTGCTGTCGTTTGAGAGCCTAGACGAGGCCGAGACGTTTATTACGGATCGTCCGACGCCGCTGGCCCTGTATATCTTTAGCCAAGACCGTGAGGTTCAGCAGCGCTTTGTGCGTTACGTGCCCTTTGGTGGTGGCTGTGTTAATGACACCATTATGCATTTGGCCACGAGCCATATGGGCTTTGGCGGCATGGGGGCGAGCGGTATGGGACAGTACCATGGACGCGAGAGCTTCGATACGTTTAGCCACAAGAAGAGCATCGTGAACAAGGCAACGTGGCTGGACGTGCCGTTCCGCTATGCCCCTTACGCAAGCTGGAAGCGCAAGTTCGTGCGCATGTTTGTGCATTAGAATCAGATGACATAGGGATAAACAAAGTGGCCGCCCCCGCGTAAGCGAAGACGGCCATTTCTCACGATGAAAACGTGTATCGGAGTTGGCAAGACCCGCTGCCACGGGTGCCATCCGTGTTCCCATCTTATCTGCAAGCGTTCCGTTGCGCAAGCGTTGCGGCAAACGATTGAAAGACGCAGACAGGATGAATTTGTGTCCGCACGGGCCCGTAGACTTCTCAACTACGTTGTGGATGCTCGCTAATCGGTAATGGAGGCGCACGTGTTTGATGACGATGACCTGTTCGATCTGACAGACGATCCGTTTGAGTGGGATATGCTACTCGATGACGATGAGTTGGAGCAGGACCGTAAGAAGCGGCAGGGCAAGAAGACGCGGGATGACGCTTCGAAAAAGCAGGACAAGCGTCGCCGAGGTCTGTTCGGCGGGCTCTTTGGGTGACTGTCTCATCGCCGCGTCTGTATACTAAACAGGTCTTATACGCGTTGCGAAATGAGGACAGAGACGATGATGTGGTTTACCGCCGACCTGCACCTGGGCGATACGAATATCTTGCACGACATGGATCGACCGTTTGATTCGGTCGAGGAGATGAACCGCAAGGTCATCGATGCCATCAATGAGTGCGTGGCTGTGGACGACCGCCTCTATATCTTGGGAGACTTTACCTATCGTTTGCCCCTGGCGGAGGCGGTGCGCCTGCGCGAGCGCATCGAATGTCAGAACGTAACGCTCATCCGCGGTAACCATGACGGCGACTGGGAAGATCCAGACGCGCCGCACATTTGGGATGAGGTGCGCGATTATCTGGAGGTCGCCCCCGGTTACGCGAAGGGCCATCGCCTGGTAATGAGCCATTACCCCATGCTCAGCTGGAACGGCAAGGCGCGTGGCGCCATCATGTTGCACGGGCATATCCACAGCAGGGGAGACCGCACCAACGCACGCAACCGCGATCGCGAGCGCCCGGTTCTGCGCTACGACGTTGGCCTCGATGCCAACAACTACAAGCCCGTAAGCCGTGACCAAATCCTAGGCTTCTTTGGACTGTAGCTGTAAGTGCAGGTAGAATGAACGCGCCGCGCGGATGGTCTGTGCGGCGCGTTTCAGTAGGAGCGATGAATCCATGAGGGCTATCCAGCGCATTAACCATAACGCTGCCATCTGCGAAGACGGCGCGGGGCGTCAGCTTATCGCGCTGGGTCGCGGTATCGGCTTTGGCGATATGCCGCATGAGGTCGACCTGGATGTCATCACGCGTACCTTTTACGGCATTGATTCAAAGTACCTGGCGTTTATTGATGAGGTCGACCCCGAGGTGCTGGAGTTTTCTGCTCAGCTGGCTGATATCGCAACCGGACAGCTTTCGTACGAATTGAGCCCTAACCTCCCCATTACACTGGCGGACCATATCCAGTTTGCCATTAAGCGCGCCCGCGAACACATGGTGGTGTCGTTGCCGCTCGAGCGCGATCTGGAGCAGCTGCATCCCATCGAATACCGCTTGGGCGAGCTGGCTGTTCGCGGCATCCAGAAAAGCTTCCGTGTGCGTATGCCCCGAAGCGAGGCCGCGGGCATTGCCATGTCGATTGTCAACGCATCGGTTAAGCCGAGCGAGCGGCGCGTGCTTGCCGAGCAGCACGAGGAGCGACTGCTCGATATGACGGTCGCGATTATTCAAGAAGAGTTGGGTGTGACGGTCGATCGCTCGTCGTTCGCCTTTGCCCGCTTTGCCACTCATGTGCGCTATCTGCTCGACCGCGTGGCAAAGAAAGAGCCGATCGATACCGAGAACTCCGGTCTTTACGACGTGCTCGTGGAGCAGTATCCGGCGGCATCGCGTTGCGCTCACCGTGTCGACGATCTGATTCAAGAGACCTTTGGCGAGCCATTGGCCCAAGAGGAGCTCGTCTATCTGATCATGCATGTGAATCGCGTGGCTTCTGTCCACTCGGATAAATAGGCTCTCTGGTATTTCCTTTCCGTCATGGCGACCGTTCGCGGGTCGTTTGCTACCGTTCGTCGGTAATCTGAGCCGCAACGAACGCATCTGCCGCATATACTCGCCGTGTGTTGGGTGTTACTCACGGCGCAGCTCCGAGAGGCACTACCGATTCTGCCAAGACCATAATTGGGTCTCTGTCGGTTGTGCGCGGGGCTTTTTTCATGTCGATCCACCCGGGAATCACATGCAAATCAATCTCTTGCCAACTGGTATCGCGCGCTGCGCAGGCGCGAGCGGAATCGTGCGTCTTGGTGCCGTGAAGTCCCACGGCCTTTAGTTGGAAGAGAAGGGATTCGACATGGCTGTCGATAACAAGAAGATTGCCGAGGACGTGCTCGCTGCCGTCGGCGGCGCCTCCAATGTGACGAACGCGACGCACTGCATGACCCGCTTGCGTCTGAACCTCAAAGATCAGTCCATTCCCAATGATAATGAAGTTAAGAAGATCAAGGGTGTGCTGGGCGCACAGTGGTCTGGCGGCCAGTATCAGGTCATCATTGGCCAGAACGTGCCGAAGGTCTATGACGCCGCCATTGCGCTGGGCGTCAAGGGCGAAGGCTCCATTGACGAGAACCTCGATGACGGCACCAAGGAGCCACTGACGGTCAAGACTGCGGGCAAGAAGGCCCTTAACTACCTGTCCAAGACAATGTGCATGACGATCCCCATTATCATGGGCGCCGCCATGTTCCGCACACTTGCCGTACTTTGCGGCGACGGCATGCTCGGTATCTGGTCTGCCGATTCTGACATCTACAACTTCTTCTACAACTGGATTTACAACGCCGGCTATTATTTCCTCCCTGTCTATCTGGGTTGGGCTGCCGCAAAGCAGCTCGGCTGCAGCCAGCCGCTCGGCATGATGCTCGGCGGCGTGCTCATTGCCCCCGAGTTCATGACGTTGGTCAACGCCGCTGCGGATTCTGGTGCTACGACCACGATGGTTTACGGCGTGCTCCCGGCTCAGCTGAACAACTATTCTGCGACCGTGCTCCCCATGCTGCTGTCTATGCCGGTGCTGATGGTCGTCGAGAAGTTCATGAAGAAGATCATCCCCGACATGCTCTCCACGGTGTTTGTGCCCGTGTGCACCATGGCTGTGATGACCCCCGTTTCCCTGTGCGCCCTAGCTCCGATTGGTTCCATTCTGGGCGACCTGGTCGGCAACTTTATGTTCGGCCTCGGAAACGCTGGCGGCATCGTCACAATCCTCTCCCTCGTCGCCATTGCCGCGCTTTGGGAGTTCCTGGTTATGACCGGTATGCACCAGGTTCTGATTGCCCTCGGCATTGTGCAGGTGCTCACCTCAGGGTCTGACTCCTGCGTTATGGTCGCGGGTGCTATCGCTCAGTTCGCCACGTGGGGCATGGCCTTCGGTGCCTTCCTGCGCCTTAAGGAGGTCGACGAAAAGGGCGCTATGCTTGGTTTCTCGCTCTCCGGCATTGTCGGTGGCGTGACGGAGCCCGCGCTGTATGGCTGCGGCTTTAAGTATACTCGCTGCCTGGGTGCCATGGTCGCGGGCGGCGCTATCGGCGGCCTGATCGCGGCTCTCACTAATGTGACCACGTATGTTTTGGGCGCAACTAATATCCTTGGTATTACAGGTTATGTTGCAGGCGGAACTGCTAATCTCGTATGGGGCTGCGTTGCATCGGGCACTGCATTTGTTGCCGCCGCTGCCATCGCCTACTTCTTTGGCTTTACCAAGGAGCAGCTCGACGAAGACGCTGCTGCCGCCAAAGCCTAAAGCATCCGTTCGGTAGGACAATTATCTGGGGCACTTGGCTGCGCTTCAAGTGTCCCTTTCCGTAGATGGGGGTCAATATGAAGCAATTGCTCATTCGTGCCGATGATATCGGTTATTCGTATGCCGTTAACCTGGGGATTGCCCGCAGTATCAATGAGGGCCTGGTGCGCTCGGCGGGACTTATGCCCAATATGCCCGAGGCCGAGCGTGGCTGGTCGCTCGTGGCGGATGCCGGCATTGCGGTGGGTCAGCATACCAACGTGTGCCTGGGCAAGCCGTGTGCCGACCCGGCGCTCATTCCGAGCATGCTCAACGAGAATGATGAGTTCCATAGCAGCCGTACCTTCCGCGATCATTTTAAGCGCGGCGAGGAGTTGATAGACTTCGACGAGGCCTGCATCGAGATCCGCGCGCAGCATGACCGCTTTGTCGAGATCGTGGGCCGCGAGCCCGATTACTTTGAGGCCCATGCCGTCATGAGCAAAAACCTTAACCGAGCGATCTCGGCGGTTGCTCAGGAGCTGGGCCTTAAGGAGCAAAAGGCGAGCTTCGACCCCGCGGCTGTGGTGCATTGCGGAGATACTGATCTGCGCATGGTGATGCGCTCGATGGAGCCGGGCTACGAGCCCAAAGAGGCAATCATGCAGACGGTTCGCGGGATGGTGGACGGCGAGACGGTCGTCTTTGTGTGCCATCCGGGTTATCTCGATCGTTTTATCCTGGAGAACAGCTCGCTCACGACCGATCGTACCAAGGAAGTCGATGCACTGATCGACCCCGAGCTTCGCGCTTGGCTCGAGTCTCAATCCGATCTTCGCCTGATCGACTACCGCGACCTGTAAGGACCCAAGTCACCACAAAGGGGACAGTCGCCTTTGTGGTGGTTCTGGCGCCGTTGCCATTATGGCAGCGGCGCCTTTTTTGTCCGTGCGGCGCGGTAGAGTGTAGGCGGTTGAAATTTGCGTCCATCGAGGAGCTGCTATGAACGAGATTAAGTGCCCGCATTGCGGCGAAGTTTTTAAGGTCGATGCGTCCGGCTATGCGGATATCGTCAAACAAGTGCGCAATGCCGAGTTTTCGCGCGATTTGGATGAGCGTGTGAGGGCAGTCCAGCGCGAGGGCGAGCAGGCGCTGGAGCTTGAGCGCTCGCGTTCGACGGCTGCCTTGCAAGAGGCAGAGTCTCAGCGCAACGCTCAGCTTGCCGAGCAGAAGAACACTGCGGAGCAGAAGCTGGCACAAGAGGTTGCCAAGCGCGACGCTGAGCTTGCCGAGCTGCGTGCCAAGCTCGAAGGCGCTGCCGCAGAGCGCGAGAGTGCAAGTCAGCGCGCGGCGGTTGAGGCCCGCGCCGATGCTCAAAAGGAGAATGCCGAGCTTCAGCGCGAGATCGACAATTTGCGTGCGCAGCTGGAGCGCAAAGATGACGAAGCCAAGCTCGTCGAGTCGGCGACGCGCAATGCCGCTCAAAACGATTTAGCTGCACGTGATGCTCAGATTGCCGAGCTGCAGGCCAGACTTGCCGCGGCGGACAAGGCCCAGGAGATGGCGCTTGCCGCCGCTGCGGCCGAGTCGCAGCGTGAGCTCGATGCCGCTCGCAGCGAGGCCGAGCGCGCGCTTGCTGACTATCGCGTGAAGGTGCAAGAGAAGTTTTCTGCCGCAAAGGCACAGTCCGAGCAAGAGGCCGAGGGTCTGCGTGCCCAGTTGCGCGAGCAGGAACTGATGGCAAAAATGAACCTGTCAGAGGCGGTCGCCGCGGCGGAGCGAGAGCGCGATGAGGCACGTGCCAAGCTGACGAGCGAGCTGGCGGTGCGCGATTCTCGCGAGGAGCAAGCCAAGGCGGCACACGAGCTCGAGCTTGCGCAGGCCAAGCGCGCGAGCGATGACCTGATTCGCTACAAGGATGAAGAGATTGAGCGCCTTAAGGACATGAAGGTCCGCCTGTCCACCAAGATGGTGGGCGAGTCGCTCGAGCAGCACTGCGAGACCGAGTTCAACCGTCTGCGCATGACGGCGTTTCCCAACGCGTACTTCGAGAAAGATAACGATGCGTCCGAGGGTACCAAGGGCGACTTTATCTTCCGCGAGTGCGACGCGAGCGGTAACGAGGTCATTTCGATTATGTTCGAGATGAAAAACGAGAACGACGAGACCACGACCAAGCATAAAAACGAGGACTTCTTTAAGAAACTCGACCACGATCGCCGCCAAAAAGGCTGTGAGTACGCGGTGCTCTGCACGCTACTCGAGCCCGAGAGCGAGCTCTATAACGCAGGGATAGTCGACGTGAGCTATCGCTACGAGAAGATGTACGTGATTCGCCCACAGTTTTTCATTCCCATGATTACGCTTCTTCGCAACGCCGCCATGGGTTCGCTGCGCTATAAGCAGGAGCTAGCGGAGTACAAACAGCAGAATATCGACGTTACGAACTTCGAAGCCAAGATGGAAAAGTTCAAGAATGATTTCGGCCGCAACTACGAGATTGCGAGTCGCAAGTTCCAAACAGCAATCGATGAGATCGACAAGACGATTAGCCATCTGCAGAAAACCAAGGAGGCGTTGCTGTCCTCCGAGAACAACCTGCGCCTAGCCAACAAGAAAGCCGACGATCTTACCATTCGCAAGCTCACGTGGGGCAACAAGACCATGAAGGCGGCGTTTGACGAGGCGCGCGGGGCTGCGTCAGAGACAAACGATGAGCCAGCCGAGGCGGATTCGTATGAGATCGAGGATGCCGAGTAAGGTATAGCGGATAGTGCAAAAGCGGGGCCGCTGGCGATGTTGCCAACAGCCCCGCTTCGTTTCGTCCCAATATGCTTGGCTAATCCTCGAGCAAATCCTCGATAAAACCGACGCGGTAGTTCTTGAAGATGACCTCGCCGCCGTCTTGCGTGGCGTCCAGATCGACATCGCCCATGATGCCAAAGTCGTGGTCGCCATCCTCGTCGGCAAAGATCTGGTGCACGTGCCAGACGTGCGCGGTCTTCTCGTCGGACTCGTCGATGGAAAACATCGCGGCGCTGCGGGCATCTCCGTCGGTGAGGATTTCCTCGTGCTGCTCGTGGTAAGCGTCGAGTGCTTTTTGCCAGTGGATCTCGCTCATGCCCCAGTCGTCGTCGAGCTCGCCCAGGTCGCGAACGTGCTCGCGGGCGGCAAGGGTCACGCGACGGAAGAGCGCGTTGCGCACCAACAGCGTGCAGCCGCGACGGTCCGCCACGACCTCGTCGATGCCCTGCGGCGGCGCAGCATCGAGTGCAGCAGGGTTGCCGGCGTTCTCCCACTCGTCCACCAGGCTCGAGTCGACCGAGCGCACCACAAAGCCGAGCCACGAAATGATGTCACGCAGGCGCTCGTCGCGCTTCTCGATGGGTACGGTGCGGTCGAGAGAACGGTAAGCCTCTGCCAGGTAGCGCAGCAAAATGCCCTCGGAGCGGGCGATGCCGAGCTTTTGAATGTAGCCCTTAAAATCGCTCGCGCTTTCCAGCATATCGCGCAGGACGCTCTTGGGAGAGAGCTGGTAGTCGTTTGCCCAGGGTACTTCCTGGCAGTACTTGTCAAAAGCGGCGTCGAGCAAGTCCTCGAGCGGCTTTTCGTAGGTGACGTCCTGGATGCGCTCCAGGCGTTCCTCATATTCGACGCCGTCAGCCTTCATTTCTGCCATCGCGCGGTCGCGCGCGGCGCGCTCCTGTGCACGCAATACCTGCTTGGGGTCCTCGAGCGTGGTCTCGACCATCGAGATGAGGTCCATGGTATAGGTCTCACTTTCGGGGTCGAGCAGCTCCAGCGCGGCAAGTAAAAACGGCGAGAGCGGCTGGTCGAGCGCAAAGTCCTCCGGCAGGTCGACCGTCAGCGCGTAGTCGATATCCGGCGCGGCGTCAGCCGGAGCGTCGGGTGCGGGCGGCACCTCGGTGCGCACGACGACGCCGGAGTCGATGAGCGTGGCGAAGATCTCGTCGGCGCGAACCTCAAGCTTGGCCTTCTCTTCGGGGGTCTGCAGGCTTGTCTCGATGAGGTCATGTACGCGGGCTCGGGCATTGCCGCCCTGCTCGACCACACTAATCACCATAGAGTGCGTGATGCGCAGGCGTGGCTTGAGTGTTTCGGGTTGCGTCTCGATCAGGCGCTCAAAAGTTTGCTTGTTCCATGAGACAAAGCCCTCGGGGGCCTTTTTCTTTTTAATCTTACGGAGTTTTTTGGGGTCGTCGCCCGCCTTGGCCATAAGCTTGGCATTCTCGATCTCGTGCTCGGGTGCCTCGGCGATTACCATGCCCTCGGTATCGAAGCCCGAGCGACCGGCGCGACCGGCAATTTGATGGAACTCGCGGGCGCGCAGGCGACGCATTTTGTAACCATCGAACTTGGTGAGCGCGGTGAGCACCACGGTGTGGATGGGTACGTTGATGCCGACGCCGAGTGTGTCGGTGCCGCAAATGACGGGCAGTAGGCCCTGCTGCGCCAGGCGCTCGACCAGCAGGCGATAGCGCGGCAACATGCCAGCATGGTGCACGCCGACGCCGCATCCAAGCAGGCGCTTGAGAATCTTGCCAAAGGCCGTGGAGAAGCTCGTTCCCTTTGCCGCTTCTTTGATGGCTTCGCGCTGCTCCTTGCTGGCGATGCCAAAATTGGCGAGCGACTGTGCCGTCGCAAGGGCGGCATCCTGGCTAAAGTGCACGATATAGAGCGGGGCCTCGCCACGGCGCATGGCGAGCTCGACCGTGCCCTCGAGGGAGGTCGTCACATAGTCGTAGCTCAGCGGAACAGGACGCGGGGCATCGACAACCAAGTCGCAAGCAGCGCCGGTGTGCTCCTCGAGCGAGGCGGCGATGGCGGAGACATCGCCGAGCGTGGCGCTCATGAGCATAAACTGCGTGTGGGGCAGGGTGAGCAGCGGTACCTGCCAGGCCCAGCCGCGGTCGGGGTCGGCAAAGTAGTGGAACTCGTCCATGGCCACGCAGCCCACGTCGGCGCCCTCGCCCTCGCGCAGCGCATCGTTGGCAAGGATTTCGGCCGTGCAGCAGATGACGGGCGCCTTGGTATTGATATGCGTATCGCCGGTGATCATGCCGACGTTATCGCGGCCGAGTACCTGTACCAGGTCGAAGAACTTTTCGCTGACCAGGGCTTTGATGGGGGCCGTGTAATAGCAGCGCTTGCCCTGAGCCATGCCCATAAAGAGCATGCCCAGCGCGACGAGCGATTTACCCGATCCGGTCGGTGTGCCTAAAATGACGTGATCGCCGGCGGCCAGGTCCATGAGGGCCTCTTCTTGGTGATCCCACAGCTCAATGCCACGGTCGCTCGTCCATTCAAAGAAGCGTTCGAAGGCCTGATCGGGCGTGAGCCATGGTTCGGGCTCGCTGCCGTCCTCGGGCTCCCACCAGGTGGGAGAGAGCGCGCCGAGCGAGCCAAACTCGGCTTCGGTTCCCGTGCCGCCCGAGAACGAGCTGGCGGCGCCGGCACCGGAGACGGTGTTGGAGGCGGTATCTGTCGTGGTCTGTGCCATGTGTTTGCTTTCTCTCGCGATTGTCCGCCAACTATTATGGCGTAGCGTCGCATCGATGCTTTCGCAGGCAAGAAAATGCAGGAAATGGACGTTCTGCCCAGCTGTTTGGTGCAGTTGCCAGCTAAGTGAGTAGACTTTTTGCAATATCGCGAGCACATGCCCTTTGCGCAAAGGCTCTACCTGCGGTTTTAGTTTTCGTTATGCGGGTTGTGCTTGGCTATTGCAAAAAAGTCTACTCACTTAGGTTTGAGGGTCGTTCGCTGGCGCCTATTTTCACTTGTTTGCCGACGCCGCGACCATCAGAAGCCCCTAGGACCCCTGCGGCAGGCGTTTTTTGCCTTTGCGAGCACGGTTTCTAAAGTTCTCGACGGCTTCTTCCATGCCCAGGGGTACATAGGTGAGCTCATCGAGGTTTTCGGGCAGGTAGCAGGCAAGGCTTTGCTCCTGCGCGCGGCCCGCCGCGAGCTGCTCTTCGATGGGTTCCGCGCCGGGCGTAGCGCAAATGCCATAGACGGCGGCACCCATCTCGCGCGTGCGGCGCTCGTACTCGGTCTCGGGATGCTCGGGATGGTCGCGGCGGACGTCGTCGCTTACCCAAAGCGTATCGTAGCCGGCCGCGGCAAACTGTCCCAGGGCGTAATCGCGCAACGGCTTGCTATCGGTGCGCAGTGTGACGGTAGCGCCGGCTGCAAAGAGCGGGCGGTAGAGCATCAGATGGTCGACATGGACGAGTCGTTTTTTAGCGTACTTGGCCTTGGGCTGCGGCGTGGGAAAGTTAATGGTGATGGCATCGAGCTCGCCTGCGGCAAACAGCTGTGGCAGCGATGCGGCGCCTCGGGGCAGGACGAGTGCGTTGGATAGCCCCTGTTCGCAGATTTTCTGCGCGGCATAGGCGATGCAGATGGGCTCCTGGTCCATGCCGATAAAGAGGGTGTCGGGCTCGCGGTGGGCGCGCTCGACCAGATAGGTTCCCTTGCCACAGCCCAGATCCAGATGAAGGTGTTCGAAGGGCTTGCTGCCTGCGGGCGCACAGGCCTTGCGCCAATCTCCGACATAGGCCTCGGGGTTCGTCTCAATCGCATCGGCGTAGCGCTCCAGGCGCTCCTCGAGCACAAAGTTCTTAGGCGTGCGAACGTGGACGGCTCCCATGAGGCTCCTTGGTCATAAGTATGGAACGCATGGCTGCGCGTTCCGTCAATGGGTTAAAAAGAGGGTGGGCATAGTTTGCCCGAAAGACGCGGTGCGGCTCGACGGCGAGTCGTCGGTGCCTACAGGCGCTTGAGAATCACATAGCGGTTGAGATCGCCGCTGCGACCGTCAGCATGGAAGCGCTCAAGCTCGCGCACGGGGACCTCGCCGCTCTTGTAGAACGTACGGACGCCGCGCACCAGGTCGGTGATCTGCTGATCGTCAAAGTGATGGCAATAGCGGTAGGCGTGGCGGTCGTTTTGCCAGCCAATGAGGTGGTCGCCGGCTTCAAACTGCGCAGAATCGTAACCCACAAACGGCGGGGTGAGCTCGGCGCGGGCTTCGGCTCGAACGGCCTTGCGCGCCATGCGCTCGTCGTTCATAAACTCCCAAAAGCTGATGGCGATGATGCCGCCTGGGCGCGTCTGGCGTACCAAGGCGTCGAGCACGCGTACGCGGTACTCGCACGACGGCACGTGGTGCATAAAGCCAAAGCAGACCGAGATGTCGGCGAGCGGGGCGTCGAAAAGCACGTCGGGCGTCTCGGCGGGGTTGAGCTTCATGAGGGCGTTGAGCACGTCGAGTTCCTGGAAGTGCAGGTTGGGAATGCGCAGGGCGTGGCCATGTGCATCGATAGCCAGGTCTTGGCACGAGTCGACGCCATAGAACTCAAACGGGCAGCTGGCATCTGCCGAGGGGTTTGCGCCGTCGACGCCCTTGGCGGCAAGTGCGCCGCCGGCGGCAAAGTTCTCGAATCGCATATTGCCACAGGCAAGATCGAAGACGCGGACGGGATGCTCGATCGTGGCGACGTCGAGCTGCTCGAGTGCGATATCCATGGTGCGCACCCAGCCGGGCCACGGGGCCTGGCGCGTATCGGAGAAGGAGGCGGAGTGCTCGCGATAGAACGTGTTGTTGAGCTGGATGAGCGATGAGGCGAAATCGCGGTTCACGGCGCGGAACTCCCTCCGTTGGCGGTGCGGAATAAACAGTACGACCATACTACCGTTAACGCCGCAACGGGGACAACCGAGCTGAGGGTCATTGCTTTGTTTGGACACATTTCCGCAGCTCATATGTGCCCGCAACCGCCGGTTGTCAAAAATCTCACTAGAATAGGTGGCATGCTTTTGGCGGTGGCGGATAGATTTTTAACTGTGCAAGGCGCCTTAAGAACAAAAACGGTCCGGCGGCACGGCTGGCATCACATAGGAGGAACCATGAATGTAGAAACTGCGCAGCGGCTCGCCGACCTTCGCCGCAGCAAGGGCTTTAGCCAAGAAGGGCTGGCGCGAAAGTTAGGGCTGTCGCGCCAGGCGGTCAGTAAATGGGAGCGCGCGGAGAGCTCGCCCGATACCGAGAACCTGATCTCGCTCGCTAAACTCTATGGCGTGAGTTTGGACGAGCTCCTCAATCCGAGTGACGAGATCGAGGACGATATCGAGTTTGAGAACGAGGACCGCGCTCGTCAACGCGAGGCCGAGGCGGCAGAGCGCGCCCGCACCCATGAGGCAGCGGCGCGTGCGACTGAGGCGGCAACGCAGGCGAGTGATGCTGCGGCCAAGGCGGCGCAAGCGGCAAGCTGGAGTGCGCAGGCCGCCAATGCCGCTACGGCGCAGGCGACGAGTGGCACCGCGGTTGGCTCGACTCCGGTGAAGGGCCCGTTCCAGTCGTTCCCGTATTGGGCCGTGTGCTGGCTGTTGTTCTTTTTGCTGATGTTCCTGTTTGGTGGCGCCCCCTTTGCCGCGCTGATCTTCTTTACGATCCCCATCTATTACTGGGTGGCACGTGCGCTCGATGGTGATTGGGCGCGCGGAGATATTCAGGTTGGTCCGGCGCCGGCGGTCGCTAGGACTAAGGGGGAGGACGTTTCCACAGCGGTTGACGCTGACATGGCTGCCGCGACCACCGCTGAGTCGAGTGCCAAAGAAGGTGATGAATGATGAAGCTCTCGCATGAGTCTAAGAGGCGCTTGGGCATTGGCATCGGAGCGTTTGCGCTCATCATCGGGCTTGTCTTTGGCACTTCGCGGACTTGATGGACCGTGGGATTTCAACGATGTTGTATCCGGCTTGTCTGGTATGGACGATGCGTTTGACGAGGACGATTCCTTGAATAGCGGTAACTATTCCGCTCGGCCTCAACAGCTTTCGAGCGAAACGTTTGATGCCGACGCGTTCACATCGCTTGACTTGGACGTGACGTCGGGCACGGTCGAGGTCAAACACGTCTCCGGCGGGCCAGTGCGCGTGATTGAAAGCGGTCGCGTGGCAACGGGGGCCGTTGCCTTCGATGCGGCAACCCAGAACCTGGCCGAAATCAAGGGCTCTACGCTCAAGATTCGCCAGTTCGATTGCGATGACGAGCGCGCCATTGACCGCACGGTTACCGTCGAACTGCCGCGCGAAGTTGCCGATAACATGGTGGGCATTACAGCGAATGTAGGATCGGGTGACCTGACGGTCGCGGGTATTGCGTGTCATGACCTTAACCTGACTTTGGACTCTGGAGACGTTGAGTTTACGGGCACCGTGACCGATACCCTGAATGCCGAGGTCGGTTCGGGCGATGTGACGCTCGAGCTCTACCAGGCCCCCGCGAAGTCGATGGACGTGAGTGTGGGCTCGGGCGATGTGGAGATGACGGTTCCGAACTCGACGGGCTTTAAGGCGAGCCTCACCTTGGGCAGCGGCGACTTTGAGAGCGATTTCCTTCCGCTTGGCTACGACGGCGAGACCATTTTGAATCTTGAATTCGATAACGGCGATAAGTCTGCTACGTATCGTTTTGAGGTCGGTTCGGGCGACATGTCGTTTGATCCGGAGTGACATGCGGTTTTCGGAGATCGGTACATATAGGCATGCTCTTTGATGGAGGCGCCGGAGCCGTGACGGGCTTCGGCGCCTTTGCCTTTACAATGGGGACATGGAACAGATTATCTTGAACATACTCGAGGCTCTGCGTCGCGGCGAGACCGTGGACGACAAAGCGCTCGTCAAACTGATACATGCCGAGGCGCGCCGTGAGGGTGCCGACAAACGCGATTTGGCCAAGCGCCGTCTGCTGCCGTTCTACCAGCGGGTTAAACGTGAGGAGCCGGTTCGGTGGGCTGCGTGGAATGTCGATTCCGATTTGGAGCGTCAACTGCTGCAGGTCCTGCGTATGAAGCCGCGCCGAACGGCCTCGGGCGTGGCGACCATTACCGTCATTACCAAGCCCTGGCCATGCTCGGGCGATTGCCTGTTTTGCCCCAACGATCTGCGCATGCCCAAAAGCTATCTGCACGCCGAGCCGGCGTGCGCCCGTGCGGAGCAAAACTGCTTCGACCCGTATCTGCAGGTGAGCGCTCGTCTGACCGCGCTTTCGCAGATGGGACATGCGACCGACAAGATAGAGCTCATTGTGCTCGGCGGTACCTGGAGCGACTATCCGCAAGGGTATCAGACGTGGTTTATGTCGGAGCTTTTCCGTGCGCTCAATGACGATGCCGTCGCCGGTGTGGCGGCAAACCCCATGTTGGCGCGTCCGGGCATCAGCCGTGCCGAGGCAGGGCGCCTGCTCGATGACGCTCCCGCCGATGCCCTGCCGCCGGTGGTAATAGAGCGCCGCGAGCGCTATCGGGCTGCCGGCATTGCGACCGACGAGGCCGAGCTTGCGAGCGGCGTTGCCGACGAGCAGGGGCGTGTGGATGCTGTCGTTGGTGGCTATAACCGCGCAGTGCGTCGTCTGTACGGCCCCGGTACGCCATGGGGCGAGGCTGCCGAGTGGCAGACGGCAACGATGGAGGAGCTTGAGCGTCAGCAGCGCATCAACGAGACGGCGAAGCATCGCGTGGTGGGGCTCGTTATCGAGACCCGCCCCGATGCCGTGACGCCACAGGCGCTCACGCTCATTCGTCGTCTGGGCTGCACCAAGATTCAGATGGGTATCCAGAGTCTCGACCAGCACCTGCTCGATATCAACGAGCGTCGCATTTCGGTGGCTCAGATCGAGCAGGCGTTTTCGCTTGCGCGCCTCTTTGGCTTTAAGATCCATGCGCATTTTATGCTCAACTTATTGGGCGCCACACCCGAGGGGGACAAGCGCGACTACGAGCGCTTTATGACCGAAGGGGCCTTTATGCCCGACGAGGTCAAGGTCTACCCGTGCGCGCTCATCGAGGGCTCGCGTCTGGTGGGCTGTTACGAGCGCGGCGAGTGGCGTCCCTATACCGAGGAAGAACTGCTCGATGTGTTAGCCGACGACATCGTGGTGACGCCGCCGTTCTGCCGTATCAGCCGCATGATCCGCGATTTTAGCTCCGATGACATCATGGTGGGCAACAAGAAGCCCAACCTGCGCCAGCTCGTTGAGAACCGCCTGGCTGCTCGGGGTGATGGTGCGACGGTGCGTGAGATTCGCTATCGCGAGATCAGCACGGCGGGTGCCGACTTGGATGAGCTATCTCTTGATGAGGAAGTGGCGTACGAGACGCCGGTGACGCACGAGCGCTTTTTGCAGTGGGTGACGCCGCAGGGCAAGATCGCGGGCTTTTTGCGTCTGTCTCTGCCCGATCGTGCTTTTGTTGCCGCGCATGCGGATGAGTTGCCGACGACACCGGACGAGGCGATGATTCGCGAGGTGCACGTGTATGGCATGGCGGCGCGCGTGGGAGATCAAGGCCAGGCAGCCCAGCACCATGGATTGGGGCGTTTGCTCGTAGAGCGTGCGTGCGAGATTGCCCGGGATGCGGGTTATACGCGTATCAACGTGATTAGCGCAATCGGTACGCGCGAGTACTATCGCCATTTGGGTTTTTGCGACCATGGACTCTATCTGCAAAAGGAGCTCTAGATGAACAAGCCGAGTGTTTCTGCCGGCGTCGTTGCCGGTGTTGCTCTGGGAGCCGCGGCGCTTGGTGCGGCCGCTGTCGCTGTTCGTGCTGCCTGTCTGCAGGTTGCGCGAACCCGCAATGGGTTGGCGCGTGTGAAACGCGTGCACGATGAGGGCGGCGACGAGATTCGCGTGTTGGTGCAAGGCAGCGTCTACCAAAGCGCAAGTTACGTTGGTGAGCGTTGGGCGGAGCCCGTCTTTGCGTACTATCGTGCGTTTGACGACGTGTTTGAGTCCGAGGATGCGATGCGTGATGCTTATGGTCACGGTATCAACCGCATGCTTGTGCTGGGTGGCGGCGGGTTTGCCTATCCCAAGTTCGCGCTGATGTCGCACGAGGGCTTGCGCATGGACGTCATCGAGTATGACGGAGAGATTACGCGCCTGGCGCGCCGCTGGTTCTATCTGGACGAGCTGGAGTGCACGGCGGGCGATCGCCTGCGGGTGATAACCGCTGAGGCTCGCTCTTATCTGGGCGTGACGAGTGTTGGTCATCGTCACTACGACGTGGTCGTGAGCGATTGCTTTGGCGGTGCCGAGCCCGTACGCGAGCTGGCGACGGTTGAGGCGTTGCGTTTGGTGCGGGGCAGCCTAAATGTCGGTGGCGTCTACGTTGCCAATATCGTAAGCACAAACGAGGGGAGCGATGTGACGTTCCTGCGCGACTGCGCTGCCACGGCACTCGAGGTATTCGCCCATGTCTGGGTGGTCCCCTGTGGCGATGCGGAGTTCGGCGGCGAGGAGAACTACCTGCTCATCGCCAGCGACGGCGACTATGTCTTTGCCGAAGCCGTGCCCTTCGACGCCGACTTCCTCGGCACCGCCCTTCACGACAAGTAAGTCTCTCCGTCCCAAAAAGACTGGTCTTAGGCGTGGTCGCGCCAGCTGAGGACGCGCTGCTTCATGCCCTCTATGTCGAGCACGCCTTCGGCAAAGCCCTTGCGCACGAGCTCTTCGGGAACAAACTCGTCGTAGCGGTCAAAGTAAGGCACCTCGCCGGGATAGACGAGCTCGATGGGATTGAAGTCCTTCTCGGCCTCGGCGGCGAGCACCTCAAAGAACGCCTCCTCGTCGGCCTTCATCTTAAACTGCATAAAGTACGGGCGCGATGGGTCGAGTCCGCGAAGGCCCAGCTCCGCGGCACACTTAATCTTGAGCATGCGCTCGAGTGCCAAAAAGGCGTAACTGCCCAGCCAGGGGAAGAGTACCCAGGTGTCGCCACCCAGGTTGATGAGTGGCTTGGTTCCCGCACCCGAAATCTCGGCCGTATGGCGAGCCTGCGCCAAGCGGGCCCGCGCGTTACCCATAAGGTACGGATACGCGGCATGTTCATTGAGCGCTTTGCGCATGCGTTCGAGCACATGTGTGTTGATGTCGCCGGGGCAGTCGCCAAAGTGGGCCGGCACCCGGCCTTTGACCTGCGTGGCAAAGACGGTGTGGCGCTTCCAGTCCACTTCCTCGACAATCCAGCAGTGTCCGGCGATGGCGATGCGCTCACCGGGCGGAGGGGGGTTGACGATCGTGCCCAACTCGGCCGACTCGCTGCGAACGGTGAACTCCTCGTTTTCCTGGAACACGGCGTAGAACTTAAAGTTGTTGATGATGCGCTCGCCCGCGAGGCCCACGATGAGCCCATCGCCCTCGGTGACCTGGATGTGGTCGATCTTGATGAGGTGACGCAGCAGCACGCGATAGTCATCGGCCGAGACGCGATGGAAATAGCTGAGCGTGAGCACGCGCTGGGCAAGTTCCGCCGGCGTGAGCTCTCCGGTGCTGGCGAGGGTCGACATGGTCTGGTGATAGAGCAGACTGTAGGGGAGTCGATCGAGCTCAGGCGGCTCGACCCACTTTTCCTCGCGATAGAGTTGTACGAGCGCGATGCTCTGGAGGAGTTTCCAAGGTATCGTTTCAGGCATCATCGTGCGCGGCTCGGGCTCTTCCTCGCGCATGACAAACCACATCTCGGGCGGAAGATCGCGGCGCCCCGTGCGGCCCATTCGCTGCAAAAAGGAGCTGACGGTAAACGGCGCGTCAATCTGGAAGGCGCGCTCCAGGCGGCCGATATCGATACCGAGCTCCAGCGTAGAGGTGGTGACGGTTGTCTGTGCCTGCTCCTCATCGCGCATGAGCTCTTCTGCCGTCTCGCGCAGCGATGCTGAAAGATTGCCGTGGTGGATGAGAAAGCGGTCGGGCTCGTGCCGGCTCTCGCAGTAGCTGCGCAGCATGGAGCACACGGCCTCTGCCTCCTCGCGCGAGTTGGCAAAGACCAGGCACTTGCGGCCGCGTGTGTGCTCAAAGATATAGCCCATGCCGGGGTCGGCGTTGTCTGGCGCCGTGTCGGTGGGGTTGAGTAATGCCTGTTCGGGTGCTCGGGGGATGTCGACTTCGCCCTCGGGGGCCGACGAAGTGCGGCGATCCCTGGAGGTAGCCTTGTCCCGTGCCCGCTCACGACGTTGACGGCGCTCCTCTTGTGTGAGCTGTCCGCTGTGACGCATGTCTTGGGCGCCGGCGGGCAGTGCCGCGGGTGCCGCTGCCTCAATGCGCTCGCACGCAAGCACTTCGGCCTCTTGAGGACCCATGTTCTCGAATCCTCGCTGCTGTGCCTGGGGACCCGAGTTGTAGAAGTGCTCCATGGAGATACGCCACACGCGGCGCGGCTCCTCAAAGCGGGGGATGATGCAATCGCGTCCTGTTCCCTGCGAGAGGAAGGCACCCGTACGCTCGGGGTCACCGATGGTGGCCGAAAGGCCGATGCGGCGGGGCTGCACGCCTGCCATGCGCGAGAGGCGCTCGATAAGGCAGAGCGTCTGACCGCCGCGGTCGCCGCGCATGAGCGAATGGACCTCGTCGATGACCACGTAGCGCAGGTCGCAGAACATGCGCGGGATCGCCATGTGCTTATGGATTAAGAGCGCCTCGAGTGACTCGGGCGTAATCTGCAAGATGCCGCTCGGTTTTTTTATGAGCTTAGCCTTGTGCGACTGCGAGACATCGCCATGCCAGTGCCAGACAGGGATATCGGCCTCTTCGCAGAGGTCGTTGAGACGGACGAACTGATCATTGATGAGCGCTTTGAGGGGGCCGATGTAGAGGGCGCCTACGCTCGCGGGCGGGTTCTCCCAAAACTCGGTCAGGATGGGAAAGAAGGCTGCCTCGGTTTTGCCGGAAGCCGTGGATGCCGTCAGGAGCACATTATCTTGCGTGTTAAAGATGGCGTCTGCCGCTGCAACCTGGATAGAGCGCAGACTCTCCCAATCGTGGGAGTAGATGAAGTCTTGGATAAACGGAGCATATCGGTCAAAGGCGTTCACGGGGCCTCCTCTCAAATACGAATCTCTTAACGCGGTGAGCAGTGGCTCGCTACATTACTGTCTCGACGTTTGCCCAGATAAAACCTGCCAAAATAAACCTGTCCCTTTTTGGCAGGTTAGATGGTGAACTCGGCGAAGTTGCGGTCTTCGCTTGCGGTGTCGGTGTTGTCCGTTACGGCTGCCGGCGCCAGCGCGTCGCCACCGACGCTTTGCAGCAACTCGGCCACGTTAGCATCGGGGTTTTGGCATAGGATGTCGAGCAGCTCGATAAAGTCACGAATGACTTCACGCGGCGTTAAGTGCGTATCGGCTCCCACGCGGCCAAACTCAATCTTGAGGAAGTCCACCAAGTCGTTTTCGGTAAGCGAGGGCGTCCAGCCAAAGTAGCCGGCATGGATCTGCATGAGTTTTTCGATCAGCACCAGCAGTTCCTCATAGGTGAGTGGCTGTAGGCGGATGATGGGCGCGAGCATGTCCTTAAGGTCCTCGCGCGCAAAGCGGCCCTGAGCGAGTCGGCTGCGCAGGGCTTCGTAGGAGAACACGCCGCGGCGGCGGTCTTCGATGGAGGTTGGCGTGCCGCCCATAATCATGCCCAGGTACTGCGCTTTGCCCTGAAGCGTGTCGTTGTACATGGTCAGGATTTTCTCGTAGTTGTACTGGCGCGTGATAGCGTTGGGAATCTTATACAGATTCACGAGCTCGTCGATGAGCACCAACATACCCTTGTAGCCGCCGCAGACCAAAAAACGCGCGATGAGCTTAACGTAGTCGTACCAGTCGTCATCGCTGATGATGGTCGAGGAGCCCAGCTCGGCGCGAGCCTCGCTCTTGGTACGGTATTCGCCGCGGATCCATTTGGTCACGCGGCTCATGGCTTCCTCGTCGCCCTCGGATACGGCCGTGCGATAGCGGCGAAGCATGCGGGTGAAGTCGAAGCCGTGGACCATCTCCTCGAGCGGGGCCAGTTGGGCATTGACGACCGACTCGTCGACGTCGGCACACGAGGCAACCCAGCGATCCAGAATAAGGTTGAGCGCACCGCCCTCGGGGCGCGTCTTGGTCGATATATTGCGTATGAGCTCGCGGTAGGTGGCAAGGCCCTGCCCCTGCCCGCCCTGCAGACGGCGCTCGGGGGATAAGTCTGCATCGGCGACGACGAATCCCTCGCCCATGGCATGCGTTCGGATGGTTTGGAGCAAAAAGCTCTTGCCGGCGCCGTAGCGACCGACCAGAAAGCGGAAGCTTGCGCCGCCGTCGGCGATGAGACTCAAATCGGTGAGCAGGGCGCGAATCTCGACCTCGCGTCCCACGGTGATATAGGGAAGGCCGATGCGCGGGACCACGCCGCCCTTGAGCGAGTTAAGGATAACGGCAGCGACGCGTTTGGGTACACGGGGCGCTGCGGATGCGGTATCACTCATGGTCTAGGTATCCTCTCACGTCTGCTTCGTAGTCCTCGATAATCTGCGGCCCTGCCGCGCTAAATTCAATTACGGTGTCGCCCACCAGGTCAAAGAGCGCCTCGTTGATGCTGTCGACGAGCATGTCCTCGCTCTGCCCCGATTGCACTACCGCCGATTCCGCCTGTACTGCGTTGTGCTCGAGCAGCGCGCGGAGATAGGCGTCTGCGGCAGGCGTGAGTTCGTTCGTGGCGTCAGCGGGCGCAACAGCTGCGAACGCGGGCGTCGGCGCGAGAAGCGGTGCCACGACACCAAACTGTTCGGTGGATATGGTTGGCTCGTCGGTCTCGTCCTGCCGAATGGGTGCCGCGACCGCCTCGACAATCGCGTCGGCTACGGGCTCGGCTTCCGGTTGCCCTGAGTCCGCTGCCTCGGCTTCCACAGGTGCGCCGTCCTCGCGCTCTTCGTCGATTAAAAGTGCTTCGCGCGTTTGCGCAGCGGCGCTCCGAATGTGCCCCAGCTGAGTCAGGTCGATATCGATCTTGACGGGCTGGTGTGCGGCGTCCCACGAAAGCCATGCCACAATCTCGTCATCGATAATCTTGGCCAGATATTTGGGGACCTTTTCTTCCTTAAGGGGATGGGCGGGGTCCAGCGCCAGGCGCAGGCGTTGGTCGCAGGCGCGCATCATTTCACCGAGCTTGCTGCTCTTTTGCCTACTACCATGGATACGCATACATTCCCAAAAGCCGTTTTGGCAACGGTAGATATGGATGGGATCCAGGCGGTATTCGCAGTTCTCGTGGCGCTCGGGCGCAAAGAATACGGCCGAGGCAAACATGGTGTAGGGCATGGCCGTCTCCTCCCCAAACAAGCTCGCTACGATGCCGGTCTTTCGATGCGTGTCATAGTAGCGCGCCATGCGGACATACGCGGCGCATGCCACGTGGCGCAGATCGCGGTGGTGGCTGCGGTCGAGCCGCGAGTTACTTAGGTTGTACGTGGAGAGGGCGTTGATGGCGGCCATGAGTCGCTCCTCGCGCACCTCATCGGGCGGAAGGGGGAGCGTGGGCTCGGAGGTTTTGCGACGTTTGGGGGTCTGGTCGGACGGTGCCGGTGCCGGTACAAGGTCTCGTGCCGCGCGCCGCAGCTCGATAAGGGCGTTATCGAACATGACGGTTTTAGAGTCGCGGAGCAGCTTGGGGTCGAGCCCATGGAATACGGCGTAATCCTGCAACCACACGCGTGCAAACCGATCAATGCCGGGCTCGAAGGCGCGATAGACATCCCAAAAGGCCTTGATCTTGTTAAAACCGTCGAGCGGGTCATCTACGCCAATGCCGCAAATCAGCTCATAGAGATACAGAAAGGCAAAGGACGTAGACGTTTCCTCGACGGTTCCGCGGCGCACTTGGGCACGCCAGGTAAAGTAGCCGCGCAGCTGCCGGTCGCTCATGGCGTTGTAGGTGGGAAAGTACGACTTAAAGGTGCCGTTGTAGGGACAGTCGTCCTCAAAGTCGGCCATCAGCAGGCCCTGGCGGTAAAAAAGCTCGGCTTCCGAAAGCCAGCGGCCCGCACCGCCCTTGGGGTCATCCTGCCAGCGCGATATCTCGCGCATTTTACGGTACTGGTCGGGGAGGAAATTCTGCATCTGTCGGCCGGTTTTGAGAATCGGCTCGTCTGCGTAGATTTCGTTTGAGAAGCGGGTGGACTGATGGGTCCGGGCCTCGGCCATAATGCGCTCGATGAGCATCTTGATGTCCTGGTCGGCCACCGCTTCTCCTCTCCTAACGCAGCTACGGTGACCTCATATCATAGCACAGCATCAAACAGATGTTCGAGATACCGCTGCGTTGATAGATTTAGAACAGGAGGGCGTAGATGACGGCGATGACGACGGAGGGGAGCATATTGGCCGTGCGGAAGGTCTGAGGACGGATGAGGTTGACGCCGACGCAGAAGATGAGCATGGAGCCTACGAGCGAAAGGCTGTCGAGGGCTGCCGTGGTCATGATGGGGGAGAGCGCGCCGGCAAACAACGTGATCGTCCCCTGGAACACGGCGACGGGCAGGGCGGAGAAAATGCAGCCGCGGCCAAGCGACGCCGTCATGGTGCAGACGATGATGCAGTCCAACGCGCCTTTCAAGGCAAGCGTTGACCAGTCACCGAGCAGACCGTCCTGGATCGATCCCACGATAGCCATGGCACCGATGCAGACGGTCAGCGATGTCGAGACAAAAGCGTTGGTGAACTCGTTATCGCCCTCACTGCCAGTCTTGCGCTTGAGCCATTCGCCAAGGTTCTCGATGGCGGCCTCCAAGTTGATGGCCTCGCCGATGAGCGAACCGAGCGCAAATGAGACGATGAGCATGGTGGTACCGGTGGTCGCTAGCGCCTTTCCATCGATGATGAGCATCTTTTGCATGGTGCCGCCCAGGCCGATAAACAGGACGCACAGCCCCGATGCTTTCATGAGCGTGTCTTGGATGCGCAGTGTAATGAAGCGGCCGCCCGCTAATCCCAAAAGACCGCCCGCAACTAAAAGCACAACGTTGATGATTGTTCCCAAGCCCGGCATGAGCCCTCCTGTATTGATGCCAACGTGGCAATCGTAGCAGAACGAAATGCGAGGCACATCGCGACTCATCTAATACGTTATATAAGTGGTGTTAGGAATGATGCGCAGCATTTAAGCCTCAGGTGGTTGTCGGGACATAGGGATAGTATTCAAAGCGCAGTGTCATAAGCCGCTGCGGGAATTCAATAGCCGCGGCGATGATATTGGCATCGCGGGCACGATCAAACCCTTCGAGTTCGATCTGATACGAGACGTCTTGCATAATGTCCAGACGCCGCCAGGCTAGGAGTGTGTCGCCATCGAATTCCAAGGTCTTGCCTCCATCTGGAGCAACGGCGTATAGACGCAGCTTGGCGGTGGTTGCAGGGTCGACAACCGTGACCTTTTTAATTTCGTTTCGAGTATTCTTGGCGCCCAACAAGGTGAGCAGTGTTGGGGCCACGACCTCGCCCGATGGCAAAAAGACGACTTCGATGGATTCGGGAAATGCGATGATGGCCGACTTGCGGACGGGTTGATTGGCGGCGGCAACTTCGATGTTCGCAGCGTCGATGACCTCTGTGTGGTCGAGCGCGGCAAGCACGCAGCAGTTACCTTCATCGATCTCTTGAGGATCAGCAAGCCCCAGACTGTCCGCGAGTTCGGAATCGTTTGGATCGGTAGCGGGTTCATTCGGTGCTTCGAGAGAAGCTGGGACGCTGTTTGTCGGCGACGGCGTGTCGCCCGCACCTGCTTCTTTGTCCGCGCTCTCTTCTTGTATGGTTGCGTTGATGGGTTCGTCGTTTGGGGGGAGCGTCTTGGCGTCAAACGCGGAGGGGAGAATTCCGATAGCTCCGGATCCGTTCCACTCCATTTCGAGAAGCGCCGGGTCGGCAAGAATGCGTTGCCTGCTTTGCGCGTGGGAATCGATTTCAAAAGGACCTGCCTCTATCCCTCGTGTAAGGCTGAGTGATCCGGCTGGCTTCTCGAAATGAGCGTCTGTGTCTTTGGTACTGACGGCGTAGAACAGCAGGGACGCTTCTCCCGCCGCGATGGCATCGGTGCCGGCTTTGGTCAGCCGCAATGATGCCGTGAATGAGAGGGTGGGCTGCGCATCGTCTGCATTCGCGGCGGCGCAGCCCAGACATATACCGCCTCCTTTCTCAAAAAACGTACCGTCGAAGGCGACCTTCGCTCCGTTCGCCGAGTCATCGACCGAAGCGATGTCGATGCGCAGCTCTAAATTGCATGGATCGCCATCTGCATCGAGCACAGCCGAGCGCCACGTGCAGACGGCGCACCCCGCCCGGGAGCCGTTTGCCTTGTTCGAACGATCGATATCCACGACTATCGAGCCGTCCGTATTACGACGAAGACATCCCGAGGTCGAGATTGCGGCCTGTGCGATCGAAAAACGCTTGCACGCAATGGCGCTCGATGGATTTGGTGCGGAACTTAGGGCTGCTGGTAAGGAGTCTGCCATGACGGGAGCCGCCCAAGCGGCGACAGACGTTCCGGTTGCGAGCGCGCCGCAGAGTGCGACGACGGGCAAAAGGTTCTTCGATGCCATGGGGTCTCCTTAGCTAATTTAGTGCGGCCTGTCCGTGTTTTGTTTCTGGCTGCGTTTGATGTGCAGACCGAGGCCGGCGGTTCCCGCGCCTGCTGCTGTGGCGCCTGCTGCCAAGAGCCATCGTCTGTCGCCTGTCTGCGCCAACGGTTCCTCGCGGTCGCCGCGGTCGAGCTCCGAGAGGTCGACCGTCACTTGCGTGGCGGCCTGCGCCTGTTCTTGCTGGGCAAAGGCCATGGCTGGCCCAAACGCTAGGATGCTGACGGCGGCGGCCAGGGCGACGGCCTTATGCCGTGTGCGCACCGGGCTCGACCGTCCAGGTGATCGTTGCAACCTGATCGCCTTCGCCGGTTACGCGGAAGATGTCGCGCGTGACGCGGGCGACGTTTCCGCTTGTCTTGAGCTTAATTTTGTCCGTGCCGCCGGCAATGCCCTGGTAGCCCATGTCGAAGGCTGCGTTCTTGGAAAGATCGAGGCCCGTCTCCTGCATTGCGGCGCTGGCGTTTTGGAGTGCGCCGTCGGGGCCGACCTTAAAGTCGATGGAGTTTTGTGCGGTTCCGGCCTTGGCGTCGGCGGCAATGGTCCAGGTGTTCATGGCGTCGATCTTCATGTTGGTGACATGGATGCCGTAGGCCGAATGATTGTCGATGGTGGTCGCGTCTTCTGAGGGGCCCTGAAGCGTGCCGTCGGCCTTGGCGACGAAGGGAATAACCGTCGGAACTTTGAACTCAACGTTGTCGATCTCGGTCCTGACCATTACTTTCGTGGTTCCAACGCGCCCGGCTGCCATAGCTGGCGTCGGGGCGGCGTCCATTGCGAGCGCGAGCGCGAGCCCTGCGCCCACGACGAGCGCTCTGGCTCCGTTCATGTTCCTGGTGATGTCCATGGTCGTTCCTTTCTATTCGCCGCGGGCCGTCCCCGCGATGATTGGACGAATGCTGGTGAATTGCGTGCGGTGTCGCGTCGACCGGAAAAGCTAGTTCTCGGTTTGCTCAACCCGCACCTTGACACGTGTCGGATTGCCGTGGCTGTCGAGGGTCTTGGCATCGAGTGCCTGGATCTCGATGTACGCCTCGCCTTCTTTGATGTCGCCGGCGGGGCACGTCTCGATTGTCTTGCCGGTCTCGACCACACCGGATTCGTACATGGTCTCGTCGTTTTGGATGACGCGGAATCGCTGGGGAAATTTATTGTCTTGGACGTTTTGCACGTTGACGCGCAGCTTGCCGTCCTCCTGCAGCTGAGCGACCGGTGCGACCGAAATCGTCATCATGTTGTCGCGGACTATGGCGTCGAGCTCATCTTGGATTTCCTGACGCGTTTTGCCCTCGGCCGTCGTAACCGAAGCGCCCGCCTCGGGTACGGGCTGCGACTGCCAAGCGTATAGTCCTACGGCGACAAGGGCACAGACGATGGCCAAGCAGGCAACGATGAGCTTCTTGCGACGACCCAGGCCTGCAAAGTGGGGTGGCTTCTTCGCGCTCATGCGGCATCCTTGGCGGTATAGATGCGCGCAAAGGTGGACGGGTTCGCTCCAAAGAGCATGTGAAGCATCAGGCGGCGTGAGTAGACAAGCTCGTCGAAGTCGGGAGGGAGCTCGATGTCGTGGATATGCGCGATGCGGTGGGCGAGCGCCGAGAACGACTCGGGGTCGCAGATCACATCGGTGGTAACGTGGTAGACCGTCGTATCGGGGAATGCCTCTTCGTCGAAAGGCAGGAGATGGGGATCGTCGTCGACTTCGATGGCGATGCCGTACTGGGGCCAGTAATATGCCATGGGAACCTCCCTGCTTCTGGGGCCAAAACTTCTGTCGGTTTTGGCTGTCGATGCCGACCGTATCAGCCGTTACTTGACCAATTGCTGACCAAATGCTTGACGGATTGGCGTCTCCGCAGGTAAAAGGCGGCAAAAAATACTCCAACTTTTTTCGAGCGGCAATCGCGCGGTCAGTGACGGCGGGGCCATATGTGTTAAAAGCATCGTCTGCCGAGGAAATCCAGCCGCTCGCCGAATTGCACGAACGTAAAAATCGCCAATTATGGAGACGGTCTCGAACACGTCGACGAAACGATGCGGTAACATCTCCCTGCAAACACTGTAGTTAGCTAAAGGGGGAGTTCGCGTGTCTGTAACCATCAAACCCTTCACCGACGAGTTCGAAGAGTATGGCCGCGATGAATCTCGCGCATCGGGCGAAGCATCGAGCATCTCGTTTCCGACAACGGAAGACGAGGTCCGTGCCATTTTGGAAAAGCTCCATGCCGAGCGTGTCCCGGTAACGGTTCAGGGCGCCCGAACCGGCCTTGCCGCCGGTGCCGTGCCCCACGGCGGGCATATCCTCAATACTTCCCGTATGAATCGCTACTTGGGCCTTCGCCGCGATGAACAAGGCCAATTTTTGCTGCGCGTGGAGCCGGGCGTTGTGCTCTCGGAGCTGCGCAAGCAGCTGAGCAAGAAGGTGCTGCCGACCGCTGGTTGGGACCAGGCATCGCTTAAGGCCTACGATGAGTTTCAAGAGGCCCCCGAGCAGTTCTTTCCCACCGATCCCACCGAGGCGTCTGCCTGTCTGGGCGGCATGGCGGCATGTAACGCCTCCGGTGCCCGCAGCTACGCCTACGGCCCCATGCGCCCGCATATCACGGGACTCCACGTCGCGCTGGCTGATGGCGATTTGCTTGAGCTTCAGCGCGGCGAGGCTTTTGCCCAGGGCCGCCGCCTGTCGCTCGTGACGGCAGTGGGCCACACACTCGAGCTTGACCTTCCCGACTACACCATGCCCAAGACCAAAAATGCTTCGGGCTATTTCGTTGCTGACGATATGGATGCCATCGAATTGTTTATCGGTGCGTGTGGCACAATCGGCGTCATCACCGAGCTCGAGATTGCCCTGCAGGCGGCGCCTGCGGTCGTTTGGGGCGTGAGCTGTTTCTTTGACAGCGAAGACAAGGCCGTGTCCTTCACCGATTCCGTGCGTCCCGTCCTGTCCCATGCGGCTGCCATCGAGTACTTCGACGCTGGCGCCCTGGATATTCTACGTCGCCAGCGCGAGCAGTCGACGGCGTTTGCCTCGCTGCCGGCGCTCGACAAAGAGGCCAAGGTCTGTGTCTACGTGGAGCTCGACTGCGACGACGAAGTTCAGGCGACTGAGGAGCTGTATCACTTGGGGTGGGTACTGGAGCTTGCGGGTGGCCGCGACGACGCGACCTGGGTTGCGCGCACCGAGGTCGATCGCGAATGCCAGCGGTTCTTCCGCCATGCGGTGCCCGAGAGCGTCAACATGCTCATCGACGAGCGTCGCCGCACGGATCCCGCCATCACCAAACTGGGCTCGGACATGTCGGTGCCCAATGCACGCTTGGCCGATGTCATCGCCCTTTATCGCCGCACGTTGGCCGAAAGTGGGCTTGAATCTGCCGCCTGGGGGCACATCGGTAACAACCATCTGCATGTGAACATTCTGCCGCGCGATGCGCAGGAATACCGCCGCGGCGGAGAACTCTTTGCCCGGTGGGCTTCCGAGGTCACGGTCATGGGCGGCGCCGTCTCCGCCGAACACGGTGTCGGCAAGATCAAGGCGGGCTTCTTGGAGACGATGTACGGTCACGAGGCCATGGTCGAGTCGGCACGGCTTAAGCTCCAGCTCGATCCTGCCGGGCAGCTGGGCCGCGGTAACCTGTTTTCGGAGAAGCTCTTGGATGAGCTCGTCCAGAAAGGGGGCGCGTGAAGATGAGCGATTTCCATATGGTGGTGTGCGTCAAGGCCGTGCCGGGAAGCACCGAGGTCAAGATGGACCCCAAGACCAATACCATCGTGCGCGATGGCAAACAGGCGGTCATTAATCCCTTTGACGCGAGCGCTTTGGAATGCGCGCTGGCGCTGAAGGACGACTTTATCGGCTTTGGCATGGATGTGCGCGTGACGGTGGTGTCGATGGGCATCCCCGCGACCGAGTCGCTGCTGCGCGACTGCATCGCCCGAGGCGCCGACGACGCGCTGCTGCTGACCGATCGCGCCTTTGCAGGTGCCGATACCCTGGCAACCACCTATGCCCTCAAGTGCGGCATCGAGGCGCTCGACGAGGACTTCGACCTGCTCATCTGCGGCAAGATGGCGGTGGATGGCGATACGGCCCAGATTGGTCCCGAGCTTGCCGGTGCCTTTGATATTCCCTGCGTGACCGACGTGAGCTGCGTGCAGAGCGCGGGCTTTACGACCTGTGGCTCGCTGGCGCTCGTTCACGGATGCGATGCCGGCGAGGAGACGGTGTACCTTGAGATGCCGTGCGCGATGACGACTGCCAAGGAGATTGGCCAGTTGCGTATGCCGAGTATTGCCGGTATCCGCGCGGCGGAGGAGGCGGACGTGCGCGTGGTCAGTGCCGCCGACGTGAACGCCGACCCCGCGCGTTGCGGTCTTGCCGGGTCGCCGACACAGGTCGTGCGCTCGTTTGTGCCCGACCGTGACCAAACGTGCGAGGCCGTTGAGGGGACGGCGTCCGAGCAGGCGGCAAAACTTGCCAAGATCATCGAGGGGATGGCATAGATGAGCGGACTGATTATCGATAGCGAAGCCTGTATCGGCTGCGGTCGCTGCGTTCGCGCCTGCGCCTCGGGCGGCATTGTGGTGGAGGGCGAGCGTCCCAACCGATGCGCCCGCGTAACCGACGGCTGTATCCTATGCGGTGGGTGCGTCGACGCCTGCCCTGTCAACGCTATCTCGATCGAGTGTGACGAGGCCGCTGGTGCGGTGGACCTTGATGCATATCGAGACATTTGGGTCTTCGTGCAGACCGACGAGCACGATACGGTGACTCCCGTTGCCTATGAGCTTATGGGCAAGGGGCGCGAGCTTGCCGATGCTCGCGGCTGCCGTCTGGTGGCACTGGTCGGCATGAGCCCCGAGGGCTCGCTCGGGGACCTGGAGCATCTGGTTTGCGCGGGCGCCGACGAAGTCCTGGCCTGTCGCGACGAGCGCCTGCGCCAAAACGATGCGGAGGTCTACGCCCGCTTGATCTGCGATTTGGTAGCCGAACGCAAACCCGAGGCCATCCTATACGGTGCGACCGCTTTTGGTCGCGAACTGGCACCCGGCGTTGCCGTGCGTTTGCAGACGGGCCTTACGGCTGACTGCACCGTACTTTCGATGGATACAGAGACGGGACTGCTGCAACAGACGCGTCCGGCGTTTGGCGGCAACCTGATGGCCACCATCATTTGCCCCAACCACCGTCCGCAGATGGCAACGGTGCGCCCCGGTATCTTTAAGGCTCCCGACTTCGACTACGGCCGCTCTGGCACGATCACCCAGATATCGCTTGCGGATGATGCTAAGGCTCGTGTCGAGATCTCGATTCCCGCCGAGGAGTGGGGACAGCAGCCCTCGATCGCCAATGCCGAGCGCCTGGTCGTGGTGGGTCGCGGCATTGGTTCCAAGAAAAACCTGCCGTTGATGCGAAGGCTCGCCGAGGCTCTGGGTGCCGAGCTTGGTTGCACGCGTCCCGTCGTGGAGGCGGGTTGGCTGGAGTATCGCCACCAGATTGGCCAGACGGGCGTATCGGTTTCGCCCAGGCTTCTCGTGAGTATCGGTGTTTCGGGCGCCATCCAACATCTTGCCGGCATCGGTGGGGCGGAGTGCATCATCGCCATCAACGAGGACCCGGATGCCCCCATTTTCGGTGCTGCCCAGTACAAGGTTGTTGGGGATGCCGTCGAGGTCGTCGAGGAGCTGCTGGCCCAGCTTGAGCGCTAGGCGCGCGCCAGCCAGTCGCGCATCTCGTCCTTTAGGCGGCTCCAAGTTGCCTGCGTGGCGGGGTCGGTAAAGGGCCGCGTAATGCCAAAGGGCGCGTCGAGCAGGCGGTGGATATCGCCCTGTTCGCGCGCCAGCGCGCGGCTTGCTGGATAGACGAGCTCAAACATAAAGCAGATAAGCCCCACCAAGAAGTCGGCGGGCTCATCGCGCTCATCGCGTGCGACGCAGCGGTGCTCGTCAAAGGCGGCAAGTGTCGGCGACGAGAAACGGCTGCCGAGAAACGTCTTCTCGTCCACCTTGAGGATAGTGTCGACAGTGCTGTCGGCGATGGTGCGCATAATGTCGATCTTGTCGCCATCGCGCACGATATCGCAGAAGCTCCGCGTGCGCTCGTCGAGCTGCGCGGGTAGACGGAAATCGCTGTGATAGGCAATGCTCGCTCGGATGAGCTCATCTTCTGCCGGGTCATCGATAAAGTCGCGGATGCTCGTTACGGCGGGTGCATCGGCGGGATTCTCGCCAAAGAGGACCTCGATGCCCAGCGCCGCATGGCTCATGCTCTCGGCGTCCTTAAAGGTGTCCCAGCGTCGCAGCTGCTCAAAGCGGCCCATATCGTGTAGCAGGCCGCAAAGCCATGCCAGGTCAATATCTTCTGACGACCAGCCCTGCTCGCGCGCTACGGCATCGCATGCCTCGGCCACGTGGTACGTATGCTCGATTTTGAGCGCGATGCGTGGGTTGGTGGCGTCGTAGGCATCGGTGTAGCTTTTGAAGGCCGCGCGCGCCCGGTCTCGATCGATAGCTGTCATAATGACTTCCTAAAAAGTTGTGTCTTTCGATCCGGTGGCAATTGTAGGTGAACTCGGTTGCTGCCGGATGATGATTCTGCCGTGTCGCTACATGCGGCTCGGAGACCTTGTCAGGATGAGAAACGTATGGTGCTCAAAATCGTTAGAACCGTCTGGCCAGTGATGCTTACCTATGTTGCAATAGGCGCGCCGTGCGGAATGATCATGGGGCAGACGGGAATGGAGCCCTGGATGGTCTTTGCTCTAAGCAGTACGTTTGTGACGGGCAGCGGCCAGTTTATGATCTGCAACCTGTGGCTGGCGGGTGTGCCTGCAGCATCGATCGTCGCGAGCGTCGCCGCCATCTCATCGCGCTTTGCGCTTTACTCGGCATCGATCGCACCGCATCTGAGGGGTGCCTCGAAGCGTCAGACGCTGGCTGTTGCCGCGACACTTACCGAGGAGGCATATGGCATCTCGCTTGCCAAGTTGGTTGAAGGGGAGGATTGGGGCCCGCGCGAGTCCTTTGTGCTCAACGTAATCCTCATCGCAACATGGGGCGTTTCGTGTACGATGGGCGCCATCGTCGGCGCCGTTGTCGATGTTCCCACCGCCATTGCAGCCTTTGTCTGCACCTCGCTCTTTATCTGCCTGCTCTTTTCGCAGCGGCTGTCGCGCGGTAACGTTGTCGCGGCGGTTTCGGGCGCGGTGTCCGTCGCCGTATGCAAGTTCTTGGGCCTCGCGAATATTGCCGTGCCGGCAAGCGTCGTGGTCGGCATTGCCATTGCGCTGGCGTGCGATGCTGTATTTGACGGAAGAGGTGCCCGCGATGCCCGCTAACGAGTTCTTGGTTCTGTGGCTGTCGTCGTGGGCTGCTATCGCGTTCTTTCGCATCGCGCCGGCGTTCGCCTTGCGCGGGCGGACCCTGTCGTCCCGCATTACCGAGGCCCTGGGCTATATCCCGCCCGCTGCCTTTGCCGCGCTGGTCGCCAACGACTTGGTGAACCCCGGTGCGTTCGACGCGGGACTCTGGCCTGCCTTGGTTCCCTGGATTGCGGCCACCGGCGTCGTGGCGGTGGCAATCAAGACAAAGTCGATGTTGTGGTGCTGCGTTTCGGGCATCGTGTTCTATATCGTTTTGAGCCTCGTATAGGAGCAGGACGCGTTATCGTCCCGGCCTAACGAATCGAATTTCTCACCGAGGCGGTCTGCTTCTTCTGGTACCATGGTCAAACTTTACTGTAGCAAAGCGTGACGTGGGCTTTTGTTCTGCGTCAGCGGAAATGGGGGTTTCATGGCACAGGAAGCGACCGCCAGCGAGCAAAAGAAATTCAAGGTACCGCGCATCCCGGGCGACATCATGATCTATCCGATGATCGTCGGCCTTTTGCTCAATACCTTCTGCCCGCAGGTCTTTGAGGTCGGCGGTTTCTTTACGGCTGCCTGCCGCGGCGGCTCCAACACCATCGTTGCCGCGATCTTGCTGTTCGTGGGCGCCGGCATCAGCTTTAAGTCCACGCCGGGCGCCATCAAGACCGGCATCGTCGTGCTGATTCCTAAGCTTGTAGTGGCAGCCGCGCTGGGTCTGGGCGTCGCGTACTTCTTTAACGATAACTTTTTAGGCCTGAGCTCGGTTTCCATCATCGGCGGCATTACGTTTTGCAACATGGCGCTCTATACGGGCATCATGGGCGAGTTCGGCGATGAGTCCGAGCAGGGCGCTGTCGGTATCCTGTTCTTTACGGCCGGCCCCGCCGTCACGATGATCATCCTTGGTGTTTCGGGTCTCGCCAACATCCCCGTCGGCACCATCATCGGATCCATCCTGCCGCTTGTTATCGGCATGGTCCTGGGCAACTTGTTCCCGTTTATCAAGAACCTGTTGGTTCCCGGCGCCAATCCCGCGATCGCTGTAATTGGTTTTCAGCTCGGTGCGTCCATGAGCCTTTCGAGCTTCATCGCCGGTGGCATTTCGGGCATCCTGCTGGGCCTCATCACGCTCTTTATCGTCGGTCCCATTACCTTTGCCTTCGAGCGCCTGTGTGGCGGCAATGGTAAGGCGGCTGTGGCATGTTCCACCATTGCCGGCACGGCCATGACCACGCCGGTCGCCCTCGCCGAGGTCGCTCCGCGCTATGCCGAGCTTGCGCCCACCGCGTATGCGCAGATCGCCACTGCCGTCATCATCACGGCAATCATGGCCCCGATTCTGACCGGCTGGGTCGATAAGAAGTTCTGCCAGGGCAAGGAAGACCTGTCGCCTGCCGGTGTCGAGGCCATCGAAGAGGCTGTCGCGACCGACATCGATGGCGAGTAGCAATCGATACCCATCAATGATTCCGGCGTGCAACTCGCGCCGTTTGAGCGCCCGAACGAGAGCTGTCTTGCAGTGACGTTCGGGCGCTCTGCTATTATTCCCCTTACCCCTGCGGAGAAAGGGGCGTTTATTGCCCAGACACGAATCGGGCGATTCTGACCACTTGGATATTGAAGGGAGGGCGTCTAGTGGTTAAGGCACTCAAGATTGAGATATTCCTGCTATGCATGATTGTTCTTATCGGGCTTGCCGTACGAAGCCGTCGCTCCCTGTTCTCGAGCACCCAGCAGCTTTTGTTTAGCATGCTGGGCTACACGTCTGCTGCCTACATTTTCTTCGATATGATCTGGACGCTTTCGGATGGTGTGGACGGCACGTTGGGCATTGCAGCCAACTGGATTTCCAACGCGGTTTCGTTTTCGCTCTTCGCCATCGCGTGTCTCATTTGGTTTATCTATTCCGAGACGATGCAAGGCTCTCACCTTGTGACCTCGCGCTATAGGGTGGTGCTTGTAACGTTGCCTACGGCTCTGGTGGTCGTGCTGGCTTTTACCAGTTACTGGACGCACGCCCTGTTCTATATCGATTCGCAGGGCGTGTATCGTCGCGGCTTTGCCTATATGATCCAGCCCATTGTCAGCTACTGTTACGTTATACATACGTCCCTGCATGCGTTTGTGCAATCTCGCAGGGTCGAGAGCCTGCAGACGAAGGCTATCTATCGAACCTTGGCATTTTTCGCCATTCCGGCCCTGGTGGGCGGTACCTTTCAGATCGTATACTCGGTGCCTGGCCTTTGTGTCGGCATAATGATTAGCATGTTGCTGCTCTATATCATCTGCCAGGAGCAGCTCATCTCGACCGACCCGTTGACTGGCCTCAACAATCGCAACCGTTTTGAGACCTATATGCTGTCGCTCTTCTCAAATGTGGATCAGGCCGAAGATGTGTATCTGCTCATGATGGACGCCGACGGCTTTAAGCAGATTAACGATCAGTATGGACATGTGGAGGGCGACCATGCTCTTCAGGTTGTTTCCGCAGTACTCAAGGACGTCTGTTCGCCGTCCGGCGGCTTTATTGCGCGCTATGGCGGTGATGAGTTCGTCGTACTGCAGAAGGGGGTGACGGAGCACGACATTATCCGCCTGTGTTCGGCGATCAATAACGAGCTCTCGCGCGCCGAGACACCCTACTCGCTTCGAATGTCTATCGGCTACGCGCGCTACGGCGATGGGATCAACACGTGGCAAGAGCTTCTGCGCGCTGCCGATGCGGAGTTCTATCGCATCAAGGATGCCAAAAAGAAATCCGGCATCAAGGTTCGCTAGAAAAAGGGGCGCACGACCGTTGCGATGGTCGTGCGCCCCTTTTTGCGTTTGTGGGGGCCACCGGCCATAATGCCCAGGCGCGGTGCGGCAAGACGGGCGTCTGCAGCCGCGACTCGGTACGAAATCAACGAGAACCAGTGTGCTCCATTAAGCTAAAGTTTGCGAACATCCTCTCTAAAAAGGTGAACTCGCTAGGCTTTTTTGGGTTTGTTGACGATGATGATGCCGCCGCAGACCAACAGCAGGGCAACGATGACGGTAACGGGGCTCGTGCCAGCGCCCTCGCCGAGCAGCAGCGCGCTCAGCACCACACCAAAGACGGGGTTCATAAACCCAAAGACCGAGACGCGGCTGACGGGGTTGACGGCAAGCAGGCGCGACCACAGCGAGTACGCGACGGCGGAAATGAGTGCCATATAAATGATGAGCGCGATGGCGGGGGCGATTTCGGTGGGGGACAACGTGCCGCCCATCAAAAACCCGATGGCGGTAAGGACCACGCCACCGACTAAAAACTGCCACCCGGCAAGCAAGACGCCGTCGTGCTCGCGCGAGAAGATGCCGATCAGGCAGGTCGATAGGGCGCCTGCAACAGTGGAAGCCAAGATAAAGCCCTCGCCGTCGAGCGTAAAGCCAAAGGTGCCGTCCGCGCCCGAAAGGTTGACGAGCGCGACGCCGGCAAAGCCCAGCGCACAGCCAAGCACCTTGGCCGTATTGAGCTTCTCGGTGTGAAATGCCAGGGCGGCAAAGAGGATTGCGAGGAAGTTGGCGCTGGCCTCGATGATGGAGCTCGACATGGCGCTGGCGCGCGAGAGGCCCAGATAGAAAAAGAAGTACTGCCCGATAGTCTGGAAGAGCGACAAGACAAAGATGGGCTTGATGTCGCGCGCTTGCGGTATGAGGGGGCGGCGTTGGGCCGCGCTCATCCCAACGATAACCAGGGCGCCGGCAAGCGTAAAGCGTAAACCTGCAAAGAGCAGCTGCGAAGCGCTATCGTGCGCTGGGATGCTAAAGAGTGCGTAGCCGATCTTGATGCAGGGAAAGGCCGATCCCCAGAGTGCACAGCAAACAAGACAGCCCAGGATGAGTCCGGGCAGGGTGGCGAGATACGGCTTGCGGCTTTCCATGATGTCCTTCCTACATGCGCGAAGTAAAAAAGAACCCGCCACCGGATGTGTCGGTGGCGGGTGTTGTTACCCGAAGGGATTGTACCTGATGGGAAAGGTTTAAGCGAAGTAGGCCACGCCGCTCTCAAAGATCGGCATGAACTTATCGCCGGGGACATGCTCGGGCACGTTGCGGTACAGGTTGTCGCCGCGACGCTCGGCATGGCCCATCTTGCCCAGGACGCGGCCGTCGGGGCTCGTGATGCCCTCGATGGCGAGTGCGGAGCCGTTGGGGTTGACGGAGAGATCCATGCTGGGCTTGCCGTTCTCGCCCACGTACTGCGTGGCGACCTGGCCGTTGGCGATCAGCTGGGTGAGCACTTCGTCATTGGCGACAAAGCGGCCCTCGCCGTGGCTGATGGCGACGGTGTAGGGGTCGTCCAGGCTGCACTGCGACAGCCACGGGGACAGGTTGGACGAGATGCGGGTGCGCACCAGACGGCTCTGATGGCGACCGATGGTGTTGAACGTAAGCGTGGGCGCATCGGGCGTGGCGTCGACGATGTCGCCATAGGGCACCAGACCGAGCTTGACCAGGGCCTGGAAGCCGTTGCAGATGCCTAGCATCAGGCCGTCGCGGGCCTTGAGCAGGTCGCGAACTGCCTCGGTGACCTCGGGAGCGCGGAAGAACGCCGTGATGAACTTGGCAGAGCCGTCGGGCTCGTCGCCGCCCGAGAAGCCGCCGGGGATCATGACGATCTGGCTTGCACGGATGCGGCGGGCAAGCTCGTGGGTGCTCTCGGCGACGGCCTCGGGCGTGAGGTTGTTGATCACGAAGGTGTCGGCTTCGGCACCGGCTGCGCGGAAGGCACGTGCGCTGTCGTACTCACAGTTGTTGCCGGGGAACACGGGGATGATCACGCGCGGACGGGCGATCTTGGCGCCGCTGTACACGTGGATGTCCTTGGCACGGAAGTCGATGGTCTCGACCTCGGGGGTCTCGTCGGCGCTGCGGTAGGTGAAGACGCCCTCGATGCCGCTCTCCCAGGCCTCCTGGAGCTCGGAGAGCTCGATGACCTCGGAGCCGGTGTCGATGACATAGCCCTCGACGGTGGTGCCCAGGGGCTCGACGACAACGCCGTCGGCGACCTCGGGCAGCTCGGCATCCTCGGCGAGCTCGACGATAAAGCTGCCGTAGAGCGGGGTGAAGAGGCTCTCTACGTCTACATCATCGGCAAGCTCGATGCCGATCTGGTTACCGACGCACATCTTAAAGAGGCTCTCGGCGCCGCAGCCGTAGCCGGGCGTGGAGACGGCCAGGGCGTCGCCGGTGGCGGTGAGCGCCTCGACGGCGTCAAATGCGGCGAGAAGCTGCTGAGCATCGGGACGGTAGTCCTCGCCATAGGTGGCGGGGGCGATACGGACAACGCGGTGCGTCAGGCCCTTGAACTCGGGGGAGACGGCGCGCGCCGCGCGGCCCACGGCGACAGCGAAGCTGATCAGGGTCGGCGGAACGTTGAGCTCGCCGGCTTCGTCCTCAAACGAGCCGCTCATGGAATCCTTACCGCCGATGGCGCCGGCACCCAGGTCGACCTGGGCCATAAGGGCGCCCAGGACGGCTGCCATGGGCTTGCCCCAACGCTCGGCCTCGGTGCGCAGACGCTCGAAGTACTCCTGGAAGGAGAGGTAGGCGCGCTTGTGCTCAAAGCCGGCGGCAACGAGCTTGGCGATGGACTCGACCACGGACAGGTAGGCGCCCGCAAACTGGTCGGCCTCCATCAGGTAGGGGTTGAAGCCCCATGCCATAGCGCTCGCCGTGGTGGTCTCGCCGTCCACGGGGAACTTGGCGACCATGGCAGAGCTCGGAGTGAGCTGCGTCTTGCCACCAAAGGGCATGAGCACGGTCGCGGCACCGATGGTGGAGTCGAAGCGCTCGGAAAGGCCCTTGTTGGAGGCGACGTTAAGATCGGTGACAAGCGAGGTCATGCGCTCGCCGAGCGTGGTGCCGGCCCAGCTGGGCTGCCACACGCTACGGGCGCACACGCGGGCGACCTGGTGCTTGGGTGCGCCGTTGGAGTTGAGGAACTCGCGGGACAGGTCGACGATGGCGACGCCGTTCCAGGCCATGCGCATGCGCGGCTCGGCGGTAACCTCGGCGATAACGGTCGCCTCCAGGTTCTCCTCGGCGGCGTAGCCCATGAACTCCTCGACGTCACCGTCGGCGACGGCGCAGGCCATGCGCTCCTGGGACTCAGAGATAGCGAGCTCGGTGCCGTCCAGGCCGTCGTACTTCTTGGTCACGGTGTCCAGGTCGACATACAGGCCGTCGGCAAGCTCGCCCACGGCGACCGAGACGCCGCCGGCGCCAAAGTCGTTGCAGCGCTTGATCAGGCGGCAGGCGTCGCCGCGGCGGAAGAGGCGCTGCAGCTTGCGCTCGACCGGGGCGTTGCCCTTCTGGACCTCGGCGCCCGAGGTCTCGATGGACTCGGTGTTCTGGGTCTTGGAGGAGCCGGTGGCACCGCCGATGCCGTCACGGCCGGTGCGGCCGCCCAGCAGGATGATCTTGTCGGTGGGGGCGGGGCACTCGCGGCGCACGTGGTTTGCCGGGGTAGCGCCCACGACGGCGCCGACCTCCATGCGCTTGGCCACGTAGCCGGGGTGATAGAGCTCGTTGACCTGACCGGTGGCAAGGCCGATCTGGTTGCCGTAGCTGGAGTAGCCGGCGGCGGCAGTAGTCACGAGCTTGCGCTGCGGCAGCTTGCCCTCGAGCGTCTCGGAAACCGGGACGGTGGGGTCGCCGGCGCCGGTGACGCGCATGGCCTGGTACACATAGCTGCGGCCCGAGAGCGGGTCACGGATAGCGCCGCCCACGCAGGTGGCGGCACCGCCGAAGGGCTCGATCTCGGTCGGGTGGTTGTGGGTCTCGTTCTTAAAGAGGAATAGCCAGTCCTGGTCCTCGCCATCGACATCGACCTTCACCTTGACGGTGCAGGCGTTGATCTCCTCGGACTCGTCAACATCGGTCATGACGCCGGTCTTCTTAAGGTACTTAGCGCCGATGGTGCCCATGTCCATGAGGCAGACGGGCTTGGCGTCGCGGCCGAGTTCGTGGCGCATCTCCATGTAGCGGTCGAAGGCCTGCTGCACCACGGCGTCGTCGATCGTCACGTCGTCCAGGACGGTGCCGAAAGTGGTGTGGCGGCAGTGGTCGGACCAATAGGTGTCGATTACGCGGATCTCGGTGATGGTGGGGTCGCGGTCCTCATCGCGGAAGTATTGCTGGCAGAAGGCGATGTCCGCCTCGTCCATGGCAAGGCCGCGATCGGCGATAAAGGCGGCAAGGCCGGCCTCGTCGAGCTTGCGGAAGCCGTCGAGCACCTCGACGGGCTGGGGCTCGGGAGTCTCCATGTACAGCGTCTCGGGCAGGTCGAGCGAGGCGATGCGGGCCTCGACGGGATTCACCACGTAGTGCTTGATGGCCTCGATGGCGGCCTCGTCCAGAGCGCCCGAGATCATATAGACCTTGGCGGAGCGCACGGCGGGGCGCTCGCCCTGGCTGATGAGCTGCACGCACTCGCTGGCGGAGTCGGCGCGCTGGTCAAACTGGCCAGGCAGGAATTCGACGGCAAAGACGGCGCCATCGCTTGCGGGGAGCTCGTCGTAGGTCACATCGACCTGGGGCTCGCTAAAGACGGTCGGCACGCAGGACCGGAAAAGCTCCTTGTCGATGCCCTCGACGTCGTAGCGGTTGATAATCCTCAGGGCCTCGATGCCCTTGATGCCGAGAATTTCGGTCAGCTCGCCCTTGAGCTGCTGAGCCTCGACGTCGAACCCGGGTTTCTTCTCCACGTAGATACGAGAGACCATTGGTTCCTGCCTTCCTGATCGGTTGGGCGTACGGTACGGTATGCGGCAGCGGTCGGTTTGCGGGGTCTGCCCTGCGGTCGCCTTGAGCCACATGTTTGTAAACCTCACTATGATACGACAGCTCGCGGCGCGTTGAGGACGGCGAGGGTGCTACAGTGAAGCGCAAACAAGAGAAAGGCATCACATGGCATTCGTTTCGCTCGCCATCATCGCACTCGTGGCCTTTGCGAGTCCTTTTATCGCCTCGGCGATTCCCGGAAAACCCGTTCCCGAGACGGTCTTTTTGCTCGTGCTCGGCGCGGTACTGGGACCCCATATGCTCGGCGTCATCCATGTAGATGCTGAGGTCTCGCTTGTGTCCGAGCTGGGCCTGGCCTTTTTGTTCCTGCTTGCCGGCTTTGAGATCGACCCCAAGAGCATCACGGGCGTCGAGGGGCGCTACGGCTTGGCGACGTGGGTCGTCACGTTTGGTATCGCCTGGCTTGCCGTGCGCTTTACCCCGTGGTTCTCAGTCAGTCATTTCGACGGTATCGCCGTGACGCTTGCCCTCACTTCGACGGCGCTCGGTACGCTTGTGCCCATCATGCGTGAGCGCTCGCTCACCGGCACGCGCGTGGGCGACTCGATTCTCGCGTATGGCACTTGGGGCGAGCTCGGTCCCGTGCTCGCCATGTCGGTGCTGTTGTCTGCCCGCACTGGCATCCAAACGCTCGTTATCCTTGGCTTGTTTGCGGTGGTTTGCGTGTTGCTGGCCGTGGTCCCGAGCCGCTCCAAGCGCGTCGGCAGCCGCTTCTTTGCATTTGTTGAGGAGCGCGCCGATACCACGTCGCAGACCTTCGTGCGCCTGACGGTGCTCATCCTGGTCACGCTCGTGGCATTCTCGGCTGTCTTTGATCTCGACATCGTGTTGGGTTCTTTTGCCGCCGGCTTTGTCCTGCGCTATATCATCCCCGAGGGCAACCATACGCTCGAGACCAAGCTCGACGGTCTGGCCTACGGTTTTTTGATTCCGGTGTTCTTTACCGTATCGGGCGCAAAGATCGATCTGACGGCCGTGGCGTCGCGCCCGGGTCTGCTCGTGGGCTTTATCGTGGCGTTGTTGATTATTCGTGCCGTGCCCATTCTTATTTCCATGAGCATTTGTCCTGCGACGCGCGATGTGTCGGCGTATGGTCGCATTACCGTGGCCCTGTACTGCACCACGGCGCTGCCGATCATCGTTGCCGTTACGAGCGTTGCCGTCAACGCGGGCGCGCTGTCGCAAGATATTGCGTCGGTCATGGTTGCCGCCGGTGCCATCACGGTGTTCTTGATGCCATTGCTCGCGCAGCTCTTCTACCGCGTGGTGGATGCCGCACCGGTCGCCGCCGTGGCAGAGGTTGCCGAGCATCCATCCGATGCGCTCGACATCTTGCGCGCCCACCACGACCTAGCGAGCTTGCTCGCGCGCGAGCACGAGCTGCTGACCTCGCATGGCCATGGTCGCGTATTCGAGGGCCTGCCTACGCTCGATACGATTGCCGAGCGTCTTTCCGCCGAGGCAGCGAGCGGCCACATCGATGCCCGCATCGTGGACGCGGCGCACCTGCTTGCCGATAAGACCTATGGAGACGAGGTCGACCCGTCCGAGCTGACTCCGCGTGAGCGCCGCCGCCTGGAGCGCGCCAAGCTCGCTGTGCGCGAATACCGCCGTCGCATGCTGGAGCTCTATGCGCGCGAAGAAGCCGAAGACGACGACGGTAAGTAGTAAGGAATGCCGGGATACGGGTTCCGTCCAAATAATAGAAGGCGCGCTGCCTGCGGTTGATGCAGGCAGCGCGCCTTTTGCGTTGGGCCTCGTTGAGGTTCGAAGTCGTGGCTTGCGACCTTTAGGAGCGGGCGGCTCCGTCGACGGGGAGCACGGCGCCCGTGACATAGGAGGCCATGTCGCTCGCTAGGAAAACGAAGGCGTTGGCGACATCCTCGGGCTCGCCCATGCGGCCGAGCGGAATAGTGGCGACGATGGGCTTGATGACCTCTTCGGGTAGGTTGGCGACCATGTCGGTCTTAGTCACGCCAGGGGCAACGGCGTTGACGCGGATGCCCATGGGGGCGAGCTCGCGCGAGAGCGACTGGACCATGCCGTTGACGGCAAACTTGGACGTGGGGTAACCGACGCCGGAGGGCTGGCCGTACTTGGCGACCATCGAGCTCGTGGTAGTGATGGTGCCGCCGTGGCCGGCCTCGGTCATGATCTTGGCGGCCGCCTGGTGACCGTTAAAGACGGCGACGACATTGAGATCCATGACCTTTGCGAACTCCTCGGCCGTGTAGTCCAAAAGGGGCGAGCGCTGGGAGATGCCGGCGTTGTTGACGACCGTATCGAGACCGCCCATGTCGGCTGCAGCCTGGGTAAAGGCCTCGGTCACGGCCTCGAGCGAGGTGAGGTCGCAGGAACGGCCCCAGACCTTGGCGTCGGGATAGACGGCTGTCAGCTTCTCAACGGCTGCATCGGCAGTCTCCTGGCGCGAGCCAAAGACGGTGACGGTGGCACCCTCCTCGATAAAACGGCAGGCGATGGCATAGCCGATACCGCGCGTGCCTCCGGTGACGATTGCTTTCTTGCCCTCGAGCAACATGGTGCTTCCTCTCATCGCGGGCGGACATACACGGCACAGCATAGCGGCGGTAAAATACAGCTGCCGTTGCATATCGGCAAACGGTATCCACGGTTGTTGATGAACGGTCAAGTTGTTCAAACGTTAGTCGACCACTTCGTGCAAAAGATGTAGCTAAAAGGGGCTCCCATCCAATCGGACGGGAGCCCCTCATGCGTTATTTGATTTGCCGAGAATCGGGCTAGTTCGCCATAACGCCTTCGGTCCAGGCCTCGACGTCCTCGATACGCAGGACGTTGGCGACCTCGGCAACGCAGTCGACGCTGGCAAGCTCGGCGGCGGCAGCCTGGACGTCCTTCTCGAGCGCGCGGTGCGTCAGGAAGATGACCGAGCAAGTATCGCTGGCGCCCGACTTGCCGTCCTCGACCTGGTTGATGAGCGAGATCGAGATGTTGTGCTTGGCAAAGATGTCGACCGTCTCGGACAGGGCGCCCACGCGGTCGGCGACCTTCAGGCGCACATAGTACTTGGTCTGGAGCTCGTCCATAGGCTTAAAGGCGAGATTGTGACCATAGGGCTCAATCTCGGGCAGCGGAGCCACGCCGCGGCTGATCTGCTCGGAGAGCGACAGGATATCGCCCACGACGGCGCTCGCGGTGGGGAAGGAGCCTGCGCCGGCACCGTAGAACATGGTCTCGCCCACGGCGTCGCCTACCACGTAGACAGCGTTCATGGCGCCGTTGACCTTGGCAAGCATGTGGTCGGCGGGGATCAGCGTGGGATGCACGCGGACGTCGACGCCGGCGTCGGTATTGCGGGCGATGCCGAGCAGCTTGATGGTGTAGCCGAGCTCGCGGGCCTGGGCGATGTCCTCGGCGCCGATGGTACGGATACCCTGCTGGTACACATCGTCGGTGGTAACGCGGGTGCCAAAACCGATGGAGGCGAGGATTGCCGTCTTGCTGGCGGCATCGAAGCCGTCGACGTCGGCGGACGGGTCGGCCTCGGCATAGCCCTTTGCCTGGGCGTCGGCGAGCACGTCAGCGTAATCGGCGCCCTCGGCGTCCATGCGCGACAGGATGTAGTTGGTGGTGCCGTTGAGAATGCCAGCGATGGTCAGGATCTTGTTGCCCACCAGGTCGTGCTCGAGCGTGCTGACAATGGGGATGCCACCGCCGCAGCTGGCCTCGCACTTAATCTGCACGCCGCACGCGCGCGCCTTCTCGGCGAGCGTCTCGACATGACGGCCCAGCAGGGCCTTGTTGGCAGAGACGACGTGCTTGCCGTTCTCGAAGGCGGTGGTGAAGATTTCGGTCGCGGGGTGCTCGCCGCCGATGAGCTCGACGACGATATCGACGGCGGGGTCGGTGACGACGTCGTGCCAGTCGCTCGTAAAGGCCTCGCGCTCAATACCGGCAGCTTCGGCCTGCTCCCAGGCAAGCGCGCAGGCGCGGGTCAGCTTAAGGTCGATGCCGTAGGCGGCCAGGTACTCAGCGTGGTGGCTCTTGATCAGACGGGCCACGCCGCCGCCGACGGTTCCAAGACCGATGAGGCCGACGTTCACGGTGCGCAGGGGTTCGCTCATAGATAGCTCCTTCGTGCATCTTATGGATGGATTAACCGCTTAAAGGTTGAGTGCATTCTAGCGTGAACCGAGGGCGCGTGCTCGCCAGGCAACAGGAGTCGCACAAAACGGCACCCCCGAAACGCTGCGGAAACATTGGAAACATGCTCACCACAAACGAACTTCCGTAACAAACTGTCAACGTTTGCACCATAAGGTTTGCCCTGTGCGACTGGGGCATACAGGCGCTCGTCGGCGTGGAATGACGAGGGCCAGGTCGAAAAGCCCGCCACGGCCTATGTGATTCAGGGCGGCAAGTACATCGCCGCCTAAGTGCGCATAAAGCGCGACCGGTGAGGCTGTTTTATTCAGGGCAGGGACGCCTGTAACAGAATGGAAACATTACTTTTACATAATAAAGTGGCTAAACTGCATAAAACAATAGAAATACGCAGAATTATGGATAAATCAACAAATCCAAAGAAAAGTTGAAATAATCGCCACTTTCCTTAACTAAAGCGTCTAGTATTTTGCGAACGCCGAACACGGCGAAGGATGGCCTGTCGGGTAACCGAAACCCGACGAGATTTGAGAGGAGAGCCGCATGTCGAGCCTCACCGGTAAGTCATTGAACCCTGTTATGAATCGCAGGAGCGTTATCGCGAGCGCAGCAGGTCTGGGGGCGATGTCCATTCTAGCTGGCTGCTCCTCCAACGGCGGCGACAGCGGTTCCGCGTCGGGCGACGCTTCGTTTAAGATCGGTACCATCGGCCCGCTGACCGGCGCCAACGCGTCCTACGGCAAGTCCGTTACCCAGGGTGTCGAGCTTGGCTGCAAGGATTTCTCGACCAAGGAGCTGCCGCTTGCCAACAAGGCCGAGGATGACCAGGCCGATGGCGAGAAGGCCGTCAACGCCTTCAACACCCTGCTCGACTGGGGCATGCAGGCCCTCGTCGGCCCGACCACCACGGGTGCGTCGGTTGCCGTTGCCGCAGAGTGTGGTAACGACCCCAAGACGTTCATGATCACCCCGTCCGCGTCCTCCGAGGACGTCACCGACGGCAAGGATTGCGTCTTCCAGGTTTGCTTCACCGACCCCAACCAGGGTGTCAACGCTGCCAAGTTCCTGGCGCAGAAGTATGCGGACGAGAAGTTCGTGCTGTTCTATAACTCCGGCGACGCTTATTCTTCGGGCATCGCGGATTCCTTTAAGGCTCAGGCCGCTGAGTCCAAGCTCGAGATCGTCGACGAGGAAACCTTTAAGGACGACTCCGCCACGAGCTTTACCAACCAGCTGACCAAGGCCAAGCAGGCCGGCGCCACCATGATCTTCGCGCCGATCTACTACACGCCGGCGTCCGTCCTGCTCAAGAATGCCAAGGACATGGGATACGACGTCAAGATGATGGGCTGCGACGGCATGGACGGCATCCTGGGTGTGGAGGGCTTCGACACCTCCCTTGCCGAGGGCCTGCTGCTCATGACCCCGTTCTCCGCCGACGACGAGAAGAACGCCGACTTCGTTAACGCTTACAAGGATAAGTACGGCGATACCCCCGACCAGTTTGCCGCCGACGCCTACGACGGCGTGCACGCGGTGGCCGAGGCCGTCAAGGAGGCCGGTCTTGGTGTCGACGCCGATCCGACCGAGGCTGCCGAGAAGCTGTCCAAGGCTATGCTCAAGATTACCGTTGACGGTCTGACCGGCAAGCTCACCTGGAACGATAAGGGCCAGGTCCAGAAGGAGCCCACGGCGTACGTCATCACCGACGGCAAGTACGTACAGGCCTAATTGGCCGCCTTACATAGAGCGGTTTTGATCCCAAGCAGGGGAGGTTTTGGCCTTCCCTGCTTGCTTGGTATCTAGGGACAGTGTAACGTCCCTGTTTCATACATTAACTGGAAACCTATTCGAAAGGGGGATGTGGAACATGACGGTCTTTATCCAATACCTGGTCAACGGCCTGTCCGTGGGCAGCGTCTACGCCATCATCGCGTTGGGCTACACCATGGTCTACGGTATCGCCAAGATGCTCAACTTCGCTCACGGCGATGTCATCATGGTCGGTGCCTATGTCTCGTTCTGCGCCACGTCGTATCTCGGCCTCCCGGGCTGGGCATCTGTAGTTCTCTCTTGTGTGGTCTGCACGGTTCTCGGTGTTCTCATTGAGGGTCTGGCCTATAAGCCGCTGCGCCAAGCAGGCCCGCTGGCCGTTCTGATCACGGCCATCGGCGTGTCTTACTTCCTGCAGAACGCCGCGCAGCTTCTGTGGGGCGCCACGCCCAAGAACTTTACTTCGCTCGTCACCTTCCCGGTGCCGGAGTTCTTGGCCAAGTTTAACGTAAGCGCCGTCTCGCTCGTCACCATCGTCGCCTGCTTGGTTATCATGGCCGGCCTGATGTTCTTTACAGGTAAGACCAAGATGGGCAAGGCCATGCGCGCCGTGTCCGAGGACAAGGCCGCCGCTCAGCTCATGGGCATCAACGTCAACCGCACCATCTCGATGACGTTCGCCATCGGCTCCGCCCTTGCCGCCATCGCCGGCGTGCTCCTGTGCTCCTACTCGCCGGTCCTGCAGCCCACCACGGGCGCCATGCCTGGCATCAAGGCCTTCGACGCTGCCGTTTTCGGCGGCATCGGCTCCATCCCCGGTGCCTTTGTCGGCGGCATTCTCATCGGCATCATCGAGGCGATGGCGCAGGCTTACATTTCCACGAGCCTTGCCAACTCCATCGTCTTTGGTGTTTTGATCATCGTCCTGCTCGTCAAGCCTGCCGGCCTCTTGGGCAAGTACGTCCCCGAGAAGGTGTAGGTGAGCGTTATGAAGTTTCTTAAAGACAAGCAGACGCGTCACGACTTTGTCACGTACGCCATGTGCGTTGTGGCGTTCGCCATCGTGTTCTTTATGCAGTCCAACCACATGATCCCGCGCATGATCGCCGGTCAGCTGGTTCCCATCACGGCCTATATCGTCATGGCCATCTCCCTTAACCTCGTCGTCGGCATCGCGGGCGACTTGTCGCTGGGCCACGCGGGCTTTATGAGCGTCGGTGCCTATACGGGCATCGTCACTGCCGTCGCGCTGGAGAGCACCGTTCCGTCCGATCCGATGCGTCTGATCATCAGCATTGTGGTCGGCGCTATCGCCGCTGCCATCTTGGGCTTCTTGATCGGTATCCCGGTCCTGCGCCTGAGCGGCGACTATCTGGCCATTGTGACCCTGGCTTTTGGCGAGATCATCAAAGAGGTCGTTACCTGCCTCATTGTGGGCGTCGATTCCCGCGGCCTGCATGTGATCTTTAACATCACGGGTAACTCTACGATCGACGACCTGTACCTGCTCGAGGACGGCACCGCCATCATCAAGGGCGCGCAGGGCGCATCGGGCGTGTCGACCTATTCGACCTTCCTTGCCGGCGCAATCCTGGTTATGGTCGCGCTCGTGATTGTGCTCAACCTGGTTCGCAGCCGTACCGGTCGTGCCATTATTGCCGTGCGCGACAACAAGATCGCTGCCGAGTCTGTGGGCATCTCCGTCACCCAGTACCGCATGATCGCCTTCGTGGTTTCCGCTGCCCTCGCCGGTGCTGCCGGAGCCCTGTTCGGCGGTAACTTCTCGCAGCTTTCCGCCACTAAGTTCGACTTCAATACGTCCATCCTCATTCTGGTGTTCGTGGTCCTGGGCGGCCTGGGCAACATGCGCGGCTCCGTTATCGCCGCGGCGCTGCTCACGGTGCTCCCCGAGCTGCTCCGTCAGTTCTCGGACTACCGCATGCTCATCTACGCCATCGTGTTGATTCTGGTCATGGTCTTTACTAACAACCCACAGCTCAAGGCGTTCTTCGCACGCATTAAGGACCGCTTTGCTTCCAAGAAGGAGGTGGCAGCCGATGCCCAGTAAGTTTGAGTTCAACAAGGGCAAGATGGTCCCGTATCCTTCTGGCGCCATCGTTCCCGACCGCGACTTGGGCCAGCGCCCGGCGCTCGAGTGCATCCACCTGGGCATTGAATTCGGCGGCCTTAAGGCAGTCGATGACTTTAGCCTGACCATCGGCAAGACTGAGATCGCCGGTCTCATCGGCCCCAACGGTGCCGGCAAGACCACGGTCTTCAACCTGCTCACCAAGGTGTACCAGCCTACGCACGGCACCATCCTGCTCGACGGTGAGGACACTTCGGGCAAGTCGGTCTACCAGGTCAACCGCATGGGTATTGCCCGTACGTTCCAGAACATCCGCCTGTTCAATACCATGACGGTGGAGGACAACGTTAAGGTCGGCCTGCACAATCAGGAGCGCTACTCCGGTTTTGAGAGCGTGCTGCGCCTGCCGACGTATTGGAAGCACGAGAAGGCCGCCCACGAGCGCGCCATGGAGCTGCTGTCCATTTTTGACATGGAGCACCTGGCAAATGAACAGGCCGGCTCGCTTCCTTACGGCGCTCAGCGTCGTCTGGAAATCGTCCGCGCGCTTGCCACCAACCCCAAGCTACTGCTGCTCGACGAGCCTGCCGCCGGCATGAACCCGTCCGAGACCGCAGAGCTCATGGCGAACATCGTCAAGATTCGCGACACCTTCGGCATCGCCATCATGCTTATCGAGCATGATATGTCGCTCGTCATGAACATCTGCGAAGGCATCTGCGTGCTTAACTTTGGCAAGGTTATCGCCAAGGGCACAGCAGAGGAAATCCAGAACAACGACGCCGTTATCGAGGCGTATCTGGGTAAGCAGGATAAGGGGGAGAACTAAATGGCAGAGCCGATGCTTTCCGTCTACAACATCAACGTCTGGTACGGCGCCATCCACGCCATCAAGGACATCTCCTTTAACGTTAACGAGGGCGAGATCGTGGCCTTGATTGGTGCCAACGGTGCCGGCAAGTCCACAACGCTCAAGACCGTCTCGGGCCTGCTGCGCTCCAAGACCGGCTCCATCAAGTTTATGGGCGAGGACATTACCCATACGCCCGCTGATAAGCTGGTTGGTAAGGGCCTGGCTCAGGTTCCCGAGGGTCGTCGCGCCTTTTTGCAGATGACGGTCGAGGAGAACCTGGAGATGGGTGCCTATACACAGCCCAAGTCCACGGTGGCTCCGGGCCTGGAGCGCGTCTACGAGCAGTTCCCGCGCCTGAAGGAACGTCGTCGCCAGGTCGCCGGCACCCTTTCAGGCGGCGAGCAGCAGATGCTCGTTATGGGGCGCGCCCTTATGAGTAACCCCAAACTGCTTATGCTCGACGAACCTTCCATGGGTCTGGCGCCGATTCTGATCGAACAGATCTTCCAGATTGTCGAGGACCTGCACAAGGCCGGCACCACGGTGCTTCTGGTCGAGCAAAACGCGCAGATGGCGCTTTCCATTGCCACACGCGGTTACGTGCTCGAGACCGGCAAGATCACCATGACCGGCACGGGCCAAGAGCTCCTGCACGACGACAACGTCCGCAAGGCCTATCTGGGCGGTTAATCCATTCAACAAAGGGGGCGCTGACCAACCCGGTCAGCGCCCCCTTTTAAGTTGCGGTGAAATAGGGACTGAATACGGGCTCCAGAGGCCAAATGAGTCCCTATTCCACCGCAACTTCATGGGGATGTGTGACAATGCCCGTCGGAAAACATCTGCTGTCTTTGGGGGTCTATCTATGCTGTACGAGTTTTGTGCCGAGAACTTTGAGCGGGTGCCGGCGGCTATCGATGCCGGTGCAAGGCGTATTGAACTGTGCGACAACCTTGCCGTCGGTGGCACTACACCCTCGGCCGGTGTTATCAGCGCTACAGTCAGCTATGCTCACGAGCATGACGCGCGAGTGATGTGCATGATTCGCCCGCGTGGCGGTGACTTTCATTACAACCAGGACGAGCTGCGCATGATGGAGATGGACCTGGGCCTTGCCGTAAGCGCCGGCGTTGACGGCTTGGTCTTTGGCAGCTGCAAGCCCTGCGCTGGCGGATGGGCGCTCGACGAGCTTACGTTGGGCGCTCTCGTGATGGCCGCGGGCTGCGCGACCGAGGAATGCAAGCGTGAGCCCATCGACATCACCTTCCACATGGCGTTTGATCAGCTCTCGCCCGAGGCTCAGCTCGACGCGATTGACATACTCGCCGACTGCGGCATCACACGCATCCTGACGCATGGTGGCGCTGCCGGTACGCCGATCGAGGACAACTTCGAAAACCTGGCCCGCTTGATCGAGTATGCGGGCGACCGCTTGACCATCCTTCCCGGCGGCGGCATTTCCACGGTCAACCGCGATACCGTGGCGGCGGCACTGGGCGTCTCCGAGCTCCATGGCACCAAGATTGTGCCGCTGGAGGTATAACCCGTGACGCTGGTATTTGACGTTCAGCAGGCGAACGGTAAGCCCGACGACAACCGTCGTCCCGGCACCGCGTGCCCCTTTTGCGATACAGAAGGGCTCACCGACATCATTCGCCGTGATGGCGATTGCATTTGGCTCGAGAATAAGTTCAAGACCCTGCGCGCCACCCGTCAAACCGTGCTGATCGAGTCGGCCGATCACGATGCCGACCTGGTGACCTATGAGCCGGATGAACTCCACCATGTGATGCGGTTTGCCCTGGGTTGCTGGCAGCAGATGATCGATTCACAGCAGTATCGAAGCGTGCTCATGTACAAGAACAAGGGTCCGCTCTCGGGCGGTAGCCTCGTTCATCCGCACATGCAGATTGTGGGTTTGGAGCAGGAAGACGGCTATGCTTCGCTGGCTTCCGCCAATTTCGAAGGCATCAATGTCTGGCAACAGGGGAGGATCTCGGCCAACATCTCAACCGAACCCATCATGGGGTTCTTTGAGATCAACGTTTCAGCCCCGCAGGGAATCGCCGCCAGCGATGACACGAGAGATCAAACCGAGGCGGATCTCTTTGCCGATGCGATCCAGGTAGCTCTGCGCTATATCCTAAACGGGCACCACGGTGGTCGCGCAGAGTTGTACAACTTGTTCTTCTATCACCTGGGCGGTCGGACCATTGCCAAGGCGCTGCCGCGTTGGGTGGTTTCGCCCTACTTTGTCGGCTATCGTTTGGCCCAAGTCAATGCTGAGACAACGCTCGATATCGATGCTGAGCGTCTGCGTGCGCATCTGGAAACGCTCGTATAGCAAGACTAACACCCACGTAATGCGGACAGCCTAGCGCGCCATGGCGTCGCGGCCAGCCTCGACCCGCTTGCGCTGGGCGGCGCGCTCCTCGCCGGTCAGGCGCTCAAAGAGGTGTCCGATAATTGAGGCCAACACCTGCTGAAACAGCGTGCCGCACATGACGGGGAACACGACCTCGCCCGGAAAGTACTGCGTGGCGATGACGGCGCCCGAAGAGATGTTGCGCATGCCGCAGGTAAAGCACATGGTAGTCGTCTCGCTATATGGCAGATGCAGCGCACGTGCGACCAGAAAACCGACGACAAAGCCGCTGATGGCGAAGACCAAAATAAAGAGGGCGACTTCCAGGCGCACCGCGTTCATGTGTAGCACGTACTCGCTCATAGCGGTGGAGTTGGACGCGATGACGCCCATCATCATGAACTTGCAGGCGGGCGAGAGCGCGGGAGAGAGTTTCTCGTGGCCCCAGCCGCGCGTGAGTTCATTGATGACAATACCGAGCACAGCGGGGATGGCGATCATAAAGGCCATGTTCTGCATCATGCTCGGCACGTCGATCGAGACGGTGGCGCCCAGCAGGAGCTTGAGCGTAAGCGGAATCGTCACAGGTGAGATGACCGAGGACGTCAGGATGATGGTGAGCGCGAGCGGGCCGTTGCCGCCGAACATGCTGATCCACATAAAAGCGGTGACGGCCACGGGCACGCTGTATTCGAGCACAATGCCGCAGACAAGGTTGGGGTTGGAGCCAAAGAAGAGTGACCCCATGGCATACGCCGCGATGGGAATAAGCACCGCCGAGACGAGTAACGCCAAGACCAGGTGCAGCGGACGGCGGAACACCTCGGTTACCTGGTGAAAGGTGTTGCTGAGCGCACCCTGAAACGTCATAAAGGCAAACAAGGTGGGAACGATGGGCTTGAGTACGCCAATCTGTTGGGGAAAGAGCACGCCGAGTGCCACGCAAATCGGAACGATGACCTGCATGTGCCCCGCGAGAAACTTGCCCAGTCCAACCCATTGCTTCATATGCGCTTGTGACTCCCTTTGCCCGTGAACCCGTTTTGAATGGATATGCTAGACGCTCGCATGCGTCCGTGCGTCAGAAACGCTCGAATATTTCGGGGCTATTACCGGCATCGTTTACCGAAACCGCGGCGTGCTGCGGCGATTTGCGTCTGCTCTGCACGGTATAATAAATCCGTTCAACAGATCTGCCTGCCGAAGCGGGCATACACAGAGGACTCATCGTTATGAACCGTGAGAGGTATCGCGGCGACCTGCCCCTATCGGGGGTGGGCGCCTATGTCATCGCTTAAGACGACGCATCGCTGGGCGGTCGCTCAGCAAAACCCCGAGCTCGAAAAGGAGCTTTCGGCTGGCCTGGGCATTCCCGGGCTGGTGGCGCGTATTATGGTCGCGCACGGCATTACATCCATCGAAGAAGGTCAGCTGTTTTTGACGCCTTCGCTCGATCGCGACTGGGCCGAGCCACTCATTATCCCGGGCATGTCGGTCGTTGCCGACCGCGTCGAGCGTGCTATTTGCAACCACGAGCACATTGCGGTCTTTGGCGATTTTGACGTTGACGGTATTACGTCGACCTGCCTGTTGACCGAGGCACTACGCACGTTTGGCGCCGATGTCACGCCGTTTATTCCGCATCGCTTTGACGAGGGCTACGGTCTTTCGCGCGCGGCGCTCGACCGCGTTAACGAGCTCGCTCGCCCCCAGCTGATCGTGACCGTCGATAACGGCATTGCCGCCAAGGAAGAGGTTTCCTATCTGGAGAGCCTGGGGATCGATTTGGTGGTCACGGACCATCACGAGCCCTCCGATCAGGTGCCGCAGGGTGTGCCCCTTACCGACCCCAAGCTCGAGGACGAGGGCCCCTCGCGCGAGCTTGCCGGTGCTGGTGTGGCGCTCAAGCTGGTGCAAGTCCTGGGTGAGCGCTTGGGCAAGCCGTCGTATTGGCGTTCGCTAATCGAGGTCGCGGCGCTGGGCACCGTGTCCGACATGATGCCGCTCACGCCCGAGAACCGCGCGCTGGTTGCCGAGGGCATCCAGCAGATGCGCGTAACCGCTCGTCCCGGCTATATCGCGCTTGCCGCGCTCGCCAAGGCGGACCTTTCGAGCATTACGGCGGATGGCCTATCGTTCTCGCTCATTCCCCGCTTAAACGCTGCCGGTCGCATGGCCGATCCCAAGCTGGCGCTCGACCTGCTGCTTGCCCGCGATCCCATCGAAGCAAGTGCACTGGCGGCTGAGCTCGAGGAAATCAACCGCCAGCGCCGTGAGATCGAGGCGGAGCTCACGCGCGATGCCATGGCAAAGGTCGAGAAGACCTATGACGGCGGACGCGCAATCGTCGTGGGTGGCGAGGGCTGGCACGAGGGCGTCAAGGGCATCGTGGCAAGCCGTCTGACCAACCGCTATCACGTGCCGGCGCTGCTGTTCTCGATCGAGGACGGTATCGCTCGCGGTTCGGGTCGCTCGGTGGGCAAAGTTAACCTGTTTGACGCCGTCGAGCGCTGTTCCGACCTGCTGATTCGTCGCGGCGGACATGCCGGTGCGGTGGGTGTGACCATCGAGGCATCCAAGCTCGATGAGTTCCGCCGCCGCCTTTCCGCCGTGCTATCGGAGCTTCCCGCCGAGGACTTTGAAGACACCGACGAGGTCGCCGCCACCGTCGACCTTTCCGAGCTGAATATCGAGACCATCGAGCAGATCTCCCGTCTTGAGCCGTTTGGCCAGGGCAACAAGATGCCGCTGCTGGCTGCCGAGGGCGTGACGATGTGCGACCGCGCCGTGGTGGGTAAGACCGGCGAGCATATGCGTTTCGTGGCGACGGATGGCGCCGCAAGTGTGCCGGCCATCATGTTTCGTGTGCCGCAGATCGACAGGCTTATCAATTGCGACAGCGCTGTCGACTTGGTGTTCGAGGCCGTTGCCGAGCATTGGCAGGGGCGTGTGAAGCCCAAGCTCATGATCAAGGATGTCTTGGTCCGCGATACCACGCTGCCCAGCGTCGACGATCCGGCATGCGAGCTTCGTCGTGGCGTGCAGCCGGCGGATTCCGGCCTGCGCCTGGAGTCGCGTAAGCGCGAGACGCTCGCCCAGCTTTCCTATACCGAGCTCACGCGCTCGCTTATCCATAGCTTTATCGGATCGAACCAGCCGCACCGCGCGCAGGTTGAGGCGCTCGATGCCTTGGCCGACCACCAGAGCGTCTTGGCCGTTATGGGAACGGGCCGCGGCAAGTCTCTCATCTTCCATGTACATGCTGCGCGCGAGGCTGTCCTTCGCGGACGTGCGAGCATCTTTGTCTATCCGCTGCGTGCGCTTGTTGCCGACCAGGCCTATCACCTCTCGTCGACGATGGCAGCGCTTGGCATTGGCGTTGGCGTGCTGACCGGCGAGACCGTGGAGGCCGCACGCGATGATGTGTTCGCCGGCCTAGCTTCGGGCCGCACCGGTATCGTGCTCACGACGCCCGAGTTCCTATCTATCCACCGTGACCGCTTCGCGCGTTCGGGCCGCATCGGCTTTGTCGTTATCGATGAGGCGCACCACGCCGGCCTTGCCAAGGGCGGCGACCGCAGCGCCTATCTCGACATGCCCGATATCCTCAAAGCCCTGGGCGACCCGGTTGTTATGGCTGCGACGGCCACCGCGACGGCTCCGGTCGTGGCCGAGCTTGCCCGCATGCTGCCGATTACTCGCACGGTGGTCGACGAGACGGTGCGCGAGAACCTGCAGCTCGAGGACGACCGCGACCTTGCGAGCCGCGAGAACCGTTTGGTGTCGATCGTGGCGACGGGGGAGAAGACCGTCATTTACGTCAATTCGCGCGACCAGTCCGTGGCGCTCGCCAAGACGTTGCGCAAGCGTGTGCCCGATTGCGCAACCCATATCGCGTTCTATAACGCGGGGCTTGCGCGCTCCGATCGCCGCCGCGTGGAGGAAGCATTCCGAGACGGAAGCCTCAGCTGCATCGTTTCGACCTCCGCCTTTGGCGAGGGTGTCAATCTGCCCGATATCCGCCATGTCGTGCTGTACCACATGCCGTTTGGCGCCATTGAGTTCAACCAGATGAGCGGGCGTGCCGGTCGTGACGGACAGCCCGCCGTGATCCACCTGCTCTATTCGTCGCGCGATGCCCGCATCAACGAGCGCCTGCTCGACTGCTACGCACCCGAGCGCGACGAACTCGTCACACTCTATCGTGCGCTGCAGACCATGTGGCGCTCCAACCGCGGTAAGACCGGGGATGATTCATTCTGCGCAAGCGATATCGACATCGCGCAGATGTGCCTTGCCATCGATGCTCGCACGCCGGTCGACGAGCGCTCGGTGGAAAGTGGCTTGGGAATCTTCGAAGAGCTTGGTTTCTGTCGCGTTTCGGGGTTTGACGACACCCGTCGCATCGCGATGGCCGAAAACCCCGGCCGTGTGCAATTGAGCAGGTCAATTCGCTATTTGGAGGGCTTGCGCTCGCGCATGGAGTTCTCGGCTTTCCGGAGTTGGGCGCTCGATTCGTGCGCTTCTGATATGCTAGCCAAAGTTAACCGCCCGATCGTACCGCGGGCCTAGGGGAAGGGGACCTCGATGGATGCCGCAGCCCGTACCGCCCATGATTCCACCCTCCAGCCGTTCTCGGAGATGGAGCACTATAAGCATGCCGATGAGCTGCCGCCCGAGATTATGGCGGACAGCTACGACAAACTGGAGCGCCTGTGCCTCAAATATATGAATGTGGACGACTTTTCTAAGGTGGAGCAGGCCTATTGCTTTGCTGCCGAGAAGCACTGCAACCAAAAGCGCCGCTCGGGTGAGATGTACATCAACCATCCCGTCGAGGTGGCCATCATTTTGGCCGATCTCAAGATGGACTGCGATGTGGTGTGCGCCGCGCTGCTGCACGATACCGTCGAGGATACCGAGACCTCGCTTGCCGATGTTTCCGGCCTGTTTGGCGATACGGTGGCCGAGCTCGTCGATGGCGTGACCAAGCTCACCAACATCGAAGTCGACAGCATGGACGAGAAACAGGCGCTCACGCTGCGAAAGATGTTCCTCGCCATGTCCAAGGACGTCCGCGTCATCATCGTTAAGCTTGCCGACCGTCTGCACAACATGCGCACCCTTGCGGCCTTGCGTGAGGACCGTCGCCTGTTTAAGGCCCGCGAGACCATGGACGTGTATGCGCCCCTGGCCGACCGTCTGGGCATGAGCTCCATTAAATGGGAACTCGAGGACCTGTCCTTCTTCTACCTTGAACCCGACGCCTACCAGCGCATCGCACGCATGGTGGCGGAGTCGCGCGAGGTCCGTGAGCGCTATCTGGCCGAGACCATCAAGACACTCACCGACGAGCTCAACCGCATTGGCCTGGAGGACTTCCAGATCAACGGCCGTTCCAAGCACTATTGGTCCATCTACCAAAAGATGAAGCGCAAGGGCAAGGAATTTTCCGAGATCTACGACCTGGTGGCACTGCGCGTCATCACGCATTCGGTGCGCGATTGCTACTCCACGCTCGGCGCGGTGCATACGCTGTGGCACCCCATGCCCGGGCGCTTTAAAGACTATATCGCCATGCCCAAGGTCAATAACTACCAGTCGCTCCACACGACGGTTATCGGCCCCACGGCTCGTCCGCTCGAGATTCAGATTCGTACCTACGAGATGCATGAGCAGGCCGAGTACGGCATTGCCGCCCACTGGCTATATAAGAAGTCGGGCGGATCGTCTGCTTCCAAGACCAATGACGCTCAACGTTTGGACGACCAGATCAACTGGCTCAAGCATTCGCTCGATTGGGCGGCTTCCGACGAGATCACCGATGCCAAGGAATACCTGCACTCGCTGAAGGTCGATCTGTTCGATCAGGAGATCTTTGTCTTCACGCCCAAAGGCGAGGTCATGGCGCTTCGTGCCGGCTCCACGCCGCTCGACTTTGCCTATGCCGTTCACACCGAGGTGGGAAACCACTGCGTCGGCGCCAAAATCAACGGTGCGGTGGCTCCGCTCACGCACGAGATTAAGACGGGTGACCGTGTCGAGATCCTGACTAACAAGAGTTCCAAGCCGTCGCGCGATTGGCTCAAGATCGTTAAGACACCTTCCGCCAAGTCAAAGATCCGCCGCTATTTTGCCGCTGCGACCAAGGACGACGACGCTGCCGCCGGTCGCGATATGCTGGCCAAGGACCTGCGTAAGCGTGGCTATGGCATTTCTACGCCGCGTTCGACGCGTGCACTCAACGCCGTGGCGGAGCAGTTTAACTTCAAGCAGCTCGAGGACCTGTTTGCCGCCGTCGGCGCCGGCAAGGTTGCCCCGCGCGCTGCGGGCAATAAGGTCGAGCAAATCTTGGACCCCAAGCCCGAGGAACAGCTCACCAAGGCCGAGGCTATCGCCGAGGTCGTGAAGCAGCCTGCTCGCGGCTCCAACCGCAAGCCGCAAAAGCGCGGCAAGAGCGCTAGTAACGGCATTATCGTCAAGGGCGAGAGCAACAGCGGCCTGCTGGTCCGTCTGGCTCATTGCTGCAACCCCGTGACGGGCGACGACATCGTCGGCTTCATCACGCGCGGTCGTGGCGTTTCGGTGCATCGCGCCAACTGCCCCAACGTCAAGGGTCTTATGGAACATCCCGAGCGCATGATCGATGTGGAGTGGGACGGCGCTGCCGACACCCTCTTCCAGGTCGAGATCGTGGTCGAGTGCCTGGACCGCATGGGCCTGCTCAAGGATGTCACCATTGCCATTGGCGATGCGGGCGGCAATATCCTTTCTGCCGCCACGTCGACCAACCGCGAGGGTATTGCAACCCTGCGCTTTATGGTCGAGATCTCGGACGCGAGCGGTCTGGATCCGCTGCTGGCTTCCATCAGCAGTGTCGATTCGGTCTACGACGCTCGCCGTCTTATGCCCGGCGAAGGCGGAGCTCAGCTCAAGCGCCGTGTGTAGGTGCGAGAGCCTCTCAGCATCATAGATATTGGTTACGTTCGAGGCATCGTTTGGTGCTTCGAACGTATTTTAGAAGGAGGGTATGCGCATGGGCGATATGACTTTGGACCTGACACCCCGAGGTGCAGCTTCGATTGAGGCACTCGTCAACGGCCCGATTCAGACCAACAGTTACGTCGTGATTTCGAATGACGAGTGCTTAATCGTCGATCCGGCGTGGGAGGGCGAGCGTCTTGTGGAGCATATCCGCACCGCGCATCCCGAGGTTCGCGTACTCGGCTCTGTCTGCACGCACGGTCATGCCGACCATGTTGGCGGGGTCGCCGGGGTTCGAGCTGTCGTTGGCGACAGCGCACTATATGAGTTGTGCGCTAAGGACGTGACGGTGCCTCGCGCAAATATCGAGGAGCAGCGCGCCATGTGGGGTATTGAGACGCCCGATCCGGGCGAGCCGACGCGGCTGCTTGCCGAGGGCGATACGATTGAATTGGGCGATATCTGCCTGCAGGTGATCGAGACGCCGGGGCATACGCCGGGCGGCATCGTCCTGTTCGCCGCGACCGAGCAGGGGAACATCGCCTTTGTGGGCGACACGCTTTTCCCGGGCAGCCACGGTCGTACCGATCTTTCCGGCGGTGACGAGGCGGCGATTATGCGCTCGCTCTCCAAACTTGCCAAGACGCTTCCGCCCGATACCGTTTGCTTGACGGGCCATGGCGATTCGACCACGATGGCGCGCGAACTTATGCAGAATCCGTTTATGCAGATGTAGGCTCGAAGCCGTCTTTCGAACCACGAAGACCGCTCAATCGTCAAGCTATTTTCCCCAGTGGGTCGATTCTGTGGGGCAAACGGTCAAAAAATGTCCAATCGGATGGTATTCGTGAACAAACGAACGTTTATGCTCGGGTATGTCGTGGTAAAATTTCAGGCGTTATCGGAGCAACCTTACAGGAGGTTTCTTTTATGCTCGTCAACGCAGCAGACATGCTCAAGAAGGCCGAGGCCGGCAAGTACGCTCTCGGTGCCTTCAACACCAACAACCTCGAGTGGACCCTGGCTATTCTCCAGGCCGCCGAGGAGGCCAAGTCTCCGCTGATCCTTCAGTGCACCGCTGGTGCCGCTAAGTGGATGGGCGGTTTCAAGGTCTGCGCCGACATGGTCAAGGCTGCCGTCGAGGCCACGGGCGTTACCGTCCCCGTCGCCCTTCACCTCGATCACGGTTCTTACGAGGACTGCTTCAAGTGCATCGAGGCCGGCTTCACGTCCATCATGTATGACGGCTCTCACGAGGAGACCTTCCAGCTTAACCTCGACCGCACCAAGGAGCTCGTTGAGCTTGCCCACTCCAAGGGCATGTCCATCGAGGCCGAGGTCGGCGGCATCGGCGGCACCGAGGACGGCGTGACCTCCAACGGCGAGCTCGCTGACCCCGCTGAGTGCAAGCAGATTGCTGACCTGGGCGTCGACTTCCTCGCCTGCGGTATCGGCAACATCCACGGCGTGTATCCCGCCGACTGGGCTGGCCTTTCCTTCGAGCGTCTGGGCGAGATCAAGGCTCAGACCGGCGACCTGCCCCTCGTTCTGCACGGTGGTACCGGCATCCCCGAGGATCAGATCAAGAAGGCCATCTCCCTGGGTATCTCCAAGATCAACGTCAACACCGATCTCCAGCTCGTCTTCGCCAAGGGCGTTCGCGAGTATATCGAGGCTGGCAAGGATCAGCAGGGCAAGGGCTTTGACCCCCGCAAGCTCCTCAAGCCTGGTCGCGACAACATCGTTGCCCGCACCAAGGAGCTCATGGAGGAGTTTGGCTCCGTCAACAAGGCGTAAGCGTCGCTAAACTTCCCACCGGAAGCCCCGTCTCCCTACACTGTTTCCTTTGCGCTCACCTGGCTTCGCCAGAAGTCGCGCCAAGGAAACAGTTCCGGGAGACGGGGCTTCCTTCGTTTAACGCCGCAGGGTTACGAGCCTGAATTAAGGTGGCTACTGGCTTCGCCAGAAGTCGCGCGACGGAATCAGCTCCGGGTGAACGGGGCCTCCTTTGTTAACTCGCTACAGGGTTACTGGGCTGAATTCATTTTTAGAGGTACCGTTTATCGGTGTTGAGGGTTCCTTTATTGGGGCTTTCTTTTTTATCTCGCTACAATGGGCTTCAAGAGTTCTAATGACTTGGAGTTTGGTATGGCTGTTATTAATGTGCTGCCTTCGGATGGGAAGGTTATTGACGAGGGTCCTGTTGGTTGCTCTGTTGATGTTTGCAATGATGACTTCCGTTTTCTAGATGTTGGCTTGCCACCCGAGATTCTGCGTTTAAAGGACGCGGGGTATCTTTCGCAGGCTATTGAGGCTTGCGACCGCCTACTTGCCCAAGACCCCGATCCCTCGCTTGCTGCCTGCGTTCGTGCCGAGCGGTATCGCATGCTTGAGACGCCGCTTCATTTTTCGGTGTCGCGCGATCGAGCTATTGCGATGATTCGCGAGGAGTGGCCTGAGTTTACCGAGGAGCAGTTTGACGACCTGATTGACCGTGAGCGTATTGACTGGCGCTTTATCGATGGCGAGCTGTTCGTTCTCGATAACTTCCTCGATTCGCTTCGCGTATATCCCAAAGAGGTCCCCGGCATGCGTCCCGATTCTACGGACGGAATAGCACTGCGCAACGAGATGCTCAAGGAGATGGAGTCGCAAAACGGATTGGCTCGCGTCATTACGCTTAAAGCGTCCTTGTCTGTCCCCGGCGCTCTGGAGGGGGAGACCGTTTGCGCTTGGCTTCCCGTCGCGGCTGCCTGTCGTCAGCAGTCTCGGGTCGAGATTCTCGACATGACGCCGGAGGGTGCTGTTGCTCCCGCGAACGCTTCGGCGCGTACCGCCTCGTGGTCTTCTTCGAGTGAGCGCTCATTCTCGGTGACCTATCGCTATCACATCGATGCCGCTTATCGCGATATTTATGGGGGTGCGCTTCCGTCGCATCCGTGTATGGACGCGCCGTTGCCCGAAGATATTTCTGAGGACCGTCCGCACATTGCATTCACGCCGTATCTGCAGCAGCTGACGGCCGGTGTTGTTGACGGACTCGAGGATCCGCTCGATCGCGCTCGTGCTATCTATGATTATCTGACGCAGCATATCGACTATCGCTATCAGCCGCCGTACTTGCTTTTGGGATCTATTGCCGATGACTGCGCGCATTCGCTCCGCGGCGATTGCGGCGTTATGGCGCTCACGTTTATCACCATGTGCCGTATTGCCGGTGTGCCTGCCCGTTGGCAGAGCGGCCTGTACGTTGCGCCCGATTCGGTGGGGTCGCACGACTGGGCAGAGTTCTATACGCCGCAGACCGGTTGGCTCAACGCCGACGTGTCATTTGGATCTTCTGCTCGTAGGATGGGGGAGGAGTGGCGTCGTCGTCACTACTTTGGCAATCTCGACCCGTGGCGTATGGTGGCCAACAATCGATTCCAGGCTGAATTTGTGCCTGCTCTCGATGGTATGCGCGAGGATCCCTATGACAACCAGATGGGCGAGGCCTCGGTTGACGGACGTGGATGTCGTAAGCGGGAGATGTTACGCAAGGTTGAGCTTATCGAAATGCTCGAAGTTCCATTTTCGGACTAATCGGTAGAAAGCTGTGATAAACTAACTCACGCATTGCGTGCCCGAGTGGCGGAATTGGCAGACGCAGTGGACTCAAAATCCACCGTTGGCAACAACGTGCGAGTTCGAGTCTCGCCTCGGGCACCATACATGCAAGTGAGCGTTCAAGGGGGTTGCGGCCCCCTTTTTCGTGCCGAACTCGCGTGAGCGCGCGAAGCGTTAAGCAAACAGGCCTGCGGCCTGTTTGTAGCGGAGCGTGGCGAGGGCGCCACGCGTCCGAACCCCGGGGCTTCGCGAAGCGAAGGCCCTTCGAGTCTCGCCTCGGGCACCATACATGCAAGCGAGCGTTCAAGGGGGTCAAGGCCCCTTTTTCGTGTACGTAATGTGATAACGCGCTGTACGTGTTATTATTCGCAAGGCGTTGTTCCCGCAATGCCCTAAAGAGGAGCCCGAGGGTTCCCACCTTTTGGCGCCAATGAGCAGCTGACTGGTCATACAACTTAGATTCCCTTCCTCAAATCGAGGAAGTCTATGTGTACGACCTGGTTGCTGAGAAGCGCCGGGTTATTTTTTTATGAATGGAGGTAGGGAAAATAGCTAAGTCTGATGACACTCGCATCAACGACGAGATCACTGCATCGTCGTGCCGTTTGATTGGCGTCGATGGCTCTCAGCTCGGCCTGTTCGCCATTCGCGATGCCCAGCGCGTCGCCGACGATCAGGGTCTCGACCTGGTCGAGATCGCTCCCAACGCGGAGCCGCCGGTCTGCAAGGTCATGGACTACGGTAAGTTCAAGTACCAGCAGGCCATGAAGGCCAAGGCTGCTCGTAAGAACCAGTCCAAGGTCGAGGTCAAGGAAATGAAGTTCCGACCCAAGATCGACGTTGGCGACTACGAGACCAAGAAGGGCCACGTTCTGCGTTTCCTCAAGAAGGGCGCACGCGTTAAGATCACCATCATGTTCCGCGGCCGCGAGATGGCTCACCCGGAGCAGGGCCTTAACGTTCTCGAGCGTCTCGCCGAGGATCTCAAGCCTTACGCTACGGTCGAGTCCAAGCCTAAGATGGAAGGCCGTAACATGCTTATGCTGCTCGCCCCGATTAAGGGCGCCTTCGATGAGGATAAAGCGGCAAGCGATACTAAGTAACTAGTGTTCTGTAACCGATTAAGGAGTATTTCATGCCTAAGATGAAGTCCCACAGCGGCACCAAGAAGCGTTTCCGCAAGACTGGTACCGGCAAGCTTATGCGCGCCAAGGCTTTCAAGAGCCACATCCTGAGCAAGAAGTCCACCAAGCGTAAGCGTGGCTTCCGTCAGGAGACCGAGATTGCCGCTGCCGACCGCAAGGTCATCAAGTCGCGTCTCGCCTAAGTTCGCGTTCCCGTTTTTCGTTTTACCGTCTAGGAGTTGATAGAACATGGCACGTATTAAGCGCGCTGTTGCCGCCAAGAAGAAGCGCCGTACCGTTATGCACCGTGCGAAGGGTTACTACGGTGCCGCTTCGCGTACTTACAAGCATGCTAAAGAGCAGGTCCAGCACTCCCTGCAGTATCAGTATCGTGATCGCCGCAACAAGAAGCGCGAGATCCGTTCTCTTTGGATCACTCGTATCAACGCTGCTGCTCGCCTGAACGACATCTCTTACTCTCAGTTCATGCACGGCCTGAAGGTTGCCGGCATCGAGCTCGACCGCAAGGTCCTGGCTCAGATGGCTTACGAGGACATCGAGTCCTTCAACGAGCTGGCTACCATCGCCAAGAAGGCTCTCGAGGCCTAATAGATTCTCTTGAATCGCTAGGGGAGTGTCGCGTTGTGCGCGGCGCTCCCTCTTTTTATCTGAAGCGCTGGTTTATATAGCAAAAGCGCGGGTAGATAGACACTTACAGGTGACCGATCTTTATATATCTCTTAACCGAAGGGTCATCATCTGATACGTGCAGTATTTCTGCACCAGCCTTTCTATTACTTATATAGGAAGCGATGTATTGTGTAGGACTTGTGAAGAGTGGAATTCCCGCCCCCGGGGCCCCTCCGGTCTGGCAATATATCTCCTTGCCGCGCGGCCCGGTGCAACCGGGAA
>DXMF01000014.1 GCA_019414345.1 Collinsella sp.
CGTTGCCGCGCCCCGCAGTGCCCGCTTCCCCCGAGAACAATTATCAGTGCAGGTAGACGGCCTGCGGTTTTCGTGAAATACGGGGTATGGTCGAGGGGTCGGGCTTAAACGTAGTAGATGGGCCGGTTCCGTGGCGGCGGCATCGCGGGCAGCCGACCGAGGGCGCCCGGAAGTGAACAGGGCACCCGTCTAACGACCGATTTCCAGCCAGTTGCACAGTACGTTGGCTCGCAACTCCATTTCCGTCGTCTTTTGCGCCTTAGTTTTGCACCTATAGCGCAATTCCAAGCGCGAGCAAAGACTTCGCACGATCGCATCAAGCTGCTCGGCATCGTTAAGCATGTCGTGCGTAACCAGAAAGACGTCATACCCCATACTTTGCAGCGCCGTCATGCGTTTGGCATCGTGGTCGAGCACGGCGCCTGATCCGTGGATAACCTCTCCCTGAATCTCCACGATGCCTGCTTTCATTATGGTTGGATTTACGATCACGATATCCCCGTAGCAGACTTTTTGCCCTGCAATGCTCTGCGCCGACGCGGTAAGCGGCGTAAGGTCGTTAACATAAACGTTTCGAAAGCCGGCACCGCCGCGAGAGCGAGGAAGCGATAGCAATAAAATTCCTGCAACTTCAAGCGGAGAAGCTGCTATACCTGTCACCAGCTGCGCGGCGTTGTAAAACATCGTACCCCACTTTCGTCTTTTCATCTTACTGGCATACTCATGAAGCTCGTGTAATTCGATGAGCGGCTTCCTCATCCAGAGTGAAGTGCCCTTTAGCCTTGTGACCTCCTTCGTTTTCTTTTGTCCGTTGGGCCCCTTCGTATTTACCTGTTCTTTGACTTTTATGCGCGCATAAACGCGTTTCCATTGTGGTTCGTCTTGGCTTTCATCGAGGTCAAAGAGGGATTCGGTGGTTGCGTTCTCGGCGGCGTCATTGGCTGTGTCTAGTTCCGCCTCTGCTGCTGCGGTGGGCTCAAAGACTGAGAACCATCCGCAAAATTCGTACATGGCAAGGACAAGATCGGTTGGAGATACAAAGCGCGCCATGGTAAATAGCGTCGCAAGTGGATTGGTAACCCTAAAGCTCATCGCGGTTTCTAGCGTGCTATCCACCCCCGAAGCATCATCACAGTGGATTGTTGTCCGTAATCCCGAATGGTAGTTAACGCCACCGGGCACTGTTGTGGTAATAATCGGGGCTTTGAGGACGTCGACTACAAAGGGCGATTGAGATAGGGCCCACCAGCCGTCTTCTGGGATTGGCAGTCTTGGGTAGAGGTCGCGGATCTGCGGTGGGCAGCGCCAGTAGCGGAATGCGGTGTTTGCGCAGACGACTTCGTCCATGTGGCCTCCCCTGGTTTCGACCGTAGGCCGTGCGGATTGCGGGCATGGCCGATTATCTACCGGGGCATCATGCGGGTAAGTACGGGAAGCAAACCAAATGCTGACAAAAGCATGCCGAGTTCCGCCGAAAAACCGTCGTGTGATAGAAAACCGCTGGAAGGAGCTTTGGGCATGTGGTCCCTGTCTCCACATTTGCGCGCGGATCACATGGGGAATTCAATGAAAATACGCATGAGTTTTATACAAAACATGCAATGGCGTCAGCAAAAAGGGTGCGAAAAAATGACGCCTTATACGACTACGATTCGTTTTGGAATCACCCTTGGTATCAAAAAGAAAAAGGCCAGAGGCTTAACACCTCTGACCGGCGCTTTTGATGGTGGGCGATACAAGATTCGAACTTGTGACCCCATCCGTGTGAAGGATATGCTCTACCCCTGAGCCAATCGCCCGTCGCCTTTCGGCAAAAGAGATACTAACATAGCCGTGCGTGGTTTACCAAGAACTTTTTGTCCCCTATTTTAAATTCGTGGGTGCTAGCCAAGCCGAAACAACCAAAGCAATCGGAAAAACCGCAGCTAACAACCATTTACCGCTTTATCCACGAAGTCTCGGGGCGGCAAATAAGTCGCGCGTTGTTGTAGGCCATATCGAGTGTGAGGCAGGTGCGCGCGGCGTAGAAGCCGTCCTCGCGCCGGATGGTCAGCGCTAGCTCGGGCTTGTCTCCGGTAAGGCATAGCGGCAAGAGCAGCTGGATCCGGCCGCCGTAGAACTGCGGCACCGCGAGTGTGTAGTTGGCGGCGGCGCGGCGGGCAGCCTCGACGACGGCGCCCTCAAAGGCGCGGCGCAGCAGCAGCGAGTTGTTCTCCCCCATCAGGCTGGCGGGGATGCGCGTAAGGTTCTCCTCGTCGCCCAGAATGTGGTCGATGTTGGAGCGGATGGGCAGGCGGTAGTCAAAGACCAGCTCGGAGGGGTCCTCGGCAAAGCGCACGCGGCACGGCAGGTACTCAAACGAGACCAGCATGGGGTCACTTTCCTTAAAGAAACCCTTCAAAAACCAGCGCTGGCGCGCATCGGGCTTGGTGTTGGGCTCAAATAGGCCGTAGATGGTCTCGTATCGGCGCGTGTACAGGCCGGTGTTAAACAGACAGCGGTCGTCGTCGAACACCAGCGGCAGGTTGGACGGCGCGGTCTGGTCCACGTCGCGCTCGGTCAAAAATACCGCGCGGCTAAACGAAAATGACAGGTAGTTTTTGAGGATGCGGTTGCTGGGATCCCAGTCCTCGGGATCGGCGAGGTCGGCCAGGCGGTCGTAACAGGGCTCGGGGCAAAACGCAAAGTCGTAGACATTGCTGCACAGGGTGCTGGGGATATCCATGTGGTGTCCAATCCATTCAATAGCTGGCGTGCGGATGCTTAGATTCTATACGTGCGATGGGTCGCCCGCGCCCGCAACGTAACCGCGGCGCAGCTCTTCGGCTAGCTTGCTGTTCGTGCGGCGACTGGAAACGAGGTCCTGGATCCAGGCGTAGTACTGGTTGTCTTTGGGCTCGGGGCTGTCGGACAGCACGACCGGGGTGCCGGCGAACCTTAAGACGGACAACGCAAAGACAAGGCTGGTGCGTTTGTTGCCGTCCTCAAAGATGTGGTCCTTGACCATGTGCTCGGCCACGTAGGTGACCTGGTCAAAGATGTCTGCGAAGCGATCGGCCGGCGATTGACCGAATATCGTACAGAATGCACCCGCAAGCACGGACTCGACGCGTCCAAGCTCAAGTGCGGCCCGGTCGCCTGTGGCGTCGGTTGTATAACAGCGCCCGACCGTCATCAGCGTGCTGTGCAGACGCATTACGGCCGCGGCCATAGCTTCGAGCGAACCGGCATCATCGAGCACGAGCGGCGCGAACGGATGAGCGCTCCGCTGCGTTGCCGCCATCATGAGTTCTCCAAGAGCCTGAGCACGTTGGGCATGTCCGCAATAGTTGGTTGAATGGCCTCGTCGATAGACGCGATGTCGTCGAGTGAAATCGGCGAAGTGGAATCTGCCTCGCGCACAATTGAAGGATCTTCCTGGCCAGCACAATCGGCGTCGTCATCAACTTGAACGTAGTTCCAAGGCATGTCTACCTCCTCTATAGCTTTACGGACGGAATAGCCTGCGACTCGTACTCCAGGGCAACCGTCTGCCAGACGAGGTCTTCGATGGCGCAGTTTAGGGTGTTTGCGAGCGCCAATGCCGAGGAGACCGAGGCGCGGCGTAGGTCGAGCTGGTTCTGCTCGTAGAGTTGTATGGCTCGAAGCTTAACCCCCGATTGGACGGCGAGCTGTTTTTGCGTTAGTCCGGCCGCCTTTCGTTCCGCTTTGAGGCCCTTTTTGTCTGCCTGGGCGTTGTTCCATTTTTCGATGACAATTTGGGCGAATTTATCTTCGGAGGCCTCGTGAAGCGGATGGTACGAGCCGATGATCCAATCGAGCGGGGCGACTTCGAGTAGCTCATTAAAGCCCAGGCTGCACATCCATTGCGCATAGGCCAAAACCCAGCCCGCCCAATACTGAGGCGAGCGGTCGAACGGATAGGTCTCCCTGCATTCGACGGGGGTCAGACCCGCATGGGCAATAATATCGCGGGCGAGCTCGTCGCCCGCCATACCGCAGACGACGCGAGGCATACCGCGCTCAAACTGTTTCATCTCAAAAGCGTTCGACAGGATCGCCGTCAACTCGGCTGGAGTCAACCCTTGGTCACAGAGGGCAAAATCGACCGCCTCGCCCAGCGTTCTCATGGCATCCTCGAGATACATCTCACTGTAGGCGTGGGTCATCGCCCGTCATCCCCTCTCGAATGATATCGACGATACGGATTCCCTCAAATGGATTTTCGGCAAGTAGCTCCTGATATTCAATACTGGCTTCTAAGACTCGCCGAGTCCGGAAGTGTGCGGCAAAATCCAGACTTGTTGGCTAGAGCTGCATCGATAAGGTCGACGCCGTTGTCGAAGCGGCCGCACTCCCCCGTCGTAAAGAATGCGTCGCCTTCGCGGATGGCCTCGAGGGTCTCCGAGTTGGGTTCTTTGGAAGGAATAGGTTGAGGGCTGGTATTCGCAAGTTCCTCGTCCTGCTTACAGCGCTTCATAGACACACACCTCATCTTGCTCGATGCTTTTGCGGAAGGCCGGGCGCATGTGCTCTGGTGGGTTGGTGACGATATCAACCTTTCGCCCAAGTTCCATCTCGAGCTCATAGGAGAGTTCGTAAAGCGTGCCGAACGTCATGGTGTTGCCGCAGACTAGGCGCAAGTCAATATCGCTATCGGGCGTTTGCTCGCCTCGGGCAAACGAGCCAAATAAATATGCTTCGCTGACGTCGTGTTGAGCTAGCACGCGGGTGGCGGCAGTGGATATGTCGGTAGTCGAAATCATGGGTTATTTACCGTTCAACAGTAGAACATCAGAGGGCCAGCGCCGAAACATAGTCCTTTTTTCGGAAACGCATATGGCTGCACGTTAGACATTATATGCGTGAAAAAAGCAACGCTCCCTTGCAGAAAGCGTTGCCCTTAAAGCTCCTACAGTGCTCTTGTATCGCAGCCAAGGGCGTCGCACCGCATCAGCAGCGAAATACGGCGCTCAGAAGCACTGTCCCCAGCAGGAATAGCGTTAAGGAGGCAGCTATCCAGTAGCCGTCGCCGGTCTTGGGAAGCGCCGGTGTTGTTGCCATAGTGGATTTGGGCTTGGTCGTCTTGCTGACTGTTGTCTTGGGCGACGTAGCCACGGGTTTCACCGCAGGATTCGTCGCCGGTCCCGCACCGGAATGCCCCGCAGTAGAGCCGGCGCCACCAGTAGGCTCGCCCGTACCATCACCCGGCATCTCGCCACCGGGCGACTCAGTCTCCCCCGCCGGGCCGGTGGCGCCATCGGGCTCAATCACCACGTGCGGTGCCACGGTCCCGCCAGCATCCACCACGCTGGCACCGCCAAAGGCCCCGCCTGCAGGCGTCACAAAGTGCGCGGCCACGAGCGATCCGCGATCGCAGGCAACGCCGGCATCCGTACCGGTTGCATCCAGCCAGGACGCATCCACGACAAGCGTCTCGCTCGCAACGTCAGCACCAAACCCCTCGTCGAGCAAGCGCACGCCATAAAAGCGCAAGCCTGCATCGGCGCCAGTGCCCGCGGCAGTAACGTGCCCGCCGCCGTGCACGGTCAAGCTGCCCGCGGCAACGCCGGCAACAGTCTGGTCAAGAACACCTGCCCCATCGGCCCTGGCATCGACCGTGCAGCCGTCCACCACCAGCGCCTGAGACACATGGATCCCGCATTGCGAACCCGTCGCCGTGAGCGAGCCGGAGCCGCAAAGCGTGAGGTTTCCCCACACCTCCATTCCGCTCATGGAAATGTCCGCATCAGGCGCATGCGTTTCGACCACGGAGTTTTGCCCCACAAGCATCACCACCAGGTCGCCATCGGCGCCAATGGCCTCGCCCGCATAGCCGGTTAGCTCCAGATGGTCGGCAGCGGTCCAAGCCCAACCGGGGCCCGACACGCCCGGCTCGTAGTACGTTTCGCCCGCGATAAACAGGCTCTCTGCGCCCGCGGCATAAGAAGGCCCGCCCAGCAAAACGCATAGGCAGGCCATGGCAGTAAACAGAATGTAGTGTCGGCTAGTGTGGAACGCGGTGGCAAACATAGCCGCTCCGATCTTCGCAAGAGCCAATGGAAACTGCTTCAGGAAATTGCCTGATAGCAGCAGTTTTTAGTGTAGCGAGATCGGGCGAGTGGCGAACGAATTACCTGTAAACGAAACCGGAAATAAGGTGTAAATCGTTTTGCCAACCGGTGAAAGGAGGAGTCGAATGATGCTGAGTCAGATTGCAAGTTGAGCCGCCTCACGCATCGAGGCTTTCTGGAGTCATATCGTTTAGATCGGCAGTGCTGTCAGGATGAGCAGATTCCTCCGTAGCCATGCGCGTTAGGTTTTTGCGAATGGCATCAAGGATTTCCGGGCTGAGACCTTTGGATTTAAGACGGCTCAGAGTGGCATCTATATCTAATAAATCGCTTGCGGCGAGCTTTACGGTTATGCATTTCCCCGTCTTCGGATCCTTATGTATCAGAGCATAAACAACGTCATCATCCGCTACGGCTTCTACCACGCTTGCCCACTCCTTCAGGCTGCAATAACAAAATCGCTTTTCATAGTCGTTATCGGATACAACAAAAAAGCCAAGCGCACGATTTGCATTATCGTATGAAAACGCCACAACAACTGCGGAATGAATGAGCTGGTTCGTGAGCTGTCGTAAAGAAATGGACGAGGACGTGGGGTTAGCTAAGTCGAAGTATCGTTCATCGATAAAGCGCTTATCGAAGGGCGAAATATTTTTCTGAGCGTCCTTCTTTGCAGAATAAAAGTCGACTTTTAGATTACGTGAATCAAAACCATCGCTTAGCTTGTTTGAATCCAAGAGCAAGCGAACGGTAAAGGCGGACAACAGGAGAGTTTTTTCCAGTCGATAATCCCGATACTCATCATCCAGAGTGGTGCAAGTGGAAATGTCCCGTAATTCTGTTGCGTATGACCTTAAGTCATCTTTCCAATAACACGATTCGTAGACCATTTGATGAAACCCGCTCTCTTCCCGTGTACGTGACACAATGGAATGAATCACACGCTTGATTGACTGTTGCTATTCAGGCCCTTGTGTACCGCTTCTGCCAGCAAGCCAGGCTTCGCGTTGCTCCTCCGCGGCAGCTTGAGACGATGCCCAGTTTTCTCTCATTTTTCGATCTTCTTCTATAATGGCCCTGCTAATGACCCGTGGATAAATGATTTTGAAATTTGGCATTTTCTTTCTAGAAAAGATATGTCTATAAGCACCCTTGTATGCTGCCTGGTTAATTAGCTCGCATTGCCTGATAGGTCTTCATCAAAGAACTTCATGTTGTTCGGCTTTCAAATTTAACTAGAATACTGGTCCATTTCCGACATCCACATCTATCGACCTTTTACGTGACTCTGATCATATGGCCAATGTTGCGTCCAAAGGCCCTTACCAGTTCCTTCTAGAAGCATCGTCATTGGTGATGTTCACCACAAAGGGGTCGCTTCGCCCGTAGACCACGCCATCCCTCTCGGCAACGCATTCGACGTAGTGCCGCCCGATGTAGTAAGTCTTTTCTCCCCTCGCCTTCCGTCCCCTGGCGGAGGTGTCACTGAGGTAGAAGTCTCCGCGCAGGCAATTTGCCGCATTCGCTTCCAGTCCGTCGTTCGTAACTTGCCACTTCAGGGTAAAGCCATCGAAATTATCGCCGGCCGCGCTGAAACGAAGTGAGACGTTCTTGGGTAGCGGGCTATCAGACTCGAAGGGAACGAAGGTCCCACCGTTCCTCATCTTCTCAGCTTTGATCTTTATCGACAGGAGATTAATCTCGATTCCTCCATGCTGCTTGTGGTGGGGCAACCTATCGAGATACCCCCTAACACCCTTACAGTTGCAGTCAGAGGAAGATTGTTTGGGCAACCCGAGAGACTCTCTTATCGAGCGCGCGGGGTAGCGGTTGAATATGCCCTTTTTGAGAGTCGAGGGGAGCTGCCCCAGGTCGTCAGAGACCGCTTCACACCATCGATAGAAAAGAGCTGCATCTTCTTCGCTCCAGTCCTTTAGGAAGTTCTCCAACTGGTCGGCCGGGTTCACGAGTTCGTAACAGCCATCGGGCGTCTTTCGGATGTGAGTTGAAAGACCCTGAACGACTTCAATGAAATCGTTGTACCAGCTACTATGATGAGTAATTTGCTCATAGGCCTTCGCCGCCAGCGTCGTGACGACGACCGACCTTATTTGACCACGGCTCATTTGTTGATTCGAGAGAAAGACGTCCCTGTGACGTTTCAATAACTGGACGTACTGCTGTAGCGGTGTTTTAACCCTGTACGGACGTATGCACTCAAAGGACACGCTGCGGGCCTTCGCCAGGCGCTCTCTGTAGGTTCGCAAGTCTGCAACCCCAAAGAACCACCGTGCATAGCCGCGGGGGTTGGTAGATGCCCAATCTGAACAAATCTCTGAGTACCGAGGGTGCCTTTTGTCGGTATGTGCAAGATAACGAGCGTCATCAGGAACGCCGAAGCCTCTATTTCTCAGGCAGTCGGCGTGGTTAGAGGTGTCGTCTATCGTCGGAAGGATGTCGATATGGAAGTTTGCGTCGTCGATGTATTCGAGCGTCCAGCACCTCTTTCCCTCGTGCGGGGGTTTAGTCATTCCGTGTCGCTTCACATACTTCTTCACCTCGTCGCCAACGACTTTCTTAACATGCGCCTGGGTGGTGTCGGACTTCGACAGCGTACGCAGGTTGCATACCATGTCAACGTCATACGAACCGTTTTCATCAATGGGCTTCACGGCCGTTCCGAGCCTCATTGACCCCTGCAGTATCGCCTCAGGGCCAAGGGCGGACAGGTCGCAATTCTGGGCGGTTAGGTCGTTGCATATGGAATTGTAGGCCGTCTCCGCCTTCTCGTAGTAGCTATCCGGGATTTCGATATCAGCTAGAGCCCTCTTCAGCTGGCCCTCCATGTATCCCCGATATACGCGCTCGTCGCTCATAGGATGCTCCCCGCCGTAGGTGCGATGTTAAAGAACTGCCCATTGACCTCCACGGACCGCCTCCTTATCTCCTGCTCGTCGACGAGCAGGAGAT
>DXMF01000015.1 GCA_019414345.1 Collinsella sp.
CTCCTTGAGTTTGTCCTTGACCTCATCCCATAGCGCAGCGCGACGAAGAGAGTCCTCGACCAACTCATCCAGAACGGCGCGGTCGCGCACGCCCATGCCGCGCGGGCCATACGCGACGTTGTCGTAGATGCTCATGGGAAACGGGTTGGGGCGCTGGAACACCATGCCCACGCGCTGGCGCAGGCGGCAGATGTCGTAGTCGCCCAGGATATCCTGGCCGTCGAGCGCGATCTTACCCTCGATGCGGCAGTCCTTGATGTCGTCGTTCATGCGGTTAAAGCAACGCAGCAGCGTCGACTTGCCGCAGCCCGAAGGACCGATAAACGAGGTGATCTGCTTGTCGCGAATCTTGATGGATACGTCCTTGAGCGCGTGGTGGTCGCCATAGAACAGATCGAGGCCCTCGACGTCGATGCGCGTCGACGAGGCGGCAAGATCCTGCGCCGTGGGACGAGTCGCGTCCCCGACTTCGCGCTCGTGCGCAGCCTCGGCTTGCGCCTCCATTAGCTCCTCGAGCTCCGTGGGCTCCATAGCCGCAGCAGCCGTCATACCGCATACCTCCACATCGATATCAATTCAGCAGTATCGATAGTAGAAATCGCGGCTCATATGCACGTGAGCGCATTGTCAGGTGTTTGTAAGGACACGCTGGTTATGCAGCGGGCAGCGCAATGGTAAACACCGTGTGCTCGGGCGTCGATTCGCACGCAATGGTGCCGCTGTGTGCCGCGACAATCTCCTTGGCAATGGCAAGGCCCAGGCCGGCGCCACCGCGATCGGTCGCACGCGCCGCGTCCAGGCGATAAAACTTCTCAAAGATCACCTTGAGCTTTGGCTCAGGGATCGGATCGCCCTGGTTCACAAATCGTACGCGTACGCCACCGTCGCCCAAACGCCTGGCCTCGATCGTGATCATCGAGCCTTCATAGCTATAGGCAACGGCGTTTTTCATGATGTTGTTGAATACGCGCGCCATCTTGTCGCCGTCCACGAGCACCGTCAGGTCCTCGCAGATATCAACCTGGGCTTCCTTGTGCTGTTCGTTGAGAATGGGATAGAACTCGTCGGCCACCTGCGCCAGCAATAGCCCCAAATCGACGTAGGCGCGGGTAAGCACGATATCGTGGAAATCGAAACGCGTGATGTCGAAGAACTCCTCGATGAGCGCGTCGAGCCGGTGGGCCTTGTCGAGCGCCACGCCCGTAAAGCGTGCACGCTGCTCAAGCGGCAAATCAGGAGCCTCCTGCAGGAGCGAAAGATAGCCCACCACGCTGGCAAGCGGCGTGCGCAGATCGTGCGCCAGATACGTAACCAGGTCATCTTTACGATGCGATTCGTCGCGCAAGGCTTGTTGAACCTTACGCTCGCAATCGCGCGCCCGGTTGAGCGCACCTTCGACCTCGAGAAAGTCGCCGTCGATGGTATCCCACGTGTCGGGGCTATCGATCAGACGGTCCTGAATACGGGCGGCGATCACGCGGTCGGCATGCTGCTCGCCTTGCTCATAACCCTGGTAATACAGGGCGCGCCCGCAAAAGAACAGGACACAGACGGCGAGTGCCAGCACAAAGCCGAGCATGTTGAACACAAAGGCGGCGTCAAAGAACACGGGCTCGCCAATACCGCCAAGCGCCATGGCCCCGATCGCCAGCGTAATCGTCCACGCGGCACCGCCGATTACCACGCAGCGGCGAACGATTTCGAATCGATCGATCAGCAAGAAGCCAATGAGCAGAACTGCCAGGATGCCAACAATATTGTCAAAGCCGATGAGTAGCAGACTCAGCAAAAAGAGCAGCACCGTCGCAAGCGCGCGGTTGTCGACGACCGCCCTTATGTATTCAAAGAGTCGATCGGGCACCTCGAATACCCGTCTATCGTCTTTTGTCATATCCACTTCCCCACCACCAAAGGCGTTATTCGATTATGTAGCCGACGCCCCAGACGTTTTTGATAAAGCGCGGCTTTTGGGCATCATCGCCGATCTTTTCGCGCAGATGGCGGATGTGCACCATCACCGTATTGTTGGAGCCGGGCATAAAATCCTCGTTCCACACCGCGCGGAACAGGTCCCCCACGGCCACCACGCTGCCACGATGCTCGACCAGATACAGCAAGATGGAATACTCGATGGGCGTGAGGCGCACCGGTGCACCGTCCACCGTCACACAACGAGCATCGCGGTTGATCTCGAGGCCATCGAGCTGGATGGTCGGCGACCCGGCCGCCTGTGCGCGGCTGCCGTAGCTGGTGTAACGACGGAGTTGAGCATGAACGCGCGCTATGAGCTCCAGCGGACGGAACGGCTTGACCACGTAATCGTCTGCACCCAGTGAGAGGCCCTCGATCTTATCCTGCTGGGCATCGCGCGCCGTCAGCATAATAACGGGATAGGTATGGCCAGCGCGGATGGTACGCAGCAACTCAAAGCCGTCGATATCGGGCAGCATGACGTCCAGCAGCGCCAGATCGAACTCCTGCTCCAAAATCGCCTTGGCAGCATCTGCTCCGCTATAGGCAATCTGAACATCAAAGCCCTCTTTTGTAAGGTAGATACCGACCAGGTCGGCGATGGCCTTCTCGTCATCAACTACCAAAATGCGCTCATTCATGCGTGCTCCTCTCGCGCTCCATTATGCCCGAGGCAGCGCGCGCCACACACAACAAGCGCGGTCGTTTAAGTCGACCTTAAGCACCTATGCGTCCGTTCGGGCGCAGACATGGGCCGCGCACGCCCGCGCACTGATTGTCCACGCCGGTAAACGATATACTTTGAACTCTAAAGAGACCATCCCGTCGAAAGCGAAATCTGTGAAGACCCTTAGTTCTCTTGTAAAGCGCTCCGCGCAACTGACCGCCGGCATTGCCTGCGCTCTCGCCCTTGCTGCCGGCGTGCCGTCTATCGCCAACGCCCAGGTGCTTACGACTGATATCGTTTGCGGCAAGACCGCCGACGCCCGCGGCATCACGGCCGAGAATCTGCCCGATATCGATGCGACCAACGCCATCGTCATGAGCAAGGACGGTTCCGTCTATTACGCCCGAAGTGCCGACGAGCAGGTCAAGATCGCCTCAATTACCAAGGTCATGACTGCGATTCTGACCGTCGAGAACTGCAAAATGGACGAGAAGATCACGGTGAGCAATGCTGCCGCCACCGTAGGCAACTCGACCGCCGGCCTGCTCGAAGGCGACGAGCTCACCGTGGAGCAAGCTCTGCGCGGTCTGATGATCCCCTCGGGCAACGATGCCGCCATCGCGCTTGCCGAGCACGTGGGCAAAAAGATCGACCCCAAGACCAAGGACGCCGTGGCCACCTTTGTAAAGGCCATGAACGAGCGCGCTAAAAAGCTCGGCTGCACGGGAACGCTTTTTGAGAATCCGCACGGTCTGGACTTTGATGAGTGGGCCGGCGACATGCACTCTACCGCGCACGATGTAGCCCTGATGATGCAGGAGGCAATGAAGAGCGATACGTTCCGCGAAATCGTGGCGAGCGATGATTCCTGGATTGAGGTTACGGGCGCCGACGGTTCCGACCATTCGCATTCCATGGATACGCACAATGAGCTGCTGGGGCAGGACGGCAATATCGGCGGTAAGACCGGCACCACCGACGATGCCGGCTATTGCTTTACGGCAGCCTACAACCGCGATGGCGACGAGACCTACACCGTCGTCTTGAACTCCAGCACCACCGATCAGCGCTTTGCCGACACGGCCGCCCTTGCCAACTGGTACTACGGCCACAAGGTGACGGTTGCGATCGCCAACACGCAGGAAAAGACTGCCAACGGCAATCCGCTCATCGCGCGCATTGGCCAGACCGATTGGACGGACAAGACGATCGATGCCACGCTCGCCGATCCCGCAGCTCAGGCGACCGTCTTTGCGCTTGCCGGAGAGGTGACCGAGAAGGTTACCTATGATGACCTTTCGGGCACGGTACATGTAGGCGACAAGGTGGGTAGCGTGATGCTCAAGCAAGACGGCACCAAGATCGCCGTCATGGATTTGGTTGCCGACGAGGAAGGCTCGGGGCCGAATCCCATTGAGTGGCTCCTTGTGAAGCTCGACCGCCTGGGCCGCCGCATCGACAATCGCCCGCTTACGGCAGAAAGCGAGACCATCGCCAAGGCGCCCGAGGTGTAGGGCTGGGGGAACATTACATTTGAGATTGGAGAGGCGTCCAACGGGGCGCCTCTTTTTGAATACCTCTTAAACGGGATGCGTCAGAATCACCAAAGCGACATTGCTAGCCGTTTACCTTCGCTGTGTCTTTTCGGACCTTGAAAACGGGTCCACCGGGCATGCCAGTAGATCCTTTCGACCTCCTTGGTCAAGGCCCTGAAAAGATCCCCAGATGAGGGGTCTGCCCCAGGACACAGCGATTGCCAGGCACCCGTTTCTCCGATGGTGCCCGCACTCGTCATAACAAGATCGTCGCTCCGCCTGCGAATGGAGACACTAACGGAGCGGCCATTATGGAACCCATGGATATCGACTTTATTTATGCGCCCATCAGCTAGATAACTAATCATGACATTGATGCTGTCACCATACTCCGGCAATTCGAAGCCGTGGGAATCCATCAATAGCTTCACATCCTGATGGTAAATGCGGGCCTCGACGACATTCTTGGGCATTTTCCCCGTCTTTGTTGGAGAGCAAAAGCTGATGCTTGGCTCCTCTTCGCTCATGCCTCGGTCAAACCTAAGCATGCACGGGCATACCGACTCAATGGTTCGCAAGGCGTCCGCCGCGACCTTTTCCTCGGTAAACATCTCCACGTCGATGCCGTTTTCTTCCATATAGGCACGGTTTTTACGTTGAAGCTCTAGCCGAGCCGCAGCCTCCCCATCTCCACGCTGTTCCCAATTTCCGGAGTCGGCGACATTTCGATCGAATGTAGAATCAACGGAACATGGCACTTGCTGTTGAGTCGGATCACTGTCGCCGAGACGCCTTAGCTCGGAGCGTCTCATCAGTAGTGTCACAATATCAAACAGCCAACCAAATCCAAAAAGGCCAAAGGTAAAGAGATATAGAAAGAAGCTACCCCACATCCGTGCATACGCCCTATGAGCGCCCGACCACCCAAGAAGGAAGCATAGCAAAAGCGCCTTGTTTGCCCTGTCAACCGACGTAATCTCTCGAGTGAGAGATTTCTGTTCAGGCTTCGCCAAAGGTGTAATTTCATGCGATGAAACAGTAATTGAGGACGTCCTTGACGCCGAGCTCCGAGCGCCTGATTTAGCAACGGCGCGAGCGACATCCCCAACTCCGACGGTCGTTCTGCTGTATACGGCATTGTAAGCAGCCTTCTTCGGATTTTTGATCCACCCCATGCCCTTCTTACCATAGCCGGGGATTATCGCCCGCCTTACCGCGCGCTTCGCTCTGCCGGTCGTTCTTGCCTTGAGTGATGTCTTTAGATTCGGCTTACGCAGCCCGACCTTTACCATATTTCTACTCCATCCCCTCGGAACCCCACACCGGGGTGCACGAGCACGCCTGGGTCTCCCCGTTTTCAAGCGCCCCGTGTTTGCCTAATGTTCACGCCCTTTCGGACTCTAATCCCCAGCCGCCATTCTTGATAATAAAAAAGGGCCCCAAATGGGACCCTTCTTCAAAGTCATACTGGCGGAGAGCTGGGGATTCGAACCCCAGATGCCCTTTTGGGGCATACTCGCTTAGCAGGCGAGCACCTTCGGCCTCTCGGTCAGCTCTCCGTAACAGCCGTTCTATAGTAACCAAACAGCCGAAGTTGGGCAAGGGGAATTTTGAGGCGTTTCCTCTTTTACCTCTCTTTTACCAGTAAACGTCTCAGTCAATCATCTCAATCTGTAACATCTGCAGGCCGTAATCCCCTCCAGATGTTACAGATTGAGACAAAGATACAAGGACGGCCCCAGCGACAGCGCGGACAGCCCATTCTTTATTAGTCCTCTCGAACGGTCTCCAACAGATAATCGCGCATGTACGGAATTGCAAACGAAACACAGCCATAGCCCGCGGGCTCAATCAACCCCGCATCGATCAGACGCTTGCGATATGACCCAACTTTGTTCGCCGACAAACCCATCTTCTTGGCGATATCGCCGTTGGCGATATCGACGCCCTCGCATTGAGCCATCGCCGCGAGATACTGAAACTGCCGTTCCGACACCCTGCGCAGCGCTGGGGCAATCACCATAGCATTAAAGCTATCAAGAGCCGCCTGGATACCCTTACGAGCCGCCTCTTCGCTCACACTCTCCGCCCCACTGCGCGCAGCAACCTGCCAAGCGTAATATCCGACCAGCTGGACCATAAAGGGATAGCCTGCCGAAGCTTTTGTTAATAGCTCAGCGGCACCTTTGTCGAGCTCCTTGCCCGCTCGTCTCATCGTATCCTCAAACGATCCGCCAACTTCAAAATCGGAAAGCCGAGTAAGTTCAACATGTTTGGCTCGCTGAAGGAACGTCAACGTATCATCCACCACCACGCCATCTACCGATGTCGGCAGCCCGGCGAAAGCGAAAGCGACATTCGCTCCTTGGCGAATCAAGAGCTGCATCTCATTGCCTAGCTCGCGCATTTCCTCAGTTGAGGCATCCTGGATCTCGTCGAGCGTAATGAGCAGACCACCGCGCTTCGCAGCATCGTACATCGCCTCGCCCAGATGAGAGGCCGACTTCGACATCTCCATGGAGCCAAGGCTGACCCCTAAAATCGATGGGGAAATCGAGATTGATTCAAGACGAACGTTTCGCTGCAGAGCCTCGAGGATTCTATTGCAAAAACCAGCATTGGAGGCAACGTCAACGACCTCGAATCCTTTTTTGCGTGCAAGGTCACCCAATGCATTAAGGAGCACCGTTTTACCTGTGCCTCGGACGCCCGAGATGCGCATGAGTCGATCGGGGGCACCAGGACCATTCTCAAGAGCCTCGGCAAAGTCATCCAAAACAGTGTCCCGTCCGATAAGCTCAGGCGGATTCATGCCCGCCGTTGGCTTAAAGGGGTTAACAGCTTTCGTCATTCTGCCCTCCTCTGCTAGTTTTAACAACTTTAACAAAGTTTAGCAACTTTAGCAGAGTTTAACAGTTTTAGCAGGCTCGGCGGCTTTATGCCTTACCGATCCTGCCGGGTCCTCCCGCCCGCGCCGATACAAATAGCGCAGTGCGGCCCCTCTATATCGCCCCTACCCCAGCGAGCGACTGAGGGAGCCGAGCTCATCGTTGCCCATGGTGCGCCACATTTGGAAGATGCAGACGCGCGCCAGGAAAAAGAAGCCGTTATCGACCAGCTGCACGGCGGCATCCGCAAGCTGATTGGTCACCGCGGGCACGGGCGGCAATTCGAGTCCAGCCTTGTGGATGGTCTCGACCGCTTCCTCGAACGTCGGAGGCTCGCTGACGCCCATCTCGTTCATAAGGCCCTGCATTTCTTCCAGTGCGCTGCTGCCCGACTCCTCGCCGCGCGGCACTAGACGGTAACAAGCCAGCGCCAGATCGAGCTGATCGCAATTCCAATAGGCAAACGCCAAGCGATAGAACAGGTAGCCGATTGCAGAACGATCGCTGGCAATACGTAGGCCGTGGCGCGCCACCTCGATAATCTCGTCAAAGCGCTCCAGACGCGCAAGCACGTTGATGAGCGCAAAGTGCGACTGCATGGACGAGCGCGCCAGATCGTAAAGATGGCGCACCTCGGGCAGTGCTCGTTCAAAGTCCTCTTGCTCGGCGTAAAAGCTGCAGATCTCGTGCTGGGCAAAGTACAGCGCATCGGGCGCACGAAGGATTCGCACAGAGCGGTCTTCTTCCAACACCGGTAGCACCATGCGCACCAGCTGGTTATCGCAAAACTGCGTTTGAACCGGACCTGTCGCCAAAAGCTCGGCGACGGCGCACTTAGCCTCCAACTCCTCAACAAGACGGGAAAAGCCTTCAAAAGCACCTGTACGGTCGACTTTTGCCTGCTCGCGCAATTCAACAACACGGGCCACGTATGGGTCGTCGTCCTCTTCCATGACCTCCAGCTCGTCAGCCGTATCGGCAAGCAGCAGATCGCGCAGCGCCGGCGGCAGCATGCGATGGTCATCACGCGGACGAGCATGAACCTCCGCAGGTTCAATCGTCTCCGGAGCGGTTGACTCATATGCCTCAAGCACACGCTTGCACGGCATATCGTCCATGTCCATGCTCTCAAGATCCTTGGCGACAGGCACGCAATCGGCCAGATAGGCCGCGCGCCCAAAGAAATACGTTGCGACAACGCACTCGCCCTGCTCACTGTCGGGAGCAGCAATCTGCACATAGCAGCGCGTGATGCAGGTGCCCGCGGCAAAACACGCTGCCGCAAGCGTGAGCGCCACGCGCGCATCGTGCTCCGCGGCCCAGATCGCGCGCGTGTCCTCGTCCAACTCGCGCCAGGCGTCATCTTGAGCGTCGTATTCACGTTGTGGCATAGCATCAACGACAGACTGCCCAAACCGAACGAGCATGATCCCCTCGGCAACGTTTGCCCGATAGGTATAGTCGAGCCGCGTGACCACGTTAAGTGCCTCGACAATACGCGCGAAGCGGGTACGCACATCCCACTCACCGCCCGGCTGGCAAGCCACCGTACCCGGTTTGCCCCACGGGTTATCGCTCGAGGCCGTATCGAGCAGTCGGGGAACATCGTTGGTCGTCTTGGCGATATGCCACGCATCAAAGAGCGCGCAGCCCTCAAGGCTCGGCGAGGATGCCGCAGGGACCAATCCGGCCCCGATGTGCTCAAGGATGGCGGAGAGACGGTTAAGACGGCACTCGATGGCAAGCAGCATGTCAATCTCGTCCTGGTCCAGCAGGCTGCGATCAAAATTGAGATAGAAAAGCTTTGAGCGATCGATGCGAGCCAGGCTCATCTCGGACTTAGCGGCGATGGTGCGCAAGCGGGGCAAGTCAATTTCACTCATAAGGGCGGCGGCATAGCGCTCGATACCGCTCGGATTCTCGGCATGGTCAACGCGGTAAAGCAGCGTCTCGATAGCATCAGGGAGCGGTGCCGTGTTAAAGCCCAAAAACACCTCGACCGGCTCGGGCAACTTTACGAGCTTGATCTTGTCGATAACATTTTGCATACCCTCGTCGAGTCCGCCGGCGTCCGCCGTGCTCGCAATGGCATTTTCGGAGTCAGCGAATATCACGTAGCGCAGGAACATCGATGCCATGAACTCGCCGTAAGGAAGGGAGCGGGTCGAATTCCATGTCTCGTGGTCGGACTGCTCGCGCATGGGGCCTTCGGGAGAGCCGACGGTTCGCGCGCATGCGCGCATTGTGCCGTTGGCTCCCCGAACCACAATCTCACCAATACCGGAGTCCGACTCGTCAAGGACCAGTTCCATGTCGGGATCGTTGGGCAGCGGAGTCTCGCTAACGGGGCGGTCCACCTTGTACACCTCGCCCGAAACGCTTACGTAGCCCAAAAGCGACACATGACTTTTGCCAACGAATTCGACGACATAGCAAGATTCATGCTGATCCTCGCCAAAGAGTTTCCAGACCACGCCATATGAGCGTCCCGCAGGCTGCTCGGGCATCGCCGGAAAGCGCTTTTTGGGATCGAGAAACCTGAGCTTGTATGTCGGACGCTCTGCCACGAAGTATCACCCTGATCGGTCGCTTGAAGAAGGAGTGGTCGCGAATAAGTCGCAACATCTACTCGGAATCTTACACGAGTCGACAGGAAATCGTCCGCTTTACGCCCGCGCCTCGACCGAGGTTCGAATCCATGCGGTGTTTACGTAAAAGAAAAGCCCCCGTTGCCGGGAGCTTTAATCTCAAATGGTGCGGCGTATAGGATTCGAACCTATGACGTTCTGATTCGTAGTCAGACCCTCTATCCAGCTGAGGTAACGCCGCAACTTGTTGATTATTATGCACAGGGACTGAATAATGGTCAAGCATTTTTTCAAAAAAAGTTATCGAATTTGATTTTTAATCATTTGATGCAGTCGATCGACTCGATACTTTCAAACACGGCGAAAGCAACTCCTCAAGTATGTCGACATATAAGAAAAGCCTCCGTTACCGGAGGCTTTAAAGTTCAGTTGGTGCGGCGTATAGGATTCGAACCTATGACGTTCTGATTCGTAGTCAGACCCTCTATCCAGCTGAGGTAACGCCGCAACGCACGGATTATTATGCACGCGAGCCCCCGATGGGTCAAGCGACAATTTGAAAAAATTTTACGGAGTGGTGATTAGGCTGTTCACACCCCGACCGAGGTTCGAATCCATGCATGGTTTCCAAAAAAGAAAAGTCCCCGTTGCCGGAGGCTTCAATTTCAATTGGTGCGGCGTATAGGATTCCGCGCATCCGCTGCGCGGATCCGCACCGGCTTCGCCCGCCTGCCGGCGCGCTCGCCCGCGGGCTAAAACGCTCCGCGTTTTCTTGACGCCCGCGCCTCGACCGAGGTTCGAATCCATGCGGTGTTGCCATAAAAGAAAAGCCCCCGTTGCCGGAGGCTTTCAATTTCAATTGGTGCGGCGTATAGGATTCGAACCTATGACGTTCTGATTCGTAGTCAGACCCTCTATCCAGCTGAGGTAACGCCGCAGCGCAAGACATATAAAACCACTTTAGCTTATTGGAGTCAAGCACAATCTCAAACTTTTTTGTGGAACGCAGTTTTGTCATGCTGCTCCGCATATACCGTCGTTCCCCGTACGATCGATTGGCTTTTCGATCACGTCAAACTTAGCATCAAGTTCCCTCAGGAGCGATCTCACCCGCTGGGCACAATCATAATCGGCAAACGAGATACTCAACATGCGAGCAACCTGGTTAGATGTCCGGACCCCATAGAAATGCTCCAGGGCCACAAGCCCCTCGTGCGCCACAAACGTCTCAACCACATGCGGCGACTCCTCGTAGCACCATTGGGTCAACGGACCCTCGCTCGTCTGTCGAACCACCAGGCCACCCATGCCAGACGGCTCACACGTCACAAGCAGGTACTCCCCGCCCTCGTCGCTCTCAAACAAAACCACCCGATCATCAAACAGCTCCATCGCATCCCCTTCCTCTCGCTTCTATTTAACATAAGCATAGCAGGTAGATGGCTGTATAAAGAACGTTTGTTCGTGTGTTTTCTATTGAGCTGTCCGCACGATATGGTATAGCTCCGCACACAAAAAGGGCGCCCCAGAAAGGAGCGCCCTTGCAAATCGCTTATGCAGGCAACCTACGCGACCGGCTCGATCTTCTCGAGGCCGCCCATGTAAGGACGAAGAACCTCGGGGACCGTGATGGTGCCGTCGGCGTTCTGGTAGTTCTCCAGAATGGCGGCCATGGTGCGGCCAGCCGGCAGGCCGGAACCGTTGAGGGTGTGCAGGTAGCGCGAGCCCTTGAAGTTCTCGGGATCGCGATATTTGATGTTGGCGCGACGGGCCTGGAAATCGCCGCAGTTAGAGCAGGAGCTGATCTCCTTGTAGGCGTTATAGCTCGGCAGCCAGACCTCGATGTCGTAGGTCTGACGGGCAGAGAAGCCCAGGTCGCCGGTGCACAGGCTAATCACGCGATACGGCAGGCCCAGCTGCTGCAGCAGGTACTCGGCCTCGGCGGTCATGCTCTCGAGCTCCTCGTCGGATTCCTCCGGCTTGGCAAACTTGACCATCTCGACCTTGTCGAACTCGTGCTGGCGAATGATGCCGCGAGTGTCGCGACCAGCGGAGCCGGCTTCCTCGCGGAAGCAGGGGGTGAAGGCGGTGTAGCGGCGCGGCAGGGTATCAGCATCGAGAACCTCGCCGGCGTGCAGGTTGGTAAGCACGACCTCGGCGGTGGGGATCAGGAAGTTGTCGCCCGAGACGTGATAGGCGTCGTCCTCGAACTTGGGCAGCTGACCCGTGCCAAACATGGTCTGACGCTTGACGACGATGGGCGGCCACCACTCCTTAAAGCCACGGCTGGTGTGCGTGTCAAGGAAGAAGTTGATGAGGGCGCGCTCAAGACGGGCGCCGGCGCCACCGAGAACGGTAAAGCGGCTGCCGGAGAGCTTGTTGCCGCGCTCGAAATCGAGGATGTCGAGGTCGGTGCCCAGGTCCCAGTGCGGCTTAAAGTCGAAGTCGAACTCGCGCGGGGTACCCCAACGACGGCGCTCGATGTTCTCGTCCTCATCCTTGCCGTACGGCGTGGCCTCGCAAGGGATGTTGGGAAGGTGAGCCATAAAGTCGTACTGCTCCTGCTCGAGAGCGGTGCGGCGCTCGGCCAGACCGTCAATCTTCTCGTTGACGGCGCGCACGGCCTCCTTGGCGGCCTCGGCCTCGTCCTTCTTGCCCTCCTTCATCAGGGCGCCAATCTTCTTGGACTCGGCGTTACGCGTGGCCTGGAGCTCCTCGACCTCGGTGATGACGGCACGGCGCTCGTCGTCGAGTTCAAAGAACTTCTCGCGATCCCAAGACGTCTGGCGATTTGCCATGGCGGTATCGATGGCATCGGGGTTCTCGCGAACAAACTTGATATCAAGCATTAGATCCTCCGGCGATATACATTCCATTTAGGTTGCAACCTTGTACATGTATGGGCAAGTATATACTTATGAGCGTTTACGACCCAACCCAACTACGCAAGAAGGCACCCAATGGACGCAGTTTTTTCCTTTTTGTTTGGCACCCGCACCGGTTTTGCCATCCTTTTCGCCGGCGGCATCCTACTGTTTGCGATTCTTGCCTTTGTAATGGAGAAGCGCACCCATAAGATGTATGTCGACCGCGGCCCCAAGGACGAGGACGATCAAGACGGCTTCTGGGACTAGCCTGCCAAAAAGAGACAGGCTTATTTTGGTCGGTTTTATCTGGGCAAACGCAAGCGCCCCGCAACTGGAATTGAGCCAGTCGCGGGGCGCTTTTCGTACATGCAACAAAACCGCAGGAAAAAACCTGCCAAAATAAACCTGTCCCTAAATGGCGGGTTTTACTGGAGGGTGGCGTCGATGGCCTTGACCAGAGCGCTGCGCATGCCGGCGTCCTCGAGCGCGACGACGCCCTTGATGGTGGCGCCACCGGGTGAGCATACGGCATCCTTCATCGCCGCAGGATGCTGGCCAGTCGCAAGCTGTAGCTTTGCCGTGCCCAGCACCATCTGGCTCACAATGCGATAGGCATCGGCGCGCGGGATACCGTGCTTGACGGCCGCGTCGCCCAAGGCTTCAATCGCCATGGCGACAAATGCCGGTGCGCAACCGCCCACGGTACCGCCCACAAACAGCAGACTCGTGTCGAGCTCGACGACGGTGCCAAGCTTACCGAGCAGGTCGAGCACCACGGCACGCTGCTCGCCGTTGAGCGTAGAGGACTTCTCGCAGGCGATGACGCCCTCGCCCACCGAAACCGGCGTGTTGGGCACCGTCGAGATGTGTGCGACACCCGGCAGGACCTGCTCCCACTTGGCACTGTCCCAGGTCCAGGCAACCGACAGAACGACCTTTTTGGCAAGAGCATCCTTGAGCGGGGCGAATACCTTCTCGATCATGTACGGTTTGACCGCAGCGACCACGATATCGGATGCGGCGACAACCTCGGCGGCATCGTGGCAGGCGACCATGCCGCGCGCCTCGCAGCGCTCAACCAGTGCGTCGTAGCGACCCGCGCAGGCGCACATGTCGCTCGCAGCTACACCGGCAGCGATCCAGCCATCGGCCATAGCGCTCGCCATATTGCCAAAACCGACAAATCCAATCTTCATATCGCATAGTCCTCTCAGACACGCTCTTCAAAACGAAGGCTATTGTCCCACGGCATTGTTTCGTATTGCCGACCTATTTGTGATACGGCTCGCCACGGCTGATCTTGCAGGCGCGGTAGATTTGCTCCAGCAGCACCACGCGCGCCAAGTTGTGCGGCAAGGTAATACGTCCAAAGCTGAGCATCTCGTCGGCTCGTGTGCGCACGTCATCGCTCACGCCGTCCGATCCACCAATCACAAAGGCGATGTCGCTGTTACCACGCAGCATAAGATCGTCGAGCCGCGCCGAAAGCTCCTCGCTCGAGCGCTCTTTGCCCTCAATGGCAAGCAGGATCACATGCGCTCGAGGCGGCAGGGCTGCAAGAATCGCCGCATCCTCCTTGTCGCGTGCGGCATCCACGCCGCCCGCCTTAGCCGGGTCGATATCGGCCACCTCGCGGATATCCACCTTGGCATAGGCACCTAGGCGCTTGGTGTACTCAGCGCACGCGTCCTTCCAAAAGCGCTCCTTGAGCTTACCGACGCAAACGACGGTGTATTTCACGCGCGTCTACTCCTTCGAATCGTTTTGAACTTTGCTGGCGGTCAGCATCTGCTCGAACATCGAGGCCGACTGCGAGAAATCGCTCGGCAGTACGACCGTCGATGTTTTACCCGTGCGAGCGAACTCTGTCATCATCTCGGACCACTGCGTAAACATGAACAGCTGGTTGGCCTCGTCGTTACCGACACCCGTCTCCTGGATGATCTCGAGCGAATCCTTGATGCCCAGCGCGATGGCCTTGCGCTGGTTGGCGATGCCTTCGCCCGCCTTTTCCATCGCCTCGGCCTCGGCGGTCGCCTCGGTGACGCGCTTGATGCGGTCGGCCTCGGCGAGCTCCTGCGCAGCAGCGCGCTTTCGCTGGGCAGCATTGATGTCGTTCATGGAGTTCTCGACCTCGGTCGGCAGCGCGATCTTGGTGATGAGTGTCGACACGAGGGTAAAGCCGTAGGCAGCCATCTGCTCGGACACGGTGGCATTAACGTCCTTGGCGATGTCATCCTTCTTGGCAAAGACCTCATCGAGCGTATAGACAGGGATGGAAGAGCGCAGGGCGTCGGTGATGAAATCACGCATCTGGTCGACGGGCTCCTGCAGCATGTAGTAGCTCTTGTAGATGCCCGAATCTGCCGGGCCGGCGCCCATGTCATAGCTCACGTGGTACTGAGCAGAGACCTCAAGGCCGATGGTCACGTTGTCCTGGGTCTTAACGTCGATGCCAAAACCGTTTTTCATGGTGCGCAGGCTCACCGTGGCGGCCTTGCGGTCGATCACGGGCACCTTCACGTGGAAGCCCGCGTTGACGATACGGTTGAACTTACCCAAGCGCTCGATGATTACGGCGTGCTGCTGTTCAACGACATAACAGGCGTTGGGGAGCAGCAGCAACAGGATGATGATGGGAATCAAAAGGCTGGTAAGGGCGGCGATGATACCGGAAAACAGCATGGTCTCTCCTCTGATAGGCACACGTTGGTACTAGGATACCCGTCCAAGGAGATCGTGCATAACAAAAAGAGCTCCCATTGCTGGGAGCTCTTTCAATCAATGGTGCGGGCGAAAGGACGTCCGCCTATCCGCTGCGCGGATCCGCACCGGCTTCGCCCGCCTGCCGGCGGACTCGCCAGCTCGCTAAAAACGCTCCGCGTTTTCTTGACGCTCGCTCCTTCACAGGTTCAAGTCCCTGCGATGGGCCCGTAACAAAAAAGCTCCCATTGCTGGGAGCTCTTTCAATCAATGGTGCGGGCGAAAGGACTTGAACCTTCATGGGGTTGCCCCCATACGGACCTGAACCGTACGCGTCTGCCAATTCCGCCACGCCCGCGTGCAGGAATTAGAATAACGGAGCGCCATCGCGAACGCAAGAACTATTTTTGAAAAAGTTTGCAGGCATTTTCCCAAGCGGCTTGCGCGATTGTTTCGGCGTCCTCACCAGTACGATCGACACGGTCGTTAACCAGCGCGTTTGCCGTAATGGAGATCATTGCGGGCTCGCATTCAAGACCGCGGATGGGCTCCGGAGCCATATACGGGCAATCCGTCTCGAACAAAATGCGGTCGAGCGGGGTCGCCGCAAATGCCTCGCGCACGTCGTCGTTGCGCTTAAAGGTGGCCGCACCACCATAGGCGATATAGCAGCCCAGCTTCACAAAGCGCTCCATCGTGGCGCGGTCCTCGCCAAAGCAGTGCAGCACACAACCGGCCTGGGGCACGCCCACCTCACGAAGCACGTTGTACGCATCCATATGCGAGGTGCGCTCCCCATCCGAGTCCTCGTGCCGCAGGTGCAACTCCACCGGCACGTTACGGCACACGGCAAGCTCGAGCTGGCGCGCCATGCAGTCAATCTGCACGTTATGAGGTGCCGGCGCGATATCGTCATCATAGTCCATGTGGTAGTCCAGGCCGATTTCGCCAATACCGGCGCATAAGGGGTCATCGAGTGCGGCAACGACCTGTGCGTGAACGTCGTCGGTATAGTCCGGCGCGCCATACGGATGCACGCCGGCAAGATACTTGATCTGCGGGATATCCTGCATCGGCAGAATCTCGCGCGTCAGCCAGTCGCTATAGTCCGTCACGCTGCGCTTATCGGCAATGGGATCGAAGACCGTCACCAACAGGTCGATGCCCGCGGCTTTGGCGCGCACGAGTGTCTCGGGCACTTCTTTGCCCCAAAACGAAAGCAGATGCGCATGCGTGTCAGCAAGCGGTGCCAAGGGCACGGGACAAGCAACCGTCTTCTTTTTCTTGGTAAACGTCACGCGTTCGGCATTAGGCATCATGGATTAGCTCCTGGGCCAGACGGACAAAGTCGGCAACATCAAGCGTCTCGGCGCGCGTGGTGGGTGCGATACCGCAAGCCTCAAAGGCGGCATCGAGCACGTCCTTGGCAAAACCGTTGGCGCTCATGGAATTGCGAATGGTCTTGCGACGCTGAGCAAATGCAGCATCAATCACGCGGGCCACAAACTCGCGATCGAGTCCTTCGGGCACCACGCCGTCAATACGGTCGATACGCACGACGGCCGAGTCCACGTGCGGCGCCGGCATAAAGCAACGCGGCGGCACCTCAAAGCGACCCGTAACCTGCGCATACAGGCCGAGCTTTGCCGTATAGCCGCCATAGGTCTTGTTACCCGGCACTGCGGCAATGCGATCGGCAACCTCCTTTTGAACCATGACGACGGCGCGCTTGAGCGCGGGCATCGTCTGGAAGAACTGCAGGATGATTGTCGCCGCCACGTTATAGGGCAGGTTCGCGACAAATACCGTCGGCTCACCGCCCGCAGCCTGCTCAATCTGCTCCGGCGTTACCCTGAGCGCATCGCCCATGATAAAGCGGAAGTTGGCGTAGTCGGCGGCATGGGCATCGAGCACCGGCTCGAGCTCAGGATCGGCCTCGATCGACGTGACGCACGCCGCCTCCTGCAGCAGCGCAAGCGTGAGCGTACCAACGCCCGGACCGACCTCGAGCACGCGCTCATCGCCCGCAAGCTCGGAAAGCTCGCAAATGCGCTCAATTACATGGTTGTCGATCAGGAAGTTCTGGCCCAGGCGATGCTTGGTCGCAAGGCCAAACTCCTCCAGCAGCTCCCTTGTTGCCGTGGGGTTTGCCAAAGGCGAAGTTGTCATAGTTGCCTCCTTAGCATGGTAGCGGCGTCTTGAAACAAAAGGGCATGGACCGTTGCGGCCATGCCCTTACATCTAAACAGTAAATTGCCGATATGGCGCGCGGCGTCTTAGCCCAGACGCGGGAACAGCGGCTCGCTCTTCTCGACGGGCTGACCACCTGCAAGCAGGCCCCAAGCGCAAATGCCCTTGAGGTCGTCGGTCGCGGCCTCGTCCTCGCAGGACAGGCGGCGCAGGGCCTCGGCAGAGGTCTGGGGCATGAGCGGCATCAGCAGGTGAGCGGCAATGCGGATGGCCTCGAGCAGGTTGTAGATCACAAACGCCAGCTCGTCAGCCTTGGCCTCGTCCTTGGCAAGCGCCCAGGGCTCGGAGTCCTCGATGTAGTGGTTGGCGGCATGGATGAGCTCCATAACCTCGTCCTTAGCTCCACCGTAATCGAGCACGTCCATCTTGGCCATGTAGCGCTCGACCAGACCATCGGCGATCTTTGCCAGCGGGTTGTCGAACGCATCGAACGATGCGGGCTTGACGGGCGCGCAACCGTCAAAGTACTTGCCGCTCATGTTGAGCGAACGCGAGATCAGATTGCCCCAGCTGTTGGCCAGGTCGGCGTTGTAGACCTGCTCCATGCGATCGAAGCTGATGGCACCGTCGGTGCCGGGGACGACGTCGGTCATAAAGTAGTAGCGATAGCCCTCGACGCCCAGCATGTCGATAACGTCCTGCGGAGCGATGGCATTGCCGCGGCTCTTGGACATCTTCTCGGCCTTGCCGGTCTCGGCATTGCGCACGGTCAGGAAACCGTGGGCAAAGACGTGCTCGGGCAGGGCCTCGCCGATGGCCATAAGCATGGCGGGCCAAATGACGCAGTGGAAGCGGATGATGTCCTTACCCACGATGTGGAACTGCGCGGGCCAGCGATAGGCCAGCTCGGCACGCGCCTCGTCGGTGTCGACACCGTAACCGACGGCCGTCATATAGTTGAGCAGCGCATCGAACCACACGTAGGTCACGTGACCCTCGTCAAACGGGACCTGAATGCCCCAGTCAAAGCTCGTGCGGCTCACGGAAAGGTCGTTAAGGCCGCCCTCGACAAAGCTGCGCACCTCGTTCATGCGGAACGCAGGCTCGACAAAGTCGGGGTGCTCGTCATAGAGCTTGAGCAGCTTGTCCTGGAAGGCGGAAAGCTTAAAGAAGTAGGACTCCTCCTGCACGCGCTCAAGCGGACGGTGGCAGTCGGGGCACAGGTGCTGGCCGACGCTGCCGTACTCCTCGTCGCCCTTCTGGACCTGCGTATCGGTGAAGTAGGTCTCGTCAGGCACGCAATACCAGCCGTCGTAGCTGCCCTTATACAGGTAACCGGACTCCTTCATGCGCTCCCACAGGTACTGCACGGCATGATGCTGGCGCGGCTCGGTGGTGCGGATGAAGTCGTCGTTGGAAATCTCGAGCTTGCTCCAAAGCTCCTTGAAGTGCGGGGCCTGACTGTCGGTCCACTCCTGCGGCGTCATGCCATGCTTGGCTGCGGCCTCGGCGACCTTCTCGCCGTGCTCGTCCATGCCGGTCAGGAACTTGACGTTATAGCCGGCGGAGCGGCGATAGCGAGCCTGAACGTCGGCAATGATGGTGGAATAAGCCGTGCCCAGGTGCGGATCGGCGTTGACGTAGTAGATGGGCGTCGTGATAAAGAACGAAGGCTTGCTTTGATCCATGGGGTTTGTCCTCCAGAAAAAACGTTGCATACAGGGGATGATTCTAGCGCAAGGGCTGGATATCCTCCATCTATTGCATATCGAGCACCATGGCATAGACATCGCGCTTGCGGCGCGAATACTTCTGAGACAGGCGCTTGGCCACCGCAGAGGCGGGCTCCCCCTCCTCGAGCGCGGCGCGGATATCCTCGCACAGGGCCTCGTCGGGATCCGCTGCCGCGGCGCCAACCGGCACGATACCGGCCTCCTCGTCCTCGCTCGGCGGCGCGATGACCAGCGCAATCTCGCCCTTTACCTCGCCGCGAGCACGCAGCTCCTCGGCGAGCTGGGCAGCGGGCCCGCGCAAGACTTCCTCGTGCAGCTTGGTGAGTTCGCGGCAGACGGCAACCTCACGCTGGGGAAAGACCTCCACCACGGCCTCGAGCGTCGCCACGATACGATGTGGAGACTCGTAGAAGATGAGTGCGCCGGGCACCACGGCAAGGCGCTGCAAACGGCGCACGCGGTCGCCGTGCTTTCGGCCCAAAAAGCCCTCGAAGAAAAAATGCTCGCAGGGAATGCCGGACGAAACGAGTGCCGTGACGCAAGCAGAAGGCCCGGGGATAACTTCGACGGGCACATCGACCTCACGTGCCGCCTCGACCAGCGCCTGGCCGGGATCGGACACGCTCGGCATGCCGGCGTCCGAGGCAAAGGCGAGGGTCTCCCCCGCCAGCAGACGGTCGACCAGGCCGGCGGCGCGGCTGGCGATCACATTCTCGTCGCAACGGACAAGCGACTTGGAAATGCCCAGGTGCATCAGCAGCTTTGACGTCACACGCGTGTCTTCGCAGCAAATGGCATCGGCGGCGGCAAACGCCTCGCCAACGCGCGGGGACAGGTCGCCCAGGTTGCCGATGGGCGTGCCGACCACATAGAGTTTGCCCGTATGGGCGCTGTTTTGCGTCATATCAACCTATTCAATCATGCCGCGCTCGAGCGTACCGAGCGCCGCGCGGGCGTCCCATGCTGCAATGCGCTTCTCGGTCTTCCACGTTTGGAAGAACCAACCGGCAGCCGGCGCAAACGAAGCCAGCTGATTGGCGATAAACACGCGCTCGTAGGCATTGCGGCCCTCGGGCGTAACCGACGAGTTGGCAAAGATCGCCGCGCCCGACCATTCGCCCACCAGCACGGGGAACCCAGTCGAAATCGCTTCTTTGAGCTCGCGCTTGTTGCGCGAAATCGCCGTCGTCAGCCCGCGGGGGCTCGTGATATCGAGCGCATACTCGTCACGGTAATGGTACAGGTGAAGGTCCATGTAGACGTTCTTGTACTTGGCGCCGCGCATAAAATGCTTCCACTCGTTGGGATGCCCCGACGACGAGAAGACGACGATCTTATCCTCGGGCATATACGAACGGACGAGCTCGTAGGCGTCGCGATAGAAGTTGCGCAGGTAGTGCGCCGGAATGCCATCCGTCATGGTGAAGAGGCTCTTGCGGACGCTCATCTGCGGCGTGTCCAGCAGCTCAATGCCCAGCAGGCTCTCGGCCTCGCCGTAGCGATCGGCCAGGCGCTCGAGCACGTCGAGCGCGACATGACGGCCGTTGGTGGACGAATGCCACTCGGCGACAGCCTCCGGCGTGGCGGGCGAATCGTTGGAATCGCCCTGGCCACCGGGCACAGTTGCCAGATCGAGCAGCACGCGGATGTCGTACTTGGCAGCCCACTCAATCGCGCGGTCGATGTAATCGACAACCGATATGTAGGAGGCATCGGACTCCTGTGAGCCAAAGGCATACCAGGGCACCGGCAGACGCACGGCATTGAGACCGATCTGCGCCATGCGGCGAAAATCGTCCTCGCTCACAAACGTCTCGTAATGGCGGCGCATGCGCTCGTTATAGGCGGCGGTACCCATGGCCTCCTGTAGCTCGGCCGCGTTGGATGCACCGGTCGCCGCGTACAGCGACGGGGTCACCCAAGGCTCGGGAATAAACCAGCCAGAGAGATTAACGCCGAGTATCCTCTCCATCACTGCCCCCTTCGGATCATGCAGGTCGAACCCGCATCGTATTGCATAGGATAAGTATCGTTTTGAGTATACCCGCGTGTGCGGACAGGCGACCGAACGGTCTGTAAAGTGACGCGAAAGTGGGAGGAATGTCTGGGCGGGCCCGAGATGGCGCGCCGAGATGTACATATGCGCCGGAAGTAGGCGGCCGGAAAGCGCATCCCGTTTTTCGCAAAAGACTGGGATGCATTTTCCGTTCGAGGCCTCAACCGGAAAATGCATCCCGTTCTGAGCGCGGGATCTGGGACGCAGTTTCCGCCAAAGGCCGAAAAAGGAAAGCACGTCCCATTCTGACGCCGGATTCCGAGTCGTGCTTTCCCAAGCGGCCTCAAAGCGGAAAACGCATCCCACTCTGAAGCCAAATTCCGGGGCGCATTTTCCGCAGAACCCTACATAAAAGAAAAGGACCCCTTTGCAGAGGTCCTAGTCAATTCAAGGTGGCGGGGAAGGGAATCGCGTCCGCGCGCTGCGCGGACGGACCGCTGCGGCGCTTACGCGCCTTGCGAGCTGCGCTGGCAAACGCTTACGCGTTTACTCAGCTCCGCGCCCTCACGGGGTTCGATTCCATGTGGGAACTTCATAAAAGAAAAGGACCCCTTTGCAGAGGTCCTAGTCAATTCAAGGTGGCGGGGAAGGGAATCGAACCCCTGACACGAGGATTTTCAGTCCTCTGCTCTACCAACTGAGCTACCCAGCCATTTGAGGTGTGCCTTGTTTCAAGGCTTGATTAGTATAACCAAGGACGCGTTCCGGTCAACCGAGAATTTCAAAAAAGTTTTTGAGCACAGCCTCGGTTCTTTAAATCGGCACGTCAGAGGCATCAGCCGGCAGCAAGAAGTTTTTCGCTCAGAGCCGCACGGGCAAACTCACTTGGCGTCATCCCCTCGGCAGCCGCCCGTCGACGAATGGCCTCCTTCATTCCCAGAGGAATCTTGACAGACAGCGTTGCCGTCCCCTCACCTGAGAGTGGGGGCCGTCCATGCACGATCCCACCAACGGTGTGTTCGCCATCCGGAAACTCTCCGCGCTCGTACGACTCGCACCACGCGTCAATCATTTCATCCGTTACAACCTGACCATTAGCGGCCGTATACGTCTTGCCCATCATCGACCCCTTTGCCGAGCCCGTTCAATCTCCTGCCAAAATTTCTTCTGGACTGGAGACAAGGCATGAATGATAAGCCACCCACGGACAAGCTCGACCGCGACAAGCTCCACGCTTCGTCCGTCTGGGAGCCATCCAATCGCAAGCCATCTCGGCGGCTCGTCCTTCGACTCGCGACGAATGCACTCAGTAACCGCAAGCCAAGCGCTAAGCACCTGCTTTTCCGTCAGGTGCTTTTTAGCGTTGGGATGGATCTCAACATCCGTGCATCTTCTCCTCCATCTTACCCAATTTCGTATGACAAAAGTCCGCTATCGCCAATTCTTAAGCCGGCGCGCGTTGGAGAGCAGGGGTCGAAACAATGATTGAAGGGCGCTCTAGTGCGGCCCAGGCGCCGGGGCAGGAGCACATACGCCAGGGACGTACGTTTTCGTAGCGCGCGAGGATATTGCCGTCGCGATCGATGAAGGCGATGTCGATGGGATAGGCCATAAAACACGTATGGACCGAAGAACAGCGTGGAAATGCCATGACGAGCGGCAGACCGTTGGCGGCAACCGGGCACCGTCCCAGCATGCCGCGCAGGCGCACGGCAAACGACTCCGCCACCGCAAACTCGGCCGGCGTCCAGCCCAGCCTATTGAGTGCCCGCGCGTAGGCGATGTAGGACGAGACCGCGGTCACATGACCACCCCCGGACGCCATGGATCGACCGTCACCGCGCGCTCGTGTGACAACTTTGCCGGTGCCCCCAGCGAAACGCCGGCGATGCTGAGCGAGCTCGGCCACGGCTCATAGCGCATGGTGCAGGTGTAGGTCCTAAACGTGCCGGAAAGCGAAAGCAAACCGCCATCCGATGTCGTCGCACCCTGTTCGCTCGAGACCTCGATCAGCAAGTCATAGCCTTCCATGGCATGTTGGATCTGAGCCTGAACGGTCGCGGAAGCATCGATGGAGCTGCCATCGCCCTCCCCGCTCGGCGCCACGGCATGTGCTAGCACGATATCGGGCACCACGCGATCGAAGCGTGCGACCGCACCGGCAAAGACCATGACGTTGTACACGATAAGCGCCAGAACCAGCAGGACGGGCGTGACCACGGCCATCTCGACCGTCGCCTGGGCGCGCTCCTCGCAAAGGCGCGTGCGGATGCCCATTACGACCCACCGCCCAGGGCACCCGCCAGTGTGGTGACATCGACGGTAAGTGGGATGGAACCGCCGCCGGGCAGCGGAATCTCCGCAAGCGTGAACGTCGTGCCGCTGATGGTGCGCTCGACTTGATATTCCAGCGCTTCGCAAAGCGCCTTGGGGTCGGTCACGCCCAACGGAATACTTCGTAGCTCGTCCTGCGCATTAGAAAGAGCCGTGATGTCAGACCCCGGGCTCTTGATGACATTGGCGGTGTCGGTCAGCACCGGCTTTCGCAGGCGCAAGTCGCACGGCTCCAAGCCCAGCGCCGCCACGGACGCCGAAACGGTATCGCCAAGCCACGACGCAATGGAGCCCAACGCGCCGTTGCCCCCTCCTGGGCCCTTAATCATCTCGTCCATAAGTTCGTCGGCCGAACCTTGGATGTCTCCGTATCCCACAAGCAGCCGTCCCCAGACATCCATGACGCCATCGAGTACGCCGGCAACGCCACCCGAGCGTCCCTTCAATGTCGAGAAAAATCGCGAAAGCACGTTGTTTTGCGCCGTCGCCTCATCGGGCGCCAGCACCGCGGCAGAGATGGCACCGCGATCGCCAAGCCTGACTGCCGTGTTAAACGAAGAGTTGAGCTCATCGGGGCTCGAGATGGCACCCGAAACCGCAAAGGCAGCCACGCCGTTGCGACCGGGCGGAGCGATACGCGGACGTTCGCCCGAAAGCGTTTTAATGGCCTGGTCAAACGCATTGCTCGCACGGTCGGCCTCATCCTCGGTCTGACGCATGAGCTCAAGCTCTTTGTTCCGACATTTGACGTATTCCTCCAAGGCCTTTTTGAACTCGTCGAAGTGATATTCGAAGCCGTTTTCGATAGAGGTTGAAGGCGCCGCAACAGCACCAAGCGACAAAACGCCAAAATGGCATTTGCTGCATTTATCCTGTCCATCGTAATCGGCAACCGAAGCAAATCCACTCGGCGTCCCTTTCTTATAGTTAGGGCAGGTCGTCCCGTAATGCAGATACGCCTTGTCATCGTTCACGCTCGTCGGCCACACCGCATCGGTATAGAGTTCCGTCGCCCGAACCTCATCAGAGTTGCGCGGCAGCAGCGGAATATAGGAGGAAACCCTGTCTCCGTTCTCGGTTATATGTGCCCGATCGACCTCCGCGCTCGCATAGGTATAAAACACCTTACGCGCCGCAGACTCTGCCTTCATCTCGACACTCGAGCCGTGGGGCTTCTCATTTGTCAGACGCCAATGGTAGTAGTCCTTCGCGCGATCAAGGGCAACTTGGGGCTCCCACGTAACGCTCGATGAGTAATGCGGATTTTGAACACCGGAGAGATCCGTTAGGCTTTTCGCACGCTCCCACATGCAAGAACAGCTGCCGACCGAGCCCTTGTCAGACCCACCACAATCCGCCAGCCAAGCACGCTCTTTAGCCTTCGCCGTGTCCTCAGAAGCCTTCCGCAGCTCCTCGGCCGCACACTCTAAATCATCTGATGTGTCTTTAATGGTATCGGTCGAGATCTCTGATCCTTTGAGCGCAGCGAAGTCAGACTCGGATGTCCTGGGCACGGCAAGCGCCGTACCGGTATAGGTCACACTATCGGTATCCTGCGCCGACACCGCCTGCGTGGCACGCGCGGCGATCAGATACGGCAGAGCCGTCTCGATTTTCTGTAAGCCTTCCGATGCGCTTTTGGCAAACTTGTTGCGCGTTTTAATGATCTCAATCCCGGTGTCGACCATATTGCCGGCAACCGGCTCGGCACCCGGGATGAGGATGGCGACCAGGCCCGTCCCGATCGTGGCAAACCCCGCCAGCCCTAGACTCAAGATGCTCGCATCAACCACGTGGCAGCCGTGTGATAGGACGACACTACGTTGGCACCCGCCAGCGCGCCGCTATCAGCCGCCACCTGGGTATCCCCGGCACGCGACATGCTCCATATCGCCGCGGTCGACGAAAACAACAATGTGAGCACCACTAGGATGACCACGGCAGAAGAAAGCGTGGTATAGGCGCCGTCTTCGATAAACAGATCGACACCGGCTCGACCCATAAAGCCGCCTCGCTTGCGATGGCAGCTCGGACGGTGCGTCAAAACGCGTCTAGACCAGAAACACTTAATCCCATGCAGCAATCCACGAATCATAATCTCCCTCCAGCCATTCGGGACGCGATTGATACGAGACATCGACCTTGAGCTCAACGTAGCCGCCCTCGGCGGTACCACCCATAGCCTGCGCAAACGCACCGATCACAGGCAACGGCTTGACCTCGCCGGAAACGGACACGGACGAGACGCCGCCCGCACCGGCCCGGCCAAGCTCGATATCCCACGACAACGGCCCGCCGGCATGAAAGATCGAAACGTTGGGCACTGCGGCAAGTCGGCGGCGGGTGAACTCCTTAAGATCGTCGTCCTCCGCCGTCGTCGTGGTCATGAGCCGCGCGGTCTCGGCGGCGGCAGACTCCATGACCGCGCGCGTATAGAGCAGGCACACCGGTTGCAGTGCGAGAAGGATGAGTGTCAGAAACGTCGGCAGCAAAAAAGCGGCCTCGACCGTAGACTGCGCCCGGTCCTCGCGCGCGGCATCAATACAACGCGATGTCCTTAGCGGCCGCAGCGGCGTCGATAACCGACGTCGAGGCAACGCCATGGGATGCCGCCCGCTCAACCAGCGCCGCCAAGCGCCCATCGGTGCCGGCACGCCAAAGCCCCGCGATCGCCAGCACGATCGATAACAGCGCCACCGTGACAATGGCGTATTCGACCGTCGCCTGGGCAGATTCCTCACGCAGAACATCATGCATTTCACGATCCCTCCTTTGAGTCCGTTGCCTGCGGGCTCAGGCGCACGGCGCGCAGACGACACGAAGCATCGCCAGCATCCGCGGCAATTGTCACCATATCGACCCAGCCGCGTCCGTCGCGCACGATGGCGCCCCACACGTTTCCCTTGATGTCGAGATAGCCGCTCAGAGCAAGTTGCGCCGTGGGTACCTCGCGATAGGCACGCAGCATATCCGCCGCCGCTTCGGTCATCGGTCGGTCCTCGGACCATGCAAGCCGGACCGCAATCGCGTTGCCCTCAGGCGAATCCGTCGCAGTGCCAGACCGCTTGTCGAGCGTCCGCAGAAAGGTTTGCGCCGTGACAGCGACATCCGAATCGTCCGCATCTCGCATCTCATCTTTTTGAGACGCCACCGCCGAATCTGAGCCCAAATCGGAGGCGGTCCCAGGACGCTGCTGCCGCGCGGCGTTAAGCCCCCAAAGCACCGCCGCTATCGCCACGGTCAGGCAAGCAAACACCAGCAGCACCCCGATGGGGCGCTCGCCCTCTACAGGCTGTTGATGCCCTCGCTGATAGCGTTCCATAGATCTTGGACCTTGCCCTTAAATGCGACGATGGCGATAATCGCGATCACCACGAGCACGCCGACCAAGATGGCATACTCGGTGGTACCCTGTGCACTCTCCTCCTGCAATAGTTCCTTGGCGCGCTGACGAACATGTGCCGCCCGGCAAAACGCCCAGCCCTGGACCTTGCCAGCAGCGTCAGTCATCGTGTTCATGTATTCCTCCCTACATCATCCCGCCTGCTCCCAGCAGCGGGCCCAATATGGACAGAAGCAACGCCGGCAAGATGAGCGTGCCGGTGGGAATCAGCAGCTTGACGGGTGCACGCTCGATCTCGCGCTCGACCGCGGCGCGATGAGCCGCACGGATCTCGCGACTTTGAGCGGCCAGCGTCTCGGCAAGTGGGGCACCCAGGGCGAGCGCCTGCCCCACCGTGATGGCAAAGGTCTCGAGCGCTCGCACGTCCAGGTCGCGCGCGGCGGCCAACAGCTCGTCCTCACGCGTGCCCACGCCCACCTGCCACGCCATGCAGGCGCGCTCAAGGCGAAGAGCCAGCACTGACCGGCGGTTGGCGCAGAAAATCTCAAGCGCCGCATCAAACGAAAGACCGGCCGAAAGGCCCAAGCGCACAACATCGATCATCTCGGACACTTCGCCGAGCGACACTCGCGCCGGGCCTCCCGCTCCAACCGCGCCCTTCACTCGCGCGGTCAGGGCATCGACCACCGAGCGACCCGCGGCAGCGACCAGCACCGCCTCGCGCTTGCAGGCCCCTGCGATCTTGCGCGCATCCGCCCGATCCAAACCCGTCGCGACAAATACACTCAGGGCACACAGGCAAGCCACAACTGCAACCAGGGCGCTCATAGCTCCACCCGCATAATGCGCCGGATAACCACCAGGGCAACGACGTTGAGGGCTAGACCCAGCACCACAGCGCCCGCACCGGCAGGCGTCGCAAGACCGCGACGAAAATCTGCCGAAAGCAGCGCCAACACCGCGCACATGCCCGCCGGCATCGCCGCGACCATATGCGCAGACATGCGAGCCTGCGACGTCTTAACATCCAGGCGGCGCTTGAGCTCAATGCGCTCCCCCACCATGCTCGACGCCTCGGACAGTAAGTCGGCAAGCGGAGCACCGGTGCGCTGAGACACCTTAAGCGCCAAGGTCACAAGCGAAATGCCGGGGGCGTCGATGCGCACGAGCAAGTCATCGAGCGCGTCGGTCGCCGAGATGCCGCAATCGATTGCCGCCGCCACCCGCAAAAACTCGGTATGCACCGGCTCTTGCGCATGAGCGCCCACAAAGCGCATGCCCTGGGCCAGCGAATGTCCCGAGGCAAGCGACATGGAAAGTGCGGTAAACGCCTCGGGCATGGCCTCTTCTGCATCGTGTTGCTCGCGCCGGCTCTCAAAGCCATCCCGAGCGGCGCCAACGGCAATCGGAGCAACAAGTCCCAAGGCAAATCCGAGGGGCGATAACGACACCATCGTTAGTAAAACGCAGCAGACACCGCTCGATAGCAGCAGAAACGCCAAACGCCCCGAAGCATCTTCGATCACGAGGCCAAGGCGATGCGCCGGAGTCAGCGATGTCCACGAACGGGCGATCTTTTTCAGTAGATCGTTTTCCACCAGCTCACGCGGCAGCTTCTCTGCCAACGTCTCGAGCGCCTGACGCGCTAGCTCCGTCGGCGGCACCTGCGGCACACGAGGTTCCGCCCCGCACGCCGTCGCAACAGAAAACCCTGCCAAACCCCCTACGACGAGGGGCACAGCGACCTCCATTCGTCCACCTCCTCTTGTGTGAGCGTCCCCGACCGCAGGCCTTCTGCGATAAACGGCGGCTCGCGGTCAAGCGTCCAGGTGCGCTCGGCGGCATCGAAAGTCACATAGCGCTCGAGCTCTACGCCGCCCGACGCGGCGCGACGCACCCCCGAATACGAGGAGACGAAGCGCCTGCCATCGGCGTGGCGCTCGGACATCACGATGCCGTCGAGCGCCATGGCAATCTGCTCCTCGATGAGCTCGCTCGGCAGATCGATGCCATAACGTGCAAGCAACGTCAGACGCACCACGGTCTCCTGTTCTGAGCCCGCATGAAGTGTGGTGAGCGACCCGTCGTGGCCCGTGTTCATGGCCTGCAACATGTCGCAGCACTCGGCACCGCGCACCTCACCCACCACGATGCGGTCGGGGCGCATGCGCAGGGCATTGGTCACCAGGTCGCGGATCGTCACCGCGCCCTCGCCCTCAATTGAAGCCTCGCGCGCCTCTAGACGCACCACGTGCGGATGATGCGCAAACTTGAGTTCGGCAGAGTCCTCGATCGTCACGATGCGCTCGCCGGTGGAAATCTCGCATGACAACGCGTTGAGCAGGGTGGTCTTACCAGATCCCGTGCCTCCCGCAACCGCCAGGTCCTGTCGCAGCGACACCGCGCACGACAGCAGCTGCGCATACCAAAGCGGCAGCGACCCCAGCCCCACAAGCTCGTCCAGTGAGCAGATGCGGTCCGAGAACTTTCGGATGGTGAGAATCGGTCCGTCAATCGCCACAGGCGGAATCACCGCGTTGACGCGATAGCCCGTTTTGAGGCGGGCGTTGACGATGGGGCTGCGTTCGTCGATACGGCGGCCAAGTGGCGAGATGATGCGGTCGATAAGCACACGGATCTGCTCATCATCCTCAAACGCATGCTCGATGGGGTACAAGACGCCACCACGTCCAAAGAAAGCCGAGCGGCAGCCGTTGATCATGATCTCGGTAACGGTGTCGTCCTCGATGAGCGGCTGCAACGGCCCCAAGCCCACCACGTCATCCAAAATCTCGTCGATGATGGTCTCGCGCTCGGGCGTCGCGAGATCGGTCGGTTCCTCAACATTGAGCGCCGCCTCCACCGCGGGACGCAATTCCGAGCGGGCAAGTGCCGGGTCGATATAGGCGCTGATACGCGCCACTTCGTCGTAACCCATGCGGTCCATCACGGCGCGCTTGGTGCGTCGTTTCACCGCGCGGCGACGCCCCGCATCTACAGGCGCTGCCGCCGCTGCAGCGCCGGCAGCCTTAATCCTCGTTTGCAGACTCATCGCTGATCACCCTCGCGCGACCAGGGAAGGCGGATACGCGGGCGCTCGGTACGCGTTGCACGGTCGGCGACCATATCGCTCCAAGGGCCGACGGCGCACCCCAGTTCCACGAGCATCTCGCGCGTAGCCTCGCGCACGCTGGTCGCAAAAGCGCTGGTCTGCCCCACTGCCTCGTCAGCGCGTCCAAACGCCATGAGCGCGGCGAGATCCTGCCCGCCATCGGCGATATGAATCTTGGAGCTCAACGCACAGGCAATCTCAAAGCGCATGGCGACGTCCTCGTCTGCCCCGCGCGCACCGAACCGGTTGAACACGGCGCTCATGCGCGTGCGCGGCACACCCACTCGACTTGCCAGTTCAATGACGCGCGACGCCGATGTCGCGGACGACACCGCCGCATCGCCAACGACCAGGCAGCGGTCGCTCGCCGCCACCGCAGCCGCCACGGCATCACCCCAAAAGACCGAGGTGTCGACAAAGACCACGTCGGATTCGCGACGCAGAACATCAAGCAGTAGCTCCACCGGACGTGCCATGAGCTCGGCTTGCTCGGGCGCCGCGACGGGACCCCAGAGCGTAACGCCCGGCGCCACGCGCATCGATGCGGCTACGATATCTGGCTCGGCGAGCGCGCCCGCCGCCGACGGCTCGATAAGTGCCGCCATATCGCGCGGAGCATCGACGCCTAACAAGTCGTAAAGGTTTCCAAACATCAGGTCCAGGTCGAGCACGGCGGCACGCAAGCCCAACAGCGACGATGTGTGTGCCATGGTGGCAACGATCGTCGACTTGCCGCAACCGCCCGAACCCGAAATGGCGCAGATGACCGGAGCTCGGTGCGGCGAAGCGGCAGCGTCTGCCGGCGGCATCGGAGGCGGCGGGGCGGGAGTCGGCGGCAGCGTCCCCGTCTCCCCCGCCGCAACCACACGCTGCGTCCAAGCCGGCATGGCAGCTTGTTCGGTCTGCGAGGCAGGCTCGTTCTGCACAATCTGCTCATGCTGCATCAGCGACAACTCGCCGCACCCGGCAAAGCCCTCAACTTCGTCGAGTTCATCCGCCAGATTCACGCCGTGCACGTATCCCAAATCTACAGCCGGGGAGTCGCCAGCATGCTGCGCCGGCCCTCCAGCGTCATCGTATACAAGGGGGTTCCGGGGGCGCCGACCATGCTCGGCTTCCGCTTTTCCATAATCATCAACACGCGGGCCTCTTGTAGCGCGAGGCGCCCCGGGTTCCCTATCAACAAAAGCATCGGGCTCAATCGTCATGCGCCGATCGGAATCAACCGCTCCCTCGCCCGCGCGCCCGTTGCCGCATATACTGTGCGCAGCGATGACCTCGGTCGCCCCTGCGCGAAACAGCCCCTCGATATCCGACGGATCGAGTGCTTCTATCAACACGACCACGCGACTCACGCGGCCTTCGGCCGTCAGGCGCGCAACAGTCTTGCGCACATCTTCGATATCAAACAGAGACGCCGCGATGATGGCAGCCCCGCGGCGCGACGGAAACGCCCGCGCCATGGAAATCAGCCCGTCCAGGTCACCCACGCGAAGCACCTGTGCACCCGCATCACGGCCCTCGACTTCCCGCTGCAACAGCCCGTAATCGCCGCACGCGCAGCACGCAAGCCAGATCGCCTTCATCACTCGTCGCCTCCGCTCTTTTTGCCGCGCGCCGTGGCGGGAATCGTCAAGCTGACCGTTCCCTTGCCCGAGGCTCCCAGCAGTTCCTTGACGTCTTCGGGGTCAGCCGCCAGCGTCACCCATTCGATCTTGCCCTCGCGCGTGGCACCGGAATTCTCACTGGTATCGATCACGTGCGCGCCGCACAGTCGATCGGTTACGCCATCTTTTTGCACGTACACGTCCACATAGCTGCCCACGCCCGTGGCACCGCCGACCGAGTGCTCGGCATCGACCGCCACCGAAACGGCGACCTTGCCCTTAGGCACCTCGAGCTTGTGGCTCTCGGCCTTGGTGTAGACATTGCAGATCACGGCGTTTTTGGGAATACGTGAAGTCGTCACGTCGCCGCGTACCTGGCGCAGCTCGGTCGCCGCGTCACGCGGCAGCAAACTCGTCAGCCATTCCTGGGTTATGACATTGGTCTCATCGAGGGTCTCGCCCACATCGATATCGCGCGCCGCGACGCATACCTCGGCGCGATCGCCACCGTACTTGGCCAAGGTCTCAGCCTGGACCTGTTCGGCTTGCGAGCGAATCGACGAGCCGTAAACCATGCAGAGCAGCGCAGCGAGCACGCCCGCGACCAGACTGATGGCGATGCGCTTGCTCTTGTTCACGGCCGCTCCTCTCATGGCAGTGCCGGGCGAATGCCCGTACCACCATTGTCTGGGTGGTCAGAGTGCAAAGCGGCGCAATCGCGATCTCGGTTTTCGATGTCAAACCAATCGCTGACCAAAAACTAACCAGCCCGTCAAGCTCGTGGCAAGGTTTTGGTCAGCACGTCAGCAAACTGCATGTTTCGAGGCTTTTTCGCAGCAAAAAAGCCGTCTCCCGAACAGTTGGAAGACGGCTGTCATAGGAAAAATCAATTACAGGTGGACATCGGGATCGAGCATTTGAGCACTCACGCGCATGGATGACGCCAGGTTTTGGAACGTTTCCAAACGCAGGCTGTCGATCTGCCCGGCGTCCTCGGCCTCGCGAACGGCACAACCCGGCTCATGGGTATGCGTGCAATCGCCAAACCGGCACGCGCGCGATGCCTCGACAATCTCGGGGAAGGCGCGCGCCAGACCCCGCTCGTGACCCACGAGCGGTAAGCTGCGCAGGCCCGGGGCATCGGCGATCACGCCGGCGTCGCCCGGCAGTACCACCATCACGCGCGCGACGGTAGTGTGACGGCCCTGGTCGTCGCGTTCGCGCACACCGCCAGTCGCCAACGTATCGTGGCCCAGCAGCGCATTGAGCAGCGTCGACTTGCCGGCACCCGACTCGCCCAGAATCATGGCGCAGCTCCCGGCAGGCACGCAGGAACGAACCTCGTCCAGGCCGCGCCCCTCGGCAGAGGACGTCACGATCACGCGCACGTCCGGACCCACCAGGCGGCGCACGCGGTCCAGATCGCGCTCGAGCTCCTCGGCATCGCAGCGATCAGCTTTGGTGAGCACCACCACCGGTTCGGCATCGCAGTCGAGCGCCAACACCAGCGAGCGCGCCACGCGGTCGAGCAGCACCTCACCGGCACCGAGCGCCTGCACGATTAGCACGCAATCCACGTTGGAGCAGAGCACCTGACGCTCTCCGCGGGCACGGCCGCGCCAACGCTCAAAGCTCGTACGGCGCGGCAGCACGCACTCAATCACGCCCATATCGTGCCCGGGAGCGCGGCGCACCGCCACACGGTCGCCCACGGCAGGCAGCAGGACCTCGTCCTCGCCGCGCGACTTGGCAAACCCCACGGCATGCTCGGCGCGGAAGGTGTCGTCGGCAGTCGCCACCAGCGGAAACCCGCGATCCAAGCGCACCACGGCGCCAAGCTGCATCTGCTCGGGCTCCTCGGTATGTGCGCAAAAGTCGTCAAATGCCGCCTGCTGAGCTTCATCGACCGGCAGGTCATCGAACGCCGGAACATCCTGCAGCGCGTCAAGTCCCGGCACGTTTGCCAGCAGCTCCTCGGCAGACGCGGGGGCTTCGGTCGCGAGCTTCCGACGACAATCGCGCTTAGCCCGCGCCCCCGTCGTCTTTTTCTTCGCCTTAGCCTTCGCCTTGCCCACAAGCGCCTCCCAGCACCATAAATCACAACTGAGCAGGTATTTTAAATCAAAAAGAGCTGGCCGGGCAAAACCCGACCAGCTCACAAACTTTCCCTCAGCCCTTTTCATCCGCACGGGAGAAAAGCCAGCAAGGATACCGCAGGGCCCGCCCCGGAAGCCCTTTCTCCCGAACGATCCCGCAGCGCGAAGCGCGAGGACCAGTGAGGGAGAAAGGGCGTGGGGCGGGCCCGGACGAGAACGTTACTCTTTTTCGACCGCGCGCATGATCGCCTTGTAGATCTCCATCAGCGGGATGATCAGGAAGGCCAGGCCCAGCGCGGCAAGAACACCCTTGAGCTCAAGCGTCACGGGGCCAAAGAACATCTCGGCAAGCGTCGGCTGCACGGTCACGATCACCGTCAGCACCAGTGCCAGCGCGGCAGAAGCCCACAGCCACTTGTTCTGCTTCTTCATGGTGAACAGCGACGCACGACGGCTGCGCATATTGAAGCAGTGGAAAATCTCGACCATGTTGAGCGTGATGAACGCCATCATCACGCCTTCCTCGTCGGCATTGCCGGCGATCATATCGGCGATGTGGATGTAGCCCATGTCAAAGTACACGCCCACAAAGAAGCTCGCCAGCACCAGCACGGTGATGATCAGACCCTGGACCACGCAGTCCAGGCCCATGTGACCGGCAAAGACACCGTCCTTGGCGTTGCGCGGCTTGCGCTTCATGATGTCGCCCTCGGCGTCCTCCATGCCCAGCGCGAGCGCGGGGAAGCAGTCGGTGACCAGGTTCACCCACAGCAGCTGCACCGGCTGGAAGATGGTAAAGCCGATGAGCGTGGCGATAAACACCGAGAACACCTCGGCAAGGTTGGCCGAAAGCAGGAACTGGATGACCTTGCGGATGTTGTCGTAGATGCGACGGCCCTCTTCGCAGGCACCGATGATGGTGGCGAAGTTGTCGTCGGCAAGCACCATGTCGGCAACGTTCTTGGTGACGTCGGTGCCGGTGATGCCCATACCGACGCCGATGTCGGCGCGCTTGATGGACGGGGCGTCGTTGACGCCGTCGCCGGTCATGGCGACGATCTGGTCGCGCGACTTCCAGGCCTCGACGATGCGCGTCTTGTGCTCGGGCTGGACGCGGGCGTACACGCCGTAGTCCTCGATGTGCGCGTCGAGCTCCTCGTCGCTCATGCGGTCGAGGTCGGCACCGGTAATGGCATGGCTGCGATCGGTGACGATTCCCAGCTGCTTGGCAATGGCCACGGCGGTGTCGATATGGTCGCCCGTGATCATGACGGTGCGAATACCGGCGTCGTGGGCCTCGCGGATGGCGTCGGAGACCTCGGGGCGGACAGGGTCAATCATGCCGGACAGGCCGCAGAAGACCAGGTCGTGCTCGAGCGCAGCGGGGCTGCAGTCGCTCGGGACCTCGGTGTAGGTGCGGCTTGCCAGCGCCAGCACGCGCAGGGCCTCGTCGGCCATGGCCTTGTTGGCGGCCACGAGCTCGGCGCGACGCTCCTCGGTCAGCGGAACGACCCTGTCGCCGTCGTAGATATGGGTGCACAGGCCGATCACCACGTCGGGCGCGCCCTTGGTGTACTGCTCATACTCGCCGTCCAGGGTCTCGACGACCACGGACATCATCTTGCGGCCCGAGTCGAACGGGGCCTCGCCCACGCGCGGGTGCTCGGCAGTCAGGCCAGTGAGGCCCGCCTTGCCGGCGTCGTTGACGAGCGCGCACTCAGTCGGCTCGCCCACGGCCTCGCCCAGCTCCTCGTCCCACTGGGCATCGGAGCACAGAGCCATGCCGGCCAGGAACTTCTCCTTAGGCGCGGCGAGCTCGTGCTTGACGACGGTCATCTTGTTTTGGGTAAGGGTACCGGTCTTGTCGGAGCAGATGGTCTGCGTGCAGCCAAGGGTCTCGACGGCAGAGAGCTTGCGGATGATTGCCTGGCGCTTGGCCATTTTGGTCACGCCGAGCGAAAGCACGATAGTCACGACGGCGACCAGGCCCTCGGGGATGGCAGCGACGGCGAGCGAGACAGCGACCATAAAGGTGTCGAGCAGCGCGGTCGGATCGGTGAGAACGTTGCCCACGCCGTGGCGGATGATGTCGACACCAAAGATGACGACGCAGATGACGATAACCATGATAGTGAGGATGCGGCTGAGCTCGGCAAGCTTCACCTGCAGCGGCGTGAGCTCTTCCTTGGCCTCGGCCAGGGCGCCGGCGATCTTACCCATCTCGGTGTTCATGCCGGTGCCGACCACGACGGCGCGGCCGCGGCCGTATACCACGGTGGAACCCATGTAGCACATGTTCTTGCGGTCGCCGAGCGGCACGTCGTCGGTGCCGGCGGCGAGCTCAATCACGTTGGCATGCTTCTCGACGGGCACGGACTCGCCGGTAAGGGCGGCCTCCTCGATCTTCATCGTGGCGCTCTCGAGCACGCGGCAGTCGGCCGGGACGGAGTCGCCCGCCTCGAGCATGATCACATCGCCGGGCACGAGCTCGGCGCTCGGCAGGTGCACGAGCTTGCCGTCGCGCAGCACCTTGGACTGCGCCGCGCTCATCTCCTGCAGGGCCTCGAGAGCCTCCTCGCTTTTAGCCTCTTGGACCACGCCCAGCACCGAGTTGACGATAACGACGAACATGATGATGGCGACATCGGCAAAGTCGGGCTCGCCCTTGACCATACCCGTGAGCGCGCTGATAACGGCGGCAACGATCAACATGATGACCATGGGGTCGGCCATCTGCTCAAAGAAACGCTTCCACAGCGGCGTTTTCTCGGCTTCCTCGAGCTTGTTAGGGCCTGTCTTGGCGAGGCGCGACGACGCCTCGTCGTTGCTCAGGCCGAGGTTCTCATCGACGCCCTGGTCGCTGAGCACCTCCGCCGCGGCGGACAGGTATTCCTTTTGCATATAGAGTCCCCTCCTGGGATTCGGGCCACTCAGCAGATTGATGCCCGATCATAATTCCCAGGAGAAGGGCAAGGGCTCATCAAGGCTGCCGTGCTGAGCGGCAGTTGATAGTGGGGCTATGGTACCCCAAAGCGGCGCGTCTAGCCAAAACATTCCAATTGGAAACACGGCTCGAGTGCAACGATGCAGACCGTGTGATGCTCAACATTGATAAAACGTTTTTTCTTCGGTGCATCATCAAACTGAAATATCGCCCAGATAGCAGCGGTCAGAACGGTTGGTAAAGATTTTTCATATACCGTTTTTACCGCAAAAAATGAACTTCTAATTCGGCATACGGTCGATTTTTTGAGGTATTCGGTCGGCATTTCGTTATAATCATCTCAGTTTTATTTCTTATGGTTTATCTATCAGCGCAAGACGATGTCAGATGGAGGTCTGAATGTACAAGCGCACCAAGATTGTATGCACCATGGGTCCCGCCTGCGATAGCGACGAGACCATCCGCGAGATGATCAAGGCGGGCATGAACGTCGCCCGTTTTAACTTCTCGCACGGATCCTACGACGAGCACCACGGTCGCATCGAGCGCGTCCGTCGTATTTCCAAGGAGCTCGGTCTGCCCGTCGGCATCCTGCTCGACACCAAGGGCCCCGAGGTCCGCACCGGCCTTCTGGTCGACGGCAAGAAGGTTGCCGTCAAGACCGGCGATAAGATCGTCGTCACCGCTCAGCCCACGTCCGAGGATTTCCACGGCACCGCTGAGCACATCTCCCTCGACTACCTGGCTCTGCCCTCCGAGGTCGAGAAGGGCTCCCTTATCCTGATCGATGACGGTCTGGTTGCCCTCGAGGTCGAGTCCGTCAGCGGCCAGGACATGACCTGCGTCGTTAAGAACGACGGCCTGATCGGCGAGCGCAAGGGCGTCAACATGCCCAACGTCAACATCTCGCTGCCCGCCATCACCGAGCGCGATCGTCAGGACATCCTCTTTGGCCTGACCGAGAACATCGACTACATCGCCGCTTCCTTCATCCGTGACGGCGAGTCCGTCCGCGGCATCCGCGAGCTTTGCCGCGAGAACGGTGGCGAGCACGTGACGATCTTCCCGAAGATCGAGTGCGCCCTGGGCGTCGAGAACTTCGACGAGATCCTCGAGGCTTCCGACGGCATCATGGTCGCCCGTGGCGACCTGGGCATCGAGATCAAGGCCGAGCTCGTTCCGCACATCCAGAAGGAGATCATCGCCAAGTGCAACGCGGCCTACAAGCCCGTTATCACCGCTACGCAGATGCTCGACTCCATGCAGCAGAACCCGCGCCCGACGCGCGCCGAGGTTGCCGACGTTGCTAACGCCATCTACGACGGCACCGACGCCGTTATGCTCTCTGGCGAGTCCGCTGCCGGTAAGTACCCGGTCGAGGCCGTCAAGATGCAGGCCAGCATTGCTCTCGAGACTGAGAAGTACCTCCCGGCTCACGCTCCGCTCGAGGTTCCGGCTGACGCTCACGGCACCCGCGTCGTCAACAACGTTGTGGGTATGTCCGCTGTGAACATGGCTACCACCGTTGGCGCCAAGTGCATCACCGTGCCGACGACCACCGGTCGTACCGCTCGCCTGATCTCGCACTTCCGTCCCAACATGCCGATCTGCGCGTTCTCCCGCCACGAGTGGGCCGTCCAGCAGATGATTATGTACTGGGGCGTTATCCCGCACCAGGCCGAGATTACCCAGGGCACCGTCAACGGCACGATCGTCAAGGCGATCGAGACCGCTAAGGAGCTCGGCTACGTCAAGGCCGGCGATCTGACCGTCGCTACCGCTGGCGATCCCCGCATGAGCGTCCAGCTCGAGGATAAGGTCTCCTCGACCAACGTCGCTTACGTCGCTCAGGTGCGCTAAGTCGTACTTGCAAGCAGGTTTGCATAGAAAAAGGGCCCGGAAGGCAAAGCCTTCCGGGCCCTTTTTCTATGCCAATGCCGGCACACGGCAAAACACACACTCATTTCTTTACCAAAAGCGCGAAATCCACCCTTCGAGGCCCAATAAATATAGTCCCAAGCGATAAAAGTGTTCGCCCGGTGGCAAACCCGCACCTTGACCGACGCTGCTAAATCGTTTTAGCAAGAGTCAGATCGACCTGGTTTTCGGAAGTGCGGGGAAAAATTGCTTACCCCCGAGCACAAGCCCTTTTATTTCAACAAAACCCCTGATAAAGTTGGCTCAAATACCGCTTGTGCTTTGCCTGTTTGTCTTTTTCCCCGCACTTCCGAAACCGATAGCCTTTCTAGCCCAAACAACGCTCGAACGATCGGATTGCCATGTCATTTCTCGCTTGCGGACCCACAGCTTTTCAGTACTATCGCATCCCGCCCCAGATACTAGGACTCTATCCGGCAATCCTGCCGCCCGACCATGACCATCGCTTGGTGCATTACTCAAAACAACCAGTATTTAAAGACTTGCTCGGCACACCAGTTTGGAGATTCGTGGGCGAAAGAAAACAGCGCGCGAACGGAAAGCTATTTCATAGCCGTCTGCTAACCCAAGAGCCGCCTCCTGGGTCGTTTAGGCAGACTGAGCATGGGTTTAATGTCACGTCCCCGGAGTTCACACTGCTCAACCTTGCTGCGAAGGTCTCACGCAACCAGTTACTCATGGCTTGCTACGAGATGTGCGGCTCCTTTGCAGTGTTTAAGCCCTGCGAGCGAACGCAGCAACAACTCGATGAATCTATTTCGCTTAAGCTCATTCCACCCAACTGCGGCTGGGAGCGAGTTAACGACACCAAGGGCAATGACACCAACCTGTGGAAGCGCCAACCGCTCCTCAGCGCGGCGGATATCGCCGCGTTCGCTAAGCAGGCCGCAGGCCTGCGCGGCGTTAAGCAGCTCCGCTGGGCGGCCGAGCACATGACGGGGCAGACCGCCTCGCCTTTCGAAGTCCAAACATCCATACTCGTCTCACTCCCCCGTGACGAGGGCGGCATGGGCATCAACATCGCAAACAACGTGCGCATCCCACTCAGCGACGCCGCGCGCTCGCTGTATGACAAAACCTGCTGCTACGCCGATATCCTCATCGAGAGCGCCACCGACAGCATGGGCGTCATTTTGGAATGCCAAGGCCGCTCCGCCCACGATGGCGAAGCCGCAAGCCTCTCCGATGCCGAACGCACCACCGCGCTCACCAGCATGGGCTACGATGTCATACAAATTACCTACGACCAGATCAAGGACAAGAAGAGCTTTAACAACATCGCCGAGCTCATTCATAAAAAGGCGGGGCTCCCCTACATCCCAAAGACCGATCAGGAACGTACCGCTGAAAATGCCCTGCGACGGGAGCTGTTGGTCGATTGGGTTGAACTGTTCACCGTCAAGCCGGCCGGCTAGCAGCTAGCGATCAGGGGGACTGCGGGGACGTCAGAAGCGGCAACGCGAGCCGCAAAGCCCGCCTCGGTCAGCTCGATGACCTCGGTAAACGTTGCGTCGAAGAATTTCTCGGTCAGCAGGCGGTATGGCGAATGGTCGGGCTCGCCGGGGTTTTCGCGCACGATCTCGTGCATAACGCCGATGGTCTTGAGCACATACTCCTTATGGATGGGATACTGCCCAAAACGCGTCGCCGCAGTATACAGGCGATCGGTCGCGCGCGGAATCGAAACAATGCCGAGCGTCTTGCCGAACCAGTCAAAGTCACCTTGCTTTTTAATGCGGAACTCCTCGCACGGCTTGCCGCCGTGCGCCTCCAGGTACTGATTCACGCGCGTATTCCATACGGTATCGGCCACCAGATGCGACCAGACACCCAGTGTCAAATCGAGCAACGACTGCGCCACGTCCTCGGACGCAAGCGAGAACTCACAGGCGCCGGGACCGGCAACCGGCTCGGCATCCTTGTAGCGCTGGGGATAGTGCACGCGGTTCAGCCGCTCGCGTTCCTCGATAATCGAGGTCGCCGCGGCCGGCGCACCGATGGGCGAACTTTTAAGCAACGGTGCCACATAGGTATCCCAGAACTCATGCTCACGAGGCTTAGGGATGGGCTCAGGCTTGGCAAAGTGCGTAATGCGGTACGGGATGGGATCGGCGATGCCAGGGACCATATAGCCCACGAAGATATCCGGAACCACGCAGCCAAACAAAAAGGCATTGCGGTCGCGCACGCTATTGGCAAGCGCACCGGTGCGCTCCAGCAAACGCTCCGTCTGAGCGATATGGATGTTCCAACTTGGCATAGCCACCCCCATAAAAAACCTGGATAACTATACCATCACGGCAAAGCCGCGCGGGCGGCTACGCACGCTCTACGCAGCAACTAGTCCGTAGCACCGCTTTCGGTTCCATACGACGGCGAAGGTGCCTCGACCACATGGTGATATCGATCGATATAGATTGCACGGGCACCCAGGCGTCGCACCAAATCCTGGTGATGCGTGCTCATCAAGACCGTCTTACCCGCCGCGACGTAGGCCAGCAAGAAGTTGACCACGATGTCGCATGAATCCTCGTCGAGCCCATTGGTGGGCTCATCGAGCACTAGGATATCGGGGTTCATCGATACAACTGCCGCCAGCGCCACACGCTTCTTTTGCCCGCCCGAGAGCTGATAGGGAGAGGCGTCGGCAAGGTCGGCAACCTGGAACAGCCCCATGGCATCGCGCACGCGGCGCTCGAGCTCGTCTGCCGGCAGCCCCATCTGCGCGGGACCAAAAGCAACTTCCTCGCCCACCGTGGCGCAGAACAGCTGGGCATCGGCGTTTTGGAATACGAAGCCCACGCGCTGGTGGAACTTCTGAGCAGCAGCAGAATCCTTCAGATACGCCGCATCGACCACGTGCCCGTCAAACAGGTATGCCCCTGCGTCCGCGAGTTCAAGGCCGTTAATAAGACGCATAATCGTCGTCTTGCCGCAGCCGTTGGGACCGAGCAGGGCAACGAGTTCACCACGATCGACCTGCAGCGACACGCCATCGACAACCGTATGCCCCGCATAGGAGAACACCACGTCGCGCAGCTCGATGAGCGGAACGACCTCGGCGCCGCCCGCACCGTTCGTGCCCGCCGCACTATTCATATCGATCGTCAAAACGTCGCCCTTCCCCATTTACATCCCCAGTCGGAACCAGCAGCGCCTACAGCACGGCGCACAACACTGTCAGCAGCGCCACGCCGGCCGCATAGGCCGCATCGCGCCAGCCAAACCTGGCGCGCGCGGGAGCCGGATACGCACCGGCAAAGCCGCGGCAAAGCATAGCCTCGTCCATCGCGCGGCTGTATTTCATCGCCTTGATAAAGGTCATGCCCATGATACCCGCGATCGAATCGGTACGCGAAAATCCCTCGGGCGCACGGCCAACGCTGCGCAGCATGACCGATTCGCACAGATCGTGCGCCGTACGACCCAGCACCTCGATGTGCTTGAGCGCCATATCAAACGTAAAGATAACTTCGTCGGGTAGATGCAGCATCTTGAGCGCCGCCGACATGCGGCTCCACGTGAGGGTCCACGAAACGCCCAGCACCAGCGACACATTAATGAAGGTCTTGAGCGCAATCTTGAGCATGGCGCCCGTAGCGGAAGCACCCAGCAGCAGGGCAGGCAGCGCCAAAACCACTGCGAGCCCCGCGGCGCCAAGCGCCGGCACAAAGGTCGCGCGCAGCCCGCGTACGGGACGCACGGCAACGAGCACCAGCGCAATGGCCGCCATCAACATGAGGTACAGCGGGCTTTGTGTCAGGCACACGCACAGGACGCAAACGAATATCCCCACCAGGCGCACCGGAGCCGAAACGCAAGAAAGGGCGCGGTCGACCATCGACCCGCCCTCGTGCGCGCCTCCACCCAGGCGAACCCGCTCAAGCAGGCTCGCCAGGTGCAGGACGTTCTTTTGCATCACGCGATGACGAGCGCCCGTGGGCTCGTATCGCTCCTCGGCCGCAAGCCAGCTAGGCAGCTCGACCATCGCCATGGGCTCCGCTTTCCTTGACCGTCAGCGAGATCAGACGGAATGCGATGGTGAGCACCGCCACGCCAATCACGCCGGACAGGATATACATGGCAGCCTGACCGGCAAAGCCGAGACCCTGCTCCTCGGAATAGGCCTGCAGGTAATCACCCGTAGGCAGAGCGTCGGCAAAGGTCGGGGTGTCGAGACCGACCGAAGCCTGCAGGCTGTCGTCGCCAGCCTCCCGAACGGCGGTCGCGGCGCCCTCGGCGTCCCACTCACCCCAGGCGTCACCCGTGGCCAGCAGGCCCAGCGGCGTGGCCACGACAAGCACGGCAACCAAGATGAGCGTGGGGACCAGCGAGGTCTTCTTTGCAGCAGCGCCCTCGGCAGCAAGCTGTCCATCGGCGGCTTCGGGGCCGACGATAACGCTCGGCGCCGTCTTCTTGATAAAGCCGTAGATCGCGGCAGTCGCCACGCCCTCGACCACGCCGGCTACCAACATATGCGGGATCATCATGGCCGGAATGGCAATGGACAGCGGGAAGGGGCAGTACAGCGGAGCGCCCGAAGCATTCGTGAAAAGCATCGGCTGAATACCAAACTCGATTGCTGCGCACAGGGCCGCCAGGCACAGGCCGACCCAGCCGCTTACGATGGCCGAGACCGAGGTGCCCCAGCTCTTGTCGTGCAAACGGCTGTTAAGCGCGCGGAACACGATGGCTGCGGCAAACGGCAACACGAAGGCCATGTTAAAGCAGTTAGCGCCAAAGGACAGGATGCCGCCGTCGCCAAACAGCAGCGCTTGCAGCGCCAGCGCGACCGAAACCGCGATAGCCGCGGCCTCGGGGCCCAGCAGCAGCGCGATGAGTGCGCCACCAACGGCGTGGCCAGTGGTGCCGCCGGGCAGCGGCACGTTGAACATCATAAGCAAGAAGGAAAATGCGGCGCAGATGCCCAGGAAAGCCATGTGCTCGCGATCGAGCGTGGCGCGCACCTTCTTGATACAGTGAACCCAGACGGGCACCATCGCCACCGCCATGACGGCATCGGTCTGCGGGGACAGATAATTATCTGGAATGTGCATGTACGCCTCCCGGTTATCGGCGCACGGAATTGCAACGCCGCTTGAATCACCTTTCCAGTGTTACGTAATGTCAGATTCGTAACACTCCGCGGGCTATCATAGCAAAACGGCGCACTGCCGACAAAGCAGCACGCCGTTATGTAATGCGCGTGTCATATATGCAGGCTCAACGGTGCCTTATACCGAAAACAGCAGTCACGTAAGACTCGGCGGCAGCCGACGCTGGCCCATATCCGGCGCAGGACCTAGCCGCGGACCTCGCCGTTTACGCCCTTGCACACCTTGGTAACGATCTTCTGGTGCGCCTTTTCGACCTCTTCGCTGGTAAGCGTGTGGTCGTCGGAGCGATACGTAAGCGCAAAGGCCATGGACTTCTTGCCCGCTCCGATACGGATGGGATCGCGGTAGACGTCGAACAGACGCACACCCTCGAGCAGCTTGCCTCCGGCGCTGGTAATACGGCGCTCAAGATCCTCGCAGGTCACAGTGTTGTCGACTACGATAGCAAGGTCGTGCTCAACGGCCGGGTACTGCGAGAACTCACGGTAGTTCTCCTGGTTGCGGGCGCCCTTGATCAGCTTGTCCAGGTCGAGCTCAAAGGCAACGACAACCTCGTCAATGCCCATAGCCTCGCGCGCCTCGGGGTGAATCTCGCCAACCCAGCCCAGCACGGTACCGCCGGACAGAACCTCGGCGGCGCGACCCGGCTGCAAGAAGGCATAGCCCTCGCCCTCGACGGGACGGAAGCGGACCTTCTCGATGCGCAGCTGGGCAAGCAGCTCCTCGACGATGCCCTTGCCAAAGAAGAAACGCAGCTTACGGTACTTCATGTTCCAAGACCGCTCGCTCCACTGGCCCGAAAGCACGCCCGCCACAGACTTGGTCTCCTTGGGCAGGCTGGCGTTCTCGCGGCCATGGAACAGGCTGCCGACCTCGTACAGGTGCACGTTGGGCGTGCCGTGGGCCTCGTTGTAGGCCACAGACTGCAGCAGACCCGGCAGCAGCGAGCGGCGCATCTCGGTCTGCTCGGCCACCAGCGGGTTCATGAGAACCACGGGGCAGCCGCGGCCCTCGGTGGACATACCAATCTTCTCCAGGTCGCCCGGGGCGGCAAAGCCAAAGGTCGTGGTCTCGTTGAGGCCGCAGGCGCGCAGGATCTCGCCGACCTTACGGGTGAGCTTCTGCTCGCGGGTCAGACCGCCGATGTGGTTCTTGGCAGCCGGGATGGTCGCCGTCACGCGGCCCATGCCCCATAGGCGCAAGACCTCCTCGATCAGGTCGATCTCACGCGGCAGGTCGGGACGGAAGCTCGGCGGCGTGACCATAAAGTCCTCGCCGTCGCGCTCGACGGTGCAGCCCAGGCGGGTGAGCGAGCGCTCGATAAAGTCGGGCTCGATGTCGGCACCGCAGATGGCGTGCACGCGGGCCAAGCGCAGCTTGATGCTGTCGATGGTCTTGGGCGCGGGGAACACGTCCACATAGCCGGGGGCGACCTCGCCGCCGGCGATCTCCTCGATCAGCGCGCAGGTAACGTTGGCGACATCCACGCAGCCGGTCTCGTCGACCTGGCGCTCAAAGCGAATGGAGGCGTCGGAGATCAGCGACAGATCGCGGCTGGTGTGCGAGGTGCGACCGGCGTTGAAGCAGGCGCTCTCGACCATCACGTCGACGGTGTCGTCCTCGATCTCGGAATCCATGCCGCCCATGACACCGGCCAGCGCCACGGGACGCTCGCCGTCGGTGATGAGGCCCATGCCGGCGTCGAGCACGCGCTCCTCGCCGTCGAGCGTCGTGAACTTCTCGTCCTGCTGGGCGGCACGAACCACCACACGACGGTGGCCATCGCGCTCGGCAAAGGTGTCCAGGTCAAAGGCGTGCAGCGGCTGACCGGTGAGCATCATCATGTAGTTGGTGATGTCGACGATGTTGTTGTGCGGGCGCACGCCCAGGGCGTTGAGGCGCTTGACCATCCAGTCTGGCGACGGGCCGACCTTGACGTTGCGCACGATGCGGGCAACGTAGCGGTCGCACAGGCCCTCGTCGACGATCTCGACCGAAAGCTCGTCGTCGGTCGCGCGGCCGGTCTCGACCTTGATAGCGGGCAGCTCAACGTGGAAATCGCGGTCGAAGATGGCGCCGGTCTCGCGGGCCATGCCGATCATGGACAGGCAGTCGGGGCGGTTGGGCGTGATCTCGCAGTCGAGCACGGTGTCGCTCGAGCCCACGTACTCGGCAAACGGCATGCCGCAGGGCGTATCCTCGGGCAGGATCATAATGCCGGAGTGGTCGCCACCCAGGCCAAGCTCGCGCGCGGAGCAGTTCATGCCCATGGACACGACGCCGCGAAGCTTGCTCTTCTTGATCTTGACGTCGCCGGGAAGCACGGCGCCGATCATGGCCGTGACGATGTGGTCGCCGGCCTCGAAGTTCTGCGCGCCGCAGACGATCTGCAGCGGAGCGGGGTTGCCGTCGGCGTCGAGGTTCTTGTCACCCACGTCGACCGAGCACACATACATGTGGTCGCTATCGGGGTGCGGGGTCTTGGTGAGCACCTTGGCGGTCACCACGTGGTCGAAGGACTCGCCCACGGTGTCGATCGCCTCGACCTCGGTGCCGGTACGGATATATTCGTCCGAAAGGGTCTTGGGATCCTCCGGAATATCGATCATGGTCTTGAGCCAGTCGTAAGAAACACGCATATAACTGGTCTCCTTTCATAAATGCGGCTTTGAGCCGGAAACTGCAACTAAGAAGAAAGCGTTCTAGAACTGGTTCAAGAACCTCATGTCACCAGTCATCAACGTGCGCAGGTCCGGCAGGTCGTAGCGCAGGGCCGCGACGCGCTCGGCGCCAATACCAAAGGCGAAGCCGGTGTACTTCTCGGGGTCGATGCCGCAGTTGATAAGGACGTTGGGGTCGACCATGCCGCAGCCCAGGATCTCGATCCAGCCGCTGTGCTTGCAGAAGTTGCAGCCCTTGCCGCCGCACACGTGGCAGCTCACGTCCACCTCGCAGGAAGGCTCGGTGAAGGGGAAGAAGTGCGGGCGATAGCGCGTCTTGCGATCCTCACCAAACATGCACTTAACAAAGTAGTCGAGCGTGCCCTTAAGATCGCCAAAGGTGATACCCTCGTCGACGACCAGGCCCTCGATCTGGTTGAACTGCGGCAGGTGGCAGGCGTCGGCCGTGTCGGGACGGTAGACGGTGCCCGGGCAGATCATGTAGATGGGCGGCTTCTGCGACTCCATGGTGTGGATCTGCACGCCCGAGGTCTGGGTGCGCAGCAGCACGTCGGACTCGCCGTGAGCGTGAGCCTCGGGATGCGCGACGCTGCCGGGGTTGTTGTCGACCACATAGAACGTGTCGCGAGCCGAGCGGCTCGGGTGATCCATGGGCGCGTTGAGTGCGGTGAAGTTGTAGTAGGAGGTATCGACCATGGGGCCGGACTCGACGGTGTAGCCGATGCCGCAGAAGATGTCCTCGGCCTCCTCGATGATCTGCTTGATCAGGTGCTGGTGACCGATCTGCGGACGGATCCCCGGCAGCGTGATGTCGACGGCCTCGTGCTCGAGTGCGTGCTTGAGGGCGGCGGCCTTCATCTCGGTGGTGCGCTCGTCGAGCATGCCCTCGATCAGATGGCGCATCTCGTTGGCGCGTTTGCCCATCATGGGACGATCCTCGGGGGCGAGCTTGCCCATCATGCGCATCAGGCCGGTGATACGGCCCTTGCGACCGAGCAGCTCAACGCGCGCAGCCTCGAGCTTGGCGGCGTCGTCGGCGCTAGTGACGAGCTCCTTGGCCTCTTCCTCGAGTTTGACCAGATCATCAATCAGACTCATGTCTTCCCTTTCGTCTCTCGCGCATCCGCGCTCCGGGACGGCTGACGCCGCCCGATGCTGCAGATGCGCGGCCCGGTTCGGTAACAAAAAACCGTCCTCGGGCATGTGCATTGCCCAAGGACGGTTGAATTCCGCGGTACCACCTTGTTTGACCCGGCGGATGTCTGGCCCGCCGTGCCCACTCTGCGCCCCTTGTCGCGAGGCTCACGGCTTCCCTACTGGGGCTTCACCGCCGTCGGCCGCGCGCCCGTTGAGGTTGCTGCTCGGGAGTGAACGCTTGGCCCTTGCCACCGCAGGAAGGCTTGCAGCCCATGACCTTCCCTCTCTTGCCGGCGACGCGGCGGGCAAAAACCCTCTCCGTCAACGCATTGGGCTATAGGATAACACATTTCGCGAGCGCATCGCCGCGTTCCGTTTTGTTCGCGCTGGGTACAAGGCAGGTAGCTGTGCAAATTGGCCGCGCACCCGCCTGCGGCGCTCGGCCTGCGAGATTAAGGATACGGTATGGGAAAGAAACTCGATAAGAAGGCCCAGGCCGCCGTGGCAAAGGCTGCCAAGGGCGTCAAGGCTGCTAAAGTCGACAAGGCCGTCAAAAAGTTCCGCAAACTCGAGGGCAAGCTGTGGACTCGCGAGTACCTGCTCAAGATTGCCGAGTTCGATGGAGCGACGATTGCTCCTGCCAACGGTGCTGCCGCCCGTGCCGACGCCATGGGCACGCTTGCCGGCGAGCATCACAAGCTACTGACCAGCGAGAAGTCCGTTGAGCTCGTACGCTCGTTAGCGCGCGAGACGGTTGCAGGCGGACACGTAGACGACCCGCAGCTGCTCGACGAGATCCGCGTGCTCGGCCGCGACCAGCGCGAGGCAAGCGTTATTCCTACCGAGGAGGCCGAGGCCTGGACCAGGCTCACCTGCGAGGCCGACGCCGTGTGGCACAAGGCCAAGACGGCCAACGACTGGGCGAGTTTTGAGCCCTATGTGGATAGAATCGTCGCCCAACTTAAGCATCAGGCCGAACTCATGGACCCCAAGCGCGACCCATACGACGTTTGGCTCGACCAGTACGAGCGCGGCCTTTCCGCCAAGAGCTTCGATGCGTTTTGCGATGAGGTCAAGGCGACGGTCGTGCCGCTCGTGCACGCCATCGGCGAGCGCGGCCAGCAGCCCGCTGCCGACTTTTTGCACGCCCGCGTGCCCGAGGCCGCCCAGCGCGCCATGAGCTTCGACCTTATGAAGCTCGTCGGCCTGAACCTGAACGACACCACGCTTGCCTTTACCGAACACCCGTTTAGCGAGGGCTTTGCCGTGGGTGACGCGCGCATCGCGACACACATCTACGAGAACGATTGCATCTCCAACGTCTACAGCATCATCCACGAGGCGGGACATGCCATGTACGAGCTGGGCGTCAATCCCGCCTATGCGCGCACCTGTCTTGAGGGCGGCACCTCCATGGGCATCCACGAGAGCCAGAGCCGCTTTTTCGAGAACACCGTGGGTCGCAGCCGCGCCTTTATGGGACCGCTGCTCGAGGTGCTGCGCCGCCACGCGCCCGAGGTCTACGGCGACGTCGACGAGGACACGCTCTACCGCGCCGTGAACATCGCGCAGCCGTCGTTGATCCGCACCGAGGCCGACGAGCTCACCTATCCGCTGCACGTTATGGTGCGCTACGAGATCGAGCGCATGCTGTTTGCCGGCGAGGCCACAGCCAAGGATATCCCCGCGCTTTGGAATCGCTTTATGAACGAGTACCTGGGCATCCCCGTTCCCGACGACACGCGTGGTTGCCTGCAGGATACGCACTGGAGCGGCGGCTCGTTTGGCTACTTCCCCACCTATGCGCTGGGCAGCGCCTACGACGCCATGTTCGTGCCGGCCATGTGCCGCGACGGCGTCGACCTTACCGGCGCCTGCGCGAGCGGCGACCTTGCGCCCGTTCGCGCCTGGCTGGGCGAGCGCATTTGGCAGTGGGGACGCGCCAAGGACGCGCCGGAGCTCATCAAGGGCGCCTGCGGCATGGCGTTCGATGCCCGCTACTACTGCAGCTACCTGCAGGACAAGTTCGCCACGCTCTACGAGCTGTAAGGCATAACCGACACGCCAACGCAAAGGGGACGCCGCGGAACCAATCCGCGGCGCCCCCTTTCCACCTAGTCGTTTAAGAACGTCCCCAATGACTACCTTACAGAGCCTCGAGCGCGTTGGCGATGCGCTTCATGGCGGCATCGGCGGATGCTTGGTCGGGCGCCTCGGCCAGCACGCGGATAACCGACTCGGTTCCGCTCTTGCGCACGAGCACGCGGCCCTCGCCTGCCAGCGCAGCCTCGGCCTCGGCGATGGCGTTCTGCACGCCCATGTTCTCGAGCGTGGCGTCCTTGTCCGCCACGCGCACGGCCACCTGCGCCTGCGGCAGCAACTTGCACGGAGCCGTGAGCTGCGAGAGCGTCTCGCGCTCGGCACGAATCACTTCCATCACGCGCAGCGAAGTCATAATGCCGTCGCCCGTGCGCTCGATATCGCCAAAGATCGTATGGCCCGTCTGCTCGCCGCCCAGGCTGTAGCCGCCCTCGCGCATCTTGGCATACACGTGACGGTCGCCCACGCCGCTGGTCACGGCGCTCAGGCCGGCAAGCTCCAGCGACTTGACAAGGCCAAAGTTACTGGCAATCGTCGGCACCACGGTACCGCCCGAGAGGCGCCCGTGCTTGTTCAGATACACGCCGCACACGTACAGGATCTGGTCGCCGTCGACCACGCGCCCGCGCTCGTCCACGGCCAGGCAGCGGTCGGCATCGCCGTCGTAGGCAAAGCCCACGTCCAGGCCCTGCTCCACCACATGGCGCTGCAGACGCTCCATATGCGTGGAGCCGCAGTCGACGTTGATGTTAAAGCCATCGGGCGCGGCATTGATCACGCGCACGTCGGCACCGAGCGCGTCAAACACCGGCTTGGCCACCGAGGAAGCCGAGCCGTTGGCGCAGTCGATACCGATTTTGACGCCCTGCAGCGAAAAGTTCGCACTTGCAATGAGCGAAGCAATGTAGCGGTTGCGGCCCTGCATGTAGTCCACCGTGGCACCGATGTGGTTGCCCGTGGCCAACGGAACTTCGCTCTTGCCATCGATGTAATCCTCGATGAGCTCCAGTACGTCCTCGTCCATCTTAAAACCGTCGCTATTGACGAGCTTAATGCCGTTATCGCAAAACGGGTTGTGGCTCGCACTGATCATGATGCCGCAATCGAAGCAGCCCTCCACGGTCTGATGCGCCACGCCCGGCGTCGGGATCACGTGCAGCATATAGGCGTCCGCACCGCTCGCGACCAGACCGCTCACCAGCGCCGCCTCGAACATATAACTCGAGCGACGTGTGTCCTTGCCCACGATAACGCGCGCCTTAGCACTGCGGTTGGCGCCGTAATACCAGCCCACAAAACGGCCAATCTTATAAGCGTGCTCTACCGTCAGCCCAACGTTAGCCTCACCGCGAAAGCCGTCGGTGCCAAAGTACTTCATGCGCTCTCCTTACAAAATAGGGGCGAACAGATTGCCTGTCCGCCCCAAAATGGTACTCGATTATCTGCGCTACCAGAAAAACCCTACGCCGACGCGCTGTCGCGAGCCGCCTGGCATGTAGGAGTCTGACGCAGCGTAAGCGGCTTGTCCCCCGCCTCGGCTGACGTGGTCAGCGTATATGTGATCGTCGTCGTCTCGCCAGCATGCAGGTCAACGGTGCCCGAATAGAAGGGGATTCCATGCCACGTAGCGGCGCCAAGACCAAACTGGGTGCCCTCGACGGTCAGATCAGTAATGTTGCCGCCCGTCGGGGCAAACAACGAGACATTCAGACGCTCGTCGTCGCGCGCGGCATCGGGCGCGCTCGCCGCGACGTAGTCGGGCAGCTTGCCGGCCTCCTCCTGCGTCATGATGTTCGTCAGGGTAACGGTGATGCGATACGAGCATGTGCCGTCACCGTTCTTGATGCCCTGGCCAATCTGCGTATCGGCATTCAGGTACCAGTCGAGCTTGGAGAAGCTCAGGTTGTTAAAGTAGACACCAGCAACGGGATCTTCACTCGGGTCATCCGGATCGGGCAGCGAGGCGTCGATGTTCATCTCCTTGATAGCGTTCTGCTCGTCATCGTTTTTCATCCACGCGATCAGGCGGCCCTCTTCGGCACCGCGCTCAACGGCGCTGACAAGCTTCGTAACATCGACATCGCCGATACCGCCAAGGATCTTGTCGAAGGCAGCGCTGGCGACGGATGCAAAGATGCCGTCCGACTCCTCGACCGGATAGTTCCAGTACACATCGTGCATGAGGACCTTTGCGGCGTTGGTGCCGTCGACAACCGTTCCGTCGGGCAGCGACACGTTACCGACCAGGCCCAGCAGATACTGCAGGAACACCGGGTCGATACCCACGACGCCGTCAACGTCCTGGCCATACTGGGACTTCCACAGCGCGGCGACACGCTGCGAGTTGCGGGGCCAATCAGGCGAATAGGTATTGCCCGAGTTGTACAGGTTACTGTGGTTGCCGAACAGCGCCTCATCCTCTTCGTCGACGCTCTCGACTGCCTCATCCTCACTGAGTCCAATGCGGGGAACAAACTCGCCAATCGACATCTGGCCGTCGGTGACCGAAATCAGGCCCTGCGAACCGCCAAAGCCGCCGCAGGCACGAATCTCGACGTTGTTCATGGCGTACACAAGGTAGTTGCGCGTCTGGCCGTTGGCGCCGAGCATCTGGGGAAGGACGGGGGCGACCTTCTCCGCCGCGTCAACCGCGCCGTTGAGGGTGGCAAAGCCGTCCTTGGCCTTATCGACCAGCTCGGTCACCTGGGAAATATGAGTATCGCCAATGCCCTGGATCTTCTCGTTGGCGCTCTTGAACACCTTCGAGCTGCTGGAAAGCGAATCGGCGACCGCCTGCAGCGCGGACACGTTAATCATGCCGTCCTGGAACAGCTTGCCGGGCGTGGCCTGGGAAAGGTTATCGGCCATGGGAACCAGCGCATTGCTCGAGACATCGGACAGGGCATCAATCATGGTGCGGGCCGCGTTGATGTCGCTGCCATACACCGGGATAAACGAAGCCGCCGTCCACAGCGGGCTCGAGGTCTCCGCCTTCATGCTGTCGCAGAGCTCATCGATCTTCTTCGCGTCGTCAGGCAGCGTCGAAAAATCGCCCGACGTGACCTTGTCCTTAAGGCCACCAACAATCTCGACGGCCTCCTTCGCTTCACTCTTTACGGTCTTTGCCGAGTTAAGCAGCATAAAGCCGCTTGCGCCAAGCGCAACGAGAAGCACCGCGACTACAGCGGCAATAATGGCGCCGGTGTGACGCTTTTCGCGCTCGCCCTTGCGATGGCGATGACGGACCAGGCCGTCAGAGGTCGAACTCGACGAAGCGTCGCTACCGTAGTTCAAGCCAAAATCGTAATAATCTTCCTTGGAACCCGAGCCCGCAAACTCAGCACCGCTATCATCCAGGCGGGCGAACGTGCCAGTCTCGGAGGCGCCGGTGTAAATCGTGCCAAGGTTACCCGTAAGCCCCGCGCCACCGGCAGAGGGAGTATTGTTGGCGGCCTTGCCGGCATTAACGTTGCCGGCGGCATTCGCGGCGTTGGCAGCACCTGCATTGTTCTCAGGTGCCGAAGGAGCCCCGCTCGGCTGCGACGCGGAGGTTGCACCGCCCGCAAAGACATTCCCTCTTGCGCGGCCGGTCTTTTTTGCCTTTTGTGACTGCTCGTACAGAGCGGTAAACATCGCCGTCTCGCCCGGGGACACGCGCTTACCGGAACCGCCCTGTCCAGCGCCGCCCGGCGTGCCGGCCTTACCAGCCCCGTTCGGACGCGGCGGAACTGCAGGACGGCCGCTATCGCTGCCCTTAAAGTGATTACCAGCCATAAAGAAATCCTCGCAATTGAGTCGCAATGAAAAAGTCCATAACGTTACTAGTTTATGGCATTTTGAGCATCGACAGCTAAACTCCAGACACGGACATCAATTGGCGAAAATGCGGCACAACACCTTTTCTGTCTTGGCGGCGGCGCCAGCTACACCGTGAGGAACATCATCACGATGATCATGGCAAAGCCGATAAGGTCGGTCGGCAAAAACACCGTGCCCAGCATAACGGCGCTGGTGATGGTCGCCGAAACCGGCTCCACAGTTCCGATGAGACTCGCACGCACCGAGCCGATATCCTTAACGCCCTGCATATAGAGCATGTAAGCAAAAAACGAGCCGATAACCACGAACACCGCGAGCGCCTCGACGCCGGCAGCGTCGAGCGCCGGTATATGCGCCCAAGGCTGCACGAAGACACACGAGACCACGCCCGCCGTGAGCATTGCCGAGCCCGTGACGATGGGGCTGCCGTATTCGGGCAGGATCTTGGCGGGAATCACCGCCATACACGTGGCGCTGACCGCACACATAAGACCTGCTGCCAGGCCAAGCGGCGAGATATTCAGGCTGGTGGGGTCGCCGCCGGTGGCGATTAAAAAGGTTCCACCCAGAGCCAGGCCAATGCCGATGACTTCGCGAGTACGCGGCATGCGGCGATCGGTCACGCAGGTGTAGCCCATGATGATAACGAGCTGCAGGCACTGGAGCACCGTCGCGGTTCCGGCGTTCGTCAGGCGCACGGCCGAAAGATAGCAAAACTGGTTGAACAGCAGGCCAAAGGCGGTAAAGAGCAGCAGCTGCTTGCGATCGGCGGGTGTGGTCCAGAACTTAATCAGGCGCTCGCGGTCGCGCGTAACAACCACGGCCATAAAGAGTAGACCGGCGAGAATCTGACGCACGCTCATAAGCCATAAGGTGTCGACGTGGTAGGTATCGAACAGAAAGCTCGCGCTGGTGCCCGAGAAGCCCCAAAACGAACCACCCACCAGCGTAGCCAAGACGCCCGTGATCATCTTGCGCGACGACGCATCGTTAAGGCGCTCGCGCCAGGCGCGGCGGGTGCTACGGCTGAGCTCGTCGGTGCCCTCGGGCACATCAATGTTCGATATATCGGTCATCGGCACCGAAGCCCCTGCGCCTTCGACCTGCTCGACACACTCTTTGCTCATTCCACTCCCCCAAAACAGCCTGGAAACAATTCGGCTTACCTTACCACGGTGAAGGCACCAGCTGGAGGCTTGTCCGCTTATCGGTAGGACAATTCCGCAGGCGTCTTTCCATAGCTCGATACCGCAATGGCTTTGCATTGGTCGACAGCCAAATCGCGGCAGCAGACTCTTTTGAAATGGATATGACAAAGCCCCCGAATTCCACAATGTAAGCGATTTTTAAAAATGTTCTTGCCACCGAGTTCAGGCTCCGTTATATTATCCCTTGCGCACTTGCGCACCCTTGATCGGGCGTTTAGCTCAGGGGGAGAGCGCTTCCCTGACACGGAAGAGGTCAGAAGTTCAAATCTTCTAACGCCCACCAAATGTTCGCAGCTCAGAGGCTATGTCCTCTGGGCTGTTTTGTTTTATGTCGCCAAATCAGCTGGCAGCTCCAACCGCCCAAGCAACCACCCTGCCCATACACAAAACCGCGTCAGCGACCCAAGTGCCTATCCCGGCTGACTCCGCAGTCAATCAAAACCGCCCCAATAGTCACCGAGGCCGAGACCAACACGTCTCGAACCCATCCGAGCCGCAACTTCTCAGCAAAACGCCGCGATGTCTGCGTCCTGCGGTATCCTTGAGCCACTTGCACCTGCAGCACCAAGGAGCCGCCATGCGCACCGAGCTCGATGTCCCCTTTTCGCACAAAGAAGAAGCCAAGGCGCTGGGCGCCAAATGGGACCGGACCAAGAAGATCTGGTATGTACCCAGCGGCGTCAACCCCGAGCCCTTTGCCGAGTGGCTGCCCGGTGTTGACCGATCCGACCCCTCAGCGCCGTATATATATCTAGTACTGGGCAAGCGCGAATGCTGGAAGTGTCACAAAGAGACCTCAGTCGCGGCCTTCGGCATTCCCTATCGAACCGATAACGACGAGAGCATCGCCATCGCGCACGCGCCCAACGAAGCCGGGCACATTGCCATCGACACGGCCAACGCCAACGCACTCGCCATCGTGCCCGCTCTTGGCTGCGTGCCGGGCGAGATCCGCGACTACCTTCATAAGCGCTGCGGCTACAAGCCCGTAGGCGCGCGAGCCTCCAAAGCCCCGTCGCTCGGCAACACGTGCACCAGTTGCGACGCGCTGCAAGGCAGCCGCTATCTGTTCGAGGAGCCCTCGTCCCCATTTGCCCTCACTGCCATCAACAAGCTGCCGGCACTGGAGTTTGTGCGCGTCGAAGTTGCCGGCGTATTTGGCGTCCCGGCCACGCGCACCGACTTTGACCAGGCGCTCTTTACCTGGGCACGCGACCATCACGCCGAGTTCCACAAGCAACTCAGTGAGGGGATTTATTTGTAGAGGCAAAAGACACTCACAGCCAACTCCTCCGCATCACCTATCCCTCGTCGCCGGCGTCGTACACGATATCGAGGCCACAAACAGGGCATTTCTCCGGATACACCGGCATATGAACGCCCGTACGTTTCCTCACTTCGTCGCTGAACCTGTCACGTGCATCGATGAACCGAATGTCGAGACACGGTATTTGCGAGCCGCAGCAAGGGCAGGCGACGACAAACGACCCGCAATCAACTTCTACGCCCGGAAACATATTGTTGTCGATAAGGGCACACGGCAGTTTTCCGTACTTCCCCATCGCAATATCGCCTCGCCAGCTCATACATGCCCCTTCTCGCTATACAAATCAGGAAGAGCATGCACCGGCGGGCGGGCGCGAGATTGCATCGCCACGCGATCCGATCAAACAACACGATCGTCAAAGAATGCCAAAGCCAAATACGCTAATACGGCAGAAGCCCCGCCTTTTCACGCTTCTTTTCCGAGCGATCGAACTCAATGCGATGGGCCTCAAGAAACACCGTATCGGGTCGCCACTGACGCTCATTCGGCTGCCTTAGCGTCGCACCCGCAAAGGAAGCGTAGTCGGTCTTATCCAGCAGGTACGATCCGCACAGCCGATATTCGCCGCAAACAGGCTCAAACGAAATCAGGTGAGCATCAAATAGGGAATGAAGATCGCGCCGAAGCAGAATGCCGTTGCTGGCAACCTGCGATTTGGGTCCCGAGTAATTCTCGATATGTGCAGCCTCCAGAGCTTCGCTGACGCCGCAGTCCGACACCGCGCAACGGCCATCATAGGCGGCAACGAGCTGTTTGCGGAACCATTGCTGCCCCAATCGCTCGCGCCTTAACGCATAGCGGACCTTTTCGTCGTCGGTCGTACCCTGTCCGGTAAACTCAATATCGACGGGCATGTGCTTCAGATAACTCATGTCGGGTGCAAAACGAGGGTCCGGTCCGCCTTTATGAACAGGACCGTGCAGAACAAACCATCCGTTTTCGGGCTCGAACCGCTCAACAAACGCAAGGCCGAGCACCTTGTAGCCCACCTCGGTTGCAAATATGACTCCGACTGGAACGCCACATTCCATGCAGTTGAGCATTTTACGGTTGTAATTCTGGTCTCGAAAACCAACGGTACCCGGCGCTTGAACCGAGTACTTAATGACCCACGTACCATCGTCCAAATAGAGCGGAGGCACATCGGTGTAGAAGCTCTTTTTAGAGTTATGGACCGAAAGCGCAAAGATCTTATTGGGATCTTGCTTCACCCGATCCTGGCCCGGCCAGAAGATCCCTGAATCCCGCGTTACGGGAAAGAAGTCCGAGCCAATTCTCAAACGATACTGATACTGAGGGCTATCTTCCTTGGTGTGGTGCGGAAGGCTGGTCCAAACGCCGCCGCGCTGTTCCTCACCCAGAAACCACTCCCATGCCTCAACGTATTCGGAAGGCACGAGACTGCAGGCACGGTCATAGCTTGGTCCATCCATCAACGGAACAGCAAGGTCAATGTCGTTCATCGCCAGCACCTACAACCATACGAACGCGAGTCATGCCCCTCAATAATATGGCCGAGAGTCAATTATTACGAGATCTCATTCCGCGATCGGCACGTCGTTGATGCTCTCGGTTTGCCGTTGGCGCGCTTGTACTCCGCTACCCCACTCCCCTGTATACTGATGTAGCACGTGTTTCATCCGAGCTTGTTGGGCCGGATTGTTCATGAGAGGGTCTTATGGCTGCTTCGAATCCGCCTAAGGGGAGCGTTTCTTCTTCGTCCATCAAGCCGGTTACGCGCAAGGCTGTGCGTTGCCAGCGCGAGGTCGCTTGGCTTGTCACGCAGGCGGCGGGCAGGCTTGTGGCGACCACTCAGGACGTCAATGCGCCTACGCCGAGCTTTGTGTTAGCGGCGGCGCTGGATTTTGTGCGCCAATTGGAGCTTGCCGCACAGGATGCCAGCGGCCACCTCGACTACCAGAATGTTATGGCGCCCGACCTGCAAACGTTCTGCCACATGGCCAAGTTGCCCGCCGCACCCAATGCGCTTTCGGACGCAGGCTACATGTTTACGCTTTCGGGCGCGGACCTTATCCGCGACATCTATGCATACTGCAGCGAGCTCGCCGAGCGCCACGTCTTTGACGCGGCTGAAGTCAAACCGGGATATGTCATCAAGCTGGTTCTTAGGCTGTTCTTGATGGACGGGTTCGGGGCCATGCCGGCGTAAGCCGAGTCTTTAGCATCACCGTCGACTGAGCAACAACCGCTTTACCTTAGTGGGCGCCAATTGAGGGTCGATTATTGGGTCGCCTCGTCCACTAACGCATTTATTCCACGCGCTCTGACAGTCGATACTTGCGGTTGCGGCTTGTCAACGGCGCCGTCGGCTCAAGCTCACCCTGCTCAATGAGCGCATTGACGCGTGCCCTAACCTGGGAAACCGTGAGTCCCGTGCGCTCCGCCAGTTCGCGCGTCCCCAATTCGCCGTAGCGCTTGAGTGCCGTCATAATCAAGTCCCCGCCATGATCGACCGGCTCAATCTTTGAACGGTAAAGTACGACCTTGAACCGATCGAACCCCGGGCAGAACAGGGGCTCGGCCAGACCATGCGCGCGCATGGCATCGATCATCATCGGGATGCCCGAGCCATTGCCCTCAGCCGGCGAACCTGCGCCATCCGGCAGCGGGACAATCGACATGAGTTTCACGAGCGTCGCGTTACGGCATCGGGAGCTGCCGTCAAACAAGCTCTCGCGAGTCTTCCCTCCATAAAGGCCGCCGGGATTCGTCACCTCGATACGGTCGTCAAAAACGTCGACGGCGATCGATTGCCCACAGAACCGATCCCCGTATTCCCTGTGGATAACCGCGTTGGCGACTGCCTCGCGCAGGACCTCCTCGGGAATCTCCAGCGAGTCGATACGCGAGACGCCTTGGACGGTCGAGGTTCGCCGCAAATTCTTGGCGACGGCTGCGACGGCATCCGAGATCATCTCGCCCAACGTTCCCTCACAGATTGTGCGGTCCATGAACCTCAGCGACCCCGCCATGCCCTTCTGAGTTCCCGCATGGACAGCCACGTCAATGAAGAGCTTGGGATAGAACTGCTGAGGGTAGGTGCCCACAACTAGGAGTCCAGCCTTGGTGACATTGCCCTGGGAATCAAGGATATTTAGGCGCTCCAGCTTCGTTTGTTTGTCCGGCGCGCCGCACATTGCCCGGGGCGTCAACGAGAAAGCCCGATCTATCGTACGGTCGACCAGCGTCTCGTCGAGATTGTCCGCGCCCGCACCCGCCACCGCGTCGCGATCGCTCGGAGTCGCTCGACCGTATGACGCCAATGCGAGCACCTCAGTCGATGAAAGCGGCACATCTTTGTCATCGATGCGCTTGTAGCTGCCGCCCTGGGCGCCCCGCTCTATGACATAGCAGGGCTTGCTCGACGGATCGAGCTCCTCAATCGTAATGACGAGAACGATGACGCCCTGAAGCTCCACTCGCTCGATCGTGTATTTAGGCGGATTGGCCAGCTTTCCTCGACCGCCCGCATCACCCATGCCTGACACAAATTGGTTGAGCACTTTCTCGGTCTCGAAGTTCTCAACCGGGACAAAACCTGCGCGCTCACTCACTCCGAGCACGATGATTCCGCCGGCAGTGTTCGCGAATGCGCTCACCGTTTCCCATACGTCGCGGGAAAGCGTCGTGGCGCTCTCCTTCACTTCGACGTTAAGATCATCCGAGCCCATACGCCTTAAAGACTCAAGCAGACCGGTCAGCTCGTTTTCGTTCATCTGCACGTCCTTTCGCTCGGTCCTGCGGAGAATGCCGCGGATAGATTTCCCTCGTCTCTCAGTTATCTCTCGTAATTATCTCTCATTTATCTCTCTATCTCTCGGCTTAGAGATAAGAGATAGATAGAGATGGAATGTCTACCATTTGCTTCATTTATACATATTTTTGCTGGTAGAACAATCGGTATTGAGACAATACCATGATTGCCTACCTCTTTGCTGCTCAGTTATCTCTCATATTTTTCTCTCATCTTCCTGTCATCTCTCATATTAGAGACGAATGAGAGACGAGAGATACGCGAGTGATGGACGAGCGAGGATTTTCGGACGGTCGGATATCGAGAGTGAATATTTGGACGGTTTTTGGGGCTTTGGGGGTGCGGACGATTTCTTGGACCGCGCCTAGGCGTATCCAAGCTTCCTGCG
>DXMF01000016.1 GCA_019414345.1 Collinsella sp.
AGGCGGGGCCGAGGCCGCCTCGATCAATTTGCGAAAGAATCTTGACGGTACCAATAGGCCTCTTGCTGTTACAGATCGAGACAAGGGCGGGTGCGGACCTGGATGTTCTGCTCGAGCGTGGATTTCTGGACACGCGAGAGAAGAAAATCTTCCGACCGGAGAACGAGCGTGGATAATTAACTTGGATAGGGAGCTAAGGTAAACACCGATTGTCTATCGAAGGCTTTAGAAACAACGACCCCGATTTCATTGTGGAATCGGGGTCGTTTGTGCCTGAGGAATCCGAATGGATTAATCGAGCTCCTAAGGGACTTCTTGGGTTCTTGCTAATGGTCTGCCGAGGATGTCCCCAATGCAAGCAGCGGGCATCTACTCAATATAGTTGGGATTCTTCTTGATGATCACGCGTGCAGCGATGAACGAGACGACGATGGCGATGACGGCGACAACGCACGCCAGTACGAAGTTGCCCATGGATCCATCGGGAGCGATAAAGATCAGCGCAGAAAGAAGACCGGGGCATGCTCCCGCAACATACTCCTTCAAGACGAAGATACCTGCAGGGAGTCCCGCGCAGAGGGCGCCGATTGCCGTGCCGACAAGCAGGCGGGGACGCTCGATGAGGCAGCCGTAAAATGCGGGCTCAGTTACGCCACAGAGTGCGGTGACGGCAACCGTGGTGACCATACCTCTCTTCTCCTTGTTGCCTTTCATTGCAGTTGCCAAGGCGAGACTCGTGCCGCCAATGCAGAGGTTTGAGATGAAGCCAAAGATGATGGGCGCCCAGCCGAGCTGCGCCAAGCTCGTAACTTCGATCGCGATGTAGGCCTTATCAAGACCGAGCATGACAAAATAGGGGTTAAGGGCTGCAAGGATTGGAGTAGCGATAAATGCCACGTTATCCATGAGCCACGTGGCGGCATCACTCAGCGCGTAGCCCATCATGCTGCCGGCGGGGCCGAGGATAATCAGCTCAACAGGCACGACGATGAACATGGTGAGCAGCGGCTTCAAGAACAGTTTGGTAATGTCGGGGATGATTTTCTGAAGACCGCGATCAACAAAGTACATGAACACAACGCCCAGTACGATTGGCACCACCGTGCTCGAGTAGTCATTCGTCGGGATGGGGATGCCAAGAAAGTCGAGGCTCTCAGCACCGCTAATAGACGAGCTAATCATGATTGCGCCCAGCAGTGCGCCCATGATAGGCTGCATCTTCATGACGGCGGCGAGCTGATAGCCGAGGTAAACGGGCAGGAAGCTAAATGAGGCGCTGAAGATCGCCAGCAGAACCTGGGCGGTTCCGCTATCGGTGCTCAATCCACAATAATTGACCAGGAGATTCTTGATCGAAAGAATGAGTCCGCCAACGATGAGCGCCGGGACGATGGGCATGAATACCTGTGCAGAGACGTTCCCGAATTTCTCAATCAAGCCCATGGCGGTGTTACCGCTTTTAATGCCTTCTGCAAGGTCTTTGGCGGTTTGGGCATCGTCGGCAACCGTGCCACCGCCGACTTCGATTCCCGCGAAGTCGAGGAAGTCGTTGTAAGCCTCGGTGACGTTGGGGCCGATGATCACCTGAAGCTGGCCACCGCTGACTACTGCCCCGAGCGCCTGGTCGGCCGATTTGGCGAGCTGGAGATCGATGATCGAGGTGTCTCGTGCGTCGATGCGAAGGCGCGTCGCACAATGAGTTACCGATGTAATGTTCTCTTTGCCGCCAACAGCCTTTAGGACTGTTTCGGACATTGCCTGATATTTCATCTCTTTCTCCTAACCTTCCTGCTCCTGATACTTCGAGATAAGGTCTCGGTACCAATACCAGCTCTTTTTGGGGGTGCGCTCCAGATTGTTCTCGAAGTCGATATGGACAAGTCCGTATCGTTTTTCGTAGCCGTTGATCCAGCTATACAGATCCATCGTCGACCAGAGGTAGTAGCCCTCAACGCGCGCGCCGTCGCGCTTAGCCCTCATCATGTGCTCGATGAACTGACCCAGAAGCTCGATGCGGTCATCATCGTGGATCATTCCGTCTGCGTCTGGTTGCTCATAGGCGCCATGTCCGTTTTCCGTAATAAAGATGCGGGGCGCGTCATAGCGCTCGTGGACATCCATGATGGTTGAATACATGCAACTTGGGAGTATTTCGCGGCCCCATTTATTGCGGGGAACATTGCTGTCGCGGGCGCTTTCAAACAAGGGCGCAATGCATTTTCCTTCGACCTTTTTGCTCGAACCGCCCTTATTGTTCGCCGAAACGGCAAGCTCTCCACCGTGCCAGTCGGTTACATACTCTCGGCAATATACGTTGAGTCCAATAAAATCGACTTTACCGTCTCTGAATTCTTCTACGTCATTTGGGGATCGATAGAGCGTGACGCCAAGTTTTTCAAGGATTTCGTCCATTTCTGGCGGCAGTTGACCCTGAAGTGCTGGTGCCAGAATCATGCGATTGGCGAAAAAGTCTGCGTATCGAAATACGTCATCGGGGTGCTCGGTTGCCGGGTCGAGTTCGACAACGCCGCCATCGTGGACGGCACCGATGATGCCGTCGTAGCTCATTTGACGATATGCTCGGACTGCGAGTGCGCTTGCGCGCATCAGGTTGTACTGAAACTGCATGTACGACTGAACGTCGAGCGATCGATTGGGGGGATAGTTGCCCAACATGTTTACGCAGTAGCTGTAGAAATGCGGCTCGTTAACGGTAGCCCAGATTTTGACGCGGTCTCCAAAGCGCTCAAAGCAAATCTTGGCGTATTTGCAGAACCACTCTGCCATGTCGTTGTTCAGCCATCCGCCTTTGCAAGCAAGCGTGAATGGCAGATCGTAATGGAACAGCGTAACGTTGGGCTCTATGCCATTTTCGAGGCAGCAATCAATGACCCGATTATAAAAATCGATACCCTTTTCATTCACTTCGCCGATACCCGTGGGGATGATTCGACTCCATGAAAGAGAGAAACGATAGGTGTTTTGTCCGCCTTCTTTCATCATGCGGATATCTTCTTCATAGCGATGGTAGAAGTCGCAAGATACATCACCGTCAACATGGTTGATGTTCTTATTGCTTGTGTGGTTAAAGAAATCCCACTCGCCAAGGCCTTTGCCGTCTTCGTTCCAGGCACCCTCGCACTGATAAGACGCCGTGGCGGAACCCCAGAGAAACGGGATGTTGTTCACGTTGCCCATGAATCCCCTTTCCATCATTCAACACGGTGGATACGTGTGGCGGAATTACGATTAAGATGACGTCAACTGATTTGAATCATAAGAGAACGACCAAAGCTGTTTGATTCAATAAATGAACTATGATTTCGAGGAGAGCGGAAAGAGAGATCACGTGAATATCAATGACTTCGATGTGCTCAATCGCATTAGCTCTATCATCAACAGCGAGTTTGGGTCAAACGATGCCGCCATCGCTCGATATCTCATCGCTCACATTAGGCGTTCGAGCGAAATCAATGTTGCCGCAATAACCCGCGATGCATTCGTGACCCGTTCCGCTGTTCGTCGTTTCTGCAATCGATTGGGCTACCAGTCTCTTAGCGATTTGAAAGAATCATTTACTCAGTCAGTCTTTCCAAGCGACTTAAGCCATCGAGAGGAGGAATTTGGCTACGAGGAGTACAGGGCAGAGCTCGACGTTCGCATGATCGAGATGTTCGCTGAGGTTGAAAGCGGCATGTCCGATATCGCTATTAAGCATCTTGTCGACGAAATTGATGGCCATAAAAACGTTGAAATCTGGTGCACCAATAATGTGAGCGCCAATCTCGTACGATTTCAGCAGGAAATGTTTTATGCGGGCAAGATAGTTCGCATAGTTGCTGGGGCTAACGTCGCGGAATTGAAAAACATGGGAGACGCTTCGCAGTCATTGATAATTCTCGTATCGGTCTCCGGGCTATTTGCGTCACAGGCGCGTGAGTATCTTGATTGCCGTTCGGGCAGGAAGATTCTAATTACTGCGTTTAGTAACGATGACAAATCGAGGTCTTTTGACCGTGTATATCGTCTTGGTAATGCGGGAAACGGAATTGACCGACTCGGCGTTTATTCGAAATACGCCATGACTTATTTTTTCGACTTGCTATCGTCGTGTTACTTGAGTCGCTACCCCTGCACCAAGGGGGAGCCGCTCTATGGGTCTACTTTGGCCTGGCCCGAGTAGTTGCGGCTTTACAGTTCTCTCGCCTGGAGAATGAACGTGGATAATCTGCCACTTTGACCTTAGGGCCGCGCTAAAAGTGGGAGATAATCCACGCTCGATCGTGGCGTGGAAGCCCCGATCTCGACCTATATATAAGTGCAAATAAGCCGTTATCGAAGTTCGATCCTGAAGGTGTACTCTACTACACCAAAGTATTACCTCGGGAAACGTCACCTCATTATCCAAAACCACCGTCCTTCATATCCAAACTCAGCAAAACCGCAGGTCAAAAGCATATAGATACGCCCGGCACCGTGTATCTAGAGGTTTTCGTTGACAGCCCCCAAGGTGGCATCGTATTATCTTCTTCGTTCGCGGGGGCGGCGGTCCAAAAGACCAAAGGACCTGCGGATACTTGAACGATTGGGAGTTTGCCCGAGTGGTTAATGGGGACGGGCTGTAAACCCGTTGGCTCTGCCTACATAGGTTCGAATCCTATAGCTCCCACCCGTCAAGTGCCTGTATAGCTCAGTCGGTAGAGCACTTCGTTGGTAACGAAGAGGTCACCAGTTCAAGTCTGGTTGCAGGCTCCATCCGGCGGTGTAGCTCAGTTGGTTAGAGCACACGGTTCATACCCGTGGCGTCACTGGTTCGAATCCAGTCACCGCTACCATAGGTAACACGGTGGCTTCTCAATAGTATGTTGAGAGGCCACTATGGTATAAAGGCAAAGTCCCGTCCGGGGACGACCTGTTAAGAGGAGGGCTTTATGGCCAAAGAGAAGTTTGAGCGCACTAAGCCGCATGTTAACATCGGCACCATTGGTCACGTCGACCACGGCAAGACCACGCTGACCGCTGCCATCACCAAGGTTCTCTCCGAGACCGAGGGCTGCAAGGCTGACTTCACTGCGTTCGAGAACATCGACAAGGCTCCCGAGGAGCGCGAGCGCGGCATTACGATTTCCGTCTCCCACGTTGAGTACGAGACCGCTGCCCGTCACTACGCTCACGTTGACTGCCCGGGCCACGCTGACTACGTCAAGAACATGATCTCCGGCGCTGCTCAGATGGACGGCGCTATCCTGGTCATCGCTGCTACCGACGGCCCCATGGCTCAGACCCGCGAGCACATCCTGCTCGCCCGTCAGGTCGGCGTTCCCTACATCGTCGTCTTCCTGAACAAGTGCGACATGGTCGACGATGACGAGCTCATCGACCTCGTCGAGATGGAGACCCGTGAGCTCCTCTCCGAGTACGATTTCCCCGGCGACGACATCCCCGTCATCCGTGGCTCCGCTCTGGGCGCTCTCGAGGGCGACGCCAAGTGGATGGACGCCATTCGCGAGCTCATGAAGGCCGTCGACGAGTACATCCCGACGCCTGCTCGTAACAACGACCTCCCGTTCCTGATGGCCGTTGAGGACGTTATGACCATCTCCGGCCGTGGTACCGTTGCTACTGGCCGTGTCGAGCGCGGTGAGCTCAAGCTCAACGAGCCCGTCGAGATCGTCGGCATCAAGGATACCCAGAACACCGTCGTTACCGGTATCGAGATGTTCCGTAAGTCCATGGACTTCTGCGAGGCTGGCGACAACGTCGGTCTGCTGCTCCGCGGCATCAAACGTGAGGACATCGAGCGCGGCCAGGTTCTCTGCAAGCCCGGTTCGGTTACCCCGCACACCAAGTTCACCGGCGAGATCTACGTTCTGACCAAGGAGGAGGGCGGCCGTCACACCCCGTTCTTCGATGGTTATCGTCCTCAGTTCTACTTCCGTACCACCGACGTTACCGGTACGGTCAAGCTCCCCGAGGGCACCGAGATGGCTATGCCTGGTGACCACATCACCATCGAGGGCGACCTCATCCACCCGATCGCCATGGAGGAGGGCCTGCGCTTCGCTATCCGCGAGGGTGGCCACACCGTCGGTTCGGGCATCGTCTCCACGATCATTGAGTAAATTAGCTCTTTGATATAGCTGACTTAGAGAACCCGGCACTTATATGGGTGCCGGGTTCTTTTCTGCAATGGATATTGAGCCGTTGCTGGTGTCGAGAGGATCGATAATGGTCCAGGATGCACCGTCGATTAGCTCTCGATGGCTTCATTGATGTGTTCCAAATATGAATGGATCCACCGAGAACCAATTGACTCGAGGTTTTCATTGACAGCACTTACGTGGAGCTGATAAAGTAACAACTCGTGCCCGTACGGGGCGGAAATGAAAGGTTCAGGATACATGCGTACTCTAGTTACTCTTGCGTGCACTGAGTGCAAGCGCCGCAACTATACGACCACCAAGAACAAGTCGACCATGCCTGATCGTATGGAGATCAAGAAGTATTGCCCCTGGTGCCGTCACCACACGCTGCACAAAGAGACTCGCTAGTCTCTAGTCACATACGCCAGTAGTTCAATTGGTAGAGCATCGGTCTCCAAAACCGAGTGTTGAGGGTTCGAGTCCTTCCTGGCGTGCCAGTCATTATTCCGTAAGCTCCCACTTGGGGGCTTACGGTTTACTCATGTATAAGCGCATTGCGCGGAGGTAACCCAAATGGCCAACAAGAAGAACAAGAAGAAGGCTCAGCAGCCGGCACCTGCCAACAAAGCTGCCGCCAACTCCAAGGTTGAGGCCAAGAAGGCCGTTGCCAAGAAGAACGAGAAGGCTGCGAAGTCCAAGAAGAACGAGAAGCCTGGTTTCTTCGCCCGCACCAAGAAGTATTTCGCTTCGGTCAAGTCCGAGATGAAGCGTGTCACGTGGCCCGATAAGAAGGAGCTCGTGAACTACTCGGTTGTTGTTTGCGCTTCTCTGATCGTCGTCGGCGTCGTCATCGCTCTGCTCGATGCTGGCTTTGGCGAGGCTCTTGCTCTGTTCTCTGGATTGAGGGGCTAAACCATGTCTAAGCGTTGGTACGTCGTTCACACTTACTCTGGATACGAGAACCGCGTTAAGTCCGATCTCGAGCATCGCATCGAGACTATGGGCATGCAGGACCGTATCTTTGATATCGAGATTCCTATGGAGCGTGTCACCGAGATTAAAGAGGGTGGCAAGCGTGAGACCAAGGATTCCAAGATCTTCCCGGGTTATGTCCTGGTCCGCATGGAGATGGATGACGATGCTTGGACGTGCGTTCGCAACACGCCCGGTGTCACCGGTTTCCTGGGCGGCAACGGTAAGCCCGCTCCGCTTTCCCGCGACGAGTACAACAAGATGACTCGTCGTCCCGGTAAGGGCGATTCGCCCAAGCGCACCTCGGTTGATATTGAGGTCGGCACGTCCGTCCGCGTCACCGATGGCCCGCTTACCGACTTTGATGGCAAGGTCTCCGAGGTTAACACCGAGGCAGGCAAGCTCAAGGTCACGCTGATGATCTTTGGCCGCGAGACGCCGGTCGAGCTCGACTTTAACCAGGTCGCTGTCATCGCTTAAGTTTTCGTCCGTTCGCGCGAGCGTGCTTCTTCTGTGACTGCTCATCTCAGGAGTGCTTCTAACACGTGCGTGCTTACGATATAGCAAGTACTTCACACTCGTGATTCGAAAGGAATGACCATGGCTGAGAAGAAGGTTGCCAACGTCATTAAGCTCCAGATTCCTGCTGGTGCCGCTAACCCCGCTCCTCCCGTCGGCCCCGCTCTGGGCGCTGCTGGCGTGAACATCATGCAGTTCTGCCAGGCCTTTAACGCCGAGACGCAGGACAAGAAGGGCGACATCATCCCCGTTGAGATCTCTGTCTACGAGGATAAGTCCTTCTCCTTCATCACCAAGACCCCGCCGGCGGCTCACCTCATCAAGAAGGAGCTGAACCTCAAGTCTGGTTCCGCTAAGCCCCAGGCCGACAAGGTCGGTCAGCTCTCCCAGGAGCAGCTCACCAAGATCGCCGAGATCAAGATGCCGGACCTCAATGCCAACGACATTGACGCCGCCAAGAAGATCATCGCCGGTACCGCCCGCTCCATGGGCGTCACCATCGCTGAGTAGCGATTTCTTTAGGTAATGACGGGTGCTCCGACCGGGGCGTCCGTTATATGTGTGCAATAGGGCACACGATACGATGTGGGAGGGCTCACGCCCGTTTAACCACAGGAGGTAATGCACATGGCTAAGCATGGTAAGAGCTATAACGCCGCTGCCGAGAAGATCGACCGCGCCACGCTCTACACCCCCCTTCAGGCTGCCAAGCTCATCAAGGAGCTCGACACCGCCAAGTTCGACGAGACCGTCGAGGCCCACTTCCGTCTGGGCATCGATACTCGTAAGGCTGACCAGAACATCCGTGGTTCCATCTCCCTGCCCCACGGCACCGGCAAGACCGTTCGTGTTGCCGTCTTCGCCGAGGGCGAGAAGGCCCGCGAGGCCGAGGCTGCCGGCGCCGACATCATCGGTTCCGACGAGCTCGTCGCCCAGATCCAGAAGGGCGAGATCAACTTCGACGCTGCTATCGCTACGCCGAACATGATGGCCAAGGTTGGCCGCATCGGTAAGATCCTTGGTCCCCGTGGCCTCATGCCGAACCCCAAGCTCGGCACCGTGACCATGGACGTCGCCAAGATGGTCTCCGAGCTCAAGGCTGGCCGCGTTGAGTATCGTGCCGACCGTTACGGCATCTGCCACGTGCCCCTGGGCAAGAAGTCCTTCTCTGAGCAGCAGCTCGTCGAGAACTACGCCGCCCTGTACACCGAGATCCTGCGCGTCAAGCCCTCTTCTGCTAAGGGCAAGTACGTCAAGTCCATCTCCGTGTCTTCCACCATGGGCCCTGGCGTCAAGGTCGATCCCGCTGTCCAGCGTGACTTCCTGGCTGAGTAACTTTTAGTTACTGCCTGAGCAAAGCAAGCATTGCTAAAGAAACCCGGTTCTGCCTCGTGCAGGATCGGGTTTCTTGCTATCTCGGGTCAAAACCACCACAAAGGTGCCTGTCCCTTTTGTGGCGGTTACCAGGGGGTTCTGGCGGTTGGAGACTCGATTGCTTCGTGGCGTTTGAGCTCGCGGCGCATGGTTTGCGAGTTGAGCCAAGCGGCCTTCCAACCGCGCGTGGGGTAGCGCGCCTCGTCAATTTCGATCTTGGTATAGCCGCAGGCGTTGACAATCTTCGTTCCGCATGGGTGTTGGCGCTCGCGTTGAAAGTTGGGGCCGTAGCTTTGGTGCACATGCCCGTGAATCATATAGTCGGGACCCCAAGACTCAAGAGCCGCATTAAAGCACTCGAATCCTCGATGCGGCAGGTCGTCCAGGTCGCCCATGCCTGCGACGGGTGCATGGGTAAGTAGAATATCGCATCCGTCTACCAGTGCGATTTTTCGCGATAGCTTGCGCATGCGTTTTGCCATCTCGCGCTCGGTATACATGTTCGCGCCGTCGCGGTAGCGCATGGAACCGCCCAGACCCGCAATGCGAATACCTCGGTACACATATACGCTGTCCTCAACACAAATGCACCCGCCCGGTGCATGGCGCGCGTAGCGGTCATCGTGATTGCCGCGTACGTAGATGAGCGGTTTGTTGATGACCGTGACCAAAAACTCAAGATAATCCGGGTCCAGATCGCCAGCAGACAGAATCAGGTCGATACCCTCAAAGCGCTCCTTGCGAAAGCACTCCCATAGGCATCGTTCTTCGGTATCGGCTATGGCAAGGATTTTCATAGGGCGCGGACCTTCGGCTCATCGTCGAGTTGCGGAATGGTGCCCACCACGTTGTCGGCCAGCCAGTCCATCTCGACGATTTGCGTGCTCGGCAGCGGGGGAAAGCCCTCGATCTGCACCACGCCGTCTTGGCTATGGAGCTCGCCGCCAAATGGATTGATGGAGCCCTCGACGATGCCATTGCGGAGCAGCTGAACAAGCTTACGCGTCTGATAGGGCAGGCCCGGAGCGTAGCGAATGTCGATGACGCCCGAGCTCATACCATACCAGTAGTTGACGGCACGAATCTGGCTGTCGTCACTGGTCTCATCCCAGGTGCCGTGCAGCAGACTTCGCACGATAAGCTCGTAGTATCGGCCCCAGTTCCATACCGGCATGGCGATGCCGGTGACCTTGCCATCGACCAGGCGGTGGAGTCCGTAGGCCGTGGGGTCTTCGAGCGACTTTGACATGTCAGCGCCGGTCATGACGCTCACGCCCTCGCGGCACATGGCCTCGGAAAGGCCTCCGGCGGGCACATCGCCCCAGGTCAGGATAATTTGCGCGCGGGGGTCGAGCAGCGAGGCGCCGATGGCAAAGGCGTTGATCTCGCTAAGCGCGCCCGACGCAAAGACCGACGCGTGGTAGCCAATGCGATGGTTGTCCGCCATGCTGGCCGCAAGGGCGCCCAGTAGGAACTTTGCCTCGTACATCTTTCCAAAATACGAGCGCACGCTTTGGTGGGGAAGGCCGATGGAGCAGTTGAGGAACCGAACCTGGGGATACTCAACGGCCGCCCTGAGCGTGTATTCCATCAGGCGATGCGAGGTCGAGAAGATGACGTTGTCTCCGTGTTTGACAGCCGTTTCCACGGCGGCGTAGAACACGTCCGGATCGTGGCGGTCCTCAAACGCCTCGGTGCGCACGATACCGCCAAAGTGCTCATCGAGATACTGGCGCCCTTGATCGTGCAGGCTGTCCCAGCTCGACGTCGAACAGGGGAACTCATGGATAAAGGCGATGCGTAGGGGGTTGGCCGCCGAGTAGACGGTCTTGCCCATAAAGAAGTTGAGCACGCCGGAGGTGGACTTGGCGGGCGCCTCTTCCTCATCGACGCTCGGCGCTTCGACAAGATCGACCTTGTCCTCGTCATTTTTGCCGGCAATGACCAGCTCGCGCCAAATCTTGCACAGGCGGTTTACGACGATGTCCGTCGGCGTATCCAGTAGACGGTCTTGGTTGTACACATTGAGGTAGACGAGCATGGCGTCGGCGGGCGTAATGTCCAGATGGTCGCCGCCGGCGCGCAGGTAGGCGCGTTTAAAAAGTAGGAAGGTGTGGCGCAGGTAGTCGACCTTTTTCTGTGGCCACTTTTCGACAAGGTCCTGGCCGAGCATCTTGGCGAGCGTCTCATAGCTTCCCTCGCGCGAGAACTCGATCTCGTATAGGGGGCAGACGCGCCAAAACGCGCAGAACTCGCCGTACAGGCGACTTTCGACGGAATCCCATGTGCCGGGGTAGAGGCGGGTGACCTTGGCCGAAACCGTCGGGGCGTCCAGGAATTTGAGGACGCTGACGCGCTTGTTGCCCTCCTGGACGTAGAACCGATGCATGAACTCGGTGACGATGATGGGGTCGCGATAGCCCTCGGTCACCTGGATGTCATAGAGGTTGGACCACTTGCGGGCGAACTCGGTGCTAAATGGCAACAGGGGCATAAAGTTGCACGAAAAGGCAGACTGACGGCCCTTGGTAACCGTGCCGACGACCATTTCGAGCGGAATGTCCCTTAGGCCGACGCTCTCTCGCTGACCTAAGGGGAGCTGGGCAACGAGGCTATCGAGGTCCGTAAGGTACGGGTGCTCGCTTTGGCTGATGGCGCGACGGCGTCCCTGCTCGCCGCGCTTGCGTGCTTGACGATAGGCCTCTTCCATGGTGTCTACTCCCTTAGTCGTTTAAACAACGATATGAACCATGGTACCACGATGCGAAACCACCACAATGGTGCCTGTCCCCTTTGCGGTGGTTTTAGGCGATGATGGGGGCGATGGCGCGGATGCAAGCGTCGGCTGCCGTGAAAGTGGTGCTGTCGTCGCTGACGATAAAGATGATTTTGCCCTTGACGCCAAAGTCGCCGATCTCGCTAAAGAGCACGTACGGCTCCTTGTCAAAGCCAGAGATGGGAAGCACCGCGGCCTTGGTGGCGTCGGTAAGCTCATCTGCCAGCGCGTCCAACGAGGCCCACTTGGACGTGTCCTTTACGGCAACGGGCACGGCAACGCGCCCAAAGGGCATGAGGTGCACGAGCGTGTTCTTGGAGATATTTGAGTTGGGGACGATGATGGTCTGCCCGCAGGCGTCCTCGATGGTCGTATGGCGCCAGGTGATATCTTGGACCACGCCCGTCACGCCGCCGACCTCGATATTGTCGCCGGGTTTGATGATGCCCATAAAGGTCACCTGCATGCCACCGATAAGGTTTGACAGCGTGTCCTGAAAGCCGAGCGAGATGGCGATGCCGCCGACGCCAAGAGCGGCGACGAGGGCGTTTGCGTTAATGCCAAAGCAGTTGTCGAGGATAAAGCTGCCGCCGATCATCCAAATGACGGCGCGCGCGATGTTGATGAAGATGCTCGATGAAGGGAGTGGGTTATCGTCGCGGTTGAGCAGGTGGTACAGGGTCTTGGACGCGACCTTGGCGGCAACGGCGGTGCCGATGGCCAAGATACCTGCCCAGATGATGTTGTGGACCCATCGTTGTGCAAAGAAATGAAGAATCGGCTCAAACAATTCCATGTAGAGAAACCTCCTAATGATCGTCCAACCATGATACCCATCAAGAAGCCCGTCCGATCACATCGTACGGGCTTCTGTGCTCGATATGGGGGTTAGCGAAAACCGCCGCAAGGGCGTCTGTCCCTTTGCGGCGGTTTTGATGTTTGCGCAGATAAAACCTGCCAAAATAAACCTGTCCCTTTTTGGCATGTCCCTTTTTGGCAGGTTTTAGCTCAGCAGCATGCGGTCGTTGGCGAGCTCGCCGCCCGAGACCTCCTCGAACTTCTGCAGCAGGTCGGCCACGGTGAGCGACTTCTTCTCGTCGCCCGCCACGTCGTAGATCACGTGGCCCTCGTGCATCATGATCAGACGGTTGCCCAGACGGATGGCGTCGTTCATGTTATGCGTGACCATGAGCGTGGTCAGGTGGTTCTCGTCGACGATCTCCTCGGTCAGGTTGAGCACCTTTGATGCCGTCTTGGGGTCGAGGGCCGCCGTGTGCTCGTCGAGCAGCAACAGGCGCGGCTTGGTGAGCGTGGCCATCAGCAGGGTGAGTGCCTGGCGCTGGCCGCCCGAGAGCAGGCCGACCTTAGCGTTAAGGCGCGTATCCAGACCAAGGTCCAGACGCTTGAGCAGCTCAACGTACTCGTCCTTTTCGGCCTTGGTGACGCCCCACGAAAGACCTCGACACTGGCCGCGGCGCTTGGCGAGGGCTAGATTCTCGGCGATCTGCATGTCGGCTGCAGTGCCGCGCATGGGGTCCTGGAAAACACGGCCCAGGTACTTGGCGCGCTGCGACTCGCTCAGACGCGAGATATCGTTGGCGTCGAGCTCAATAACGCCCGAATCGAGCGGATACACGCCGGCGATCATATTGAGCAGCGTGGACTTGCCGGCGCCGTTGCCGCCAATCACGGTTACAAAGTCGCCGTCGTTAAGGGTGAGGTCGACGCCGGTGAGTGCGCGCTTCTCGGTGACGGTGCCCTTGTTAAAGGTCTTTTTGACGTGCGAGAGCTTAAGCATCTGCCTCATCCCCCTTCGTGTAGGAGCTGCGGAGCTTATAGCGCTCCCAAACCACGGGCACGCACAGGGCCACGGCAACGATCACGGCGGAGAGCAGCTTCATGTCGTTGGCGTCCATGCCCAGCTGCAGCACGATGGCGCGAATGAGGAAGTACACCACGGAGCCAAAGACGGCAGAGGCAAGACGGACGCTAAACTGCGTCAGACCGCCGGGCAGCAGACGGCCGAGCACCTCGCCGATGACGATGGCGGCAAGACCGATAACGATGGCGCCGGTGCCCATGCCAATGTCGGCGTACTTTTGGCTCTGGCAGATGAGTGCACCCGAAAGGCCGATAAGGGCGTTGGAGAGCACGAGGGCGATCATCTTGGTGGAGTTGGTGTTGACGCCCAGGGCGCGGATCATGTACTCGTTGTTGCCGGTGGCACGCAGCGCCGAGCCGATCTCGGTGCCAAAGAACCAGTACAGGATGGCGACGATGGCCACGGCCAGCACAATGCCCAGGATGATGGCAACGGTGGACTGCGGCAGGCCCGTCATGTGGCTGACGGATGAGAAGATGGTGCCCTTGGCAAGGATGGGCGTGTTGGATTTGCCCATGATGCGCAGGTTGATGGACCACAGACTGATCTGTGTAAGGATTCCGGCGAGGATTGCAGGAATCTCAAAAACGGTGGTCAAGATGCCCGTGACAGCGCCCGCGATGGCGCCGGCGCACATGCCGGCAAGCACGGCGAGCAGCGGGTCGACGTTGTTATTGACGATGAGCACGGCGCAAACACAGCCGCCGAGGGCAAAGCTGCCGTCGCAGGTCATATCGGGGATGTCGAGCAGGCGGAACGTGATAAACACGCCAAGCACCATAATGCCCCAGAGGACGCCCTGCGAAACGGCGCCCTGCAATGCAATGAGCATGCTTCATACCTCCTAGGATAGGGTGGACACGCGATGTTCCATAATAGCGGTAACAATGAATATAAGAACGGCAGGCAAACGTTTTGTTATATCTGAAACAAGCAGGGCGAACGCCGGTCTATGACGTTCGCCCCAAGGACTCAGATATTGAATAACGCGGCTGTGGCGCGCGTGCGGGCCCTAGACGCGTTACCGCGCATGGCGCTACTCGTCCAGAGCGGAAAGGTCGATGCCTAGGGCCTCGGCCATCTCGTCGTTCTTGACGACGACCAGGTCCTTGCTCGAGAGGTGCTTGATCGGCATATCCTCGGGCTTGGCCTCGCCCTTCAGGATCTTAACGGCCATCTCGCCCGCGGCGTAGCCCAGGTCCTTATAGTTGATGGAGAGGGTGAACAGGCCGCCGGCCATGCACATACCCTCCTCGCCGGTCACGAAGGGGAGCTTATTCTCCTTGCAGATCTGGCCGACCTGCGAAGCGCCCGCGGCGATGGTGTTGTCAGTGGGGGAGTACAGCGCGTCGACCTTGCCCACGGCAGACTCGACGACGGACTGAATCTCGTTGGAGCTCGAGACGGTGAAGTCAGTGTACTCGAGCCCCAGCTTGTCGAGCTCCTTCTTGGCGGCCTTGATCTGGACGTCGGAGTTGGACTCGGCGGTGCAGTAGAGCAGGCCGACCTTTTTAACGTCGGGCAGGACCTTCTGCATCATCTCGAGCTGCTCGGCGACCGGGGTGAGGTCGGAAGCGCCCGTGACGTTGGTGCCGGGCTTGTCGTTGTCCTGGACCAGGCCGGAGGCGGCGTAGTCGGTGATGGCACAGCCCACGATGGGGATATCGGCCGTGGCGCCGGCGGCAGCCTGCGCGGCGGGCGTGGCGATGGCATAAATCAGGCTGACGTTGTCGCCCACAAACTTGTCGGCAATGGACTTACACGTGGACTGGTCGTTCTGGGCGTTCTTCTGGTCGATCTTGACCTTAAGGCCGCTCTCCTTGATGGCCTTGACAAAGCCATCGTTGGCGGCGTCGAGTGCGGAGTGCTCGGTGAGCTGCAGAACGCCGATGGTGTAGTCGGAACCGGCGGCAGCAGAGCCGGAACCAGAGTTGCCGCCGCATCCGGCGAGCGGGGCGAGCGCGAGCAGGCCAGCGGAGACCAGAAGGCTCCTGCGGCTGATGGTGATGTCCTTCATATCATTACCCCCAGTATAAAAATGGCTGGAAACACTGCACTGGGACAAAGTGCAAGTGGGACTATAGTAGCGCTGATGTCCATTTTTACAACAGCCTGGCGGGTTTTTTAATACAGAATCGGATGGGCGGTACGGGTAGTCGAATGGGCGGCGGAGGGTCTTATGCGGCGGAGGAGGCATCGTCCTCGTCCAGGGCGGCGAAGAGCTTCTTGCCGTCGAGGAGACGTGTGGTGACGTTTCTCATTCGGCCGATCTCTACGGTACGCAACGTGTCATCGGCGCCTCGCGCGTCATAGACCGTTCCCAGCAAATACGAGATGCCGTCTCGTTGCTTGATGGCAAAGGGCCGGAGTGTCATCCGTGCCACTTCGACCTCTCCGCGTGCCGTGACACTCGAAATATCAAAACTCACCGTGGTTCCGTGGTCGATGGCCTGCTCGATGAGCTCGCAGGCATCGATGCGCTTGACGGGCGTGCGTGTGGCCTTGGTGGATTTGTCGCCTGCGCTTGGAGCAGGCTCGGGTGCATCGAGGTAGCCGCGAACGTCGGCACTCGCCATGGCGACCAGGTGCTGCGCCATGCTCTTTCGAATGGCGATGGGCGTGGAGCGGTTGCGCATGACCATGCCGTGGAGCCGGATGATCTCTTCGTCGGTGAGCGGACGGGTCAAGAGTCGATAGCCCACGCCGCGCTTGTACTCAATTTCGTATCCGGCATGGCGAAGTGCGGAGATGGCGGTGTAGATGCTGCGCCGCGCCGCCGAGATGGGCATGCGGGCGGGGTCGTCGGGATGGGCGAGGCGCCGGATCAACTCATCGGAAAGCATGGCCTTGTCCTCGCCGGTGTTTTCGCTTAATAGTTGCAGGATGCGAACGGCGCGATAGGCTGCCATCGAGGCGGCGCCCCTCGTCGTGGTCTCGTAAGTTTCAACAGCGGTTTCGGTCATGGCGCCCACGTCCTTTCCGTTTTGGGTGGCGACGGTATGGAGTCTAGGACGCGGGGCTTTCCCAGGGGTGCAGGACGCCCTGGGCGGTCGGTAGCCGTCGGCAAGCGGCGGGTCGAGTTTTCAACAGCCCTGCCCAACTGACCAAAAACTTGCCAAAAGCTTGACGGACGCTGTTGAAAAAAGCGCCCCTCGGCTTGCCGAGAGGCGCTGGCGTGATGCGCTGGAACGCGTTTGGTGGCGCTGTGGCGATTAGAAGTCGGCGTTGCCCACGGTGCGCGGGTGCGGCAGGACGTCGCGGATGTTGCCCACGCCGGTCAGATACATGACCAAGCGCTCGAAGCCCAGACCGTAGCCGGCGTGCTTGCAGGAACCGTAGCGGCGCAGGTCAAGGTAGTACTTGTACTGCTCGGGATTCATACCCAGATCCTTGATGCGGGCTTCGAGCAGATCCAGGCGCTCCTCGCGCTGGGAGCCGCCGATAATCTCGCCGATGCCCGGCACCAGGCAGTCGGCGGCGGCGACGGTCTTGCCGTCCTCGTTCATGCGCATGTAGAACGCCTTGATCTCGGCCGGGTAGTCGGTCACAAAAGTCGGTCGCTTAAAGTGCTCCTCGGTCAGGAAGCGCTCGTGCTCGGTCTGCAGGTCGATGCCCCAGCTGACGGGGTAATCAAACTGGTGGCCAGCAGCGACTGCCTGCTCCAGGATCTCGACGGCCTCGGTGTAGGTAACGCGGGCAAAGTCGGAGTTTGCCACGTGGTCCAGGCGCTCGATCAAGCCCTTGTCCACAAACTTGTTGAGCATGTTGAGCTCGTCGGGGCAGGTGGCCATAACGTCCTTAAGGACGTACTTGAGCATGGCCTCGGCGTTATCCATGTAGTCGTTAAGGTCGGCAAAGGCCATCTCGGGCTCGATCATCCAAAACTCGGCGGCGTGGCGCGTGGTGTTGGAGTTTTCGGCGCGGAAGGTGGGGCCAAAGGTGTACACGTCGCCAAAGGCCATGGCAAAGTTCTCGGCATTGAGCTGGCCGGATACGGTAAGGCTCGCGTGCTTTCCAAAGAAGTCCTGGCTCCAGTCAACCTCGCCGGACTCGGTGAGGGGCGGGTTTTTGGGGTCAAGCGTGGTCACGCGGAACATCTCGCCGGCACCCTCGCAGTCACTCGTGGTGATGATGGGGGTGTTGACGTAGACAAAGCCTTGCTCCTGGAAGAAGCGGTGGATGGCGGCAGCCGCGACAGAGCGGATGCGGAACACGGCGCGGAACAGGTTGGTGCGCGGGCGCAGGTGCTGCTGGGTGCGCAGGAACTCGACGGTTGCGCGCTTCTTCTGCAGCGGGTAATCCGGGGCGCTCGCGCCCTCGACCTCGATGGAGGTGGCAGAAAGCTCGAAAGGCTGGGGCGCATCGGGGGTCAGCTTGACGGTGCCGGTGCAAATGAGTGCGGCCGAGACGTTTTGATGGGCGATCTCGTCGTAGTTGTCGAGTGCCTCGCGGTTCATGACGACCTGCAGATCGCGGAAGCAGCTGCCGTCGTTGAGCGTAACAAAGCCAAAGTTCTTCATGTCGCGGATGGACTTGACCCAGCCGGCGACGGTGACGGTCTGGCCGCCAAGCGACTCGGCATCGGCGTAAAGCTGCGCGATTTTGGTGCGGTTCACGTATCCTCCCATAACGGTTGAATGATAGTTATCCATACAGTTCGATATTCTAGCAGCTCGGCTCATTTGGGCTATACGGATAAGGCATTGGCGGGATGGTTTTTCAAACGAAAAGCGCCTGCGGCCAAATGGTCGCGGGCGCTTGACGAGGTGCCTTTTGGCTGTGTGGCGCGGGGCCTGGCTACTTGGTCTTGGCTACCAGCAGCGGGTCGCCCAGCTTGACGAGCGGGTTGCCGCCGATAAGCGTGCCGGACTCGCCGACATGGTCGATGCTCTTAAGACGATCGAGCTCGGAGACGATGACGGTCACGATGTCCTCGTGACCGGCGGCCTTGATGGCCTCGCGGTCGAAACTGATGAGCGGCTGGCCTGCCTTGACCGTGTCACCCATCTCGACAAAGCGGGCAAAACCTTTGCCGTTCATTTCCACGGTGCCCAGGCCAACATGGATGAACACGCGAAGACCGTCCTCGGTGATCATGCCGATGGAGTGGTTGGTGACGGTGGTGGCGCCGATGCGGCCGTTGGCGGGCGCATAGATGGTGCCGGTAATGGGCTCGATGCCGTAGCCCTGGCCGAGCATACCCGAGGCGATGGTCTCATCGGGAACCTCATCGAGGTTGACGAGCACGCCGTTGACGGGGGCGTAGATGACGCCTTCGCGGGTGGCGAAGCTTGCTGCGGGCGGAACGGATGCCTCGCCCGTCGAGGTGAAGGTGGACTTAAGCGAATCGAGCAGACCCATAGTTGCCTCCAACTTAAATAGGCGCATATCGCGCGCTTGGTTTGCCGGAAACGTTTCATATGTGTTTCGCGGCTTGGTCAACGCCCCTATTTTACGCTGCTCAACGATACCTCTGAACTGGGATTATGTGATATATCAGTTGAAGGGAAACTTATTGCTGGAGTGTTTCTTCGCCACGGGCTCAAGTGGGGTACGCTTAGACGCGAAAAACAAGGGCGCATAATCTGCGCGAAGGGAGCACATATGATTGTCGAGAACCATGCGCTGTGGGGCGAGGAGCCGACCGAGGAGTATCCGGCGACGTTTACGTATTTGGGTGCCGAGCCGCTGCCCGATAAGCCGAATGGCCGCCGCCCTGCCGTGATTATCTGCGGCGGAGGTGCGTTTACGCATATCGCTCCGCATGAGCAGGATCCCGTGGCGTTTGCGTTTTTGGACCGCGGCTACCAGGCCTTTGTGCTCAACTATGTGACAAGTGGCACGGGCGACGTGAGCTTTCCTCACCCGCAGGCAGACCTTGCCAAGATGGTCGCCACGGTTCGCGCCAACGCCGACGAGTGGCATGTCGATCCCAAGCGCGTGTGCGTCGTGGGCTTCTCGGCAGGCGGCATGATCTGCGCTTCGCTGGCAACGCAATGGAAGACTGGTCCCTTCGCGGCGCTTGCCGGGTCGCGTCCGGACGACATTCGTCCCGATGCCGTGGTGCTGGGCTATCCGCTGCTCGACTTTGCCTATGTGCGCGACATGCAGACGCGCGACCCGCGCATCGACCTGCGCGTTCCCAAGACGGGTGGCAAGACGGGGCGCGATTTGCTCAACGACTATCTGTCGATGGTGACGGGCGGTGAGGCGACCGACGAGCACCTGGCCGACATCTGCCCCACCACGCATGTTTCGCGTCAGATGCCGCCGACCTTTGTGTGGGGCGTGTCCGACGACAAGACGGCGCCGATCGCGCAGGTCTATCCGTTTGCGCAGCGCATGGCCGAGGAGGGCGTTGCATGCGAGATGCACGTCTTTGACCAGGGTGGCCACGGCCTTTCGCTCGGCAACGCCAACACTGCGGTCGACAATGAGGACAAGCAAGTGGCGGTCCGTCCCTGGATTCGCCTAGCCTTCCGCTTCCTGGAGCGCCATATGTAAGAGGACGGATATCCCCTCAATAACTTGCGGTGAAATAGTTCCTATTTAAGCCTTCAACCAGCCCAAGCGGGAACTATTCCACCGTAACTTTGTTTTTGATGCCCCGCCCGGAAACTGCATCCCGGTTTGGGTGCGGATTCCGGGATGCAGTTTCCCGTAGGGCCTCGACTGGGAAAGCGCGTCCCGTTTCGGGCGGGGATTCCGGGATGCATTTTCCGCAAGAGGCCTGTTTGGGAAACCATATCCCGTTTCGAGCCAGAATTCTGGGACGCAGTTTCCCCGAGAGGTCTCATTGGGAAACGGTATCCCGGAATTCGCCCGGATGGTGGGATGCGCTTTCCAAATGATCCTTCGGGGACGGAGGAAAACGGATCAGTTTGGGCGGTGCTGGCGCTAAGGTTTAAGACCGATGTCGTCCCTTGTTGCTTTCCTACCAGACGGTGAACTGGGCGTTTTCCGTGTTCCAATGGACATCGCGAACGTAGTCTCGCACGGCCGCCGCATCCCGCGCTTCGAACAGCTCAAGAATGTGGGCATGCTCGGTATTGGCTATACCCAGCAGTTTGCACGCCGTCTCCTGATCGACGGTCTCGTAATCGCGTTTGATAAAGCAACGCTCGAGTTGCGAAATCATGTCGCGCAGACGGTCGTTGCCGCAGCGGTTGAAGTACGTAAGGTGAAAGTCCCGCTGAATGTCGTCGTACTTTCGGATAAGACCGCCTTGGATCGCTAGGTCCATGGATCCAACCAAGAACTTTAGCTGCATGATATCCTCTTCGGTCAGGAGGGGGCAGGCAAGGTATGCCGCCTGCCCGTCGAGCGGCCCCATAATCTCAAAGACTTCGACAGCGTTTTGCTGATCGAATCCACGGACGCGGAACCCGCGGCGGGGGAGGTTGTCCAGATAGCCGTCGCTTGCCAGCTGGATGAGCGCCTCGCGAACCGGCGTGCGCGATACGCCCATGGCATCGCAGATCGCTTGCTCGCTCACACGGTCGCCGGCCGAAAGCTCGCCGGCGTCTATGCGACTCGAAATATAGTCGTATACATGATCCTTCAAGGGTCTTCTGAGTGTTTCCATGAGCTTATATACCTTAACTGTATATTTTCAAATTTAAATACGTTTGGTTTGAATAGGCTAATTGGATTATAGAACGACCAGCTAAATCGCGCTACCTGACCCTAGGAAGCAAAAATACGTTCACCGAGAAATATCTACCGTTCAGGATTGTATACAATATACAAAACAGTAAAGACACCATAAGATAAAGCCATCGAAAGGAAGGCGGGCGCAAGGAAGTCCGCTCTTCGCTAAGAGATCCAAGGAGGATCATCATGACCAAGTTCAGCCACGTCATCATCCGTCGTCCCGGCAAGTCCCTGAGCAATGGCATCACGAGCGCCCCCGAGCTTGGTCAGCCCATCTACGAGCGCGCTATCGAGGAGCACTACGATTACGAGCACGCGCTCGAGCAGTGCGGCGTTGACGTGTCAGTGCTGCCGGCGTTGGAGCAGTATCCCGATAGCTGCTTCGTCGAGGATCCGGCCGTTATTACTCGCTGCGGCGCCATCATTACCAACCCCGGTGCCGACAGCCGCAACGGCGAGAAGGACGAGATCGAGCCGGTCGTCCGTCGCTTCTTTGACGATGAGCATGTGAAGCACATTGTTTCTCCCGGCACGCTCGACGGTGGCGACGTCATGATGGTCGGCGACCATTTCTACGTCGGTCGCTCTGCCCGCACCAACGAAGAGGGCATCCGCCAGTTCTGCGAGATTCTCGAGGGCTGGGGCCTCGAGGGTTCCGAGGTTCCGCTGGAGGAGGTCCTGCACCTCAAGACGGGCGTCAACTACATCGAGGACAACAACATGCTCGTCTCCGGTGAGTTCATCGATAAGCCCGACTTTGCCAAGTACAACAAGATCGTCGTGCCCGAGGACGAGGCTTACGGCGCCAATTGCATCTGGGTCAACGGTACAGTCATCGTTGCCGAGGGCTATCCGACCGTGCTCAAGGCCGTGCAGGATCTGGGCTACAAGACGCTCGTTGTCGACACCTCCGAGTACCGCAAGGTCGACGGCGGCCTCTCCTGCCTGTCGCTGCGCTTCTAATACGGTCGCTGTACTAGCTTAATGATCGCTTGACCGATGGCCCGGCACCCGATTCGGGCGTCTGGGCCATCTTTGTGCGGTCGCTTGATGGAGGGGGTGCACATAGAATGGCCTCTAAAACTTGTAACGACGAGATGATCGACCCCAATGGTCTGGATCTCTTCCGTCTGACTATGATGGTCATCACCGCGAGCATTTGCGGCGGTATCTTTTCGCTTGCCGGTGATATGGCAGCAGGCGGAGCCAATACCGGCGCGGTTATTGTCTCGTGGGGAATTTGCTTTATCGGCGTCTTTGCGCTGATGATGGTGTTCAACGGTCTGTCTCAGGCTCGCCCCGACCTGACCGGCGGCATCTATGCATATGCTGCGGCTGGCTTTGGCGATTACATTGGATTCAACTCCGCTTGGGGCTACTGGATCAGCGCGTGCCTTTCCAACGTGAGCTTTGCGCTCTTGCTGTTTAGCGCGCTGGGCTATTTCTTCCCTGCGTTTGGCACGGGCAATAATCTACTTTCCATCATCTGTGCCAGCGTGTTTTTGTGGTTCCTCACCGCCCTTGTGCTTCGCGGCGTCAAGGAGGCTGCGGGCATTAACACGATTGTTACGTTGGCGAAGTTGGTGCCACTGGGACTTTTCGTGCTGAGCATCGTGCTCCTGGGTAAGTTCAACGTCGATATCTTTATGGACAACTTCTGGGGCGAGCCGGCTGGTCCTGGGTTTGGCGAGCAAGTTGTCTCGACCATGATCGCCCTTGTCTGGGTCTTTACGGGCATTGAGGGTGCTGTTGTCATTTCGGGCCGCGCAAAGTATGTGCGCGACGTCGGTCGCTCGACGGCACTTGGATTTGCGGCCGTGTTCACGCTGTATCTGATTATCTCGATGCTATCGCTCGGCATTATGCCGCGCACGGAGATGGCGCAGCTCGCAACGCCCTCCATGGCGGGAATTCTCGAGTGCGCAATCGGCCCGGTTGGCGCTGCCATCGTAAACCTTGGCGTTATTCTCTCGCTGGTCGGCGCAATGTTGGGTTACGTCATCATTGCATCCGAGACGCCGTTTGAGGCAGCGCGTCAGGGTTCCTTCCCGCTGGCGTTTGCCAAGACGAACAAACACGACGCCCCGGTGGTGACGATTCTCGTGAGCTCCGGTATCACGCAGCTCTTCTTGATTGTGTCGTATGTGGCGGCGAGCACCTACCAGTTCTTCTATAGCTGCGCGGTCAACACGATTCTGGTTCCGTATGTCTGCTCGGCTGCCTATTACATGGTGATTGGCTGGAAGAACGAGCATCTGGACAGGCCACATGCGCCAAGTGTCGGCAAAGCGCGCTTCTTCGGTACGCTCGGCTTTATCTACACGCTGTTCCTGGTGTGGTCGACGGGTCTCCAGGGCGTCATGATCACGACGATCCTTTTTGCTCCGGCCATTCCCGTCTATATTCTGGGTGAGCGCGGCCGTGGCAAGCAGGTGCTTCCGCACCTGCACGACAAGCTGATCGCAGCGGTGGTCATTGTCGTGGCAGTCATCTCGCTGTATCTGCACTTTGCCGGCATTGCGCCGATTGTCTAAGACTATGGCGAGCTTTATTGCTTGGTAGGCCGGCGGACATCGCGTATCGGTGCTGTTTGGCATTCCATAACTGGTGTGGGTCTCTATAACGTGCCTCTGTGAGTGCCCACCAAGTCCGCGCGGGTGACATATGTTGCCAGCGCGGGCTTTTGCAGCTGCGGTGAAATAGTTCCTGTTTTTGCTGGTTAAAGCATCAAACAGGAACTATTCCACCGCAACTTGTTTTGATTCGCTGGGGGACGGAGGAAGCGACGATCCGGAATCCACCTGCACGGTCGTCGCTCCGCATCCCGTCCGTTGGCGCAAGTGGTGCCAAATGTAATCTGTCCCCCTTGCACGCTTGTCCCCCTTGCAGCAATCTGTTGATTGAACGTCGTTGCGTGCCCGCAGTTTTCTGGGCAAGCCGTCTCGCAGCAAAGTAGACTAGATAGCCGTTTCAAAAAGCCTACTCAGAGGAGGAGCCATGCTTGAGGGTACGTATGTGGTTTCGGCCCAGACGCCGATGGGGAGTAAACGCGGCGAGGTGACGTTTTCACATGGGGTGAACGGCGCGCTCAGGGCAGTACTAAACGTCAGGGGTCTCAATATCGCTCTCTCGAGTGCCCGCGCTGAGGGCGATTTCTTTGAGCTCTCGGGTACTATCTCCCACGTCTTGATGGGCAAGGCGCCCTTTACATGCACGGGGTCGGTCGAGGGTGATCGACTCACCGCTACCGCGCGGTCGGGTTCCGTTTCGATCTCGCTGAGCGGTATGCGTAAAGAGCCTTCGGGGCGCACCGCATAAAGTTTGCGCAGGTAAACATCGGTATTTGACTTTATAAAATAGTTCAGAGCGCTATCATTTGTCGTTACGAGTTGGTTAGCCCCGGTAAACGGTTAACCTCGTCTAACGAAAGGATGAGCGCGTGAAGCTCGATACACTCGAGATTGGAAAGGACGCCGTTGTCGCATCGGTGACATCCGACGATCAGGCGCTCCGTCAGCATATTTTGGACATGGGCCTAACACCGGGTACCGAAGTCACCATGATGAAGTACGCCCCCATGGGCGACCCGCTCGAGATTCGCCTGCGTGGCTACGAACTGACGCTGCGCAAGGACGATGCCGCTCGCATTGAGCTCGTGGGTATTCACGACACCGATACGGGTCCGCGCGTTAACGCCGCAATCGGCACAACGGAGCACCCGGCCCTCGGCGAGGGGATGTATTCGCCCCGCGCGGCAAAGACGGCCGTGCCCGAGGGCGCACCGCTGCATTTTGCCCTCGCCGGCAACCAAAACTGCGGTAAGACCACGCTGTTCAACCAGCTGACGGGCTCCAACCAACACGTCGGCAACTTTCCCGGCGTGACGGTCGACCGCAAAGATGGCACCATCCGCAACCATCCCGAGGCGAGCGTTACCGACCTGCCCGGCATTTACTCCCTGTCGCCGTATACGGGCGAAGAGATCGTGAGCCGCCAGTTTATCCTGGATGAGCATCCCGACGCCATCATCGACATCATCGACGCTACCAACATCGAGCGCAACCTGTACCTGACGCTGCAGCTTATGGAGCTCGATTGCCCCATGGTCATCGCGCTCAACATGATGGACGAGGTGACGGCCAACGGCGGCGCCGTGGACGTCAACCTGCTCGAGAGCCTGTTGGGCGTGCCTGTTGTTCCCATTAGCGCTGCCCGCAACGAGGGTATCGGCGAGCTGGTGGATCATGCCTTGCACGTGGCGCGTTTCCGCGAGCGCCCCGGCCGCCTGGACTTCTGCGCACCCGATGGCCCGGACGGCGGCGCACTGCATCGCTGCATCCACGGCATCGCCAACCTTATCGAGGACCATGCCGCGACGGCGCATATTCCGGTGCGTTTTGCGGCGACCAAGCTGGTTGAGGGCGACGAGCTTGTAACCGAGGCACTTCACCTGGACCGCAACGAGCTTGACGCTATCGAACACATCATCACCCAGATGGAGGGTGAGGCGGGCACCGACCGCCTGTCCGCGCTGGCCGACATGCGCTTTACCTTTATCGGCGACGTGTGCGGGCGTTGCGTCGTCAAGCCGCACGAGAGCCGCGAGCATGTGCGCTCCGTCAAGATCGACCGCATCCTGACAGGTCGTTACACAGCCATTCCGGCGTTCCTGGTGATCATGGGCCTCGTCTTTTGGCTGACGTTTGGCGTGATCGGCGCGGCGTTGCAAGGGCTCATGGAGGACGGCATCGCTGCCGTCATCGCCTCGGCCGATGCGGGCCTCAAGGCGTTCGGCACCAACGACGTGGTGCGCTCGCTGGCTGTTGACGGCGTGCTTACGGGCGTGGGCAGCGTGCTGACCTTCCTGCCGATTATCGTCGTGCTCTTTTTGTTCCTCTCCATTCTGGAAGACTCGGGCTACATGGCGCGCGTTGCCTTTGTCATGGATAAGGTACTGCGTCGTTTTGGCCTGTCGGGCCGCAGCTTCGTGCCTATGCTCGTCGGTTTTGGCTGCACCGTGCCGGCTATCATGTCGACCCGTACGCTCCCATCCGAGCACGACCGCAAGATGACGGTCATGCTCACGCCGTTCATGAGCTGCTCGGCCAAGTTGCCGGTCTACGGTCTGCTGTGCGGGGCGTTTTTCCCGCAGGCGACAGTTCCCGCCATGGTCTCGCTCTATCTGATCGGTATCGTGGTCGGCTGCATTGCCGCCCTGATGCTCAACCGCACGGCATTTAAGGGCGACCCGGTGCCGTTTATCATGGAGCTTCCCAATTACCGCCTGCCGAGCGTCAAGACGACGGTGATGCTGGCATGGGATAAGGCCAAGGACTTTATTACCAAGGCCTTTACCATTATCTTTGCCGCTACCGTGGTCATCTGGTTCCTTCAGACGTTCGACATTCGCTTTAATGTGGTCGCCGATCAGTCGCAGAGCCTACTTGCCGGTCTGGGTAGCATTATCGCACCGGCGCTGACGCCGCTTGGGTTTGGCGACTGGCGTGCATCCACGGCGCTCGTCACCGGACTTATCGCCAAGGAGAGTGTCATCTCGACCCTCACCGTGCTTTTGGGCGCGACCTCGCCCGCGGCACTGCCGACCATGTTTTCGCCGTTTACCGCTTACGTGTTCCTGGTCTTTACGCTGCTGTACCCGCCCTGCGTAGCGGCAATCGGCGCCGTCAAGAGTGAGCTGGGCGCGCGCTATGCCGTGGCTGTATTCGCGTTTCAGGTGACGGTCGCCTGGATCGTGGCGTTTGTCGTGCATTCGGCGGGCATATTGCTGGGGTTGGCTTAGCTATTTATTGACGGTACAACCTCTGTGTATTGAGTTGATTGCGGCCCTGCATCTGTACTGACGGATGCGGGGCCGTTGCTATATAATCGCCCACCGCCCAAGACAATCGGAGAGGTTTCCTACATGACTCAGGCAAGACAAGATGGCATCTCGCTCAAGCAGTGGCTCCCGCTTATCGGGCTCGCCTGCTGTTCGTTCGTGTTCAACACATCAGAGTTCATGCCCATTGGCCTTCTGACTGATATTGCCGCATCGTTCTCGCTCACCGAGGCCCAGGCAGGCATCATGATTTCGGTCTACGCCTGGGGTGTCATGCTGCTGTCGCTGCCACTCATGGTGTTTGCCTCGCGCTTTGAGTTCAAGCGGATGCTGCTGGGCGTTTTGGCCGTGTTTTCGCTCGGCCAGTTCTTGTCCGCCGTGGCGCCCACCTATCCTATTTTGGTTTGCGCGCGTCTGGTGGTCGCCTGCGCGCATGCCGTGTTCTGGTCGGTCGCCTCGATCATGGCCTCGCGCCTGGTCGACAGTCGCCACGGGGCGCTCGCCATTAGCATGATCGCCACGGGCTCGTCCATCGCGCAGATCTTTGGCCTGCCTATCGGCCGCGCCATCGGGCTGGCCGTGGGCTGGCGCATGACATTCGCCGTGGTCGGTGCCTTCTCTGCCGCCGCGGTGGTGTACCAGGCAGCGGTGTTCCCGGTCATGCCGGCGGGCGAGCGCTTTACCGTCAAACAGCTGCCCGAGCTGCTCAAGAACCCGTTCCTCATCGCGCTCTACGCGGTCACGGTCTTTATGGCGACCGGCTACTACGCGGGTTACAGCTATATCGAGCCCTTCCTGGCGCAGGTCGCCCATGTCGACGCAAGCGCCATCACCATGACGCTGACGGCGTTTGGCTGCTCCGGTCTGCTCGGAAGCTGGCTGTTCGGCCGACTGTTCGATGGCCATCGCTTTCCGTTCTTGGCTATCACACTCTCCGGCGTGCCTGTGGCTCTGCTGCTCATGGGTCCGGTTGCACCGTCGCTCGTCGCCGTTCTCGCTGTTTGCGCGCTATGGGGCTGCTGCTCCACGGCCTTTAACGTGGCGTTTCAGGCCGAGCTCATCAAGTACACGCCGGCGGATTCGTCGGCCGTCGCCATGTCGATCTTCTCGGGCCTGTTTAACCTCGGCATCGGCACGGGCACCGCGATCGGCGGCTCCGTGGTTTCGGGTCCCGGTATCTCCTGGATTGGCTTCGCGGGCGGGGCGATTACCGTCGTGGGCGTTATCCTCGCCATTACGGTGCTGTTCCCGGCCATACGCCGCGCAAAGCCCGTCGCCTAATCACGTCCCCTCATCAGTTGCGGTGGAATAGTTCCTGTTTAAGGTCTCTGAAGGCCAAGGCAGGAACTATTCCACCGCAACATATTTTGGGGAAGAGGATACAAGCTGGGCATACAATGGATGTCGTTGTGTTGCGCTTACCGGGAGGTTGCTATGTGGGCATACGAGACGACGTTCTATCAGATTTATCCGCTGGGCTTTTGTGGAGCTCCGCGCGAGAATGCCGCGCCCGTTGCCGAGGATGAGCTCGCCCAGGCCGCCGATGCCACAGCTAGCCCCGATGCCCCCATCATAAAGATCGCCCAATGGGCCGACTACCTGCAGAAACTCGGCGTTGGCGCCGTGCTCATCAACCCACCGCTCGAGTCTGATAGCCATGGCTACGATACGCGCAGCCTGCGCCATATCGACCGTCGCCTGGGTGGGGATGCCGACTTTGCCGCCGTATGCGAGACGCTGCACGCCCATGGCATCCGTGTGGTGCTTGATGCCGTCTTCAACCATGTCGGTCGCGGTTTTTGGGCCTTCCGCGATGTCCAGGAGCGCAAGTGGGACTCGCCCTACAAGGACTGGTTCCACATTAGCTTTGACGGCGACTCCTGCTATGGCGACGGCTTTTGGTACGAGGGCTGGGAAGGCCATTTTGAGCTTGTGAAGCTCAACTTGCAAAACCCCGCCGTGGTCGATTACCTGCTTGAGTCCGTGCGTCGCTGGGCCGAGGGCTTTGGCATCGACGGCCTGCGCTTGGACGTCGCCTATATGCTCGATCGCGATTTTATGCGCCGCCTGCATACTTTTACCCGTGAGCTCAAGCCCGACTTTGTGCTGATTGGTGAGACGCTCCACGGCGACTACAACCAGATCGTCAATGACGAGATGCTTGACTCCTGCACCAACTACGAGTGCTACAAGGGCCTGTACTCCGGCTTTAACTCGGTCAACATGTTCGAGATCGCCCACTCGCTGCATCGCCAGTTTGGCGGTGACCCGTGGTGCATTTATCGCGGCAAGCATCTGCTGTCGTTTGTCGACAACCACGACGTGCCGCGCCTGGCAAGTATCCTCACCGACAAGTCGTGCCTGCGTCCCGCCTATGGCATGCTCTTTGGCATGCCGGGCATCCCGTGCGTCTACTATGGCAGCGAGTGGGGAATTGCCGGTGAAAAGGGTGGCCCCGATGGCGACTGGGCGCTGCGACCTGCGCTCGATGAGCCTGCGCCCAACGAGCTGACGGCGTTTATCACGCAGCTTGCGCACCTTCGCTCGGCCGACGACGCGGCGGCCCGTGCTCTCAACTACGGTGCCTATCGCAACGTGGTGATCCAGAACAAGCAGCTGCTGTTCGAGCGCGCCTGTGACGGCGCGACGGTGCTCGTGGCGGTGAACGCCGTGGGCGAGCCTTACACCTTTGGAGCCGGCGAGCTCAACGGCTCCTTCGTCGACCTGCTTGCCGACGGCGCGCCCACAGTCGAGCTAACGGGTGCCCTTGAGCTTGCACCCTACGAGGTGCGCTATCTGTTGAGAGCCTAGCCCATGCCTGTGTCTGACGAGGGCTATCAACATATTGAGCATGGGTTTGAGCCCGTGTTCGACCAGCACTCGCGCGTTTTGGTGCTCGGATCGTTTCCCTCGGTGCTTTCGCGCGCCAACGCCTTTTATTACGGCAACCCTCAGAATCGCTTTTGGCGTGTGATGGCCGCGTGCCTCGGTGTGCCCGTGCCGCCCAACGAGGGAGACTCTTTGGCGAGCGGCGAGCCCGCGACGCTCGACGCCTCGGTTGCTGCCAAGCGGGCTATGCTGCTCAACGGCGGTGTGGCCCTGTGGGACGTGATCGAGAGCTGTGACATCAAGGGCTCAAGCGACGCGAGCATCAAAAACGTCGTTCCGGCGCATGTCGAGCGCATTGCCGGCGCAGCTCCCATTGAGCAGGTGATATGCAACGGTGGTACAGCTGGCCGGCTCTACAAGCGCTATCTACAAGAACGCACCGGGCTGCCCGCCATCGTCCTGCCCTCGACAAGTCCCGCCAATGCCGCCTGGCGTCTGGAGCGTCTTGTTGAGCATTGGCACGAAGCCGTTGACTGGGGCGCCCTGTAATTTAGATATCTGATTGAGCATGGGCGCCGAGGCGTTTGATGATAGCGCGCCAGATTAGCGCGGGCACAGCAGGCCTAGCGCGCACCATACCGTCGGTATCGACGCTACCGGCATTGCCACCGCCCAGCAGCTGCGCATGCTCAATGGAGCAGCCTATGCGCACGGCGCCCACAAGCTTATCCATCGCTTCCGAAAATGGTCGGCGCAAGAGGCCCATACGTGGGGAATGGCGAAGCGCCGCGATGCCGCTGCCGGCGCAGATGGCAACGCCGCCACACCACAATTGGTCATGGCGCTCACATACCTTGTGCAGGCGAACGGCGGTCCCACGCGCCTGCTCAGTGCCCTCTTGTGCGGCTCGAATCGCGGCATAGACGCGCGTTCCCGTACCGCCAAAGCGCTCAAGCGCCTGCTCGATAGCTGTCAACGTCTCATCGTCAGCCACATCTTCAATGGCCAGCACGATGCCATCGGCAACGCTGCCGGCGTCATTTGCCTTCAAGTCGACTGGGCGGGGGAGTACAGTGCCGGAAAGCTGTGCATAGGCGGCGATGGCATCCTGCAGGTCCCAGAGCAAAAACTCAAGATCGGCGCTCTCGGAAATACTGACAAACGCGATGTTATGCAGTGTTTTTGGTACATCGCCGCGTGCGGCCGTCTCCATGCCGCCTCCTTTCCGGTTCATTTCCGTTTAGGTTACACCGTCCGGCGGCGCCTCGCCGCGCTATCCTAGTGCAACCCTTACGAAAGGAACGCCATGCGTCTGTCCATGAATACCTCGCTTGCCACGCTTAAGCCCTCCGGCATCCGTCGGATTAACGCGCTCGCCGCCCAGCACCCGGGGTGCATTGCGCTTGCGCTTGGCGAGCCCGATTTTCCCACGCCCGATGTGATTAGCGCCGAGGTGACCGCCGCACTGGACCGCGGTGACACGCACTATCCGCCCAACAACGGTCGCCCCGCCCTGCGTGAGGCGTTATCTGCCTACATGGGGGACGCGGGCCTTACGTTTTCGGCCGACGAGGTCATCCTGACCGACGGCGCGACCGAGGCCCTGTCGGCTACGTTTATGGCCATGCTCAACCCCGGCGACGAGGTCATTATCCCCACGCCGGCCTTTGGCCTGTACGAGAGCATCGTCGTAGCCAATCACGCCAAAGCGGTCTTTTTGGATACGGAGCCTGCGCAATTTCAGATTGACGAGGATGCGCTTCGCGCCTGTGTGACCCCGGCGACCAAGGCCGTCGTTATCTGCTCGCCCAACAATCCCACGGGCTGCATTCTCAACGCGGCATCGCTCGACGTCGTGGCGCGCGTGGCAGAGCAGACGGGCATATACGTAGTCTGCGACGACGTATACAACCGCTTGGTCTACGCGGACGGCTACGAGCGCTTTGCCCAGCGCCATCCGGAGCTGCGCGACCAGACGGTGGTCATCGAGAGCTTCTCCAAGCCCTGGGCCATGACCGGCTGGCGCTTGGGCTGGCTCGCAGCGGCAGCTCCCGTCATCGCCGAGATCGCAAAGGCCCACCAATACCTAGTATCGAGCGCCGTCTCCTTCGAAATGGACGCCGCAGCCCGAGCTCTGACCGTCGACCCCACCCCCATGCTCGAAGTCTACCGAGCCCGCCGCGAACGCGTGCTCGCAGCCTTAGACGCCATGGGCCTCGACGTAGTGGAACCGGCAGGTGCCTTCTACGCCTTCCCCAGCATCAAACAATTCGGCCTAACAAGCGAAGACTTCTGCATCAAAGCCATCAAAGAGGCAAACGTAGCCCTAGTCCCAGGCGACTGTTTCGGCACCGAAGGCCACATCCGCCTAAGCTACTGCGTCTCCGACCAAGATCTGGACGAAGGCCTCCGCCGCCTGTCCACCTTCGTTTCAACCCTGTAGCCATCAGGGACGCAACACATCAGCCCACCGACCCAAGCATTATGAGTGGGGCGTGCCGGCCAACGTAAAACCGGGCTGCCCCAAAGTCAACGCAGGCACGCGCCGTCGAAGGCCAGGCGCAAGGTTTTCGTAGATTCCGCACGAGCCGAAGAGCACTTAATGTGCTCTTCGTGCGAGCCAGGACTTGACCGAGCGAAAATCTCAACCCGGCCCCTCGGACCGGAGCGTATGCAGGGTTTGTGTACGAATCCTCGTGCCCGTTGACCGACGCCGGGGCCCCCGCCATAATACTTTCGGTTCACGCACGAATCCGCTGCCAGAGACAGCCGGCGCAAACGGGTCTTACCCGCGAGCTTAATGGGACTTCCCGCCAGCCGAGGTGGTCGAGTAGATATGTCTTCTCGCCCCCGTCGCTCATGCAGCGCGGGGGCTTTCTTTTTGGACATGCCCCCGTCACGTCCTTGTGGCGGACCGTGCCCGGAAAGAATTCGAGGAGGTGTAATTCATGCCCCAGCAGTACAAAATCGACAAAGTTGCAGAGATCGAGTCCCGTATCGCCGAGAACGCCGGTCTGTTTGTCGTCAACTACAACGGTCTGACGGTTAAGCAGGCTCAGGAGCTGCGTCACCAGCTTCGCGAGTTCGGCGCCGAGATGAAGGTCTACAAGAACAACCTGGTCAAGATCGCTCTCAAGAACCAGGAGCAGCCCGAGATCGACGAGATCCTCGCCGGCCCCGTCGCTTATGTGTTCTACGAGACCGAGCCGGTCGAGGCCGCTAAGGCCCTTAAGGACTTCGCCGCTAAGTCCAAGGGCGTCCTTGAGATCAAGGGCGGTATCTCCGACGGCAAGGCCGTTTCCGCTGATGATGTTAAGGCTATCGCCGAGCTGCCCACCAAGGACCAGCTTCTCGGCCAGATCGCCGGTCTCATCTCCGGTTTCGCTCGCGACATCGCTGTCTGCGTCAACGGCGTTTCCTCTGGTCTCGCTCGTTCGATCCAGCAGGTCTCCGAGCAGAAGGCAGCCTAGTCGCTGTTTTCACCCGCGGCGGCAACGCCGCACCCCTGGCGCATTCGCGCCGTGTTTTAACTGATCTCCGTGCACAGACACGGAAACCGAAAGGACTTAGAAATGGCTAAGCTTACCACCGATGAGATCATCGATGCTCTTAAGGAAATGACCCTTCTCGAGGCTTCCGAGCTCGTTAAGGCTATCGAGGACACCTTCGGCGTTTCCGCCGCTGCTCCTGCCGCCGTTGTCGCCGCTCCCGCTGCTGGCGCTGCTGAGGCCGAGGAGAAGACCGAGTTTGACGTCGTGCTCGAGGGCTTCGGCGACAACAAGATCCAGGTCATCAAGGCCGTCCGTGAGCTCACCAACCTTGGCCTGAAGGAGGCCAAGGAGGTCGTCGAGGGCGCTCCCAAGGCTGTTCTCGAGGGTGCCAAGAAGGAGGACGCCGAGGCTGCCAAGGAGAAGCTCGAGGCTGCTGGCGCTGCTGTCACCCTCAAGTAATCAGGCTTTCTCGCCAGATTTCTTTGCAGACGGGACTCGCTATGCGAGCCCCGTCTTTTTTGTTATGACCCCTCATTCCCATTGCTCGGCATACAGAACACCGTTGTCTTCGCCGTGCTAATCCCGTTACCGCTGGGGCGTAAAATTGCACCATTCGAGCAATAATTTGCGTTGACCTGCTGAAGAATGGTGCTTGCCTGCATTAACGTTAATTAACGGCGGTAAGATAAACCGGTATCGCAATTTGGTCTGCGGCCGCCGTGCCGCACGCACAGGGCGCATTCTGCGCCTGCGAAAGGATCCTTGAATAACATGAAGGCAATCATCCCCGCCGCCGGTTTTGGCACGCGTTTTCTGCCTGGCACCAAGTGCACGCCCAAAGAGATGCTGCCGGTGCTCGACAAGCCGGTCATTCAGTATGTCGTTGAGGAGGCACTCGACCCCGAGGAGGTCGACGATGCCATCATCGTTACCTCTCCCGGTAAGCCCGAGCTGCTGAGCTACTTCCAGCCCGATCGCTCGCTCGAGAACCTGCTGCGCGAGCGCGGCAAGGATGCTTATGCCGACGCCGTCGCCCATGCGGGTGGTATGCCGGTCGACTTCCGTTATCAGTACGAGCCCAAGGGCCTCGGTCACGCCATTCGCTCTGCTGCCGACGCTGTGGCAGGGGAGAACTTCCTGGTTCTTCTGGGCGACTATGTTGTGCCCAACCGCGACATCTGTGACAAGATGCTCGCTGTCTCCAAGGAGCACGGTGGCGCTTCGGTTATCGCCGTTGCCGCGTGCGCTCCCGAGGAAGTCAGCCGCTATGGCGTCATCGCCGGCGATCGCGTGGGCTCTCTCGAGGGCTTCGAGAATGCCGCCGATGACGAGCCCGGTGCCGTTTGGCGCATCGGTGGTCTGGTCGAGAAACCCGCTCCCGAGGCGGCTCCGTCCAACCTGTACATCGTTGGTCGCTACCTGCTGAGCCCGTTGGTCATGGACCTGCTGGCCGATCAGCAGGCCGGTAAGGGCGGCGAGATCCAGCTGACCGACGCCATGGCCCGCTCGCTCGACCGCGAGGCCATGTACGCTGTCGTTATCGACCCGCTGTCGGGCTACGATACCGGTACCCCGTCTGGTTGGATGGCCACCAACGCCCTCATGGCTGCAAACGATCCTCGCTTTGCCGGCGCCTTCTGGGACGCCATCGACGAGCGCGGCGGATTGATGCGCAAGTAAGCCTTCGGACATCGACATTTACGGGCGCGGACCTCGGTTCGCGCCCGTTTTTTATAAGAGCTGCGATTTCCGGCTCTCTGTTCACAGAAAATATATGAACATATGTTCGATACACATACATCTACCTGCGTGTTTTCTGTCGAAAAACTTTGCTACTCCAAAAACTCAATCGCGTCAAGGCTTTTCTTGCCCAACGGTCGCTACCTGATAAACTATTAGGTTGCGATAACTGGCGAAGCTATGCCTCGCCAACCCACCGAGCATTTCCGTGAAGGAGGAAAAACCTGGTGACCTACGCATACACTGCCACTGAGCGCAAGCGCGTCAGCTTCGGGAAAATCCCGGAGGCCATGGAGCTCCCCAACCTTATCTCTGTTCAAAGGGAATCCTTTGAGCGTTTTAAGGACGAGGGCCTTCGTGAGGCGTTCAAGGAATCCAGCCCCATCCAGAGCCAGAACCATGTTCTCGAGGTTACCTTCGGCGAGCATCAGTTCGGCGACCCCGCGCACACCGTCGAGGAGTGCCGCGAGAAGGATATGACCTATCAGGCTCCGCTTCTGACCGACGTCCGTCTCACCAACAAGGAGACCGGCGAGATCAAGGAGCAGCTCGTCTTTATGGGCGACTTCCCCATGATGACCGATCAGGGCACCTTCATCATCAACGGTACCGAGCGTATCGTCGTCTCGCAGCTCGTCCGCTCCCCGGGCGTGTACTACAGCTCCGAGATGGATTCAGGCAAGCAGATCTACAAGGCCCAGATCATCCCGTCCCGCGGTGCCTGGCTTGAGTTTGAGGTCGACAAGCGCGACCAGCTCATGGTCTCCATCGACCGTAAGCGCAAGCAGAGCGCCACGATGTTCCTGCGCGCCCTTGGCATCGCCGTCACCAACGACGACATCATCGAGCTGCTCGGCAACTCCGATGTGATCAAGCGCACCCTGGAGCGCGACACCGCCCTCACCCGCGAGGACGCCCTCATCGAGATCTACCGTCGCCTGCGCCCGGGCGAGCCTCCCACCGTGGACGCTTCCCGCAGCCTGCTCGAGGGTCTGCTCTTCAACCCGCAGCGCTACGACCTGGCCCGCGTCGGTCGTTACAAGGTCAACAAGAAGCTCAACCTCACCACCGAGGAAGAGGTCACGGTGCTCACCGACGAGGATATCGTCGCGACGCTGCGCTACCTCCTGTCCCTCGCTGCCGGCGAGCAGGGCTTCAAGGTCGACGACATCGACCACTTTGGCAACCGCCGCATCCGTACCGTCGGCGAGCTCGTCGCCAACCAGTTCCGTATCGGCATGAGCCGTATGGAGCGCGTCGTCCGTGAGCGCATGAGCTCCCAGGACATCGACGAGATCACCCCGCAGTCGCTCATCAACATCCGCCCGATCGTTGCCTCCATCAAGGAGTTCTTCGGTTCCTCGCAGCTCTCGCAGTTCATGGACCAGGCGAACCCCCTGACCGGTCTGACCCACAAGCGCCGTCTGTCCGCACTCGGCCCTGGCGGTCTTGCCGGCCACAAGTCGGGCTCCAGCCGCCGCACCAACGTGCCGACGGCCGTCCGCGACGTTCACAACTCGCACTACAGCCGCATGTGCCCGATCGAGACCCCCGAAGGCCCCAACATCGGCCTGATCGGCTCGCTCGCCCTCTACGCCCGCGTCAACGAGTATGGCTTCATCGAGGCTCCGTTCCGTCGCGTCGAGAACGGCGTTGCCACCGACCAGATCGACTGGATGACCGCTGACGAGGAAGAGAAGCACGTCATCGCGCCGGCCAACACGCCGCTCGATCCCAAGACCAACGAGTTCATCACGACCGATGCCGAGGGCAAGATCGTCCGTCCGCACACCGTGATCGCCCGTACCCGCGACTTCGACGGCTCCTTCGGCGCTCCCGCCGACGTGCCTGTCGAGGACGTCGACTACATGGACGTCTCGCCGCGTCAGATGCTCTCCGTCGCAGCCACGCTGATCCCGTTCCTTGAGCACGACGACGCCAAGCGTACGCTGATGGGCGCTAACATGCAGCGTCAGGCCGTGCCGCTGGTTCACCCCGCCGCTCCCTATGTCGGTACCGGCATGGAGCGTCGCGCTGCTCTGGACTCCGGCGAGGTCACCCTGGCCAAGAACGCCGGCGAGGTCATCTTTGCCGACGCCGCCAAGATTATCGTCAAGCATGCCGGCGGCATGGACGAGTATCACCTGGCCAAGTACCAGCGCTCCAACCAGTCCACCTGCATCAACCACCGTCCGCTCGTGCGCGTCGGTGACACCGTTGAGCAGGGCGAGCCTCTGGCCGACGGTCCTTCGACCGATCACGGCGAGCTCGCACTGGGTCAGAACCTCACCGTGGCCTACATGCCGTGGGAAGGCTTTAACTACGAGGACGGTATCGTCGTGTCCGAGCGCCTGGTGGCCGAGGACCTGCTGACGACCATCAACATCACCCGTCACGAGATCGACGCCCGCGACACCAAGCTCGGTCCCGAGGAGATCACCCGCGAGATCCCGAACCTCTCCGAGGACATGCTTGCCAACCTCGACGAGGACGGCATCATCCGCATCGGCGCCGAGGTCGGCCCTGGCGACATCCTGGTCGGCAAGGTCACGCCTAAGGGCGAGAGCGCTCTGACCGCCGAGGAGCGCCTGCTGCGCGCCATCTTCGGTGCCAAGGCCCACGACGTCCGCGACACCTCCCTTAAGATGCCTCACGGCGCTTATGGCCGCGTCATCGACGTCGTCCGCTTTAGCCGCGAGAACGGCGACGACCTGGCTCCCGGCGTCAACGAGCAGGTGCGCGTCTACGTCGCCCAGCGTCGTAAGATTCAGCAGGGCGATAAGATCGCCGGCCGCCACGGCAACAAGGGTGTTATTTGTAACGTTCTGCCGGTCGAGGACATGCCCTACATGGCTGACGGTACCCCGATCGACGTCATCCTCAACCCGCTGGGCGTTCCTTCGCGTATGAACGTCGGTCAGCTGCTCGAGTGCCACCTTGGCTGGGCTGCTGCCTGCGGTTGGGATACCGAGCAGGCCGACTCCGACAAGTACGTCCCCGGTCCGTTCTTCACCGCGACGCCTGTCTTCGACGGCGCCAAGGAGGACGAGATCGCCGAGGTCATTCGTCGTGCTAACAAGAACATGCTCAACAAGGCCACCGCTGCCTTTGGCGATCACATGCGCCCCGAGTTCGTCACCCAGCTTGACGAGCGCGGCAAGACCCGCCTGTTCGACGGCCGCACCGGCGAGGAGTTCCGCGAGCCCATTACCGTGGGTACGTCCTACATCCTCAAGCTCGGCCACATGGTCGACGACAAGATCCACGCCCGTTCGACCGGCCCTTACAGCCTGGTTACCCAGCAGCCGCTGGGCGGCAAGGCTCAGTTCGGCGGCCAGCGTTTCGGCGAGATGGAAGTTTGGGCACTGTACGCTTACGGTGCTTCCAACGTCCTGCAGGAGATCCTGACCGTCAAGTCCGACGATACCGTGGGCCGCGTCAAGACCTACGAGTCCATCGTCAAGGGCGAGAACGTTCCTGTCCCGGGTATCCCCGAGTCCTTCAAGGTTCTCGTCAAGGAGATTCGCTCCCTCGCACTGGACATCGAGCCCATGCACGATGCTGACGAGGACGCCTCCGCCCCTGTGACCGCCGAGGAGACCTCTGCTCTCGACGACCTGGCTGCGCTCGCCGGCGTTGACGCCGACGTCGAGGCCGAGGATGCCGAGACCGACGAGGCGCCCGAGGCTGTCGCCGCCACGACCACTGATAAGGAGTAGTTGACTGTGGCAGATTTCGAAGCTACTGATTTTGACTCGGTAAAGATCTCCCTTGCCTCCGCCGACCAGATCCGTTCCTGGTCGCACGGTGAGGTCAAGAAGCCGGAGACCATCAATTACCGTACCCTCAAGCCCGAGAAGGACGGCCTGTTCTGCGAGAAGATCTTCGGTCCCGCCAAGGACTGGGAGTGCTCCTGCGGCAAGTACAAGGGCATCCGCTTTAAGGGCATCGTCTGCGAGCGCTGCGGCGTCGAGGTCACCTCGGCCAAGGTGCGTCGCGACCGCATGGGCCACATCGAGCTCGCCGCTCCCGTGTCCCACATCTGGTACTTCAAGAGCCCCACGAGCTTCCCGATGAGCCGTATGCTCGACATCAAGTCCAAGGACCTCGAGAAGGTTCTGTACTTTGCCAGCTACATCATCACCGAGGTCGACTACGAGGCTCGCGAGGCCGACGCCGACGACCTGCGCGAGGAGCTCGCCGCCGATCTGGAAGAGATCGATGCCGAGTGCGCCCGCCAGATCGAGTCCCTCAAGGAGCAGGGCAACCCCGAGAACTTTGACGAGTTCTCCGACGAGGAGCCGCTGACCCCCGAGGAGATCGCCTCTGGCATCGTCGACATCGAGGAAGAGTGCAAGGACGAGAAGCAGCTCCGCACGGACGCCTTCAACGCCTTCATGAAGCTCAGCGAGCGCGACCTCATTTCCGATGAGCCGCTGTTCCGCGAGATGACCCGTTACTACTCCATGTACTTCAAGGGTGGCATGGGTGCCGAGGCCGTCCGCGACCTGCTCGCTGCCATCGACCTTCCTTCAGAGGCCGAGAAGCTCAAGGCCATCATCGCCGACGAGGATTCCCAGAAGCAGAAGCGCGAGAAGGCCGTCAAGCGCCTCGAGGTCGTTGACGCCTTCCTGAAGGGCGGCAACAGCCCCGCGAACATGATCCTGGATGTCATCCCGGTCATTCCGCCCGATCTGCGCCCGATGGTCCAGCTCGACGGCGGCCGCTTCGCCGCGTCCGACCTCAACGACCTGTACCGTCGCGTGATCAACCGTAACAACCGACTCAAGCGCCTGCTCGACCTGGACGCCCCCGCGATCATCGTGAACAACGAGAAGCGCATGCTCCAGGAGTCCGTGGACGCCCTGTTCGACAACGGCCGTCGTGGTCGCCCGGTCTCTGGCCGTGGCGGTCGCCCGCTCAAGTCGCTCGCCGAGGCCCTCAAGGGCAAGCAGGGTCGTTTCCGTCAGAACCTGCTGGGTAAGCGTGTCGACTACTCCGGCCGTTCGGTCATCGTTACCGACCCCAAGCTGCTGCTGCACCAGTGCGGTCTGCCCAAGACCATGGCGCTGGAGCTCTTCAAGCCCTTCGTCATGAAGCGCCTGGTCGAGCTCGGCAAGGTCGAGAACATCAAGGGCGCCAAGCGCGCTATCGACCGTGGTGCCACCTTTGTGTGGGACATCCTCGAAGAGGTCATCGACGGCCGCGTCGTGCTGCTCAACCGTGCACCGACCCTGCACCGTCTGTCCATCCAGGCCTTTGAGCCGGTGCTGGTCGAGGGCAAGGCTATCCACCTGCATCCGCTGGTCTGCTCGCCCTTCAACGCCGACTTCGACGGCGACCAGATGTCTGTCCACGTGCCGCTGTCCAGCCAGGCTCAGGCCGAGGCTCGCGTGCTTATGCTCTCTGCGAATAACCTGCGCTCGCCGGCATCCGGCAAGCCGGTCAACATCCCTTCGCAGGACATGATCATCGGTGTGTACTACCTCACCCAGGTTCGCGAGGGTCTGCCGGGCGAGAACCACGTGTTCTCGAGCTTCGACGACGCGCTGCACGCCTATGACTGCCGCTCCGAGGTCGACATGCAGGCCAAGATCCAAGTCCGCGTGTCCGCTGCCGATGCCAACGTCATCAACGAGGACGGCACCCGTATCTTCCGCGTCAAGAACGGCAAGAACGAGTTTGTCGACTACGACGTCACCGGCAACAAGACCGCGCGCTTCGAGACCTCTATCGGCCGCATCATCTTCAACCGCCAGTGCCTGCCCGAAGACTATGAGTTCATGAACTACAAGATGGTCAAGGGCGATGTGGCCAAGCTGGTTGCCGACTGCTGCGATCGTTACCCCGAGGCCAAGGTCGGCCCGATCCTCGACGCCATCAAGTACTCCGGCTTCCACTACGCTACCCGCGCCGGCCTTACCATCTCGGTGTGGGACGCTCTCATCCCTGCCGAGAAGCAGGAGCTGCTCGATCGCGCCCAGGCCAACGTCGACCAGATCAACGAGTACTTCGAGGAGGGCTTCATCAACGAGACGGAGCGCCACATCGAAGTCGTTAACGAGTGGACCGCTTGTACCGACAAGGTTGCAGCGCTCATGCTCGACATGTTCGACGAGGAGAACCCGCTGTACATGATGGCCGACTCCGGCGCCCGTGGTTCTAAGACCCAGCTGCGTCAGCTCGGCGGCATGCGTGGCCTGATGGCAGACATGTCCGGCGAGACGATCGACCTTCCCATTAAGGCGAACTTCCGCGAGGGCCTGCTGCCGCTCGAGTACTTCATTTCGACCTACGGCGCCCGTAAGGGCCTGGTCGATACCGCATCCCACACCTCGGACTCTGGTTACCTGACCCGTCGTCTGGTCGACGTGGCCCAGGACGTCATTGTCCGCGAGGAGGACTGCGGTACGCACGAGGGCGTCACCTACAACCTCATCATCCCCGGCACCACCGACCTCAACACCGACCTCGTCGGCCGTTGCTTCATCGAGGACGTCGTGGCTCCCGATGGCACCGTGCTCTTTGAGCAGGACGGCTACATCGAGAAGGTCGCCGACATCCAGAAGATGGTCGATGCTGGCCTTAAGAAGGTCAAGCTCCGCGCGCTGCTCACCTGCCGCTCCAAGTACGGCGTGTGCCAGAAGTGCTACGGCTGGGATCTTTCCACCCGTCGCCCGGTCGCTATCGGTACTGCCGTCGGCATTATTGCCGCCCAGTCCATCGGCGAGCCCGGTACGCAGCTTACGATGCGTACCATTCACTCCGGCGGCGTCGCTGGCGTCGACGATATTACGCAGGGTCTGCCTACGGTCAGCCGTATGTTCGATATCGTCGGCAACGTCAACGAGAAGATTCTGGGTCGCGAGGCCGAGCTGGCTCCGTACTCCGGTCACCTCTCGATTAAGCCCGAGAAGTCCGAGTACGTGCTGACGCTCACCGACTCCGAGGATCACACCCGTGTCCTCGACGAGCGTCGCGTCCCCGCTTCGGTGCGCTTTATGCCCGAGATCGAGGACGGCTGCGAGGTTCGCGCCGGCGACCAGATCACCAAGGGCTTCGTCAACTTCCGCAACCTGCGCAAGCTGACCGACATCGAGTCGACGATGCACACCTTCGTCGAGAGCGTCAAGGACGTCTACACCAGTCAGGGCGTTGACCTGAACGACAAGCACATCGAGGTGCTCGCACGTCAGATGCTGCGTCGCGTTCAGATCACCAACCCCGGCGACTCCAAGTACCTGCTCGGTCAGTACGTCGACCGCTACGAGTTCGCCGACGAGGTCGAGCGCGTTGCCCGTCTGGGCGGTCAGGCTCCTGTGGCCGAGCCCGTCATCCTGGGTACGCTCAAGGTCGCGTCCAACATCGACTCCTGGCTGTCGAGCGCTTCGTTCATCCGTACCGCCGGTGTCCTTACCGAGGCTGCCATCGAGGGCAAGGTCGACCACCTGCTCGACCTTAAGTCCAACGTCATCGTCGGTAAGAAGATCCCGGCTGGTACCGGCCTCAAGCCGTACGCCAACGCCAAGCTGACGTATCGCACGGCCGACGGCTACGTGGACATCGACGGCCCGGCTTCGCCTAACGCCAAGTCGCTGCCCGAGTGGGCTCCGGTTGAGCTCAAGGACCTGGACGAGCAGCTCCCGCAGCAGCTCGACTGGGCCGGCTACGACGAGTTCGGTGGTGCTGACGGTTCGTTCACCCGCAACGGCCATACCATCTCCGCCGAGAAGGCTCGCCTGTACCTGTTCGACGACCTGGGCGTGTCGCAGCGCTGGACCAACAAGTTCAGCGAGGTCGGCATCGAGACGGTCGGCGACCTGGTCGGCAAGTCCGAGGAGGATCTGCTGCGCATCGATGGTATTGGTGCCAAGGCGATCGAGGAGCTCCGTGACGGCCTGGAGGCCCACGACCTGCTCTACATCCTCGAGAACAACGACGACGTCGCCGACGAGGAAGATCTCTCGCAGCTGCTGCAGATGGTCTTTAGCCCCGACGGTCCGGACGATATCCTGCTGGGCACCTCTGCCGCGCCGACGCATCACGCCGACGCCGACGAGGAGCTCCTGGGCGCTCCGATCGACGACAAGAAGGCTCCCGCCAACGGTGCCATCAACGAGGACATGGCTTCCCTCGACGAGCTGCTCAACCAGCTCGTGGACACCGACGACGCCGAAGAGGCCAAGGACAACGACGAGGAGTAACTAGTTCCGCCGTTCTAACGAACGGCGGCGACCTCCGTCGCTGCGCGGCCCCCAGAGCTACAATCTGTCATTCAAAAGGCAGGGCATGACCAAAAGGTCAATGCCCTGCCTTTTTCATGCCACCTTGTACGCTCTGGGGGCCGCTCGCTTGCGTATGCTCAACCTGTTGCGTTCCATTGATCCCTTGCCAATAAAGGACAGGTTTATTTTGGTAGGTTTTTCCTGCTTGAATTTGAAACAATTCGCCCGACAAGAGCGTATCTATGGTGAGGGCCTCATCGAGAACCATTAACGTCACCGGGAGGTGATTATGGAAGAACAAGCTTTTAGACAGGCGGTCGAAGATCACCGGGATGTCGTGTTCCGAATCGCATTGACGTACCTGCGCGATCGCGCCGATGCCGACGATATTGCCCAAGACGTCTTTCTTAAGTTGCTTAAAAGCGATGGACATTTTGAAAGTTGGGAACATCTTCGTCGATGGCTTATCCGGGTCACGATCAATGAATGCAAATCGCTCTTTCGAAAGCCGTGGAGACGCGTGGAGGATATTGAAAGTCTGACCGATTCGCTTTCGGCGGCGCAGGATGAGACCAAGGCGGCCTTGTCAGACGTTATGCGACTTCCGGAGCGATTCCGTGTTCCCATCGTGCTCTATTACTATCTGGGCTTTTCGACTTCAGAGATTGCCGAGTTACTGCATGTGCCGGCCGCGACCGTTCGAACGCGTTTAGCTCGCGGTCGATCGAAGCTCAAATTCATCCTAGAGGAGGGCGACCGTGAAATCCAATCAAATCAAGCAGGCCTTCGAGTCCGTCCAAGCCGATAGCGATCTTGCTGACCGTGTTCTTTATGCCGCTGCTGGTGAGCCGCTTCGCCGAAAGGGTCACGCGAAGCCTCTGTATGTTGCCGTGATCGGATGCCTTGCCGGAGTGCTGGCGACCGGAGGGGTCGCCTACGCCGTTGTCAATTCCAGCTATTTTGCCTCAGCTTGGGGAAACCACGGCAACGGGGATTCCATTACCTGGACCAACGGAGGCTCATCGGGAACTAAATATACCTACACCAGAGAGTTCGGTGATGGCATCGCGCCCCAAAGCCTGGAGGGCACAGTTCAGAAAGTTAATCTGTCCGTCGAGGGTAACGGCTATACGCTCGATATCCATGAGATGGCAATCGACCAAAACGGCTGCGGTGCTGTGACGTTTACGCTATCCAATCCAAATGGTGTTAACTACTACAAGCCGGCAGCAGAGACTGGCGAACTTGTTCTCTATGGTGAAGAAGAACAAGGAATCGGCACGCCCAGCATGAACTTCGGCGAGGAATGGGCTGACACACGCTGCACAATTGATAAGGACACATCAAGCGACACGGTCATTAATGGCACGATGTACTTTGCCTCGTGGGATCGCGAGCGAGATTTGGGACATGCGGTCACCTGGAATATCAGCTGGACGGAGGGCAAAGGTGAGGATGCGAAGGTGATCGAGGTATCGACGCCAGAGTTTAACGTCGGAGCGCACGTTGATATAAAGGAACTCAGCTCCGATGACTCGTCTCTTGAGATTAGCCCGTTTTCCATCCAGACGCACATCTATGATCTGGGCTATGAAGCAGTTGATCATAAACTGACCGTCAGCTACAAGGATGGATCGGAGCAGATTATCGAAGATGACGACGCAGGGGCGTACAATTTCTATGTTTCGATGGCACGCAATAGCGGAGAGAACATTTGGGTGCCAACGAAGTTGATTGATGTCGACCAAGTGGTCTCAGTAACGCTTGAGGGCACACGCTGCACTTCAACAGGGGACGCCGAAACGTCGGAACCCTTTACCATTGTCTATTCGTAAGATTTGGGGCCGCTTCCTACTAGGGGAAGCGGCCCATTTTGCGTTAAATGGGCGGTTAAAACGAGCAATATACTTCCGAAGACGCCGCCGATTTCCATGCGACAGGTGAGAGCAGATCACCGCTGGAGCGCGACGTTTCCCCAGATAAAACCGACCAAAATTAACCTGTCCCTTTTTGGCGGGTAGCGTTTTCCTGACGAGCACGCCGGATTCCCGGGCCGGGTGGCACAGGGGTTAAGTTTGTCGCGAGTTCCGCACGAGCCGGAGGCCACTTAATGTGGCCTCCGTGCGAGCCAGGACTGTAGAGCAGCAAACTTAACCCCTGTGCCGCCCGGCCCGGGAATCCTCCCAAGCGCACAGAAGGGGATTCCTTTTGTGTAGGGTTTGCGGAAATGTGCCTATTTTGGGATACGCCCGGCGGCGTGGTCTGTTGACGGCACAGCTAACGCCACGTATCCTATCGAACTGCGTGTTTCGTAGGGGGATGCTGACCCCTCGATTCAAGCCGTTGCACTTTACAGAAAGCTGGAATCATTCGAGAAGGAGTACGCTTTGCCTACTATTAACCAGCTGGTTCGCCAGGGCCGTCGTTCCGTGCCCAAGAAGTCCAAGAACGCTGCTCTGCAGCACAACTCCCAGAAGCGCGGCGTGTGCACCCGCGTCTTCACCACGAGCCCCAAGAAGCCGAACTCGGCTCTTCGTAAGGTTGCCCGTGTTCGCCTTGTCAACGGCATCGAAGTTACTGCTTACATCCCGGGTGAGGGCCACAACCTGCAGGAGCACTCCATCGTGCTCGTCCGCGGCGGTCGTGTCCGTGACCTCCCTGGTGTCCGTTATCACGTCATCCGTGGCGCCTACGACGCTGCTCCGGTCCAGAACCGTATGCAGGCCCGTTCCAAGTACGGTGCTAAGCGCCCCAAGGCCAAATAAGCCAGATAACGTTTTGATACTTTCGCCGTGTGCCGCCTAAGGGCCGCACGGTAGACACTTAAGGAGATTTCACATGCCGCGTCGTGCAGCAGCTAATCGTCGTGAGGTTCAGCCTGACGCCGTTTACAACAACCGCCTGGTGACCCAGCTCATCAACAAGGTCCTTCTTGACGGCAAGAAGGCCACCGCTGAGCGCATCGTTTACACCGCTTTCGAGATCGTTGCCGAGAAGTCCGAGGGTGGCGACGCTCTCGCTACCTTCAAGAAGGCTATGGACAACGTCAAGCCCACGCTCGAGGTTAAGCCCAAGCGTGTCGGTGGCGCTACCTATCAGGTCCCGATGGAGGTCAACTCCCGTCGTTCCACCGCTCTGGGTATCCGCTGGATCGTCAACTTCTCCCGCGCTCGCAAGGAGAAGACCATGGCCGAGCGTCTCGCCAACGAGATCCTCGACGCCTCCAACGGTCTTGGTGCTTCCGTCAAGAAGCGTGAGGACGTCTTCAAGATGGCCGAGGCCAACCGCGCGTTCTCTCACTATCGTTGGTAAGTTAAGGTAAGGAACTAACATGGCTAAGCCTAAGTACAAGCTTTCCGATACCCGTAACATCGGCATCATGGCCCACATCGATGCCGGTAAGACCACCACGACCGAGCGTATTCTTTACTACACCGGTAAGACCCACAAGATCGGTGAGGTCCATGAGGGCGCTGCCACCATGGACTGGATGGTTCAGGAGCAGGAGCGCGGCGTAACCATTACCTCCGCTGCTACCACGTGCTTCTGGAACAAGGACGGTAAGGACTACCGCATCCAGATCATCGACACCCCGGGCCACGTTGACTTCACCGCCGAGGTCGAGCGCTGCCTGCGCGTCCTCGATGGTGCTGTCGCCGTCTTCGACGCCGTTGCCGGCGTTCAGCCTCAGTCTGAGACCGTTTGGCGTCAGGCTTCTACCTTCAACGTCCCCCGCATCGCCTTCATCAACAAGTATGACCGCGTGGGCGCTGACTTCTTCAACGCTATCGAGACCATGAAGGATCGTCTCGACGCCAACGCTGTGGCCGCTCAGGTCCCGATGGGCGCCGAGGACAACTTCTGGGGCGTCATCGACCTCGTCACCATGACCGCATGGGACTTCAAGGCCGACGACAAGGGCATGACCTACCCCGAGCCGATGGACGAGATCCCGGCTGAGTTCGCCGACATCGCTGCCACCAAGCGCGAGGAGCTCCTCGACGCTGCTGCCAGCTTTGACGACGAGCTCATGGAGAAGATCCTCATGGAGGAGGACTTCACCGTCGAGGAGCTCAAAGCTGCTCTGCGCAAGGGCGTTCTGGCCAACGAGCTCAACCTCGTCTTCGTGGGCTCCGCCTACAAGAACAAGGGCGTCCAGGAGCTGCTTGACGCTGTCGTTGACTACCTGCCCAGCCCGCTTGACGTCGAGGCCGTCACTGGTACCGATCCGGACACCGGCGAGGAGATCCAGCGTCATCCTTCCTTCGACGAGCCCTTCTCCGGCCTGGTCTTCAAGATCATGACCGACCCGTTCGTCGGTAAGCTCACCTACGTCCGTGTTTACTCCGGCCGCGCCGAGTCCGGCTCCTACGTGGTCAACGCTTCCAACGGTCAGCGCGAGCGCCTCGGCCGCATCCTCGAGATGAACGCCGCCGAGCGTATTGACCGTGACGACGCTGCCGCCGGCGACATCGTCGCTTGCGTCGGCTTCAAGAACTCCACCACCGGTGACACCCTGTGCGAAGAGGGCAAGGAGATTGTTCTCGAGAAGATCGAGTTCGCTAAGCCCGTTATCGACGTTGCCATCGAGCCCAAGACCAAGGCCGAGCAGGACAAGATGTCCCTGGCTCTGACCAAGCTCGCCGAGGAGGACCCGACCTTCCAGGTGTCCACCAACCACGAGACCGGCCAGACCATCATCGCCGGCATGGGCGAGCTGCACCTCGAGATCATCGTTGACCGTCTGCTCCGTGAGTTCAAGGTTGACGCTAACGTTGGTAAGCCCCAGGTCGCCTACCGCGAGACCGCTGGTCACGACGTCGAGAAGGCTGAGGGCAAGTTCGTCCGTCAGTCCGGCGGTCGCGGTCAGTACGGCCACGCCGTCATCAAGCTCGAGAAGATGGAGGAGGGCTTCGGCTACGAGTTCGTCAACGCTATCGTCGGCGGCGTCGTGCCCAAGGAGTACATCCCGTCCATCGACAAGGGCATCCAGGAGGCCCTGAACACCGGTGTTATCGCCGGCTTCCCGGTCCTCGACGTCAAGGTCACCCTGTTCGACGGTTCTTACCACGAGGTCGACTCCTCCGAGGCCGCCTTCAAGATCGCCGGTTCCATGGCTATCAAGGACGCCCTCAAGAAGTCCGATCCGCAGCTGCTCGAGCCGATCATGGCTGTCGAGGTCGAGACCCCCGAGCAGTACATGGGCGACGTTATGGGCAACCTCTCCGGTCGCCGCGGCAAGATCGAGGGCATGGAGGATCGCAAGAACAGCAAGCTCATCCGTGCCAAGGTGCCGCTGGGCGAGATGTTCGGTTACGCTACCGACCTTCGCTCCCAGACCCAGGGCCGTGCATCCTACACGATGCAGTTCGACTCTTATGAGCCCGCGCCCAAGTCCATTGTGGACGAGGTCATGAGCAAGAACGCCTAAGTTCGAGCTCCCTGTTACGTAATCCGCGAGAGCATCTCTCGCACTCTTTGGAGGTTTAAGTTGGCTACCCAGAAGATCCGCATTCGCCTCAAGGGCTATGATCACGAGGTCGTCGATCAGTCCGCGAAGCTCATCGTCGAGACCGCTCAGAAGACCGGCGCTCGCGTTTCCGGTCCTGTCCCCCTGCCCACCGAGCGCAACCTGTACACGGTTATCCGCTCGCCGCACGTGAACAAGGACTCCCGTGAGCAGTTCGAGATGCGCACCCACAAGCGCCTCATCGACATCCTCGACCCCACCTCGGGCACCGTTGATTCGCTCATGCGTCTCGACCTCCCCGCTGGCGTCGACATCGACATCAAGCTCTAAGCGATATCGCTCATAGCTTAAAGGGCCCCGCTGCCGTTACGGTAGCGGGGCCCTTTTGTTTTGAGTTTAGATTTTGGGATAGCGAATTCGTCTGCCGAGCCGGCGGCTGCGGCGCCCTATTCGCTCAGGGGGCGCAAGGATGCTTCTTCGAAGTGGAAGACGCACAAGCCGCTCTCGGTCTCAATGCATGCGCGGCCGCAATCGTCGACCGTTCTAAATATGCCTCGTGCCAGCTCGTCTCCAGCGGGGGAGCGGGCGATAACGTGCTTCCCGATCCAATTGAGGTGAGCGATATATTCGTCGTGGACGGGCGCGAGCGGACCGGCGTCTTCTTCCTTGGCGTTGAGGCGCTCTGCCCAGCTATCTACAGCGTCTATAACTGCGTGATAGACCACATCGAGGAGCATGTCGACGGCGGGAACGCTCTCGTTGAGGTCCGAGAGGCCAATTGCCGCCAGGCCGCCATCGGGCACCTCTTGGGGCGTGTAGTTTACGTTGACACCAATGCCGCAGACGGCGAAAGGTTTGCCTTCGTTATCGCGTGCGGCCTCGACCAGAATGCCGCCGAGCTTGCGTCCTCGCGCGACCAGGTCGTTGGGCCATTTGAGGCCAATCTCGTTTGCAAGACCCTGCTTTTCGAGTGCTTCGAGCACCGCTAGGCCGCTGACGGCGGCAAGACCAGAGTACTTTGCGGGATTAACGCATGAACGCAGGACAATCGAAAGCAATAGGTTGCCGGCGGTTGAATCCCACTTGTGGCCGCGCCGGCCGCGTCCTGCCGTTTGCGCGCGGGCGGCAAGTCCTGTGCCGTGCGGCGCACCCTGTTTTCCTGCCTCGAGCAGGTCATCGTTGGTCGATCCGGTTACGTCGACGATCGTTAATTTGGCATCCATAACGGCTGCTACCTCCTAAGTTAATAAGGCAATCGCGCAATGGTGTCGAGAGATAGACACAATGTGAAGCCTTTGTCGCATTTGGACAATTTAATGTTAACACGTCAACAACGACTGAAATGCGCTATCCTCTCTTGGTCGATGTAAACACGTCAACAACTCAAAGGAGGTTAGTGATGGGTTTCACGATTCTTGGAACAGGCTCGGCGCTTCCTAAGCGCAGTGTTTCCAATGACGAGCTGTCTGAGTTCCTCGATACCTCGGATGAGTGGATTTTTACCCGCACCGGTATCAAGAGCCGCCATGTCTGCACCACCGAGTTACTTGACGACCTTGCTGTAGCGGCGAGCGAGCGGGCACTCCAGGTGTCCGGAATCGACGCGAGCCAGCTGGATCTGATCGTCTGCTCGACGACGACGGGTGACCACCTTGTTCCCGCTGAGGCGTGTGCCGTTGCTGAGCGACTAGGCGCGACGTGCCCTGCCTTCGATGTCTCGGCGGCCTGCGCCGGCTTCGTATTTGCGCTCGATGTCGCCGAGGGCTATATCGCCCGCGGCCGTGCCGAGCGCGTGCTTGTCGTTGCTGCCGAGCAGATGACGCGCGCGCTCGACTGGACCGACCGTGCCACCTGCGTGCTCTTTGGCGACGGCGCGGGCGCTGCAGTGATAGGGGCTGGGGGAGACAACCCCCTTGCCGTTGAGCTTTCGACGGCGCCCGACGTCGAGACGTTGCGCGTTCCCGGTCTGGTCGGCACCTCGCCGTTTAAGGACTCCGCAGATAGCGCGAGCGTGCTGTCCATGAATGGTCGCCGCGTGTTCAAGTTCGGCGTCAACGCCATCTGCGACACGGTCCATAAGCTTGCGAGCGATGCGGGCATTTCGGTCGAAGACATCGATCATTTTGTATTCCATCAGGCTAACGAACGAATCCTGAGTCAGGCGGTCAAGCGTCTCGGCGTGCCAGACGAGCGCGTGGTTCGAACGCTACGCGAGACCGGCAACATTTCGAGCGCCTGCATTCCCTTTGCGCTTGACCGGCTGGCACGTACCGACGCACTGAATGAGGACGACACCATCGCCCTCGTTGGATTTGGCGCCGGCCTGGATATAGGTGGCTATCTGCTTCGTTGGAAGTAGTCGCACATAGGAAATAAAAACGCCCCTAGGGCACAAACAAAGGAGAACTACCATGGCAGATCAGAAGACCTTCGAGCGCGTTTGCGACGTTATCCGCGAGACCGCCGGTCTTGACGATGTCGAGATGAAGCCCGAGTCCACGCTCGAGGAGATTGGCCTCGACAGCCTGGGTACCGTCGAGATCCTCGTTGCCGTCGAGGACGAGTTTGGCATTGAGCTCGATACCGAGGAGAACCCCAAGACGGTTGGCGAGTTCGTCGATACGGTCGAGGCGGCATTGGAGAAGTAGTGATGCTCAAGTCTCCTCTCTGCGATTTGCTCGGCATCGAAAAGCCCGTGTTCCAGGGTGGCATGGCCTGGATTGCCGACGCCTCGTTGGCATCTGCTGTGTCCGAGGCAGGCGGCTTAGGCATTATCGCGGCCATGAATGCCGACGCAAACTGGCTGCGCGACCAGATTCATGAGCTGCGCGCCAAGACGGATAAGCCCTTTGGCGTCAACGTTATGCTCATGAGCCCGTTTGTCGACGAGGTCGCACAAGTGGTGATTGATGAGCAGGTGCCCGTAGTGGTGACCGGTGCCGGCAATCCCACCAAGTACATGAAGGCGTGGAACGAGGCTGGCATCAAGGTCATCCCGGTCGTTGCTTCGGTGGCGTTGGCGCGCCTCGTGGCGCGTCGTGGAGCTACGGCGGTTGTTGCCGAGGGCACCGAATCGGGCGGCCATATTGGCGAGACCTCGACGATGGCACTTGTCCCGCAGGTCGTCGATGCGGTCGATATTCCCGTGGTTGCGGCTGGCGGCATCGCCGATGGCCGCGGTGTGGCGGCCGCCTTTATGCTTGGCGCCGCTGGCGTCCAAGTGGGCACGCGTTTTCTCGTTGCCGATGAGTGCACCGTCTCCGAGCAATACAAAGAGCTGGTGCTCAAGGCGGGAGACACCTCGACGCGCGCGACTGGCCGTTCGACGGGACATCCGGTGCGTGCGCTTAAGAGCCCCTTCACCAATGCCTACGCCAAAAGTGAGGCGGCGGGCGTAAGTGTCGAGGAACTCGGGGCCATGGGCACGGGTGCCCTTCGCAAGGCCGCCAAGGACGGCAATTACGAAGAGGGTTCGTATCTGTGCGGACAGATTGCCGGCATGGTGAACGAGCGCCAGAGCGCGCGCGAAATCGTCGACGATCTGGTCGATGGCGCCGAGCACGTCCTGAAGGGTGCGTGCGCATGGGTAGCGTAGCGTTTCTGTTTGCCGGCCAGGGCGCCCAGCACCCCGCGATGGGTGTCGACCTCATCGAGGCATCGCCGGCAGCTACCGAGGTGTTCGCGATCGCCGACGAGGTGCGTCCGGGAACCAGCGAGCAGTGCCGGAGCGCCTCCAAGGAGGAGCTCTCGCAGACCGAGAACACGCAGCCGTGCGTGTTCGTTCACGACCTGGCAGCGGCTGCCGCCCTGCGCGAGCGCGGCGTGGTGCCTGCCGCCTGTGCGGGATTTTCGCTGGGCGAGGTCTCTGCGCTCACCTTTGCGGGGGCGTTCGATACGCGAGCGGGCTTTGAGCTCGTGTGCGAGCGCGCGGCGCTGATGGCCGCGGCTGCCGAGCGCCATCCGGGCGGCATGCGCGCCGTCATCAAGCTCGATGCGGCGCAAGTCGAGAACCTGACTGCGCAGGCCGGCGAGGACTGCTGGCCGGTCAACTACAACAGCCCGCAGCAGATGGTTGTGGCCGGAGCGCCCGAGGCGCTGCAGGCGCTCGACGACCTAGTAAAAGAGGCTGGCGGCCGCGCTATGAAAGTCGCGGTGTCGGGTGCATTTCATAGCCCCTATATGGCAGAGGCGACTGAGGGGCTGGCGACGTATATCCAAGACGGCCACGCGCCGTCTCCGCTGCTGATTCCGGTCATGGCAAACATGACGGCGGCGCCCTATCCGGCGGATCCGCGAGCAGCATCGGATGTCTTGGCCAACCAAGTGAGCCATGCCGTGCGCTGGGTCGACACGCTGCATGCTCTGCAGGATCAAGGCATCGACACGTTTATTGAGGTTGGCCCTGGCAAAACGCTGTCCGGCCTGGTCAAGCGTACGTTGAGCGACGTTCGCGTGTATTCGTGCGAAACAGCCGAGCAGGTCGCAGCTATTGCCGACGAGCTCGCATAGCCCACAGGGCTGTAACCCGAAAGGAATGACATGGGCAACTTGAACAACGGCGCGCTCGAGCGCAACGATTCACGTCGCGTGGCACTGATCACGGGCGGCTCGCGTGGTATCGGCCGCGCTTGTGCGGTTGGCCTGGCGGAGGACGGCTTTGATATCGCCGTCGTCTATGCCGGTAGCGTCGATGCGGCGCGCGAGACGTGCGAAGCCTGCGAGGCCGCTGGTGCCACAGCTCGCGCGTATCAATGCGATGTGGCCGACCCCGATGCCGTCAATGCGTGCATCGAGGCCGTGTTCAACGACTTTGGTTCGATTTGGGCGCTCGTCAATAACGCCGGGATCACTCGCGATGGGCTGCTTATGCGCATGGGCGACGATGCCTTCGATCGCGTGCTCGATGTCAATCTCAAGGGCACGTTCAATACAACACGCGCGCTCACCAAGACCTTTATGCGCCAGCGTGGCGGCTGCATCGTCAATATGAGCTCGGTCGTGGGCCTGATGGGCAATGCCGGGCAGGCCAACTACGCTGCCTCCAAGGCGGGCGTGATTGGCCTGACCAAGGCAGTAGCGCGTGAGCTTGCGCCCCGCGGCGTACGAGTGAACGCAGTTGCCCCCGGGTTTGTCGAGACGGATATGACGGCAAAGCTCTCGGAGAAGGTTCGCGCGGCAACCGAGGAGCAGATTCCCCTAAAGCGTATGGCGCAGCCCGAGGAAGTGGCCGGCGTGGTGCGCTTTTTGGCGAGCGATGCGGCTGCCTACATTACGGGCGAGGTCGTACGCGTCGACGGCGGAATGGCGATGTAGAAACCAGAGCCACACAACGGCTTGGATGAGGAGACCATGATGGAACAGAGAGTTGCAATCACCGGCATCGGTGCCGTATCGCCGCTCGGCAACACCGCGCTTGCCACCTGGGCGGCAATGTGTGCCGGCACGTGCGGCATCGGCCCGATCATGCACTTCGATACCGATGCGTTTGCCGTCAAGGTGGCGGCCGAGGTCAAGGGCTTTGACGGCAACGAGTACTTTGGCAAGCGTGACGCCAAGCACCTGGACCCCTGCGTTCAGTTTGCCCTGGCAGCGTCGGACGAGGCCATGCACGATGCGGGCCTCGATGTTGAGGGCGCGGTCGATCGCGATCGCCTGGGTGTCTATGTGGGCTCGGGCGTGGGCGGCATGCAGACGCTTGTCGACAACGTCCACACGATTGCCGATCGCGGGCCTCGTCGCGCATCGCCCTACATGATTGCGATGATGATTCCCAACATGGCTTCGGGCAACATTGCGATTCGCCATAAGGCAAAGGGCCCGACTCTGCCCGTCGTGACCGCCTGCGCGACTTCTGCCCATGCGGTGGGCGAGGCGTTCCGCGCCATCAAGCACGGCTATGCCGACGCGATCCTCGCGGGCGGCGCCGAGGCCGCCATTATCCCCGATGCTGTTGCGGGCTTTACGTCCTGCCGTGCATTGACCACCAACCCCGATCCCGCGACGGCCTGCCGCCCGTTCGATGCAGACCGCGACGGCTTTGTGATGGGCGAGGGCGCCTGCGTGCTCGTGCTCGAGGGCATGGAGCATGCACGGGCCCGCGGTGCGCACATTTACGCCGAGGTCGTGGGCTACGGCAACACCGATGACGCCTACCACATCACGAGTCCCGACCCGGATGCGGCAGGTATCGCCCGTGCGATATCGATGGCAGTGGCCGAGGGCGACGTCAAGCCTTCCGAGGGCCTCTACATCAACGCCCACGGCACATCGACCAAGCTCAACGATTCGTCCGAGACGGCGGGCATTAAGCGTGCGCTCGGCGAGGACGCGGCGCGCACCGCACATGTCTCGTCGACCAAGTCGATGACCGGCCATATGATCGGCGCCACGGGTGCCATCGAGGTCATGGCTTGCGCCATGGCGCTCGAGCAGGGCGTGGTGCCGCCGACCATTAACTACCACACACCCGATCCCGCCTGCGATCTTGACTACACGCCCAATCGCGCGGTTCGCGCCGACCTTACCTGGGCGCTTTCGACCAACCTAGGCTTTGGCGGGCACAACGCCGCCATCGCGCTGCGTAGATATACGAGGAGCTAGAGCATGGATTCCAAAAGACTTGCCGAGATAGCCGATGTGATGGAGGACCGCGGCCTCACGCGCGTGCGCGTTGAGGAGCCCGATGGCACCGCGGTCGAACTCGAGCGCGCGAGCGCCGCACAGCCGGTTGCCGTGCCCATGCCCATGCCGAGCGCTATGGCCGCTCCAGTTGCAGCTCCCACAGTTGCGCCTGCCGCACCGGAGCCCGCCGCGCAGACACCTGCCGCCGCACCGGAGCCCAAGGGCACCGAGGTGACCGCTCCCATGGTCGGCGTTTTCTATGCTGCCCCGGCGCCGGGCGACGAGCCGTTTGTGCACGTGGGCTCTAAGGTCAAGGCCGGCGAGACCCTCTGCATCATCGAGGCCATGAAGGTTCTCAACGAGGTGACGGCCGAGGCAGACGGCGAGGTGCTCGAGATCTGCGTGGCCGACGGCGACCTCGTGGAGTTTGGCAGCTGCCTCATGAGGATCGGATAGGTGATATCCATGAACAAAGAAGAGCTCAAGAAGCTGTTGCCGCATCGCGAGCCGATGCTTTTGCTCGACGAAGCCGAGCTGGTGGGCGACGAGGCCCACGGCAAGATCACGATTACGGGCGAGGAGTACTTTTTGCAGGGGCATTTTCCGGGAAACCCGGTCGTCCCCGGCGTGATTCAGTGCGAGATGCTCGCCCAGAACTGCTGCGTGCTGCTGATGGGCGACGAGGAAGCGCGCGGCGCGACGCCGTTCTACACGAGTCTGGACAAGGTGCGCTTTAAGCGTCCGGTGCGCCCGGGCGACACGGTTGATCTGGTGTGCACCATCACGCGTGCGCGCGGGCCGTTCCGCTTTGCGACGGGTACTGCGAGCGTCAACGGTGAGGTTTGCTGCCGCGCTGATATGTCTTTTGCACTCATGCACGAAAGTTAAGGAAGTCTTCATGTTCGACAAAGTGCTCATCGCCAACCGCGGAGAAGTCGCGGTCCGTGTTATCCGCGCGTGCCGCGATATGGGCATCAAGACCGTCGCCGTTTATTCCACGGCCGATGCGGACGCGCTGCACGTGCAGCTTGCCGACGAGGCGTATTGCATCGGCGGCCCGCGTCTTGCCGAGAGCTACCTCAACGACGATGCTGTGCTCACCTGTGCCGTGAAGTCGGGAGCAAAGGCGATCCATCCCGGCTATGGCTTCTTTTCCGAGAAGGCGAGCTTCGTGCGCGACTGCGACAAGTATGGCCTGACGTTTGTCGGTCCTTCGGCCAAGGTGATCGACAGCATGGGCGACAAGGACGCCGCACGTCGAACGGCTGCCGCGGCGGGCGTGCCCATCGTACCGGGCTGCGATTTGCTCAAAAGCCCCGAGGAGGCGACGGCCGAGGCCGAGCGCATTGGCTGCCCCGTGCTTATTAAGGCGCGTGCAGGTGGCGGCGGTCGCGGCATTCGCAAGGTCGAGCGCGTGGAAGATGCGGCAAAGGCGTTCATCGAGGCGCGTGCCGAGGGCGAGGCCGTTTTTGGCGACGGCGAGTGCTACATGGAGAAGTTCGTCGCGCCGGCGCATCACGTTGAGGTGCAGATTATGGCCGATAAGCAGGGCCATGTGTTTTCGCTCGGCGAGCGCGAGTGCTCGGTGCAGCGGCGCAACCAAAAGCTAATCGAGGAGAGCCCCGCGCCGTGCCTCGACGGACACGACGACATTCGTGCTCGCATGCACAAGGCAGCGCGTGACCTGGCTCGTGCCGTCGGCTACGAAGGAGCCGGTACCATCGAGTTCCTGTATTCGGACGACGGCAATTTCTACTTTATGGAAATGAACACGCGCTTGCAGGTGGAGCATCCGGTTACGGAGTTTGTGACCGATACCGACTTGGTCAAGTGGCAGCTGCGCGTGGCAGCCGGCCAGCCTCTGCCCTTTGAGCAGGAGGACATGCCGGTCCGCAACCACGCCATGGAGTGCCGCATCAATGCCGAAACGCCGGACTTTCTGCCGTCATGCGGAACGGTCACCGCGTTGCGTGTGCCGGGTGGTCCGCGCGTGCGCTGGGATTCCGCCATGTTTACCGGTGCGAAAGTTCCGCCGTACTACGACTCCATGCTTGGCAAGCTCATCGTGTGTGCGCCCACGCGTGACGGCGCCATTCGCAAGATGCGCTCGGCCCTGGGCGAGCTCGTGATTGAGGGCGTGAGCGAAAACAGCGAACTGCAGCTCGACGTGCTGGCAAACGATGAGTTCTTGTCGGGCATGTACCACACCGATCTGATGGGGCATCTCTATGCTGATGAATAGAAAAGCGAAGACGGTCAACGTCCTCGAGGGGCCGATGACCGAGTCGTGCGCCGAGTTTCCCGCGCGCCACGTGTTTATCAAGTGCCCGGAGTGCCGTCGTGTGATCGATGAGGCGCGCCTGCACGACAACCTTGAGGTCTGCCCTCGTTGCGGCAAGCATTTTCGCGTGAGCGGGCGCGACCGTATGCGCATGACGGTTGACGAGGGCACGTTTGAGGAATGGGATGCCAATCTGGCGTCGGAGGACTTCCTCTCGTTTCCCGGTTATGCAGACAAGCTCAAGGGCGCGGTCGAGCGTTCGGGCGAGCGCGATGCCGTTGTGTGCGGCAGGGGTAAAATCTGCGGCTGCGATACGGCGCTCTTCTTTATGGATGCCAACTTTATGATGGGCTCGATGGGCTCCGTGGTGGGCGAGAAGATCTGCCGCACATTTGAGCATGCGATCGAGCTGGGATTGCCAGTTGTCGGCTTTACCGTTTCGGGTGGTGCGCGCATGCAAGAGGGCGTGACATCGCTTATGCAGATGGCCAAGATTTCTGCGGCGGTTAGGCGCCACAGCGAGGCGGGCGGCCTGTATATCACGGTGCTCACCGACCCCACGACCGGCGGCGTAACCGCGAGCTTTGCCATGGAGGGCGACATTATCCTGGCCGAGCCCGATGCCCTGACGGCATTTGCCGGCCCGCGCGTGATCGAGCAGAACATGCATAAGCGCTTGCCCAAGGGGTTCCAGCGTTCCGAGTTTTTGCTGGAGCACGGCTTTTGCGATGCCGTTGTTCCGCGTGGCGAGATTGCGCTCACGGTAGGCGAGCTGCTGGCGTTGCACGAAGGACACGCACCCGGCCTGGGGGCACCGCATGAGATTGTGCATACGGGTCGCCGCGGCAAAAAGCTGGGACACTTGTTTAAGCGCTCGGCCGCACCAAAAACCGCGCTCGAGATTGTCAAACAGACCCGCTCGGCAGATCGCGCCACGGCAGGCGAGATGATCTCGCTGGGCCTGGATGGATTTGTGGAGCTGCACGGCGACCGCTACTTTGGCGACGACGCCGCTGTGGTGGCTGGCATTGGCTGGAAAGACGGGCGCCCCGTAACGGTCATCGCCATCGAGCGCGGCACCACGACCAAAGAGCGCATGCGTCGCAACTTTGGCATGGCACATCCCGAGGGCTACCGCAAAGCGCGTCGCCTTATGCGCCAGGCCGAAAAGTTTGGTCGACCGGTTCTGTGCCTGGTCGATACTTCGGGCGCGTTTTGCGGCATCGGTGCCGAGGAGCGCGGCCAGGGCGAGGCGATTGCCCAGAATCTCATGGAGATGAGCGGCCTTAAGACGCCGATTGTCTCGGTGGTGACAGGCGAGGGCGGCTCTGGTGGCGCGCTGGCGCTATCCGTGGCCGACCGCATCCTGATGCTCTCGAGCTCGGCCTATTCGGTCGTGAGCCCCGAGGCCTGTGCGTCGATCCTATGGAAGGATACCGACCGCGCGAATGAGGCCGCCGAGGCGCTTAAGCTCACGGCTCCCGATCTGTTGGCGCTCGGCATCATCGACGGCATTGTTGACGATAGGGGCCTGTCGCATGAGGAGATCGCCGGTGCCGTCATGTCCTCGGCATTTGATGCCTTCGATACGCTTGGGCAGCTCGACGAGGCGACCCTCACAAACCTCCGCTACGAAAAGTACCGCGCAATCGGTCAGTACCGCACGATGTGACAAAGGGGCAGCCCGCATGTCACATTGGGAAAGGCGTTCCATGTCACAAGTTTCCAACACCACGTTTGCAACGACGGTTTCATCAAACGCCATGGCCGTGGTGGACTATCTGTCCAAAAGCATGATGTCGGCGCTGCCGTTTATTGCCTGCGCGGCGTTGTTCCGCACCGTCGCCGTCATTATGGGCGAGGGGATGCTGGGCCTGTGGTCTGCCGATTCCGAAATCTATCGCCTGTTCTACAGTTGGCTCTATAACGCCGGCTACTACTTTTTGCCCATTTATCTTGGTTGGGCGGCCGCCCGCCAGCTCGGTTGCTCGGAGCAGCTGGGCATGATGCTGGGCGGCGTATTGATTGCACCCGATCTGCTTAAGCTCGTTGATGCCGCCTCGACGACGGGGGCATCGATGACTTCCGTGTATGGTCTGCTTCCCGCGCCGGTCAACGATTACACGACGACTGTTATTCCGGTTCTCATCTCGGTGCCTGTGCTATGGCGAGTGGAGTGTTTCTTTCGGCGCGTTATCCCTAAGGCCGTGGCGTTTTCGTTCGTTCCGTTTGCAACCATGCTCGTCATGGTTCCGGTTTCGCTGTGCATTACGGCGCCGGCGGGCAGCTATCTGGGCATGCTGTTGGGACAGCTTATGTTTATGCTTGGCAATTCCGGTGGCATCGTGTCGCTGCTCACGCTCATGGGGCTTGCCGCGGGTTGGGAGTTCCTTAAGATTGCGGGCATCAGCAACGTTGTCCTATCGCTCGCCTATGCGCAGTTTATGAGTGTGGGAACGGATTCGTGCATTCTGATCGCCGCGACGATGGCGACGTTTGCCGTTTGGGGCATGCCCTTTGGTGCGTCGCTTCGCGTTGCGGATAAGGACGAGAAGGCTCTCATGCTGGGCTACTCAATCTCGGGTGTTCTTGGCGGCGTAAGTGAGCCGGCGCTGTACGGTTGCGGCTTTAAATATGGCAGGTGCCTGACGTGCATGGCCATTGGCGGCGCCGTCGGAGGCCTTGTTGCGGCCGTGGGCCACGTTACGGCCTATACCATCGGTATGACGAATGTCCTCATGGTCATTGGTTTTGCCACGGGCGGTATTTCGAACCTGCTGTGGTGCTGCGCTGCCGGCGGCACGGCATTTGCGGTGTCTGCGGCGCTGAGCTACTGCTTTGGCGTGGTGCCGACGAAGGAGCAGACGGCAGAAGACGAAGCCGATTCGCCCGAAACAGTGGTGAGCGCTGCTGAAGCAAGCGCATAGACCTGTGCGACAAAAGGACGATTCCATTGTCATGTTCCAAGGCCGCGGCTCGTGTGGGTTGCGGCCTTTTGTATCTGGGGGACAAAGTGGCTACACTACAATCCGTTTGAGCAATAGATATATGGGTAGTGCCGTGGGGGCGGATATAGATGGTCGAGTGGATTGTTCGTCGTGCGCAGGGTGACCGTGCGCGCGTGGGCACGTTGACGGGCGTGGTGTGTATTCTCGCTAATGTTGCACTTTGTGCTGCGAAGGGCGCAATTGGCGTGCTGTCGGGATCGGTTTCGATTGTGGCGGACGCCATGAACAACTTGTCCGATGCCAGCTCGAATATCGTGAGCGTGCTGGGCTTTAAGCTGGCGAGCAAGCCGGCCGATCCCGAGCATCCTTACGGACATGGTCGCTACGAGTATCTTTCTGGCCTGGTCGTGGCGGCGCTCGTGCTGCTGATCGGCCTTGAGCTTATCAAGTCCTCGTTTGAGCGCATCATCCACCCCGAACCTGTCGAGTTCTCGCTTGCCCTGGTGGCAGTTCTGGCGCTTTCGATGGTTGTAAAGCTGTGGATGGCGGCCCTCAACCAAAAGCTCGGTGATCGCATTGAGTCCGAGACGCTGCATGCGACGGCTCAGGACTCAAAGAACGATGTTCTTGCTACGGGTGCTGTGCTGGCGTGCGCAATTGTTTCGCAGGTGACGCACATCAATCTTGACGCATGGGTTGGCCTTGCCGTTGGCGCCTATATTGGCTGGAGCGGCCTTGAACTTATTCAAGATACGGTGAGCCCGCTTTTGGGCCAGTCACCCGATCCTAAGCTGGTCAAGCACATTCGAGACAAGATCATGAGCTATCCCGGCGTTTTGGGCGTTCACGATTTGATGGTTCACGACTACGGCCCGGGCAGGAAGTTTGCAAGTGCGCACGCCGAGATGGCGGCCGAGGCCAGCCCGCTGGAAAGCCACGACACGCTCGATAACATCGAGCAGTCGTTTAGGGACGAAGACGGCATGATCGTCACGCTTCACTACGATCCCATCGTGACCGATGACCCCAAGGTGGTGAGCATGCGCTTGCGCATTCACGCCATGGCTCAGGAGATCGATAACCGCCTCTCGATTCATGACCTACGCTGTGTGCCGGGTCCTACGCACACCAACGTGATCTTTGACTGCGTGCGTCCCTCGGATCTGCAGATGAGTGCCGAAGACTTAAAGCACGCGCTGGCACAACGGGTCGAATCGGAATATCCCAAGTCGATTGCCAAGATTACGATCGACGAAGACTACGTAGGGCATACCCACGAGTAGGGCTGTGCCGGCAAAGCAAGTTATACAGAAGGGGAGAATATGAAGAGGCTGTATCTGCTCCGCCACGGCCAGACGGAATTCAACGTCAAAAAGCTCGTCCAGGGCCGCTGCGATTCACCGTTGACCGACCTGGGCCGCAAACAAGCGGGAATGGCAGCCGCATGGCTCAAGGCCCACGGCGTCGTCCCCGACAAAGTGGTCTCATCACCTTTGGGCCGAGCCATGGACACGGCAAGTCTCGTCGCATGCGAGCTCCTCGGCCCGGACGCAGCAGTCGAGCCCTGTGAAGGCATTATCGAGCGCAGCTACGGCACCTTCGAAGAAGGCCCCCACGACGCCCTGCCCACCGACGTCTGGGATCCAGGCGAGGACTTAATCCCATTCGGAGGAGAAGGAAGCCAGGCACTGCAAGAGCGCATGGTAGACACCCTCACCAATATCATGGGCGCCGAGGGCATCGAAACCCTCCTAGCAGTAAGCCACGGCAGCGCCAGCCGCCAATTCATAAAGGCTGCAGCCCCAGAGGGCTTCGGGCTCCCAACAAAACTCCCCAACTGCGCCATCATGATTTTCGATTTTGATGAGGCAAAGCCACAAGCAGAAGGCGAGTCAATGCAACGCAAGTTCACCCTCCAGCAAATAGTGGATCCCCAACAAAGTAATTAGCTGAGCGAGCAGAGTTAAGCAGACATCACCGTGGCGTTCCCAGTGTGCGGCGGAGGGGGCGGGCCTGAGACATATTAAGGTTGTCGCGAGTTCCGCACGAACAGGAGAGCACTTAATGTGCTCTCCGTCGTGAGCAGGACTGTAGAGCAGCAACCTTAATATGTCTCAGGCCCGCCCCCTCCGCCGCACACTGGGAACGTGCCACGCACTTTACCTGCGTAAACAATGTGAGTGAAATATGAATCTCGATGGATACGCCCGCAGCCGTGTATACTAAACAGCTGTGTGTAACCAGGGGAGTATTCTGGCTGGACAAAATGCCTGCTTAATAGGGTTGTCAGGTAGTCCGGGCGAAATACAAGGCTGGGGAGCACGTCGTGTAAGTAGTGGTCCTCTAGGGGCGTACGCTCGGTGGTGTACGCATTGTCCCAAGACCACGCGAGAGTTGGGATCATATCTTGATCAGCATGATTCTCGGCCGCAAGATTGGCATGACCCAGGTTTGGGACGAGGACGACAACGTCGTTCCCGTCACGGTCATCCAGGCTGGCCCCTGCGCTGTCTCGCAGGTTAAAACTCAGGCAACCGACGGCTATGACGCCGTCCAGATCGGTTTCGGCGACATCAAGGCCAAGAACGTGAACAAGCCCATGGCTGGTCACTTCGCCAAGGCTGGCGTCGAGCCTGTCCGCTTCCTTCGTGAGGTCCGCGTCGAGAACGGCGAGGAGCACAAGGTCGGCGAGGTCGTCACCGTCGCTGATTTCGCTGATGTCGAGAAGGTCGACGTCATCGGTACCTCCAAGGGTAAGGGCTTCCAGGGTCGCATCAAGCGCTGGGGTCAGCGCCGCGGTCCTATGACGCATGGTTCTCACTTCCAGCGTCACCCCGGTTCTATCGGTCAGTGCGCCTATCCTGCGCGCGTCCTCAAGGGCGTCAAGATGGCCGGTCACATGGGTAACGAGCGCGTTACCGTCAAGAACCTTTCCGTTGTCCGCATCGATGCCGAGCAGAACCTCATCTTGGTCAAGGGCGCTGTCCCGGGTGCCAAGAATGGTCTCGTCGCCATCCGTATGGCCTAAGGGCCCAGCCCATTTAGCCCAGCGTCATACCAAGGAGAACACTTAAATGGCAAAGTTTGAAGTAAAGAACAGCGAGGGCAAGAAGGTCGCCGAGGCCGAGCTCGCCGCTGAGGTGTACGGCATCGAGCCGAACATCCACGTTATGCACCACATCGTCAAGTGCCAGATGGCCTCTTGGCGTCAGGGCACCCAGTCTGCTAAGGGTCGCTCTGAGGTTTCCGGTGGCGGCAAGAAGCCTTGGCGTCAGAAGGGCACCGGCCGTGCCCGCCAGGGTTCCATCCGTGCTGCCCAGTGGCGTCACGGTGGCGTTGTCTTCGCCCCCAAGCCCCGTTCCTACGCTAAGCGTATGAACAACAAGGAGGTCAAGCTGGCTATGCGCTCCGCGCTGTCCGCCAAGCTGGCCGATGGCGAGCTCGTGCTCGTCGACGACTACGGCTTCGAGAAGCCTTCCACCAAGGCTGCCGTCGCCATGCTCAAGGCCCTCGGTCTTGAGGGCAAGCGTCTGACCATCATCGTTCGCGATGAGGACGTCAACGCCTACCTGTCGTTCCGCAACATTCCCAAGACGTTCATCATCACCGCTGACGAGGCCAACACCTACGATCTCGTCAACAACAACGCTGTGCTGATGCCCGCCGACATCGCCGCTCACTTCGGGGAGGTGCTTGCATAAATGACCGCCCACGAGATCATCATCCGTCCGATCGTGTCCGAGCGTTCCTTCTCCGGCATGGAGCTGAACAAGTACACGTTCGAGGTCGCCAAGGATGCTAACAAGTATCAGATCAAGGACGCTGTCGAGGAGATCTTCGGCGTCAAGGTCGTTCGCGTGAACACCCTGACGGTCAAGCCCAAGACCAAGCGCGTGCGCTATGTCGCCGGCAAGACCCGTTCTTGGAAGAAGGCCATCGTCACGCTGGCCGAGGGCGACACCATCGAGGTCTTTGGCAACCAGGCCTAAGACTCGCTGCTGTTGAGTGAGCTCATGCCTCCCAAATAGGGGAGGCGGGAGCTCAAGGTTTTGGGCGTATAAAATGGACACGCCCGGAACCGTGTATACGTCCGGTGTCATCGCACCCGAGGCAGAACCTCGAATCCCTGTCTGCGATGGCTAACGGATTCCTATTGAAAGGGATTGTAATGGCTGTAAAGCACCTTAAGCCGACCTCCGCTGGTAGGCGTTGGCAGACGATCTCCGACTTCTCCGAGATCACCTGCACCAAGCCCGAGAAGTCTCTTCTCGAGCCCCTGCCCAAGAAGGCCGGTCGTAACAACAACGGCCGCATCACCACCCGCCACCAGGGCGGCGGCGTGAAGCGTCGTTACCGCGTGATCGACTTCAAGCGCAACAAGGACGGCGTGCCCGCCAAGGTTGCCACGATCGAGTACGATCCGAACCGTTCCGCTCGCATCGCTCTGCTGCACTACGCTGACGGTGAGAAGCGCTACATCCTGGCCCCCAAGGGCCTCGAGGTCGGTCAGACCATCATGTCCGGTTCTGACGCCGACATCAAGCCGGGCAACGCTCTGCCCCTCGCCGACATCCCCGTCGGTACGCTCATCCACGCCGTCGAGTTCCAGCCGGGCAAGGGCGCCGCTATCGCCCGTTCCGCCGGTAACTCCTGCCAGCTGATGGGTAAGGAGGGCAAGTACGCCATCGTCCGTATGCCTTCCTCCGAGATGCGCCGCATCCTCGTTACCTGCCGCGCCACCGTCGGTGAGGTCGGCAACGCCGATCACTCCAACATCGTCATCGGCAAGGCCGGCCGTAAGCGTCACATGAACGTGCGCCCGACCGTCCGCGGTACCGTCATGAACCCTGTCGACCACCCGCACGGCGGTGGCGAGGGCAAGAACCACACCTCTGGTCGTCCCTCTGTTACCCCCTGGGGTAAGCCGACGAAGGGCCTTCGTACGCGCAAGAAGAAGAAGGTCTCGAACCAGCACATCATTCGTCGCCGTAAGAAGTAATTTCGGATACCGAGTTTTAGGAGAAAGCACTTATGAGCAGAAGTCTCAAAAAGGGCCCGTTCGTGGAGACTCGCCTTCTCTCGCGTATCACCGCGATGAACGAGGCTGGCAAGAAGGACGTCGTGAAGACCTGGTCCCGCGCGTCCACCATCTTCCCCGAGATGGTTGGTCACACCATCGCCGTCCACGACGGCCGCAAGCATGTGCCCGTGTATGTTACCGAGTCCATGGTTGGTCACAAGCTCGGCGAGTTCGCGCCGACTCGTACGTTCCGTGGCCACAAGGCCAAATAGGGGGTTAACCGTAAATGGCAACTAAGTCTATTGAAACTGAGGCCACCGAGGTTCGCGCCGTCGCTAAGTACGTGCGTGTTTCCCCCAGCAAGGCCCGCCTGGTGGTCGATCTGATCCGCCGCAAGCCTGTCGCTCAGGCCTTCGACATCCTCCACTTCTGCGACCGCGCCGTCGCCGTGGATGTCGAGAAGGTTCTCCGTTCCGCCGTTGCGAACGCCGAGAACAACAACGGTCTGCGTGCCGACAACCTGGTTGTCGCCGCTGCCTATGTTGACGAGGGTCCGACGCTTAAGCGCATCCGTCCCCGCGCCAAGGGTTCCGCTTCTCGCATTCTGAAGCGTACTTCCCACATCACCGTCGTCGTTGCTCCTCGAAAGGAGGCGTAAAGCTGTATGGGTCAGAAAGTCTACCCCACCGGCTTCCGTCTTGGCATCACCGAGAACTGGCGCTCCCGCTGGTTCGCAGAGAAGGATTACGCTAAGACCCTCGGTAACGATCTCGAGATCCGCAAGTACCTCGAGAAGCGTCTTTCCCGCGCAGCTGTCTCCCGCGTCGAGATCGAGCGCGCTGGCGACAAGGTGAAGGTCATTATCCTCACCGCTCGCCCCGGCGTTGTCATCGGTAAGAAGGGTGCCGAGATCGATACCCTCCGCACCGAGCTCGAGAAGGTCGCTGGCGTCTCCAAGGGCCAGCTCTCCGTCGACGTTGTCGAGATCAAGCGCCCCGAGCTCGACGCCAACCTCGTTGCTCAGTCTATCGCCGAGCAGCTCGAGGGCCGCGTTGCCTTCCGTCGCGCTATGCGCAAGGCTGTCCAGTCCGCCCGCAAGGCCGGCGCTAAGGGCATCCGTATCCAGTGCTCCGGTCGTCTCGGCGGTGCCGAGATGGGCCGTCGTGAGTGGTACCGCGAGGGTCGCGTGCCTCTGCACACCCTCCGTGCCAAGATCGACTACGGCACGGCTGTCGCCAGCACCACCATGGGCGCTTGCGGCGTGAAGGTCTGGATTTACCTGGGCGAGAAGCTCCCGGGCCAGCCTGTTCCCAACCCTGCACTCGAGGGCTCTTCCCGTCCTCGTCGTCGTAACTCCGAGAGGAGGGGTCAGTAGTGCTTGCCCCTAAGCGTATTCTTCACCGCAAGGTGCAGCGTGGCTCCATGAAGGGCCAGGCCAAGGGTAATACCGAGCTGCATTTCGGCGAGTTTGGTATCCAGGCTCTCGAGGCCCATTGGATCACCAACCGTCAGATCGAGGCCGCTCGTATTGCCATGACCCGCTACATGAAGCGTGGCGGTCGTGTCTACATCACGATCTTCCCCGATAAGCCCATCACCAAGAAGCCTGCCGAGACTCGCATGGGTTCTGGTAAGGGTAACCCCGAGGAGTGGGTGGCCGTCGTCAAGCCCGGCCGCATCATGTTCGAGGTCAAGGGTGTTCCCGAGGAGGTCGCTCGCGAGGCTCTGCGTCTTGCGCAGCACAAGCTCCCCATCAAGACCAAGATTGTTGCTGCCAAGAACGCTGAGCAGCGCATCGAGAAGGAGATGGCTGAGGAGGCCGCTCTCGAGGCCAAGTGGGCTGCTGAGGACGCCGCCGCCGCCAAGGAGGAGAACTAATGAAGCCCGCAGAGATTCGTGAGCTCTCGGACGCTCAGCTCGTTGAGAAGCTGAAGGAAATGCGCGCCGAGCTCTTTAACCTTCGTTTCCAGATGGCTACCAGCCAGCTGGACAACACCGCTCGCGTCAACACCGTGAAGAAGGACATCGCTCGCGTCCTCACGGAGCAGCGCGCCCGCGAGATCGCAGCGGAGAAGTCCGCTGTCGCCGAGTAGGACCTAAGGAGAGAACATGACTGATTCGCGTAACTCGCGTAAGGTCCGTACGGGTGTCGTTACCTCCGTCTCCGGTGCCAAGACCATTGTTGTCACCATCACCGAGCGCAAGCGTCACCCCAAGTACGGCAAGATGATGACCAGCTCCAAGAAGCTGCACGCTCACGACGAGGAGTGCACGGCTGGCGTGGGCGACACCGTCCGCGTTATGGAGACCCGTCCTATGTCCAAGATGAAGCGTTGGCGCCTCATCGAGGTCGTCGAGCGCGCTAAATAAGCAGTCGCTCTTACGACTTGTACGTTTCCGAAGATGTGCGTATGCCTGGCTTGCATACCACAGGCCGTATAAAGGCAGCGCACCTCTCTTCGGTTCTTAGTTCGGAGGAACATCTACCATGATTCAGATGCAAACCATGCTGAACGTCGCCGACAACTCCGGCGCTCGCAAGATTCGCTGCATCAAGGTGCTTGGCGGTTCCAAGCGTCGTTATGCAGGCATCGGCGATGTGTTCATCGGTGCTGTCCAGGAGGCTACCCCTGGCGCCAACGTCAAGAAGAAGGACGTTGTCCGTTGCGTCGTCGTTCGCACCGTTAAGGAGATCCGCCGCAAGGATGGCTCCTACATTCGCTTTGATGAGAACGCCTGCGTTGTCATCAACAACGATGGTTCGCCCGTCGGCACCCGTATCTTCGGGCCCGTCGCTCGCGAGCTTCGTGACAAGAAGTACATGAAGATCGTCTCGCTCGCTCCCGAGACCCTGTAGTTAGGGGAGATATATGTATATCAAGAAGGGCGATAAGGTCCAGGTTCTCTCTGGTAAGGATCGCGGCAAGCAGGGCGTTGTCCTGCGTGCTCTCCCCGCCGAGAACAAGGTCGTTGTCGAGGGCGTTTCGGTCGTCAAGAAGGCCGTCAAGCCCAACGCTGCCAACCAGCAGGGCGGCATCGTTTCGCAGGAGGCTCCTATCGACGCCTCCAACGTCAATCTCGTTTGCCCCGAGTGCGGTAAGGTTACCCGCGTCGGTCACGAGAAGGACGGCAAGAACAAGCTGCGCGTCTGCAAGAAGTGCGGCCACAAGTTCTAAGCTGCCCGCAACATCAAGTTGCTAGCAAAGGCCCGGATGCCCCACGGCACCCGGGCCTTTTTCTATCCCTACTCATTGGGGACAGACTTAAATGAGTGGCCGTTGAAATGCCGGCACCTGGGGGCGTTCATTTTCTGTCGGCAGCTGGGGACGACCATTCATTGGGGACAGACTTAAATGACCAGTCGTTGGGGGGACAGTCTCTATGTGCCGGCAGTTTGGGACGATCCTTTGATGTCTGATGCCCCCAGAGGGGTGAAGTAATACAGCTGGGTCTGTCTTTTAGGGCTTTGGTGTTCCGCCCCTTTATGTTTCACAAGGATCGTCGCATGCGCATTTACGCGCATAGCCTTGCGCGACAATGCGCATAGCCGCGCAAACATCTGCCAACTATGGCTAAATAATGACCGATAAGCAAATAAATACGCAAACACGAGCAGATACGCGCGCAATTGTGCGACTATAGGTTTGTTAGAAATGAAGGACTTCCGATGACTCAGGAGGCACATCATGGCAGATTCCAAACAGGCTCCGCTCGACGCCGAGGCAGCCGCAAAGGCGGCGTTTGCCTCGGTCCAGAATCAGCCGTTCCCAAACGACATCTTTACGGCTCCCGAGCTTCGTTGGGCTGTAATTGGGTGTGGCGTTATCGCCAACCAGATGGCTCAGTCTCTCGCCCTTGCCGGCCGAAAGCTCGCGGGCGTTGCCAACCGCACGCTGTCCAAGGCTCAGGCTTTTGCAGAGCAGTATGGCGTTGAGAAGGTCTATGGCACGGTCGAGGATCTCTACGCCGATCCGGACATTGACGCAGTCTATATCACCACGCCTCACAACACGCATATCACCTATCTGCGAGCCGCTCTGGCAGCTGGCAAGCACGTGCTCTGCGAGAAGGCCATTACCCTCAATTCCGCCGAGCTTGACGAGGCCCGCGCCATTGCCGACGAGCACAACGTGGTCCTTATGGACGCCACCACGGTGCTTCACATGCCCTTGTATCAGGAGCTGCGTCGTCGCATGGATGTCGGCGAGTTCGGCCGCATGAATCTCGCTCAGCTCAACTTTGGCAGCTATAAGGAGTACGGCGACCTGACCAACCGCTTCTACAACCGTAGCCTTGCCGGTGGCGCCATGCTCGACATTGGCGTGTATGCGCTCTCCGTTATGCGCCTCTTTATGGCGAGCCAGCCCGCTGAGGTTGTCTCGCTGGGCAACACCTGTGAGACCGGTGTCGACGTTGCGGGCGGCATTGTCTGCCGTAACGCCGAGCAGCAGCTGGGTGTTGTGAGCCTCACGCTCCACTCCAAGCAGCCCAAGCGCTCGGTCATCAGCTTCGACAAGTGCTATATCGAGGTCAACGAGTATCCGCGCGCCGATCACGCGACCATCGTGTGGACTGTGGACGGCCACCGCGAGGAGGTCCACGCCGGCACCGAAGCTTACGCCCTTTGCTATGAGATGGCCGATCTTGAGAAGGCCGTTGCCGGAGACGACTCCAAGCGCGAGCTGCTGGATTATGCTTCTGATGTTATGGAGCTTATGACCAAGCTCCGCGCCGATTGGGGAGTCGTGTACCCCGAGGAGGAGTAAGCGATGCTTGCGGAAGATAGGCTCAATGCGATCGTGTCGATGGTGCAGCAGGCCGGCTCGGTTACCGTGCCGGAACTTGCCGAGGCCCTGGGCGTGACACCGTCCACCATTCGCCGTGACTTGCAAACGCTCGACCGCGCGCACCGTATCGCCAAGGTGCACGGAGGTGCGACGAGTCTGGAGCGCGCGCACGTGACGCGCGACTTGACGATCAGCGAACGCAGTGATCTCCATAACGATGACAAGGAGCGCATCTGTGCTCGTGCCGCGGCCCTGGTGGAGCCCGATAGCTTTGTGTATATCGATTCGGGCTCAACGACCCTCAAGCTCATCGAGCATCTTCCGCGTCTCGACGGCGTCACCTATGTGACCGATTCCGTGCTCCATGCTCAGCACCTTGCTTTGCGCGGCATGCGTACCGTGGTGCTGGGCGGCGAGCTCAAACCCGAGACCGAGGCGCTCGTTGGCCCCGATGCCTTGGCAACCCTGGACCGCTATAACTTCAACTGCGGCTTTTGGGGATCCAACGGCATCGCGGCCGAGCAAGGTCTCACCACACCGGATATCGAGGAAGCACAGGTCAAGCGTATCTCGATGCGCCATACCGCCAAACGCTTCGTAATCTCGGACGCCAGTAAATTTGGCATGGTGGCGCCCGTCAAGTTCGCGGACTTCCGCGACGCAACGATTATTACCGCAGGCGAGGTCCCCGCCAAGTACCGGGCAATGGACAACGTCATCACGGTCTAGCAGCAGGGGACGGGCTAAGGCCAAAACCACCACAAAGGGGCCTGTCCCCATTGTGGTGGTTAGCAACGGAAACCGAGTAGTTTTCTCAATAGAAAAGCGGCAACGTCCATCACGGGCGTTGCCGCTTTCGTTGTCTACCGGTTTGTCTACGTCTGTAACAACTGGACCGTTAAAAGTGGGTTAGATGTTACAGAGTGAGATACTTCCGAACCGCACCGTCCCTTTGTCTCAATCTGTAACATCTTGGGCCGATTTTGCCGAGTTGTTGTTACAGATTGAGATTTTCCCTTAAGGGGGATTCGAATGTCTCGATCTGTAACAGATAGGCCGGAAAATGAGCTCTAACTGTTACGGATCGAGACGTTTTGGGACCGCGGCTGAGCCATTGCGGCAAAACTACCACAAAGGTGCCTGTCCCCATTGTGGTGGTTTAGGGCTCCCAGGGGCAGGGGGCTTCGATATAGATATGCTCGCCGGTTACGGGATGCGTGAAGGACACGCTGTGGGCGTGGAGCATCAGGCCGCAGGGGCGCGGCGTTCCGTACAGGTCGTCGCCAACCAGGGGATGACGCTCGCTCGCCAGATGCACGCGAATCTGATGCTTGCGGCCGGTGAGCAACTCGACATCGATATACGAGCGCGCGGGCAGGCCACGACGGCTCTTAAGACGTTTGAGCACCTTCACGCACGTTTGAGACGGCTTGCCGCTGGCGCCGACGCGCATCTTTCGGCTGTCGTGACGGTCGCGGGCGATGGGCTTGTCGATGAGCTTCTCGTTCCAGTCGATCTTGCCCTCGGCCAGCGCCAGATAGTGCTTTTCGAAGGCGTGGTCGATGACCATCTGGTCAAAGGCGGGCTGCGTCTGCTTGTCGAGCGAAAACAGCACTACGCCGGTGGTGTCGCGGTCCAGGCGGTTGAGCGGCTGCATGTCGGTCGCGGCAAAGCCGTCGCCCATCGCCAGCAGCAGGTCGCTGGCGTAGTCAGTAAGCGTGCGCTCGCCGGTGCCGTCGCCGTGGACGATCATGCCGGCGGGCTTGTCGATGGCCATGAGCCAGGCGTCGCAGTAGAGGACTTGAGGTTCTTCGTTCACGTGTAAGCCTTTCGGTTAGCTGATTCCCACAAACATGCAGCCCGAGGTCGCCCCGCGCAGACGGGCGGCGGGCTTACGGCCGGCCTGCGTTGCTTCGATGGCACGACGGACGCGGGCGACGGCACGGCCCACCTCATCCGTCTCGAGCAGCGTTCCGTCTACCATGAGACGACGCACGCCGGCATCGAGCAGCTGAGGGACCTGCGGCGTGAGGTCGATGGGGTAGGCATCGTACAGGCGAGAGCGGCCGTGGATGTCAGTTCGGACGGGCATGACCTTGCCGTCGATATTCTTGAGCGACAGCTTGCGGGCGCGCAGGCGGCAGTTGGCGCAATCGTGGATGCAGCCGTTGGCAACCTGCAGAATGCAATGCTCGCTTGTCATGACGCGCGGGCGGCCAAAGACGGTGATACCCAGAGCCGTGGGCGCGGCGGCGCCGAGCGAGACAATCTCGTCGAGCGTGATTTCGGGCGAGAGCCAAAACGCACCGGCTCCGCGCGCGGCAAGCGCCTCCATGCAGGGCGTGTTGTGCACCGGCAGGCAAGAGCGAATCTCGGCTGTGGCGCCGGCATGCGCGGCTACGGCAAGCTCGGAGATATTGCCGACGGCGACGGTGGCTCCGGCATTGATCCAGGGGTCGACGCGCTCGTGGTCGACGGCGCGGCAGACCTCGTCGAGTACGGGCACGATATCCTGCTCAAATGCATCGGCAGGGGAGAGTCCGACAGCCTCGAGCACGTCGGTGGTCATATAGATGCGCGCGGCGCCCTCGGCACGAGCTGCCTCGGCGGCTTCGAGCGTGGTGACGGCGGCGCAGATCTGCGGCTCATCGCGGTAATGCTCGGGCGCGGGGCGGGAATCACTGGTTACAATCACCGGCAACTCGAGCGTTTTCGCACGCTCCTCGTAAGGTGCCAGAATGGCCTCTTCCAGCGCCTTACAAGCGGCGGCGCGCACCTTGTGCACGGCGGAAAAGCCCATACCACAGCCGGCGTCGAGCGAAACGTCAAAGCTTGCGGCCTCAAAGGGAGAGGAGCCCATGCGCCCGACGTGCTCAACCAGATCGGATGCCTCGACGGCACGGGTCTTGGCAGTCTCGACGGTAAAGCCCGTGGCCGTGGCCGTAAGCGAAGGATCGTCGCAACAGGTGAGCGTAACGGCAAACGGCTCGCCCAGACGCGCCACAACGGACACGTCTACGGCGCGGCGGCGCAGCACATCGCGCTTGAGCGCGGCGCCGGCGGCGTCAATGGCGCGCTGGCTTCGAATCACGCGCACGCGGCAGCCCTTGGGCATGCTACGGGGCACGCGACATTCGATGATGTCGCCCGCGGCGGCATCATCGGCAGCGATGGTGGTCAGGAATTGGTCGAACTCATCGTCGTGACGAAGCTCCAGCAGGTCGCCCTCGCCCACGGGCTCAAACAGCTCAATGCGGGCGATGGCGGCGCGGCGACGGCGATCGTCGGGCTTGAGTCCGCGTACATCGCGGTTGGCCAGGCGGCTGCCCAGCACCGTGCCCACAATCTGGCCGCGGTTGTTGGAGCGCTCGTAGCTCATCATCTCGTCGCCCGAGGTGCCATCCTGGTAGGCGTGCGTAAAGTCGCGATTAAAGCAGCGCTTGAGCTGGCGCTGGCGGGCGGCATCCTCATCCTTAGAGGTCGAAACATCGGCAAGCATGTCATCAATCTGATGACGGTACACGTCGACGATGGAATACACGTAATCGGGGGCCTTCATGCGGCCCTCGAGCTTGAGCGACGCGGCGCCGGCGTCATACAGACGGCGAACAAGCTGTGAGGTGTTGGTGTCACGCGGGCATAGCGCGCGCTCGCGGCCGGCAGGGGAGAGCGAGCGGCCGTTCTCGTCGATCAGCTCGTAAGGCAGACGACAGGGTTGAGCGCACATGCCGCGGTTGGCCGAGCGGCCCGCCATGGCAAAGCTCGACAGCAGGCACAGACCCGAGTAGCAAAAGCAGATGGCACCGTGGCTAAAGACCTCAAGGTCCACATCGGGCGCGGCGTTGTGAATGGCGGCGATCTCGTCGATGGAGAGCTCGCGCGAGAGAGTCACGCGGTCGGCGCCCTGCTCGCGGCACCAGATAGTTCCGCGGTCGTCGTGGATGTTCGCCTGGGTCGAGATATGCGTCTCGATGCCGGGCATGGTGCGCTTGACTTCAAAGAACAGGCCCCAGTCCTGGATGATGAAGGCGTCGGCGCCCAGCGTGGAGCAGCGATGGATGAGCTGCAGTGCATCGCCCATCTCGGACTGCTTGATGACGATGTTGACCGTGACGTAGACGCGCGACCCGGCTAGATGTGCGGCGCGGCAGGCCTGCTCAAAGGCCTCGTCGGTAAAGTTGGTGGCCTTGCGGCGGGCGTTGAAGCTGCCCATGCCGCAATAGATGGCGTCTGCCCCCGCGGCGAGTGCGGCGGCAAAGGGCTCGGGCCCTCCGGCGGGCGCCAAAAGCTCGGGTCTGCGGTTGGTGGTTCGACTGGCGGTTGCGGTCATATCCTGCCTTTCAAAATGCTCAGATATTCAAAAGTATAGTGGTGCCGTTGCGGCAGGCGATGCCCGTGCTCCAAGCGGGATAAAGTCTTCAGCAGCTTGGGCTGGTTGACCCCGTGGAGAACCGTTCAGCGGTTCGGGGAAACCGTTGGGCGATAAAATATTCTCGCAAGCTGATAATATTCTTGCATCGCGCGGAAACCTTGAGTACTATCCCAATCAAGCGCGGTGTTCAGACCGAACTGTGCCTCCCGGTGCGAACACCGCGCTCACGCTCTCTCAATTGATCGTAAGGAGAAAAACATGAGCAAGACCGTCGTGTCTTCCGATAACGCACCCGCAGCCATCGGCCCGTATTCCCCCGGTATCCAGACCGGCAACATGGTGTTCCTGTCCGGCCAGCTGGGCATCGACCCCACAACTGGCAAGATGCCCGAGGGCGTCGAGGCCCAGGCCAAGCAGTCCCTTGCTAACGTTGAGGCCCTGCTGACCGCTGCCGGCGCCACCTTTGCCGATGTCGTCAAGACCACGGTCTACCTGGCCGACATCGCCGACTTCGCCGCCGTGAACGAGATCTACGCCTCCAAGTTCGAGGCCCCGTTCCCCGCGCGCAGCGCCTTCCAGGTTGCCGCCCTTCCGGCTGGCGGTCTGGTCGAGATCGAGGTCGTTGCCGCTCTCTAAGGCGTTGGCCACAACTAAACATGACATGCAAAAAGGCCCTGCAGCGCGTGCGAGCTGCAGGGCCTTTTGTTAAGTGACGGATCGCTTGTGGAGCCGCGCTCCATTTTGCTCGTTAGCCCTCCTTGCGGACTTTTTGCAGGTAGCGGTAGACGCTGGGCTCCGAGATGCCCAGCGCGGTGGCGGCGCAGGCTACGGCGCCCTTGAGCATGAACACTCCGTTGCCGTTGAGGTGGCGAATGACGTCCACGCGGTCGCTTTGACCAAGCGACGCCACATCCAGCCCGCGAGCGCTCAGCAGCTCGGCAATGCTGCGGTCGATGAGCTCCTGTGTGGACTCCGAAAGGCTTTCGACCTCGATAGAGGCGGGCTCCGTGCGCGTCGGCGCCGCGTCGAAGCACGCCATGAGCTGCTGTGCCATGGCGTTGATGGAGCGCACGGTCGAGAGGTCGGTGTTGACGCAGAGCATACCGACGATCTCGTCACCCTCACGGATAAAGTACGTCGCCGACTCCAGCGTCTTGCCACCGGCACCGCGGCCCTCGTAGCCCGTAATAAACGGCAGGTCGCGATACTTGGCGTCGTGCATGATCTTGAGCGCCAGGTCGGTGGCGGGACCGCCGACCTTGCGACCGCTCACGATGCCGTTGCGAATATCGACGATGGCGTGGTCGGGATCCGAGAAATCGTGCAGCACGATTTCGCTGTTTTTGCCGAGTATCTGCTCCAGGAAATCGACCATCGGCAAAAAGCGACGTACGGTCTCGTTCACGGGCAACTCCTTGGGGTGAAATCGGAAATGTTCATAACAATTTTTTCTCATGGTAACACGCCATTCCTCATCTCGTATATTCGCAGGTACATTGCGTAATACAGACGAGCGGTAGGAATTCGGCGGTAAACGGTCGACCAAAAGAAAAGTTAGATGTTATTTTGACCAGACACTTTCTTGACCTGCGGAAATGTATTGTCTCAGCTCAAGAATAGTCTGATAACAAAAAATTATTATTGAGAATGAGAATCATCTTTAATACGATATGCAACGAAGGCACAACCTCAACCCCGCACTGCGTCACAATAGAGCGTTAGATGCGAAAACAACTATTTCGAGGATTGGTGGTCAAATGACCCAGGAGACGGTTAAGAACGGCACTGAAGCCCTGTTCACTCGTGAAGGCATGCCTCCCGTTAAGGAAATGATCCCGTGTGCCCTTCAGCACGTACTGGCTTCGTTTGCCGGTATCATCACCCCGGCGGTCATCATGGCCGGCGTCTACGGCTTTAATAGCCAGCAGAGCACCGACATCATCCAGGTCGCGCTCATTCTTTCGGCAATCGACACGGCCCTTCAGGCCTTCGCTCCCTTCCGTCGCATCGGCGGCGGCCTGCCCATCGTCATGGGCGTTTCGTTCGCGTTCCTCCCGGCCCTCCAGGCCATGGGTGCCTCGGGTTTTAGCTTTGGTGCGCTGCTGGGCGGCGAGATCGTCGGCGGCGCCGTCGCGGTCCTCTTTGGTCTGGCTTACAGCAAGATTAAGTGGCTATTCCCGCCCGTCGTGACCGGTACGGTCATCTTCTCCATTGGCGTCTCTCTCTATCCCACGGCTGTCAAGTATATGGCCGGCGGTATGGGTACGCCGCTGTGGGGCACCCCGCAGGCCTGGTGCGTCGCTCTTATCACCTTCGCCGTGGTCTTTGCGCTCGCCAACTTTGGCAAGGGCACGCTCAAGCTGGGATCCGTGTTCTTTGGCATGATCGTTGGCATGATCGTTTCGATCCCCTTTGGCATGATCGACTTCTCCAGCGTCGCCACCGCTCAGGTCTTCGCCCTTCCCAAGCTCATGCCCTACGCGCTCGAGTTTGATCCCGAGGTCTGCATTACCCTCGCTGTCGTGTTCCCCATGGTCGCCATCCAGGTTATCGGTGACGTTTCCGCCGCCTGCCTGGGCTCCATCGACCGTATGCCCACCGAGCGCGAGCTCTCCGGCGCTATTGTGTCCCAGGGCCTCACCTCTATGGTCGGCGGCCTGCTGGGCGGTCTTCCCACCAGCGCCCTTGGCCAGAACGTGGGCATCATCTGCTCCAACAAGGTCGTCAACAAGTGGGTCTTTGTGATCATCGCGGCCGTCTTTGCCATCGCCGGTCTGTTCCCGCAGCTCTCTGCCGTGCTCTCCGCCATCCCGCAGCCTGTCATCGGCGGCGCGACCGTCGGCGTCTTTGGCACCATCACCATGAACGGTGTGCGCATGTTCACCCGCGAGGGCCTCACGCAGCGCACCACCACCATCGTCGGCACCTCGGTCGTCTTTGGCCTGGGTATTTGGATGGCCAGCGGCTGCCTCGCCGGCGAGGGCATGCCCACCTGGGTGTCCACCGTCATCGGCTCCAACGCCGTGACCCCCACCGCCATCATGGCCATTGTCCTTAACCTGATCCTTCCGCAGACGCCGGTCGTGGCTCAGCACATCGATGCCGCCAAGGATGCCGCTGTGGATCTGGTCCTGCCCGAGAGCAAGAAGTAACCAATTCGGTGCTATTCGCTGGCGGACGCATCGCCTCGTCCGCCGGCGCCATGCGGCGCCAAGCCGCACTTCAAAGGGCTTGTCCCTTTGGTGAAGCGTTGACGGGAGAGGGCCCGTTTCCGGTGTAGGCCGGCGCTTCGCACTTCCGCCATGTCAGAGGTGTCAAACCCCGCCCCTGATGTTGAAGGGAGCATTTATGCTTCTGGTCGCTAACGGTTCCGTCTTTACCCGCAACGCTCAGACTCCGTTTATTCCCAACGGTGCGGTCGCCATTGACGGAGATACGATCGTCGAAGTGGGCCCCGAGCGCGAGCTCAAGGCCAAGTACCCGGATGCCGAGTACGTCGACGCCCAGGGCAACCTCATCATGCCCGGACTTATCAACTGCCACACCCACATCTACTCGGGTCTGGCCCGCGGCCTTGCCATTAAGGGCTGCAACCCCACCAACTTCCTGGAGAATCTTGAGCAGCAGTGGTGGAAGATTGACGACAACCTGACGCTCGACGGCACCAAGGCCAGCGCCTATGCCACGATTCTGGATTCCATCCGCGACGGCGTCACCACGATCTTCGATCACCACGCGAGCTTCTGCGAGATTCCGGGCAGCCTCTTTACCATTAAGGACGCCGCTCAGGAGCTGGGCATGCGTTCGTGCCTGTGCTACGAGGTTTCCGACCGCCGTGGCCAGGAAAAGTGCGATCAGGCTATTGCCGAGAACGCCGAGTTTGCCCAGTGGGCCGCCAAGGAGCGTCGCGATAACGACAACCACATGATCGCCGCAATGTTTGGCGGTCACGCCACCTTTACGCTGTCGGATGAGACCATGGATAAGATGGCCGAGGCCAACAACGGTCTGACCGGCTTCCACATCCACGTGTGCGAGGGCATGAACGATGTGTGGGATTCCCGCCTCAACCGCGGCGGCATCAGCCCCGTCGAGCGCCTGCTGCAGCACAACCTGCTGGGTCCCGACACCATGCTGGGCCACTGCATCCACGTGACGCCTGCCGAGATGGATATCGTCAAGGAGTCCGGCACCTGGCTCGTCAACAACCCCGAATCCAATATGGGCAACGCCGTGGGCTGCGCCCCCGTGCTCGAGTTCTTCCGCCGCGGCATCCCCGTGTGCATGGGCACCGATGCCTACACCCACGATATGCTCGAGAGCCTCAAGGTCTTCCTGATCATTCAGCGTCACAACGCCGCTATGCCCAACGTGGGCTGGTGCGAGGCAATGACGATGCTGTTCGAGAACAACGCCAAGATGGCCAGCAAGTACTTCGATCGCAAGCTCGGTGTGCTCGAGGCCGGCGCTGCCGCCGACGTCATCGTCATGGACTACAAGCCCTTTACGCCGCTGAGCGAGGAGAACATCGACGGCCACATGCTCTTTGGCATGATGGGCAAAAACTGCCGCACCACCATCATCAACGGCCGCGTCCTGTACAAGGATCGCGAGTTCGTTGGCATTGATGAGGACAAGATCAACGCGTGGACCATGGCTGAGTCCAAGAAGCTCTGGAGCACGCTCAACGAACGCACCTACTAATTACAAGTAGATTCACGCGCGTCGGATGTTTCGCCGCGTTCGACGCGCGTATAGGCGGCCTCCGCGGGGTCGCCGGCGCTGTGCTAGCGCTACACCGTATTTGCGCCCGTCGCGCGGTCTCGCCGGGCGTTACAGAGAGGAGCTCATTATGAGCGACATCATGAGGCCGATCCCGTTTTCGCAGCTGATGAACTGGATCATCGAGGAGCACAAGACTCAGGGCGCCGTCTTTGGCGTGCGCAAGATGGTCACGACCAACCAGGAGGGCGCGCTTCCCATTTTTGACGAGCGCATCGAGACTCCGTTTGGCCCGGCCGCCGGTCCCAATACGCAGCTGGCCCAGAACATCGTGGCATCCTACGTGGCCGGTTCCCGCTTCTTTGAGCTCAAGACCGTTCAGGTTATGGACGGCGAGGAGCTCTCCAAGTGTGTGAACAAGCCCTGCATCGTGGCGCAGGACGAGTGCTACAACTGCGAGTGGTCGACCGAGCTCGAGGTTCCGCAGGCCTTTGCCGAGTACGTGAAGGCATGGTTTGCCTGCCACCTGATCGCTCGCGAGTACGGCCTGGGCAGCCCGGATGGTTTTGTCTTCAACATGTCCGTGGGTTATGACCTCGAGGGCATCAAGAGCCCCAAGGTCGATGCGTACATTGAGGGCATGAAGGACGCCAGCGGCTCCGAGGTTTGGAACGAGTGCCGCACGTGGGCGCTCGCTAACCTGGACAAGTTTGAGCATGTCGATGCCGCATTTGTCGAATCCATCCCGGCGCGCGTGTCCAACTCCATCACGGAGTCCACCCTGCACGGCTGCCCGCCGGCCGAGATCGAGCGCATCGCGACCTATCTGATCACCGAGAAGGGCCTCAATACCTACATCAAGTGCAACCCCACGCTGCTGGGCTATGAGTTTGCACGTCAGCGCCTCAACGAGCTGGGCTTTGACTACATCGTCTTCGACGATACGCACTTCCGCGAGGACCTGCAGTGGGCCGATGCCGTGCCCATGTTCGAGCGCCTGATTGCCCTGTGCGCCGAGCGCGGCCTGGAGTTTGGCGTCAAGCTGACCAACACCTTCCCCGTCGACGTGACGAGGAACGAGCTGCCTTCCACCGAGATGTACATGTCCGGCCGTTCGCTGTTCTCGCTGACCATCGAGGCCGCCCGTCGCATTACCGAGCAGTTCGATGGCAAGCTGCGCATCAGCTACTCCGGCGGCGCCACAGTCTACAACATTCGCGCCTTGTATGACGCCGGCATTTGGCCCGTTACCCTGGCGACCGACGTGCTCAAGCCCGGTGGCTACGAGCGCTTTAGCCAGATGGCCGGCGAGTTTACCGACCTGGATGGCAAGCCGTTCGCGGGCGTCTCTCTCGAGGCCGTGACTGCGATCCAGGCCGACTCGCTCACCAACCCGCTCTACAAGAAGCCGCTGCGTCCGCTGCCCGACCGCAAGGTTGCCGGCAAGAGTCCGCTTTCCGACTGCTTTACCACGCCGTGCCGCACGAGCTGCCCCATCCAGCAGGACATTCCTGCCTACCTGGCGGCTGTTGACGAGGGCCGCTACGAGGACGCGCTCAACATTATCATCGAGCGCAACGCCCTGCCGTTCATTACCGGCACCATCTGCCCGCATCCCTGCGGCCGTGCCTGCGAGCGTGCATTTTACGAGCCCGAGGGCGCCCAGATTCGCGCCAGCAAGCTCAAGGCCGCCCGCGAGGCCATGACCGCCGTGCTGCCCAAGCTGCGCGCCCAGGCCATCGCCAACGACGGCGAGCGCAACGTTGCCGTTATCGGCGGCGGCCCGGCCGGCCTGGCGACGGCATTCTTCCTGACGCGCGCCGGCGTGCCCGTCACCATCTTCGAGGCCCGCGACTCGCTCGGCGGCGTGGTCCGTCACGTGATCCCCGAGTTCCGTATCGCCAGCGACGATATCTCCCACGATGCCGAGTTCTGCCTGGCCTTTGGCGCCAAGGTGCAGCTCAACGCCCGCGTGGAGTCCATCGACGAGCTCAAGGCCCAGGGCTTTACTGACGTGGTCGTGGCTACCGGTGCCTGGATGCCCGGCTCTGCAGGTTTGCGCGAGGGCGCCGAGCTCGACGTGCTTGAGTTCCTCGAGGCCGCCAAGAAGGGCGAGAAGCTCGAGCTGGGCGAGGACGTCGTGGTCATTGGCGCCGGCAACACCGCCATGGACGCGGCTCGCGTGGCCAAGCGCCTGGCTGGCGTGAAGAACGTGCGCCTGGTGTATCGTCGCACCAAGAAGCAGATGCCCGCCGACGAGGAAGAGCTCGATCTTGCTCTTGCCGACGGCGTTGAGTTCTGCGAGCTGCTGGCGCCCAAGGCACTCAACGGCGCCGTGCTGACCTGCGACGTCATGGAGCTCGGCGAGCCGGATGCAAGCGGCCGTCGCAGCCCTGTTGCCACGGGCGAGACCGTCGAGCTTTCCGCCACCACGGTGATCTGCGCCGTGGGCGAGGGCATCGATGCCAGCCTGTACGACGCCGCGGGCGTCGAGCACGACCGTCGCGGCCGCCTCGCCGCCACCTCCACCGGCGTCGAGGGCGTCTGGGCTGCAGGTGACTGCCGTCGCGGTCCGGCCACCGTGGTCGAGGCTATCGCCGATGCCGCCGAGGTCGCCCGTGCCATTGCCGGTGTCGACTTTAACAAGTACGCCGACCAGAATGCTCAGGCCGGCCGCGAGGACACCTGCTACGAGCGCAAGGGGTCGCTGTGCCGCGACAAGCGCAACTGCACCAAGACTCGCTGCCTGGGCTGCGGCTCGGTGTGCGAGGTCTGCTGCGACGTGTGCCCCAACCGCGCCAACGTGGCAATTAAAGTGCCGGGCCTGGCCAAGCATCAGGTCGTCCATGTCGACGGCATGTGCAACGAGTGCGGCAACTGCGCCGTGTTCTGCCCCTACCAGGAGGGTCGTCCCTACAAGGACAAGCTCACCCTGTTCTGGAGCGAGGAGGACATGGAGAACTCCGAGAACGAGGGCTTCCTGGCCGTGGACGAGGACCACTTTAAGGTTCGCGTCGCCGGCACGGTCCGCACCGTCTCGGTCGATGCCGTCAACACCGGTCTTCCCGAGGCCGTCCGCCTGACCATCAGGGCTGTGCGCGACAACTATTCGTACCTTCTTAAGAAATAGGCGAGTCTCTTATGGCCAAATCCATTCAACATAACGTGGCCTACGTTGCCTGCGGAAGCGGTTGCGCCTCCGCAGGCGGCGACGCCCACTGCAGCGAAGGCTGCATTGGCTGTGGCGCCTGCGTCACGGCCTGCCCCCACGGCGCCATTGCGCTGGTCGATGGCATCGCCCGCGTGGACCGCTCAAAGTGCACGGGCTGTGGCCTGTGCGGCATGGCGTGCCCGCAGCGCGTGATTGCCTTCGTTCCCGGCTACCAGAACATCCTAGTGCGCTGCAACAACACCGATAAGGGCGCCATTGCTCGCAAGATCTGCGACACGAGCTGCATCGGTTGCGGCATGTGCGCTAAAAAGTGCCCTGCCGGCGCTATCCGCATCGAGGACAACTGCGCCCATATCGACGGCGCGGACTGCCTGTCGTGCGGCATGTGCGCCGTCGTCTGCCCGCATGGCGCCATCCACGACCGCACCGGCATCGCCGCCGGCGTGTAGAAGGGAATCACCATGGCACAGGAATTCACTTTTACCGTTAACGGTGTCGAGCACACGACGACGGAGAATAAACCACTGCTGCGCTATCTGCGCGACGACCTGCACATTCACTCCGCCAAGGACGGCTGCTCCGAGGGCGCCTGCGGCACCTGCACCATCCATGTGGACGGTGCGGCCGTCAAGGCGTGCGTACTGACCACTGCTCTTGCCGCCGGCCGTAACATCGTGACCGTCGAGGGCCTGCCCGAGGACGTGCGCGAGGCCTTTGTGTACGCCTTTGGCGCCGTGGGCGCCGTGCAGTGCGGTTTTTGCATCCCCGGCATGGTCATGGCGGGTGCAGCGCTGATCGCCGAGGACCCCGAGCCCACCGAGGAGCAGATCAAGTACGCCATCCGTGGCAATGTCTGCCGCTGCACCGGCTACAAAAAGATTATCGAGGGCATTTCGCTGGCAGCTGCGGTGCTCCGTGGCGAAAAGCAGATCGACGAGGATTTGGAGCGCGGCGACGACTACGGCGTGGGCAAGCGCGCCTTCCGCATCGACGTGCGCAAGAAGGTGCTCGGCGAGGGCAAGTATCCCGACGACATCGACGAGCTCGATCAGCCGGGTCTAACCTATGCCAGCGCCGTGCGCTCCAAGTACCCGCGCGCCCGTGTGCTCTCCATCGATACTTCCAAGGCCGAGGCCCTGCCCGGCGTGGTGGGCATCCTGCGCGCCGAGGACGTGCCGGTCAACCAGGTCGGCCACCTTATCCAGGACTGGGACGTCATGATCGCCCAGGGCGACATCACCCGCTGCGTGGGCGATGCCATCGTGCTGGTGGTTGCCGAGGACGAGGCGACGCTCGAGAAGGCCAAGAAACTCGTAAAGATCGATTACGAGCCGCTGGAGCCCGTGCGCAACATCGCCGAGGCCAGGTCTGCCGACGCCCCGCGCCTGCACGACAGCTTCTTTGCCTTTGGCAACACGGTGGAGCTCAAGGACAACGTGTGCCAGAGCCGTCACGTGACGCGCGGTGACGCCGCCAAGGCGCTGGCAGAGAGCGCGTTTACCGTGACGCAGCGCTTTACCACGCCCTTTACCGAGCATGCCTTCTTGGAGCCCGAGTGCGCCGTTGCCTTCCCGTACAAGAATGGCGTCAAGGTGCAGTCGACCGACCAGGGCGCCTACGACACGCGCAAAGAGTGTGCCCACATGTTTGGCTGGGATAGCGAGCCCGAGCGCGTGGTCGTCGAGACCATGCTCGTGGGTGGCGGCTTTGGCGGCAAGGAGGACGTGTCCATCCAGCACTTGGCCGCGCTCGCCGCATATAAGTTCCAGCGTCCTGTGAAGTGTAAGCTCACGCGTGCCGAGTCGCTCGCTTTCCATCCCAAGCGTCACGCCATGGACGGCACCTTTACACTGGGCTGCGACGCCGAGGGCAACTTTACCGGCCTGGATTGCGAGATCAACTTTGATACCGGCGCCTACGCGTCGCTGTGCGGCCCGGTGCTCGAGCGCGCCTGTACGCATGCCGTCGGCCCCTACAAGTACCAGAACACCGACATTCGCGGCTTTGGCTACTACACCAACAACCCGCCCGCCGGTGCGTACCGCGGCTTTGGCGTTTGCCAGTCCGAGTTTGCGCTCGAGAGCCTGATCGACCTGCTGGCCGAGAAGGTCGGCCTGGATCCGTGGGAGATCCGCTACCGTAACGCCATCGAGCCGGGCGAGGTTTTGCCCAACGGCCAGATTGCCGATTGCTCCACGGCACTGAAGGAGACGCTGCTCGAGGTCAAGGATGCCTACTACGCGCATCCCGGACACGCCGGTATCGCCTGCGCCATGAAGAACGCCGGCGTGGGCGTGGGCCTGCCCGATGCCGGCCGCTGCAAGATTCGCATCGAGGACGGCGTGGCTGTGGTCTATGCCGCCACGTCCGACATCGGCCAGGGCTGCAACACCGTCTTTTTGCAGGACGTTGCCGAGGCCTGCGGTCTGCCGCTGAGCTGCATTGCCAACGGCGAGTGCTCCACCGAGAACGCTCCCGACTCCGGCACCACGTCTGGTTCGCGTCAGACGGTCGTGACCGGCGAGGCCGTGCGCGGTGCCGCCTTCCTGCTGCGCGATGCCATGCTTGATATCGAGGCCGGCAAGTCTGCGCCCGCCGCTCCCGTGAATGCGCATGGCGACGGCGTCAAGATCGAGTACGACGACGGTCGCGCCTATCAGCTGCACACGCAGGAGCTCGTCGCCGGCCAGGGTATGCATCCTCAGGATCCCGCGGCCGCCATCAAGGCGCTCGAGGGATGCGAGTTTGGCTACGTGTACCTGGAGCCGACCGACAAGCTGGGCGCCGACGTTCCCAATCCCAAGAGCCACATCTGCTACGGCTTTGCCACGCATGTGGTCATTCTGGACGATGACGGTCGCGTGAGCGAGGTCTATGCCGCGCACGATTCCGGCAAGGTGGTCAACCCCATCTCCATCCAGGGTCAGATCGAAGGCGGTGTGCTTATGGGTATGGGCTATGCGCTTACCGAGGACTGGCCGCTCAAGGACTGCGTGCCCCAGGCAAGGTACGGCACGCTCGGGCTGTTCCGTGCGCCCGAGATTCCGGATATCCACGCCATCTACGTGGAGAAGGACGAGCTACTGCCCGTGGCATACGGCGGCAAGGGCATCGGCGAGATCGCAACGATTCCCACGGCGCCCGCCGTACAGAACGCCTATCGCGCATTTGACGGCAAGCTGCGTCCGGATCTGCCCATGGTGGATACGCCCTACAGCCGCGCCCGTCGCCGCGGGTAGGGTAGAGCGTGGACGGCCATTGCTGATGGGCTGTTTGCGCTTAACACCAACTGCATATGCTGTGCCTTTGGCCTCGGCTCCATCGCGAGCCGGGGCCCTTTGTTTGGAGTGGAAACTGCGTCCCGGATTTGGCGCTCAGAACGGGACACGCTTTCCGGATGGGATGCTTGGCGGAAACTACGGCCCAGTTTTTGGCTCCAGAACGGGATGCATTTTCCGGAACGGTCCACGTGCGGTGGTGTACCGCCCCTTTCGTGTGCGCCGCTTGTCGAATTACGTTATAGCTAGCTATATTATAGGAAGGTATAATATAGCTAGCTATAACGCAAAGGAAGGATGGCCCTATGTTTATCGGAAGAACAGTGGAAATGTCCGAGCTCAATCGACTGTATGGCACGGGCTCCTTTGAGATGCCTGTGATTTACGGCCGCCGTCGCGTGGGCAAAACGCGTCTTATCACAGAGTTTATCCAAGGCAAGAAGGCTATTTACTTTCAAGCTCGTCGTACCAATGCAGAGGCAAACCTGCATGGCTTTAGCCAGGCGATACTTGCGGGCTCCGTTGGTGTTGCTGGCGTGTCGTTTCGTAGTTTTGACGAGGCGTTCGATGCGTTGGCTACCATGGCTCGTACGGAACGTTTGATTGTCGTGATCGACGAGTATCCTTATCTCGCCCAATCGAATCCCGAGATTAGCTCGTTGCTGCAAGACAAGATCGATCACTTGTACAAAGAGACCAAGCTTATGCTTATCCTGTGCGGGTCGTCGCTTTCGTTTATGGAAGAGCAGGTGTTGGGCTACGAGAGTCCGCTATACGGTAGGCGTACGGCCCAGTTTAAGATCATGCCGCTCGATTTTATGACGACCCTCGGCCTGTGGCAGAGCATGGGTCGCGAAGACGCTGCAGTTTGCTATGGCATGACGGGTGGCATTCCTGCATATATCGAGAAAGTCGATCCTGCCGCACCGCTCAAGGACAACATCAAACGTCTTTTTCTTACTCCTACGGGCTATCTCTTTGAGGAGCCGAGTAACCTGCTATTGCAGGAGTGCCGCAATCCCGAGCAATATGATGCGATCGTGCAAGCAATTGCTCAGGGGCGCTCGAAGATCTCGGAGATTGCGAGCTCTACGGGAATCCCTGCGAGCAACGTAAAGAGCTATGTGGATAAGCTGGCGTCGCTTGGGATTGTCGAGCGCGAGCTGCCCCTAAACGAGACGAGTAATAAGCGAGCCGTGTATCTGCTGAGCGATCAGATGTTTAGGTTCTGGTACAAGTTTGTTCCGCAGAACATCGGGCTGATTCAAAACGATATGGCCGAGATGGCGTATAAGCGCATTGAGCCACACGTATCGGATTACATGGGTACGGTCTTTGAGCTTATATGCAGACAATACGTGTACGAACTCGCGCGCGCGGGCCAGCTCGATGTGGTTCCGGCGAGCGTCGGGCGCTGGTGGGGGACGGATAATCGCACGCATACGCAGGAAGAAATCGACTTGATTGTTGACGATGGCGAGAGCACTGCTCTGTTTGCGGAGTGCAAATGGCGCAATGAACCGGTGGGCGAAGACGTGCTGCAAAAGCTCGTGCATCGAAGCGAGCTCTTTAGGCGGCAGCACAAAAGCTATGCGATCTTCTCGAAGCGAGGCTTTACGCAAGGATGTCAGGAAGCTGCGGCGAGCAGGGGAGATGCCAAGCTGATTTCGTTTGCCGAGATGTGCGAGCGGAGATAACCAAGCACGCTCTGATGTGATGCTCGGAATGGGTCGCGCTAAGGATGCCAAGCGTAAAACCTTCAATGAAAATGGCGTAAAAACTACATCTGTCATGGCGTAAAAACTACATTGAAAGTAGCGTAAAATCAGCATTGAGAATGGCGTAATTTCGCATATCGCGTGATAGAGAGGGACGGCCGTCTATGGATGCACCAAAGAGATTGACCCAAAAGGGATATAGGCCCCGGCTCATAGAGGAGCGCCTCGACACCCTTATGCGGGCGTTTGGCTGTGTGGAGATCAACGGCCCCAAATGGTGCGGCAAGACCTGGACGGCGCTCTCTCGCTCGGCGAGCGTCTCCAGGCTCGATGAGCCTGCGCAGCGTGCGGCGGCAGAGGTCGACCCAAGCCTGGCGCTCATCGGCGATGCGCCACACCTGGTCGATGAATGGCAGGAGGTGCCCGAGGTTTGGGATGCCGCCCGGCGTTTCGTGGACGCGAGCGGCAACGAACGGGGGACACTTTTGCTCACGGGCTCGACCGCGCTCAAAAGCGAGGAGCGCAGCCATGTTCGTCATTCCGGCACGGGTAGGATCGCCCGTCTGTCAATGCGCCCCATGGCCCTGTGTGAGTCGGGCGACGGCGAGCCGCTCGTGTCACTGGCAAGCCTCTTTAAGGGCGAGGATTTTGCCCCTCAGCGTCGCGAGAGCACGGTGGATGACGTCGCCCGCTGGTGCTGCAGGGGCGGTTGGCCTGCAAATCTTGGGCTTTCGGAAGATCTTGCGCGAGAGACGGCAAGCCAGTGCGTGCACTCGGTGCTCGACGTCAACGTGCTGGACGAGGGCATGTCGCCCGAGCTTGCACACGGCCTTTTGCGAGCTCTTGCCATGAACGAGAGCCAGGCTGTCACGTACAAGACGCTCGTAAAGGACGCCTCGTACGGTGAGGCGGGCCCCGACGAGAGGACCATCGCTGCGTACTTGGACCTCTTCAACAGGCTCAAGCTGACCGAGGACCTGTGCGGATGGGAGCCGCCCATGCGCTCGAAGGCCCGCGTTCGCGTGCGCCCCAAGCGCTACTTCTGTGACCCGTCACTTGCGGCGGCGTTGCTGGGGGCTACCCCTGAGCGGCTGCTTGGCGATATGCAAACGCTGGGGATGCTCTTTGAGAATCTCGTCCTGCGCGACGTGCGCGTGTTCCTTTCCACCTACGGCGGTGTCGACAACAGTGTCCATTATTTCCGAGATGAGAAGGGCCTTGAGGTCGATCTGATCGTTGAGCACGACGGGCGCTGGGGAGCCATCGAGGTCAAGCTGAGTGATGCGAAAGCAGACGATGGAGCGAGAAATCTCAAGGCGCTGGAGAGGAAAGTGCTCTCCAATCCTGCCGCCCAGAATGCCGCGCCGGCGTTTTTGGCGGTCGTGGTTGGAAAGGGGAGCATTGCCTACACACGCGACGACGGCGTGGCGGTGATTCCCATGGCGGCACTTGGGGCGTAGTGGTTTTGCGGGCGTGCCGTGCTTCCTTTACCGAAAATCCATTTGGTAAACCAGATGCTCGCGGATAGAATAAAGTTGACGGCAGCCCAAGTTCTGGAGAGCTGGGAAACGCCGTTGCTTGGTCAAGAGGTCGGTGCCTTAATGGCAGCGACTTGTTATGCTTCGAATGCTGCTTGAGTGCCTCGGAAAGTTCGATAAGCGCCGTGAAGAGCGAGACCAAAGCAACCAAGAGCTCTACGAGCTCTGATGGGCCCGGGATGACCTCTGATTCAAGTCACCGGGCCTCAATCTTTTTCATCCATTTGAATAGAGCGGGCGACTCTCTTGGGGCCATCTGCATGGCGCGTGCCTGGCGCGCGTGGCACAGCATCCCATTTTTGTGTCCGCACGGGTGGCTACGCTTACCGCAACGTAGCCATTCGTGGAAAGGACGGATGTCATGGCAACGGATAAGACCGGTTATGTGAGCGTTGGCGCCGAGATAGAGGACGAGGTTATGCCCGACCGCGTGATCTTTAGCATTGGCTTTGGTGGTCGCCGCACCACCAAGGAATCGTGCCTGGAGGATTACAACACCGATCGCGCCCGCGTAGCCGCCGCGCTGGCGCCCTTTGGTTTGGATAGCGAATTAACATGCTGTCGGTACACTTGTTATGCGCAGATGACGCGCAAGAAGGCGACGATTGTGGGCTACAACTACTATGCGTACGGTACGGTTGCCGCGCCTGTCGATTCGACTGACTTTGCTGCTGTGTGGACCGCACTCAATACCTGCGAGTCACATGCCGACATGAGCATTCGATTTGAGTTGGCGGATCAGCGCGCGGCGGAAGACGCCCTGATTGCCCGTGCGGTTGAACGTGCTCGCGGCAACGCGCAGGCACTTGCCGTTGCGGCGGGGTCTATGCTGGGCGGCGTCAAGCATATCTCGTATAACAGTCGGGCGGCGGGCTATGGTCGAACATACTGTGTTGCCGCGTGTGCTCCCGATGGGGCGTCCGGAGGCTCCGAGGAGACGGTGCTGGAGCCAGAGCCTATCGAGGTCGAGTGCTCCGTGGATATGGAATGGTGGCTGGAGTAGGAAGCAGGTGCTGAGCGGCTGAGGGACCGAGGCTTCGCTACCGAAAAAACCATTTGTTAAACTCAATGTCCGTGGGTAGAGTAAGGTCGACGGCAGCCCAAGTTGTGGATAGCTGGGCAGCGCCGTTACTTAGTTCAAGGGGTCAATGCCTTAACGGCGTCGACCCCTCTTCTTTTGCTTCGTACGCTGCTTAAGTGCCTCGGAAAGTCCGATAAGCGCCGTGAGGAGCGAGACCAAAGCGGTCAGGAGCTTCACGAAATCAATCAGATCGGTCATGGGCATCACCTCCCGTCGCATGGAGGGCGCTGCCCGGCACATGGAACTGCCGTCAACAACTGCCATGCTATCAAAGCGCGGTCATAAATACGAATATATGTTCGATAATAACAGCAACGTGATTCCCTCGAATAGCAGCCTTTCGTAAGGGCGGCAGAAGACGGCGCTGGGCGATTGGGGATAGACGCGCAGGTCTTCGTCACCGAAAGCCCGTTTGATTAACCAGCCCTCTGTAGGTACACTGCATATTGATGGACTCGGGATGACCGCTGATTCAAGTCACCGGGCCTAAATCTTTTTCATGCATTTGAATAGAGCGGGCGACTCTCTTGGGGCGGTCTGCATGGCGTGCGACCGGCGCATGACGTTGCACCCCGCTTTTGTGTCCGCACGGGCGCCTATCCTTACGGCAATGTAGTCGATTATGTAACAAGCGGCATTTGACGGAGAGAGGCCCTAACCGTGTCAGCTGAAAAGACGCCGGGTATCTCGGCTATCGATACGACGAACTTTGCGCGCCAGATCGTGCTGGACTTTGAGTTTGCGCCGGTGCCAAAGCAGCGCCAGCGACGTGGGCTGCGCAACGAGATTATCGAGGTCGGCGCCGTCAAGCTTGATTACCACGGCAACGTTATGGGCGAGTTCTCGCAGTTTGTGCAGACGGAATTTACCGAAGGCGTTGCGTTTTCCGTCCGCGAGCTTACGGGGATATCAGCCGTGGACACCGCGATGGCCGATCCGCTCTACATGGTGATCAAAAGGCTCAGCGATTGGATCGGTCGCTACTCCGCCCAGGTGGTTTGCTGGAGCGGGGCGGACCGGCGACAACTTTTGACCGAGTGCCAGGCAAAACACATCGACCTTGCCGCATTTCCTACGGACTGGGCTGACCTGCAGGCGTTTTACACCTCGATCATGGACGTGGGCAGCCACGGGCGCGTCTCTTTGAGTGACGCGGCGACGTGGTTTGGCATCGAGTTTGACGAGTCGACGGGTCACGCCCACAGCGCCCTTGCCGATGCGCGCGTGACCGCCAAGCTGCTCAAGCAGATGATGGAGGGGGACTATCACGTGAGTCCGCACGCCCAGGAAGTCCGCCAGCGGTGGGGGATGGGCGAGCGACCCCAGACGCGCCTCTCCAGCAAGTGTCCCGAGCTGGGCGATCTGCTGTTGAAGCTGAAGGCGGAGGGGAGGTAGGAGGCAGACAGCCATCCGGAGGCGTCTGATCGGCGGCCCCTCGGGGCTTGCCCGTATCGTAGGCAATGCGCCGAATGCTCGCCATCGAAATTTATCGATGACCTATTGCAGACTGTAATGGGCCTGAGCCATCCCGGGGAAATTGCCGCGTGACCTATAATGTTTGGAACAGTTAAATGCGCTTTTTGCAATTGTGCAGATAGGTTTTGCTATGGTTTTCGATAAAGAGGCTTCGTTCGAAGAAGCGGTCATAACCGTGCTAAAGCAGCACGGCTGGGACGACGCGGGAGGTGTGCTTCGCTATCCCACCGAGCAGGACCTCATCGACAACTGGGCGAAGATTCTGTTCCAGAACAACGCCGACATAGACCGCCTGAACGGCTGCCCGCTCACCCAGGGCGAGATGGCGCAGATCATCGAACAAATCGAAACGCTCAAGACCCCACTCGCACTCAACGGGTTCATCAACGGAAAGACCGTCGCCGTCACGCGCGACAACCCCGACGACGCGCTTCACCTGGGCAAGGAGGTGAGCCTGAAGATTTATGATCGTCAGGAGATCGCAGCCGGCCAGAGCCGCTACCAGATAGCTCAGCAGCCGGTCTATCCTGCGAAGAACAAGATTCTGAACGACCGCCGTGGAGACCTGTGCCTGCTCATCAACGGCATGCCGGTCATCCATATCGAGCTCAAGCGTAGCGGCATCCCCGTCAGCCAGGCTACTGGTCAGATCGAGAAGTATGCCCACGAGGGCGTGTTCACGGGGCTCTTCCGCCTGACGCAGATCTTCGTGGGGATGACCCCCGACGAGGCGCGCTATTTCGCCAACCCTGGCACGGGCGCATTCAACCCGAACTTCTTCTTCCACTGGGAAGACTTCAACAACGAGCCCGTCTGCGCGGGCGACAAACCCGGAACCGACGAATGGAAACGCTTCACTTCCACGCTGCTTTCCATTCCAATGGCGCACCAGCTCATTGGCTTCTACACCGTGGCCGACAGCTCGGACGGCTGCCTGAAAGTCATGCGCAGCTACCAGTACTACGCGGCCGCCGCCATATCCGACAAGGTGCGCAAGTGCAAATGGGACGAGAGACCCAAGAGCAGCACCCCGGGGCGCCCCGGCGGTTACATATGGCATACCACCGGCTCCGGCAAGACCATGACGAGCTTCAAATCTGCCCAGCTCATAGCTGACTCGCGCGACGCCGACAAGGTGATCTTTCTCATGGACCGCATCGAGTTGGGCACGCAGTCGCTCTCCGAGTACCGCGCGTTCGCAGACGACGCCGACGACGTGCAGGGGACCGAGAACACGCAGGTGCTGAAGTCGAAGCTCGCGAGCGACGACCCCAAGAACCGCCTCATCGTGACCTCTATCCAGAAGATGAGCAACGTGAAGGCCGGCGAGGGCAGAATCACCCAGGCGGAACTCAACCGCCTAGCCTCCAAACGGATCGTGTTCGTCATCGACGAGTGCCACCGCTCCACTTTCGGCGAGATGCTCCAGGACATACGCCGCGCGTTCCCCAACGCGCTGTTCTTCGGCTTCACAGGTACGCCGATTCTCGACGAGAACCAGAAGAAGGGCTCCACCACCGCCATGGTGTTCGGCGAGTGTCTGCACCGTTACAGCATCGCAGACGGCATCCGCGACGGCAACGTCCTGGGCTTCGACCCATATATGGTGACGACCTTCGACGACCACGACGTGCGCGAGGCGGTCGCCCTAGAGCAAGCGAAAGCCGCAACAGTAGCCGAAGCCATCTTCGACGATCGAAAGAGCAAGGTCTTCTACTACTATATGGACTCGGCAAAGGTCCCCATGGGACCGATGGTCGACAGCGCCGGCAACCGCATCAAGGGCATCGAGGATTTCCTCACCCGCGCCCAATACTGGCCCGACACTCCGCACCACGAAAAGGTCGTAGAGGACATCCTGCGCCGTTTCCCGGTGCTCTCCCACGGCAACAAGTTCCATGCAATCTTGGCGACAAGCTCCATCCCGGAGGCAATCGACTATTACCGAGCCTTCAAGGAACGCGCCCCGCAGATGAAAGTGACCGCCCTTTTCGATCCGAGCATTGACAACAACGCCGGCTCTACGGTGAAGGAAGATGCCCTGGTCGAGCTCATAGAAGACTACAACAAGGCATACGGTCAGGAGTTCACCATCCCTACATGGCCCGCTATGAAGAAGGACATCTCGGCGCGCCTGTCTCACAAGAAGCCCTACGTCAACGTCGACTCCAACCGCGACTCTCGCATCGACCTGCTCATCGTAGTGGACCAGATGCTCACGGGCTTCGACTCCAAATGGCTAAACACGCTCTACCTCGACAAGGTCATCGACTACGAGAGCATCATCCAGGCGTTCAGCCGCACGAATCGCCTGTTCGGCCCCGACAAGCCCTTCGGCACGATCCGCTATTACCGTCATCCCCACACCATGAAGGGGTATATCGAAGCGGCAGTGAAGCTGTATTCGGGAGACCGCCCGCTCGACATGTTCGTCCAGAAACTACCGGAGAATATCGCGTTGATGGACGCGCGCCTTCAGGAGATACTCATGGTCTTCGAAGCAGCTGGCGTAGGGGACCTCTCCAAGCTCCCCGCATCGCAGGAAGCCAGGCGCAAGTTCGCCAAGGAGTTCGTTGAGCTCAACGAGTTCCTCGAGGCCGCAAAGGTGCAGGGCTTCACATGGGAGCAGGATACCTACGAGTTTGAGGTGGAGCCGGAGGAAGGCGAGCCGAGGGGCAAGTCCTTCTTCGTGCAACCGGTTATCGACGAGCGGACCTACCTCATTCTCGTGCAGCGGTACAAGGAGTTGTTCGCAGGAGGGGGCGGGCCTGGCGACGCGCCCGAAGCGCCCTACGAGCTCGATGGTCATATAACCGAGATCGACACGGGGCTCATAGACAGCGACTACATGAACGCGAACTTCGAGAAGTGGCTGAAATGCCTTGAGCAGGATGACGAGGGCCTTGCCGCCGCGCGTGAGGAGCTCCACCGATCGTTCGCGTCCCTAAGCCAGGATGACCAACGCTTCGCTGAGCTGTTCCTCCACGATGTCGAGCGAGGGGACGTCGCCCTGGAAGACGACAAGACGTTGAGGGATTACATTACGTCCTATGCCCGCAAGGCGAAAAACGCTCAAGTCGAGCGAATCGTCGAGGCGCTCGGCATAGACGGCGAGCTTCTTGCCAACATGGCTGCGCTTGACCTGACGGAATCGAACATTAACGAGTTCGGACGCTTCGACGATTTGAAGGACTCGGTGGACAAGGCGCGCGCCAAGGCCTTCTTTGAGCAGAAGGAAGGCAGAACGCTTCCCCTGTTCAAGGTGAACACCCGTGCGGCGGCGCTGTTGAAGAAGTTCATCCTAGAAGGCGGCTTCGACATCGACGAATGAGCGGCTTTTTTGAACAGACGAAATCGAAAGTTAGTCTATCTGAGGGGACGCATGCGACCATGCGCCCCCTCGTTTCAACTTGGGAACAGCGTAAGTTGGGAGAGCTATGCACGTTTTCTAAGGGACATGGATACAGCAAAGCTGACATTAGGGATGCCGGCACCCCACTAATCTTATATGGACGCCTGTATACCCAATACGAATCGCGTATCGAGGAAGTAGACACTTTTACCGTTGAGCAGGATGGATCGATTCTTTCAAGGGGCAACGAAGTGATCGTTCCTGCATCCGGTGAGACGGCAGAAGATATCGCCATCGCATCATCCGTGCGCAGGTCAGGAATCATTTTGGGTGGTGATTTGAACGTCGTCACCCCGACAGGCAAGCTCGATCCGGACTACACCGCGCTTGCCATAACGTACAGCAAAGCCCATGACGATTTGGCAAAGCGGGCACAAGGAAAATCGGTCGTACACGTCCATGGTAACGACATCGCTGAAGTTGAGATCTCTTACCCGTCGGAAAGCGAGCAAAAGCGCATATCATCGGTTGTTCTCAATCTCGATTCCCTCATCACCCTTCATCAGCGTGAGCCAACTCACATGATGAAAGAGGGTAAAAATGCCAATCGGTATCAATGAAGAATCTCTTTTCTGCGACTACTACTCGCAATGGATTAGCGTCTACAAAGAAGGGGCCATCCGTGAGGTCACCATGGGAAAGTACCGGCTCACGCAGTCTTGGCTTGCCAAGCTGATTCCAGACCTCAAGATAAAAGATCTCGACCGGACCTCGTACCAGCAGCTCATCAATGGTTACGCGGAACACCACGAGCGCCAGACAACCATGGACTTCCACCATCAGCTTAAGGGGGCGATCCTTGATGCAGTTGACGAGGGGCTCATTCCCCGCGACCCTACGCGCAAGGCCATCATCAAAGGGAAACAGCCGCGGGCGAAAAAGATCAAGTATCTCAACCAGTTTGAGCTTCATGCCATGCTCGGCGACCTTGATTTATCAGGCGGGCCGAGTTGGGATTGGCTTATTTTGATAGTCGCTAAAACGGGCCTGCGCTTCTCCGAAGCCCTTGGGCTTACTCCCGAAGACTTTGACTTCTCCCATCAAACGCTCTCGGTGAACAAGACCTGGGATTACAAGAACGGTGGCGGATTCGTCCCCACGAAAAACGCCTCATCGATGCGGAAGGTTCAACTCGACTGGCAACTCATCATGCAACTTTCTGGACTGCTCAAAGACCTTCCGCCGACCGAGCCCATATTTGCGAAGGGGAAGGTCTATAACTCGACAGCCAACAGCGTTTTAGCGCGCCACTGCAAGAATGTTGGCGTGCCTACCATATCCGTCCACGGGCTGCGGCATACACATGCATCACTTTTGCTGTTCGCAGGCGTCTCCATCGCCAGCGTATCCCGAAGGCTTGGGCATGCAAGCATGACCACCACCCAGGAAACCTATCTGCACGTCATCCAAGAGCTCGAGAACAAGGACATTGACATCGTCATGAGAGCTCTTTCGACTCTTATTTAACCTGTATCAGCAAACCGTGGCTCACGCTGATGAAGGGTGATGAGGGTGTCAACGCGCCCCAGACAAGCTGAAATCACCCGTTGCTCTTCGAGATTTGCTGGCATTGTGACTTCGATATCCGCGAATCTGTTGTATTTCAGAGTTTGGGTATCTTTCGAGTTCCCCTGCGAATCGCACAGATATTTATATAACATCTCAGGCCGCTTCAGAAGATAGCCAAAGCATGTTGAGTCTAGCTCGATGGCAGGTCTAGCAACTACGTAAGCTGGGCTAACAATACCATCGTAATCACTTGACCCAACAGCGCCCTGCCACATTCGCATGCTGTTGTAGACAACGTCGCCCTTGTGAACCACTTTGTAATTTGCAAGGCTCGCGCCCGGATTTGTATCCCTGTCCGATTCCGATGCGGGATATATTCCTTTAGCCACACTGACAGATAGGATCTCCATCGATGATGAGCGCTCATTGCTTTCGAAGAATAATCCCCCCAACTTACGCTGTTCCCAAGGGTCAGTGAATCCCTCGAAGCGGATTTCCGGGGTATTTTGTTTCTCTGCCATGCTACTCACCGCCCAACAGCTTGCGCAGCTCGGCGATGCCAGCCATGTCGTACTCATTGCCCGTAAGCTGGCCCAGCATGTCTGCTAGCTGGCTTTCTGCATCATCTATCTGGTTGCACACGTCCGAGTAGGTTGTCGCGTATTTGGCGTTGAGCACAGCCACCTTCGCGATGAAGTCGCTCACAACGGTTTCGGGAAGAGCCAGAAGCTCGGTCTGCAACGGCTCTATCCACTTGGCAACCAATAGATCGTCGCACTGGGCATCGGTCAGGCCCTCGATGACTTCCTTGGTCGTCTCCTCAAGAGCCACTCTCGCTTCCCTGTTTGCCTTCTTGAGGCTTTTCTCCTCATCGAGCAGCGCCTGCGCACGAACCAGACCTTGCTCAAAATCGTTTTCGGGGTGCTTTCCGATAGCCTTCACAGCCTTCTTGAGCTCAGTCGCCACAAACGAACCTTCGTCATTGACAGCAGCGGAAGACCCCTTGTCCTCCTCATCGAAACTCTCGAGAATCTCGTCTATTTCCTGCGATATCTCGCCTAGACGGGAATCACGGGAAGTAATCTCCTTGACGTCTTCGGCAAGCAGGTGCTCTTGCACAAGCGCAAACGGCAGGATGTGGCCAGCCCAGCCGTCCTGTACCTCGACGTCTTTGCCGTTCTTCTTCTTGACCACCATGTTCGGGTCTACCTTGCGCACGGCGGTTTTCCCCTCGGTTTGGATGACCTCCAAATCGCCGGAGATTCCCACCCAGGCATCGTCGAGCGCCTGGTAGGCGTCGTAGCCGTCGACCAGGGCCGTGCCCGCCAGAGCGTCTTTCAATAGCGCCGCGATGACCTCTTCCTCGGCCACGGTATCAACTTCATCGGCGCCGTCTACCAAGCGGCTTCGCAGCGTGGCAGGTAAATCGCTTATCGCATTACGGTATCCGTCCAGAAAGGCACGGACATCGGCATTTTCCTTCGCCGTTTGCGCAACGTCGTCGGTCGCGGGCACAAGACACGATCCACCTGCGTCACGGTAGAGTTGCCCTTTGAGGCTCGGCCATACCTTCCAATAGCGCTCGAGCGCGTCCACCTCGGCCTTCGGCACGCCGCCGAACATGGTGGCATACACGTCCCAGCTTTCGGCGGCCGTGCTCGAGTCCACATAGCGCGGGATGTTGAGGTTATAGTCGTTGGCGCGGATCTCGTCGATGGGAACCAGGCGGCTGAACTTGTCGACGGTCGCGTTCGTTGTCACGGCGTCGACGATACGCTTGATGTCGCTTGCCCGCAGCTTGTTGTTCTTGCCTTCTTTCACGAAGTGCTTGGAAGCGTCCACCACCAAGACGTCGCTCGACTCGCGCTGCTTGCGCAGCACCATGATGATGGTGGGGATGCCCGTGCCGAAAAAGATGTTGGCAGGAAGACCTATGATGGCCTGGATATGGCGGTACTCCACCAAGTTTTTTCGGATGGTGCCTTCATCGCCGCCGCGGAACAGCACGCCGTGCGGCAAGACGATGCACATGATGCCGTCGGGGCGCAGGTGGTATAGGTCGTGCAGCAAAAAGGCGTAGTCTGCCTTGGACTTGGGCGCCACACCGAACTTGAAGCGCGGGTCGAGGTCCTTGTCTTCCGGATCCCAGTTCTGGGAGTAAGGCGGATTCGACACCACGGCATCGACGAAGAGCGGATCGTAGGTCTCATCCTTGTTCTCGACGGTGTCGAACCAGGGCCAGTCGTCTTCGAGTGTGTCGCCATTGCGTGCCACGATGTTGTCAGGAAGAATTCCACGCATGACCAGATTCATACGTGTGAGGTTGTAGGTGTTCTCCTTAAGCTCCTGTGCATAATACTTGATGGAGTCCGGGTCGCCGTTGCGGCGCGCCACGGCCTTGCCGATGTTGATGAGCAGCGATCCCGATCCGCTCGTGGGGTCGTAGATGGTGATGTTCTCGCGTCCGGCCAGGTGCCACGAGATTATCTCACTCATGAGCATGGACACCTCGTGCGGCGTGTAGAACTCGCCGGCTTTCTTACCGGCGTTGGCGGCAAAGTTGCTGATGAGGTACTCGTAGATGAAGCCGAGCACGTCGTAGTCCTGGCGACCGTCCATCGGGATGTCCTTGATGAGGTAGATGAGATCGCGAGCGGCCTTGGACTGGCTCCGTGCGTCGGTGCCGAGTTTGGAGAGACCGGTCTGCAGCGTGTCGAAGATGCCGTCGAAGACACGCTTGCGGGCGGGATCGATGTTGCGGCTAAAGGCAGAGAGGGCGTCGCGAACGTTCGAAATCTCGAAGTCGCCGCCTTTGGCGACCCAGGTGGAGAAGAGGTTCTCGTAGGCGATGAAGTAGCCGCACTCGCCCTTGACAAACTCGACCGTTTCTTCGTCGTCTTCCACGAGGCTCGGCAAATCCTCCTCGGCGAAATCACGTGCCTTCAGGCGGGTGACTTCGGTCTCGGAGAGGAACTTGTAGAAGATGAAGCCCAGGATGTAATCCTTGTATTCATTTGCCTCGATTTTCGAGCGCATCTTGTTGGCGGATTCCCATATCTTTGATGCCAATTGCTGCTTGTTCATCTAGTTTTCCTCGCTTCTATAGACTTGGTTGAGCGTTTCTCCGTCGTCGCTTACCCATTCGGTCCAGCCGTTCTGGCTGCCGCCGAGCACGAACACCGCCGCGGCGCTGGGCGTCGGGAACTCGAGATCTCTGGCGAGCTCTGCGATACCGCCCGAATCGCCGAAGATCTCCCTGCGCGCGGCCGCGACGGCCGCGTTTTTCAGCACGGGTCTCGAGAGGTTCACTTTCGAGCCAGCGAGCACGGTGAAGTGCCCGGTGGCCTTGTCGTAGCGTCCCGCCCCGCGTATGCCGTTCTTCTTCGTGTGGAAGACCGCCGGCGCACCAGCCGGACCCTGGTCGACCCTATCGAGGTCGTACCCCAGAGCTGCCATCCTGAAGAGGATCCTATCGTGCAGGCGTTCGACGGCCTCTTCCTTGTACGGGTCGATGTAGGGCTTGGGCGTCGCCGAGTTGTCGGTCTCGTACGAGCCGTGGGTACGCACGTAGTCGATGGCCTTCGCCTCGAGAACGTCCAGTGCATCCCTGCTGATGTTCTGGTCGTCATCGAGGAACATAACGGCCTTGTTCCAGAACTCCTTTTTCGCCTTGTGCGCGTCGAGCCGGGCGATGCCCTGGGTCGTCTGCCCCGCGTAGACGCGGCTCACGTTGCCGTGGTCCTCGTCGAGCAGGTAGTAGACGCCGCGCTGCGGGATGTTCGGCAGCGACTTCGCCTCGGCGAGGTCTTCCCTCGGAACGACGACGGTCACAAGCGACTCGCCGTCGATGCGGCAGATGCGGATGCGGTCCGGCTGCGCGCCTATGAGCTGGACGGTGAGAGTCTTGACCCGGATCATGCTCACGCCCCCTTCTTCGCGAGCTCTTCAATCATGCACGTGCGCACGAAGGCGGAGAAGCTCATGCCCCGCAGGGCCGCCTCTTCCTTCGCAGCGTCGCGCAGGGTATCGGGGATGCGAAGGGTCACGGAGACCTGGTCGCCGTCCACCAGGAAGCTCCTGATCTCGGTCTCGTCGGGGTTGCTCTTGATGAGTTGCTTGTAGCTATCGGGCATCTGCGCTCCCATCGCTCGAAATGCAATACAAATGCGTTTACAGAATTATAGCGTTGCATTGCTGGCGACTGTTGAGGCGAACGGGTGAACGGCAATATGGTCAGGCGTGGAATCAAAGAGTCAGGCAGGGACAATCCTGCCAACAACGTTGTCTCGGTCTCGCGTGGCGGGTGCGTTTGCCTACGCCATCGCGATCCCGCGCGCCGCACTCAACAGCTCGTACTCCCTCTGACTCCACTGACGCAGCTCGGCAGCCTCGACGGCATCACGACACAGGTCCAAAAACACCTCGGCGCCCTCGCAGAAGCACTCGCGGGCAAAGTCGCCCGAGCCGTCCGCGATGCACGTGCCGTCTGCAAACAGCTTCCAGCTGGACGGCTCGCGCGAATCGTCTCCGAGCAGCTTGATCTGCAACACATGTGGATTGCCAGCAGCACAGAGTTCTTCCTCGAGCTTCTGTACCGTAAAGCGCATCTGATGGGAGAGACTGCTCTTGACCATGGCCGAGGCATAGCCGCTCGGCCCGTCCAGAAGATGCATTCGTTTTGGCTTGGTTGCCAGGTTGTGGAAATTGCGCTCGCTGCGCACGGAGAAATTGTCCATACGGACTCCTTTCATCGGTGTTGGCAGGGCCACCGTGCCTCTTGGCCGGTTGGCGTCGGGATCGTGGAGCCAACTCTCTACCCCGACTCTGGATAAAACGCGCCCGCTCCTTGCGGGCACGATGGAGTCTATCAGCGCACGCGGACAAAAATCAACCCCGTGCGGCAATGAGCGCACGGGGTTGATTTGGTCTACGGCCCTCAATTTTTGGCATTTGTTATTCGTCGTCTCCGTCGTTGGGGTCGCCCTTGAGGGTGTTGATGTCCAGGTACTGGTTGTCGTCCTCTTTTTGCTGCGTTGCCGATTCGGACGCGGTGGGGCCGCGGAATAGCTGGAATCCCTCAAATGCGATCACGCCGAGTAAGGCCACGATAATTGCGATAAAGACGATCTTTGCCGCTTGGGGAAACTCGGAGAAGTGCGGCGGCTCTTCCTCGGTGTAGTAGTCGGCAAAGCGCTCGTCGTCGGTGCCGCGGGTATACGACGATGTCGATGCGGCCTTTACGCCGGTCTTGTTGTGCTCGGGAGCGGACGCGTCGGCAAACGGGCCGTTATCGTATGCGCTCGATGCGGATCCGTAGCCCTCGGTCTCAATGCGGGAGGCACGGGGCGCGGCATCAAAGCGGTTATTGTACGCTGCTGTTTCGTTGTAATCGGAGTCGCGCTCCTCGGCAACTGCAAACAGCGGGTTGACCGGAATATCGAGCGCCGGCATGCCGGCCGAGGTCTCGTCCAAGTCGGCCGCGGCCCAGGAATCGAAGGCAAACTGGCGGTTGGCGAGGTCGTCCAGATCCATAACGGGCGGCTCGAGTTCGGGTTCGGGCTGGGGTTCGGGAGCCGCGTATGTCGGCTGATGCGGGGTGGCATACGCGGGTGTGCTGCTGGGCGCATGGCGCTGCGTCGCCGCGGCAAGAAACGCCGCCGTCTCGGACGGATCGCTGGTGGGGCGGGGCGCAGGGG
>DXMF01000017.1 GCA_019414345.1 Collinsella sp.
TGCGAACCTCCAGTCCGGACCGCCCCGCGGTCCAACTTTCTGTCCGCACCCCCGAATTAGGCAAATTTAGACCGTATTTCACCGCAACTCATATTGGGATGGTGGTTGGCGATCTAGCCTTGGGTGACTAGGCGGTAGCCAATGCCTACATGGGTTTGGATGTAACGCGGATGCGCGGGGTCGGACTCGATCTTCTTACGCAACGTGCCCATAAAGACGCGCAGGCTCGCTAGGTCGCTCTTGGTCGCCGTACCCCAAATCTCGTGCAGGATAAACTGGTGCGTCAGCACCTTGTCGGCGTTGTGTGCCAGCAGGCATAGGAGTTTGTACTCGATCGGCGTCAGATGCAGCTCCTCACCATCCATCGTGGCGATGCCGGCATCAAAATCGATATGCAGCTCGCCGGTATCGAACGATCCCGCAGAGGCAACGCCGCCCGTTTGCGCATACGAAAGGCGTCTGAGCGTCGTGCGGATGCGCGCGAGCAGCTCCTCGACCGAAAACGGCTTGGTCAGATAGTCGTCGGCGCCGGCATCGAGCGCACGGATCTTGTCCGCATCCTCGCTGCGCGCCGAGACCACGATAATCGGCATGCCCGACCACGCGCGCACCGACTCCACCACCTTGACGCCGTCCATATCGGGCAGACCCAGGTCGAGCAGCACAATGCTCGGCGCCTGCGACGAGGCGGCGGCGATGGCGGCATGGGCGGTCTCCACGGCCATATGGCGCAAGCCGTGCGCCTCGAGCGCGGCGACGATAAGGTTGCGGACGGCGGGGTCGTCCTCAACGACCAAGATGAGCGGTTTTACGGCAGAGTTCGGCACAGCGCTACTCCTTATCAAACGAAACGTCGGCGGCGGGAAGCTCAATCGTAAAGACCGAGCCGTGCGGGGCCGCCGCGGCAACCCCTATGCTACCGCCATGTGCCAGCGCAATGGAGCGGCAAAGCGAAAGCCCCAGACCCACGCTGCGCTGGCTATCGGCCAGACCATGGTTGGCGGTGTAGAACGACTCAAAGATGCGCTCGCGGTCCTCGGGCGCAATGCCCGGGCCGTCATCGGCCACCGAGCACGCCACGCATCCGTCGTCGACGCCAATCGAGATCACGATATGCGAATCCGAGGGCGTATAGGTGATGGCGTTGTTCACCAGGTTGACCACCAGCTGCACCATCAGGCGCGCGTCGACGTTGACGAGCGCCGGCTCATCGCACGCCACCACCTTGAGGTCGTGCTCGCGCACGGCCGGATTTACATGGCGCAGCGCCTCCTCGACGATATCGTCCATAAGCTCGAACGTGGTCGACAGATGCATGCCGCCGCCCTCGAGCTTGGTGATGGCGAGCAGGTTCTCGACGGTGGCGTTGAGCCACAGCGCATCCGAGCGAATGGATAGCAGCAGGCCGCGGCGCGTCTGGTCGTCGAGCACGGCCGTGCCGGTCGAGCCCTGGTCGAGCAGCACGTCGGCATTACCCGAAATGCTGGTAAGCGGCGTGCGCAAATCGTGCGAGATGGAGCGCAACAAGTTGGCGCGCAGCTGCTCGTTTTTAGCGAGCACCGCCGCTTCCTCGCGGGCCTCCATGGCGCGGGCGCGATCGAGCGCCAGCTCGCCTTCGCTCACGATGGCATCGGCAAGCGTCCGCTCCTCGGGCGTCAGCGCATCGGGCTCGGCGACAATGGCGAGCACCCCCACCACCGAGTCGGGATCACCCGCGCGCACCATGGTGTCGCCCGAGTGCACGGTCAGGTATATGCCAAAGAACGCCGAGCCTCCATAGGTGGCATCGAGCGGCGTTCCCACATAGGCGGATGACGAGAGCCGTGGCGGCATCTGCGGCGCCAGCTCGTGCACCGGCGCGGCATCGCCCACGGCCGTGTACATCGTGCGCGGCAGCAGGTCATCGTCGTCGGCATCGGCGCTATACCACACGACCGGACAGTCCGAAAGACGCGCCAGTTGCGTTGCCATAGCATGCACAATCTGTTGCTGATCGCCGCACCGCTGCAGCATGCGGTTGGTCTCGAGCACCATCTGCGTGCGACGGTCGCTGGCAGCAGCCTGCGCCAAGGCGCGGCGCAGGGCCAGCGCAATCGAGCTCGACACGAGCGAGACCACAAACATGATAAAGAACATGCCGGGATAGACGCGGTCGATGAGCGACAGCGAGTAGCGCGGGTCGACAAACAAGAAGTTGTAGAGCGCCACGGCGGCAGCCGAGCTCAGCAGGCAATACAGGCGGCTCCAGGTAAAGAATGCGCACAGCTGCACGGCAAACACATAGACGATCATGATGCTCGGCGCGAGACCCGGACGGTCGAGCAGCGCGCCCACAATCGTCGCCGCGACCAGCAGTCCCGCTGATACGCAGGCGTCATACAGAGGGCTGCGACGCGTCAGCGTCGTGCGCCGCCACCAAAAGTTCTCGGCAATATCGCCGTCCGTATGGACGTCCATCAGCGCACCGCCCCTCTCTCAAAAACAAAAACCACCACAAAGGGGACAGACACCTTTGTGGTGGTGGCCTCCTTGTGGTGGTTTCAAGTGTATAGCCTTTGCAGCCCGCGGTCGCTAGACAAACAGCAGACGTCGACTACGGACGCTCGTCGGGAGCCAGGCGCTGCATCTTGCTCACGGCCTTAAACTTGGTGAACAGCGGCACGTACTCAAAGCTCACGTTGGAGTTCTCCAGGCCGTACCAGCGCGCGGGAGTGCCGGCAGCGCGGCGGATGATGTACTTGAGCGTGATGGCCGTACGCTCGCTGGGCTCCACGTCGCTTTCGGGCGCCAGAAGCTTGCGGATCATGACGAACTTAAACGTGCCGATGTTGCCCGGATCCTTGTAGACCGAGTAGTCATGCGTCTGTGCCGGCAGCTCGCCGCTGGCAGCCAGATCCTGAACAACCTGACGCAGATAGGCATTGACGCGCTGGTTGATCTTGTAGCCCAGATACAGATGCACGCGGAACACGTAGTCGGTGCCGAACGTCTCGACCGAGTAGGCAAAGGTATGCGGCTCCTCCATGGTCTCGACATTCACGAACCACCAGGCGCGAGCGCGCTTGGGGTGCTTGTCCAAGATCGAGTAGACGATATCGCGGTCGATGTAGTCGGTATTGGTGTCCTTGGTCAGGTACACGATGTTGTCACTCATAAGCTCGTAGCGATCGTCGTCGCGCAGGCGCTTGAGCTGCGGCAGGTAGCTGCGCAGCGGCAGCAGCGTAAACTGGCGCTGCTCAACAGCCGTACCGTTGTACCAGCACACCATGATGCCCATGATGAGCGCGGCCATGAGGATGGTGAAATAGCCACCGTGGAAGAACTTGGTGAGCGAGCTCACAAAGAAGAAACCCTCGAGCATGAGGAAGAAGACGGCAAAGATCCACGGCGCGATCTTGAGCTTGCGTTCCACGTGCAGATAGAAGAAGAGCAGCAGCGTCGTGCACATCATGGTCAGGGTAATAGCCAAGCCGTACGCAGCCTCCATGCGCGCCGAGTTCTGGAACAACAGCACCACGATGACGCAGCCCACGAGCATGACGTTGTTGACCATGGGGATGTAGAGCTGGCCCTTGGTCTCGGCAGGATAGAAGACCTGCATATGCGGCATGAGGTCCAGGCGGCTGGCCTCGGACACCAGCGAGAATGCGCCGGTGATGAGTGCCTGCGAAGCGATGATGGCCGCGACGGTGGAAAGGCCGACGGCAAAGGGACGCAGGCCCGGGGTGAGCATCTGGTAGAAGGGGTTGAGGTCGGCGATGCCCATGAGCTCCGGGTCGCCGGCGTTGTTGATAAGCCACGCACCCTGACCCATGTAGGACAGCAGCAGGCAGCACTTAACGAACGGCCAGGTGGCGTAGATGTTGCCGCGGCCCACATGGCCCATGTCGGAATAGAGCGCCTCGGCACCGGTGGTGGCCAGGAAGCAGCTGCCCAAGATCATGATGCCCGCATGGTTGTTGGGGCTCAGCAAAAAGCCGATGCCACGCAGCGGGTTGAGGCACAAAAGCACCGCGGGATACTGGAAGACAAAGAACAGACCCGTACCGCCCAGGAACAAAAACCACAGCGTCATGATGGGGCCAAAGGCGTGGCCAATCTTGGCCGTGCCGATGCGCTGCACCAAGAAGAGCGCGATGATGATGGCAAGCGTGATGGCGACGACACGACCCTGGTCGTCACCGAGCACGGCATGGACCGCCGGGATGGTGCGCAGGCCCTCGATGGCCGTGGTGACGGTAACGGCAGGCGTCAGGATGCCGTCGGCGAGGAGCGCCGCGCCGCCCAGCATGGCGGGGATGATGAGCCACTTGCCGCAGCGCTTGACCAGGCTGTACAGGGCAAAGATGCCGCCCTCGCCGTGGTTGTCGGCGCGCAGCGAGATCAGCACGTACTTGACGGTCGTCAGCAGCGTGACCGTCCACACGACAAGGGAGAGCGCGCCGAGCACGAACTCCTGCGTGACGCTTCCGATGCCGCCGTTGCCGGCAACGAGCGCCTTGGTTACATACATGGGGCTGGTGCCGATATCGCCATACACCACGCCCAGCGTGACGAGCATCGCCGAGATGCTCACAGGAATCGCAGCGTGCGAGGCTACTTCCTTTGCCTTTTGTTCCATAAGCCGGTTTCCTCCCAATTTTAACGTTCGACGGGATTATATGTAATCAGCCCATATTTTAATGGCACCGTTTTCCCAGCTAGATAAACATTTATGCGGCCTTTAGGCCACCGCGGCGATATGGAATGTGACAAAGGGACGCCCCCTTTGTCACATTCGTCATTTTCCGAGCCAGTTTTTGAACCACCACTCCATAGAGCGGCTCATCTCGGCCATAAAGGGGCTCGTGTGCTTACGGGTGTAGATGTCGATGACGCGCTCGCCCACCTCGCGGGCGTGCGGGCGAAACATCGCATCCATCTCGGCCACCTGCGCATCCATCGTCGCGGCGTCGGCGCGACAATAACGCTCCTCGTGCACCAGGTTCACCACGGGATGCGCGATTGCCGGGCGCTCCTTACGGGGCGTGCCGATGATGAGCATCGACAGCGGCATGGTATAGGCAGGCAAGTCCAGCAGTGCGGCAACTTCCTCGGCGTTCTCGACGATATCGCCGATATAGCAGCTCCCCAGCCCCAGAGATTCGGCGGCGACCACGGCGTTTTGAGCGGCGATCACGGCATCCTGCGCCGCGATGGCAAAGTCGCCCAAACCCGGCGCGCGGCGGGGCGCCTTGCCCACGCGCTCGACAAACTCGGGTTCAAAGCAGCCCACGTGCTCAAACAGATCGATCCACTTGGCATAATCGACCACAAATATAAGTGCCCAGGGCGCCTTGGCGATCATGGGCTGGTGATCGCACAGGTCGGCCAGACGGTCCAGCGTAGCCTGCTCGCGAATGCTCACGATGGAATACATCATCATGGCGCCCGCCGACGGTGCGCGACTCGCCGCATGCAAGATCGCCGCCCGCTGCTCGTCGGTCACCGCCACGGGACGGTCGTTGTCATCGCGCGCAAAAGCGCGCGTGGACGAACGGTGCTCCAAAATGTCCAGTACCGCGTTGCCCGTAGTCTCGACCGGATAGCCGTACGTATCCACGCCCGCAGCTCCGTCGCCGCCCATGTCCGCCTCGCAAACCTGCTCGCTCATCGCCCTACCCTCGCCATTTCTTTAAGAAGCCTTTACGTTTCCGTGTAATTCCCGTCCATTATCGCGCAGGTCGCCACTACATTGCGCCACACCGCCACACGCGCGCGTTAATATGGCTGGTTGTTGTGCGCAGCCACCAATCGCTGCGCATATCTTGGTAACAATCGGGTAAATCCCCGCTTTCGTAGGTTTTAGTTTGTGAGGAGTCTCAGCATGTTCGCTGCCGCCATCTCGCTCGTCGGTCTTGCGGCGACCGTCTACCTTGTCTTGCGCGAGGCCAAGGCCATTTGCGCAAAGTCGGGCACCGTTGCCAAAAGCGCTCTTGGGTGGAGCGTCGCCTTCGGCCTGTTCCAGCTCTTTTTGACCATTTGGGGCGCCATTGGCCTCGTCGCTCAAAACGAGCCGCTCGCCTTTGTGATGCTCATCCTGACCAACGCCATTCTCACCGGATGCGCTTGGGCCAGCATCGCCCGCGACCGCATCGCCCCGCGCGTCTTTGCGTTCGCCTCGGCCGACGCTCCCGCCCCCACTGGCAAGCTCGCCCGCCTGCGCGGCGCCTTTGTGGGCAAACCGCTCGTCGCCGCCGTCCTGTGCCTGCTGCTCGCCGGCGTCTTTGCGCTGCTGGGCATGGAGGTCTCGTCCAACCACGACTTTACCTGGGTCTACCCCCTGTGCATCCTGCTCGAGTGGGCCATCATCACCACGCTCATGGTCGGCCTGTTCTTCCTGTTCCAGCGCCACGGCGCAGCTCCCGCGGTCCTGGCCTTTGCCCTCTTTGTCCTGGGCATTGCCGAGTTCTTCGTCATCACGTTTAAATCCATGCCCATCCAGCCGGGCGACCTTTCGGCCATCTCCACCGCCGCCGCAGTCGCCGGCACCGGCTACACCTTCTCCATCTCGTTGTTCTGCGTGCTGTCCATGGGCTTTACCGCCATCGCCATGCTGCTATGCGAGTACGCCGGCCTGGTGGCACCGCACCGTCAGAAGGGTGCCGTCAACGCCAAGCGCATGCTGCTCATCAACCTGCTCGTGGCGGTGCTGTGCCTGGGCGGCGTGACCGCGCATGTCACGCTTATCGACTACTACAACACCCTCGGCATCACCGTCTACACCTGGCGTCCGCTCGAGAGCTACTGGCGCGAGGGCTATCTGCCTGCCTTTATTAGTGCAGCACAGTCCATCAAGCCGCCCAAACCCGCCGACTACTCCGTCGACGATGCCAAGGCCACGCTCAAAAAGTACGCCAAGGCCTACGACAAGTCCGACGCGGCCAAGAGCGACGAGCGCGCCGCCGCAAAGGAGCAATTCGACAGCGAGAAGCCCACGGTCATCGCCATCATGAACGAGACCTTCTCGGACCTGTCCATCTACCAGAACATGCGCGCCGGCTACGAGGGCCCGCAGTACTTTAAGAACCTGTCCAACTGCCTCAGCCGCGGCAAGCTCTACGTGAGTGCCTACGGCGGCGGCACCGCCAATACCGAGTTTGAGTTTATGACCGGCAACTCCATGGCCAACCTGGGTTCGGGCGTGTACCCCTACACCATCTACAACATGGAGACGACCGGGAACCTGGCAGAGCAGTTCAAATCGCTCGGCTATTCCACCACGGCCATGCACCCCAACCACGCCACCAACTGGAACCGCGAGAACGTCTATAAGGACTTTGGCTTTGACCAGTTCCTGTCCATCAACGATTTCCAGGGCGCCGATACCCTGCGCGGCATGGTGACCGACCAGGCTACCTACGACAAGATTCTGGAGCTGCTCGACCAGAACGCCGACCCGCAGTTCATCTTCGATGTGACCATGCAGAACCACTCGGGCTACGACACGGGCCTGCTGCCGGCAGATAAGCAGATGCACCTCAACATCGACACGACCGATCTGGACGCCAAGACCGTCGAGGACGGCACGCTGTCCGATGTCGACGAGTACGTCTCGTGCATCGAGCAGTCCGACCAGGCGCTGCGCTACTTCCTCAACGCCTTGAGCAGGCTTGACCGCAAGGTGGTCGTGGTGTTCTGGGGCGACCATCAGCCGTTCTTCCCGTCCAAGTTCAACGATAAGTGGTTTACCGACGAGGACGACGCCACGCATCAGGAGCGCTTGTGGCAGACTGACTACATCATCTGGGCTAACTACGACGTTGCCGGTTGCGACCAGACGAGTGAGGTCGACGACCTGTCCACCAACTACCTGTCCACCCAGCTGATGCAGCTGATCGGCGCCCCGCTTTCCGACTATCAGAAGGCGCATATGACACTGCGCGAGTCGCTGCCCGCCATCAACTCCGTGGGCTACGAGGACGCCAGCCTGCGCTGGGCGCTCTCCTCCAACGTCACCGGTGACGACGCCGCTGCCGCAGCCGCCACCAAGGCGCGCGAGGATTACGCCAAGATGCAGTACTACGAGATGTTCCGCGACGGCAAGAACGTATATACCGAGCACTTCCAGACCGAGGCCAACGAGACCGACCCCAACCTGGCGCCGGGCACGACCAAGATCAAGTAGCGACTAGCTGCGAGTTCATAACTGAAACGTCTGTCCGGGCGGAGGCATATAAGGTTCCCTGCTCGGACAGTCCTGCGCAAGACGGAGGCCACATTAAGTGGCCTCCTTTGCGTGCGGAACTCGCGATGAACCTTATATGCCTCCGCCCGGACAGACGCCCTGTTGCTGGAGCACGGCTTGTCATGGGGGCATCCGCTGAACATATATAAGTTGAAGGCCACATTAAGTGGCCTTCTTTGTATTCGGAAAGTGTGTCCCGGAATCTGCCTTCGGAATGGGACGCAGTTTCCGCTTGAGGGCCTGTTGGGAAAGCGCATCCCACTTCAAGAGTAAATTCCGGGTCGCACTTTCCGCTAAGGCTCTCAACCGGAAAGTGCATCCCATTCCAAGCCTTAATTCCGGGACATAGTCTCCGGACAAGACGCCACCCGGAAAGTGGGGACCACTCTGAGCGCCGATTCTGGGACACACTTTCCGAAACCCCGCCCATCCGGAAAGCCCGTCCCACTCCGTATACATCCAGGCATGAAATCATCAGCTTATTAGGCCTTCTATCAATAAAGAGACGCCCTCCCGAGCGGCGGGCTCGAAGTTCATCGCGAGTTCCGCACGCAAAGAAGGCCACTTAATGTGGCCTTCGTCTTGCGCAGGACTGTAGAGCAGGGAACTTCGTGCCCGCCGCCCGGGAGGGCGTTGCGTTTAGAAGATGAACCTAGCGCTTATCCCTCCGGGACAAAAGAAGTGCGGCTATAAATGCGATGATTGCAAGTGTCAGCAACACCAAAAGCAACGTGAGCGTGTTGTCGCCTGTTGCCACCAGACCAAGCAAACCGGGGTTCTTGCTGTCAGCAGACTGCATGGGGATCTTCTCGCCATCGTCCTCGGCGGTGATTTCCCAGCGAATGGTCTTGTTTGCGTCGGCAACCTCGTTGCCCACCGATGTCGGAACGTTTAGCTGCAAATTAAGCACCGTGCTGCCATCGCTCGTAAACGTGGCGATTTGCGTGGGATAAGCGAACACGCTGCCCGGTGTTCCCGTCTGGAGCCAACCTGCAGAGCCATCGCCCGCCGACGCCGTTAGGGTAATGGGCGACAGCAGGCGTGCCGTCTCGTGATCGACAACGGCACGCACAAACACGCGCACCTGGGACTTTACGCCCGTGGCACAAATCTCTATCTGCTGATCACGCACATCGCCAGGCATCAGATCTTTAAAGGCCAAAAACAGATCGGGCTCCCCCGAGGAGTCCGTCGCCCCCGAGACCGTCAGCTGACGCGCATTTCCGTCATAGGCAATCGCGGGAGTATCGGCAAACGCACGGGCGGGAACAGCGAGCGCGACCACGCAGAGAATGGCCGCGACCATGCAACGCAAGGAGCGCGCAACACCTTTACGAATCGGGAACGCCATACTTACGCACCTCCATGCGGCGGCACCAGCACGTCATTCTCGACCGAGCAACCCCATGCGTCGTGCACGGCCTCATCGGGCATCGCCTGGACCGCCTGAGTGGAGATATCCACGACAAGATTGCGACCTTCGGTTGCCTTGAGCTCGGTAACCCTATTAATGAGCACGCCGGTTTCCGCGCCGGGAGCGACGGGCGACGTCCAGTAATAGAACCCGTCGCTCGCCTTAACCCAGTTATAAGCCGAGTTCGCGCCCGAGGCATCAGCCACGCTCCACGCAATCTCGTAATCCGCCTCACCCTTCGGCTCCTCCTTCGGCTCATCCCACAGGCGTGCGCCATCCTGGTCCTGCCAGTAGATATCCACTGCAGCACGAATATAGGCGGGCGCAGTACCCGTGTTCTTCGCCTTGACATCGCTTTTCACTTTGCCGTTGAGCGTTTCCTGAACCGATGGCGTCACCGACCCGATGCCGAACTGGTTGACCAGCACGCCCGTAACCGAAAGCCAGGCCAACGTGCCTGCCGTACCGGCCAGGAGGATAACCCCCACCAGCAAGGCGATGATGCGCTTGCGCTTGGACATGCTAATCCTCCTTCTTTGCTACGTTGCCGTTGCTCCAAACGTTATGGGCACGATTGCTGCCGTCGATCCATTTGTCGTTCACACGCGTGTTCGTGCAGGTGAACGTGGCATCGTTCGCGCTCGATGCAGCGGAGATAGTCGCCTGCGCCTTATCGCCCGGCTGCTTGCCAGGGACGCCGATTTGGTTGCTGTAGCGCCATGCCCACGCTGAGTCCTCCTCGACGGTGTAGATACCCGCCGGGACCGCAAGCTCGATAGCGCCGGAGTACCAGGCGGAACCGTCCTTTAGCTGCGCATCCGATGACACCGTTACCTCAACCGTGCGCTCCTCCAAGGCGTTGCCGTCCATGCCGGCCCGGGAAACCTTGAAGCGGAACGTCTTGCCCTTCGCCCAGCTATCCTGGGTTTGCTTGACGATCTTGAGCGTATGCGTAGCGGCGAAATCGAACACCGCATTGCCATCGCTCTGAGTGCCGTCGCCCGTGAGCTTGTAGTCCAAACGATTCGTCAGCTCAAACGAGCCCTCGCCTGAACCCGAACTGTAAAGCGAGACATACTTCCCGTTGACAGGCGCAGGAGTCTGGCCAGGAAGACCATAGCCCACGCGGTCAACGTGCACCGTCAGTTGCGTGCCCATGAAGGGCTTTGCAAAGCAAGCCTTGAACGGCGCCTTATCGCTCTTGTCATCTATCGTGTTCGCGGCATTGGGATCAAGCAACCACTTGAGCTGCCCGGTCACATTCTTAGGGCTCGCATCGTCCGATGTGTCGTTAGCGACGACCTTATACGTCACCGGATACAAATCCATGTTGGCTGTAACCGGTTTACCCTTGAAGTCGCTCCACGCCACAGCTTTGTCGCCATTAACCCACTGCCACTCCAAGAACAACTCCTTCAAGCTGCTATCCGCTCGCTCGCCCAGGAATGCGACGATTGCGGAGTAGGCTTCGGGATCGTAGGCCACTTCCTTTGGCTCCATGACGGGTTCACCCTTGTCGTCATAGACCGGGTTGCCGTTCTCGTCCATCTTGGGCACCTTAACTGTCTGAACAAAGCCGGCATTGCCATCCTGGCCACGCAGAACACTCGTATCGTTCGGGTCTACCGTAGCGGTGTAGATGACGTTGCCTTCGGTGTCGTGATAGCGCACTTTAAGCGGCGTCTTCTTGTACACCGCAGTGTAGGTCACGCTCTCAAAGGGCTCGCTGCCCTCGAGGGGATACTTCTCATCGTCAGTCATCAGGGTGTACTGCCCGTCATTGACATAATCGCGCGACCAGCCGACAAAGTCGTACTTGGTGCCGTCAGTGCCCTCAACCTCCTCGGCGGCCTTGACCTCAAGAGAAATCTGGTCGCCGGAATCAGTGCGGCCGAGGCTACGGACAAGATCGGGATTCGCAAGTTTAGAGTCAATGTTCGATTGAACGGTAACCAGGCTGGGACGGTAGACCGGGTACAGCTCCATGGGGGCCTTGACCACGGTAGAAGCACTCACCATACGGATGCCCTCTGACCAAGCGACATAGCCCTTGCCAGGTGCCGGCTCGGCTTCCGTCCAGCCCACGAAGACGTTGAACTTGCCTGTATCCGCATCGATAGTGCTGACGTCATAAGTAGGCTTCGGGATGCCGCCATTAAGGTTGCCGAGCATATCGTCTTGCTGAGCAACTTTGCCGTCCACATCCGTGGCATTGAGGTGGTACACAACCGCCAACGGCGAATAGTACGCCACGAATGTATAGGCTCCGCCAGGTTCCACCGGATAAGAGCAAGTACCATGCTCCACATCGTAGGGAAGCGTCTTGATCTCGCCGTTCGGAAGCTCGATCTCAACCTTCTGCAACTTATACAGCTCACCGCCTGCTTTATAAACCGGCGTCGTAACGTCAGGGGTCACCGTTGCCGTAGCAGGATTGGTGTCCGCGTTGATAACGGGAGCGATGTTGTAGCTAGGCACATTGACCTTGTCCGTACCCTCAAAACCTGCGCGATGCAGGTTGGTGGTGTAGCTGACGTCGTACTTTGCGTAGACGGGATAGGCATCCTGCCACTGGGTGACCTTGGACTCGTCGGTCGCCAGATACGGCTCTGCCTTATCCGGATCACTCGTCACATAGGAGTCGCCGGCGACGTCGTAGATATACTTCCAGACGTCAGAATCCTTCTGAACCTCGGCGGTCGAAATCCAGCCCAGGAACTTATAGCCCGGCACGGCCATGTCGGCATCGGTCGGGGAAGCTTCGAGGGTCAGGGGGCTCTCATACGATCCCTTCTCACCATCTTCTGGCTTTTCGGCCACTTTAACCGACTTATTAACATGCGGGTAGTAATACGTGAACGTCGGATCCGCCCCGTTCACCTTGGTCTGCAGCAAGTTACTCTCATAGCGCCGCGTGGCAGTCCTCACGACATTATCGCCCTTGTTGTAGAAATTAACGTCCGTGGTAATCATCGCGCGAACGTAGTACTTCTTATCTGTACGCACCATGCTCTCGATGGGATTTTTCACATATGTCCAATATTCACCATCGCGCTCAAGCGTCCAGAAATTCAGGCGATAGCGATCATTCACCGGTTTGACCGTTACGTTCAGCGAAGCCGAAGTCCAAGTATCGCTTAGCGTTGCAGCGCCTGGAAAATCGGTATCGGCATAGAGGTTTTTTAGAGTATCGGCTCCCGTATCGTTTTTAACGTTGTGCGAGTACGCGTTAAGGGGACTCACGACAAGGGTTTCCTTCGTGAAGCGCGTGCCACACGTTTCATAACTATCCTTTATACCGTGGTCAACATGCTCCGGGCCCCAGTGGACGACGTTTTCACGCACGAAGGTACTACCGACGTTTTCCTCAAAGGGCGTTTGATAGCGATTCCAAACGGAACAAAGTAGCTTGCTGTCCGTAAACTCATGGTTGGTATAAGCCCGAACGTAATAATCCACTCGGTACTCAAAGCGGGCGATGTAGGTATGCGGCGCGGTTAAATCGACATCGGCGGGGAGCGTATAGCTGGGGTCGCGGCTTACGCGCACCTCGAGCGGGGCATCCTCGGTTCCCTTGTTTTCATACCAACCCAGGAAACGATAGCCGTCGGGCAGCTGGCCCTCCTCGGATATAGCTTTACCGGATACGTCGAGCACCTGTACGGTATACGCGCTTGTGCCATCTTCTGCAGTCTCAACCTTAACGTCAGTTTTGCCCACACCGTCGCGCCGAGTCTGATCGTCGGTTGCATCCTGCTCATTGCCCTCAAACACCGTCATGATGTTCGACACATAGTCGGTGTACACCGGATAAAAATCGGTAGGACCAAGCACAGTGATCTCGGTACCGGCAGGATAGAACGCGCCGGCATTTTTTAGCTCGGCGAGCTGGGTCGAGGTAATGGCTGCATAGCCACCGTTCATCTGAGCCTCTTCGCTCGGCTTCGTTGTCCAACCGATAAAGGTGGCGCTGGAAGACAGCGTGCCACGATCGGTAGGAGCGGCGGGGTTGAGCTTCGCGCCGTAGCGATACCAATCGCCCGATTTGTCGTGTGCAGTGCCGCTCTGGCAATCGAGCGTTTCGCCCTGGACGTTATAGAACAGCACCTGCGCCTCGTACGAAGCGATAAACAGGTCATTGCCCTTAAAACCGTCGACCCCCTTGGCATTATCGGCGGTATAGGTCGACGTATGCTCGTGTGCCTCGCTCTTCTGGACCTGCTTGCCGGCAGCCACAGCATCGGCATCGGTCTTGCCGTCAAACCAGCTGTTGTCTTGTCCAATTCGATTCACACGCACATCGGGCTCACGGAACCAGCCCATGAAGCGATAACCGCCGTTGGCATCGGTCAAGCCCTTGGGCTTTGCGGAGGTATCCTGCCTAAACGTCACCGATGTATCGCCCTGGGCCAAGCCCTGAGCCGTTCCCGCCAGCACGGCGCTCACGGCAAAGGCATACGGGTCCGAGGTCGCCTGATCAATACCAAGTTTGGTTGCCTCGATGGTCGCGGTACCCGCACCGGGAAAATCGATCGTCGCCTTAACGCTCTGGCCATGCACGGGAATCTTCAGCTTGTAATCCATCGCCCACTCATTGGTGTGCTGGCCACCCAGGGCATCGTCGTTGTCGGTCGAGCGCATGGTGCCGGCACAAAAATCGTAGTCGTGCTCCTCCCACAGCTCACGCGTGGTGTAGCGCTCGTCGTCCCATGGACCATAGCTATCGCCCTTGGTGGTACCGTCGCCGCCAAAAGACGGGATCTTTTTCTTAGCCGCGGTACCCTGGCTGCTGCCTTTTAGGCTCACGCTCGGCTTAAAGTAGCACTCGGTGACCGTGGCATCATCCTTGTTGGCACGCGCGGCAATACCGCCCAGGTTCACATCGTTTTGAATGATGGGGATCACGGCGATGGGATTGTACTGACGCGAGCTCAAGTCACCCGCAAAATGGCTTCGAACGAGCTCGTTGCCCTTTTCGGTTAGAATACGACCCGCCAAGCCACCCGTCCACGCACGCGTCACGGCGACGACGCCCACATATGACGCGGCATAGCTGTAGCACTGCGCCGTCGAGAAGCAGTCGATAATCTTGGCCTCGCCCGCCATGCAGCCCACAAAACCCGAGGCGTACACGTTGTTGCCGCCCAGGGCGCCAATGGCCACGTCGTACTTATTGGTGACGTCGGTCATGCCAATCGAGCCATCGTCTTTGCGCGTAGGCGTAACGCGGCAGTACTCAATCGTCGAATTTGTAACGTAGCCGGCAAACGCCGCCATATACAGACCCTCACCGCCGAGCGCCTGCACGCCCGAGGTCGTGTTGTTAACGGCGCGGCCACCACGTACCTCGCAGTTATAGAGGGTACAGCCGTCGAGCTCGCCGGCGATGAGACCGCCCTCAAAGCCTGCGTTGGTAATGAGGTTGAGAGCATTGTTGGCGCAGGTCACGTGCAGCGTGCTCTCCATGACCATAACGTTTTCGAAACGCGTTTTGACGGCCTTGCCCACGATAATGCCACCGCGGAAGTCCGCCCACACGTTGGCGTCCTTGACCAGGAAGTTTTTGATGGTGGCGCCGTTGGTCTCGGCAAAAAATCCCGTATCGCGCTCGGGGTCAAAAGCGTCTTTATCGTAGTTCAGGCCCTCAACGGCGTGGTTTTGACCATCGAACACGCCCTTAAACGGATGCTCCTTGTTGCCAAACGACAGATGCTTAACGGTGTCTGCAACGATGGTTTTCATGTCGTCGCTGTCGAGCTCAATGTCGTTATCGAGATAAACGTGCCAGCCGGACGTATCGCGCTCGCGCGACAGCGCCACACACGACAAAAAGTCAGCCTCGTTTTTGATGTGGAATTCGATTTTGGCCTCGGGCACATCCTCGGCATGCACCACCGTTGGCAGCGCCATAACGCAGCAAAGGGCAATCGCTGCGACGGCAACCAGCCTGCTAAGCATACCCCGGTTCATATTCTTGATCTTCATAGGCTAGTTCGCCTCCGGCCAACCCACAACGTCAAGTACGTCGAGGGCGGTATCGCTTGTCTGCTGGTTTTTGGCCTGCACGGCCTGAACATCGATATCGAGCTTGAATGAGCCGCCGCGCGCGGCATCGTGGTAGTCGCCCACAAATCGCAGCGAGTCCATAAGGCTTTCCGTCATGGCGCCGGGGTCGAGCATGCCGCCACGCCCGGCCAATCCACGGTAGTAGTACCACCCATCGCCGCCGTCGATCCACGGGGACCCCTCGTCCGCGTTCACATGAAACGCAACGCTGCCCGAGGCATCCGCACTCGAACCGTCGGGTGCCACTGACGTCATGCGTAGACGAGCGCGAACGTACTCAGGCTGCGCGCCGGCGTTCTCCACGCGTACAATGCGGCTGATGTCAGAGCCCCCGGCCTTGGTGTCGGGATAGTCCCCGCGCTCGTTGGCCTCAAACGGAATCTCCTCGCCCCGCTCGTTGAGGGTGTATTCGCAGACTCGTACCTTCACGCTGCCAAACGATAGGACGTTGTTCGCCGGAACCATATCAACGGTAAAAGCCAGCGTGCCACACATGCACGCCAGGGCCAACAGCGCAATCGCGGCAAGCGCCAAGGTGCGTTTCTGATTGTCGGAAAGATTGTTGAGCATTACGTTCGCCAATCGTCGATAAAAAGGGGGACCGAGATCCCAGCCCGAATATAGGGGTGGGGGCGGGCCGGGATCTCAGTGGGGGGATTAAGCCTGAGCCTGAGTCTTAGCC
>DXMF01000018.1 GCA_019414345.1 Collinsella sp.
AAAAGACCGAGTCGTCCTCGCAGACGCTCAAGCAGGAATACCTCGATACATACGAAGGATGAATGTGGGGGAGTGTTCGGATGATAGTTGATATTCAAGGGCCAGTTCGTGCTGTGCCGAAAAGACCGTGAACCTTTTGTGGGACACGCGGCGCCGTGGTACCATAGCCGAGTTTGTTGTCTTGGTCGGAAACCAAGACGCCTTATGCGCTGATCGGTAACCAGCGCCTGACCAATAAGGAGTCCTACCATGAAGCAGGGTATCCATCCCCAGTATGTCGAGTGCACGGTGACGTGCTCCTGCGGCAACACCTTCAAGACGCACGCTACCGTGTCCGAGATGAAGGTCGAGCTTTGCAACGAGTGCCACCCGTTCTACACCGGCCAGCAGAAGTTCGTCGACACCGGTGGACGCGTCCAGCGCTTCGCCGACAAGTTCGGTGGCGCCGCTGCCGCCCAGCTCAAGAAGGCCGAGGAGGCCAAGGCTGCCAAGGCCGCCAAGGCTGCTGAGGCCGAGGCCGCTCGCAAGGCTGCCGCTGAGGCTAAGGCTGCCGAGAAGGCTAAGCGTGCTGCTAAGTTTGCCGAGGAGGCTGCCAAGCAGGCCGCCGAGGCTCCCGTCGAGGAGGCCGCTGCCGAGGCCGAGACCACCGAGGCTGCTGAGTAAATAGCTCGCCGCGGAATCACTCGCATTCATGGCATGAGGGCCGTGCATCCATTTGGGTGCGTGGCCCTTTTCTTTTATTGGTGCAAACGAACCTGTCCCCATGGCACCAAATGGCAGAGAGGAAGCGTTTGCCCAGATAGAACCTGCCAAAATAAACCTGTCCCATTGTGGCAGGTTGGTCGTAGTTATTACGTGGCGGTCGAGGTCGACCGTATAGGCCGCGCCTTGTTTGGCTAAAGTACAATCATCTGTGTTTAACTCGCCCGCAGCTGCACGGCGTGGGCGATGGCCAAAAAGGAAAACCACATGGGATTCATGTCAAAGCTGCTGTCCTTTGGATCCGATAAGGACCTTAAGCGCTACTACAAGATCGTCGACCAGATCAACGGTCTTGAGCCCCAGTTTGAGAAGATGACCGAGGAGGAACTCCGCGCCCAGACCGATAAGTTCCGCGAGCGTTACGCCAACGGCGAGTCGCTCGACGACATGCTTCCCGAGGCCTTTGCCACCGTACGCGAGGCTTCCAAGCGCATCACGGGCATGCGTCACTTTGACGTACAGCTCATCGGCGCCATGGCGCTTCATGAGGGTCATATTGCCGAGATGAAGACCGGCGAGGGCAAAACGCTCGTCTCCACCTTGGCCGGCTACCTCAACGCTATCGCCGGCAAGGGCGTGCACGTCGTTACTGTCAATGATTACCTTGCCAAGCGCGACTCCGAGTGGATGGGCCGCATCTATAAGTACCTGGGCATGACCGTCGGTCTGCTCCAGAACAACATGCCGCTCGAGCTCAAGCGTCCGGCCTACCAGGCAGACGTCACCTACGGCACCAACTCCGAGTTCGGTTTCGACTACCTGCGCGACAACATGGTCACCCGTCCCGAGCAGCGCGTACAGCGCGGCCACAACTACGCCATCGTCGACGAGGTCGACTCCATCCTGATCGATGAGGCCAGGACGCCGCTGATCATCTCGGGCGCTGGCACCAAGTCCGCCAGTACTTACAAGGACTTCGCGCGTGCCGTGCGTGGCCTTGAGCGCGGCGAGGACGTGTCGCACGACATGCTCACCGCCACCGAGGACGTCGAGCCCACGGGCGACTATGTCATGGACGAGGCCAAGCACACCATCGCCGCCACCGAGCGCGGTCTTAAGAAGATCGAGCGCCGCCTGGGTATCGATGACATCTATGCCGATCTCTCCGGCCAGCTGGTCAACCACCTGCAGCAGGCGCTGAAGGCCCAGTACATGTTCCATCGCGATAAGCAGTACGTGGTCACCAACGGCGAGGTCAAGATCGTCGACGAGTTCACCGGCCGCATTATGGAAGGCCGCCGTTATTCCGAGGGCTTGCACCAGGCCATCGAGGCCAAAGAGGGCGTGCTCGTGCGCGAGGAGAACCAGACGCTGGCCACCATCACCCTGCAGAACTACTTCCGTCTGTATGACAAGCTCTCCGGCATGACCGGCACGGCACTTACCGAGGATGCTGAGTTCCGCGAGATCTACAAGCTGCCCGTCGAGGTCATCCCCTCCAACAAGCCCGTGCAGCGCGTGGACCACGAGGACCTGGTGTACCGCACCATTCAGGCTAAATACAACGCCGTTGCCGACGACGTTGAGCGTCGTCACGCCAAGGGGCAACCGGTCCTGGTGGGCACCGTCTCCATCGAGAGCTCCGAGAAGCTGTCCGCCGCCCTTACCAAGCGCGGCATCGCGCACGAGGTCCTCAACGCCAAGCATCACGAGCGCGAGGCTCATATCGTTGCCCAGGCCGGACGCTACGGCGCCGTGACCATCGCTACTAACATGGCCGGTCGTGGTACCGACATCCTGCTGGGCGGCAACCCCGACGAGCTGGTGCGCGAGCGCTTGGAGTACGAGGGCCTGACCATGGAGGACGTGACGCCCGAGCAGCTCGAGCAGTTTAACGCCGAGGCCAAGGAGACCTGCAAGGCCGAGCGCGAGCGCGTGCTTGCCGCCGGCGGCCTGACCGTTATCGGAACCGAGCGCCACGAGTCCCGTCGTATCGACAACCAGCTGCGCGGCCGCTCCGGTCGTCAGGGCGATCCGGGCGAGACCCAGTTCTACCTGTCGCTCGAGGACGACCTCATGCGCCTGTTCGGCGGCGACAAGATGGACCGCGTCTCCAAGATGATGGTCACGGCCGACATGGGCGACGACATGCCCATCCAGCACAAGATCATCTCCAAGGCCGTCGAGAGCGCCCAGCACAAGGTCGAGAGCATCAACTTCTCCATGCGTAAGAGCGTCCTTGAGTACGACGACGTCATGAACAAGCAGCGCCAGGTCATCTACGCCGAGCGCAATAAGATTCTGGACGGCAAGGACCTGACCGACCACATCACCGAGGTCATGCACGACACCGTGTACCGCTGCGTGCAGGAGTTCTGCACCAAGGACAGTCACGATGGCGAGCGCGACCTGGAGGGCCTGCGCAAGTGGGTTGTGGAGCTCACCGGCCACATCGATACGCCGAAGTTCCCCGACGAGGATTATGAGGCCCTGGCTGCCGATGTCCTGGCTTACGTAGAGAAGTGCTACAACATGAAGGCCGAGCGCTTGGGCGAGGACCTGATGCGCGAGCTCAACACCCAGGTCATGCTGCGCGTCATCGATACCCGCTGGATGAACTACCTGCAGGAGATGGACTACCTCAAGACCGGCATCGGCCTGCGCGGCTTTGGCCAGCGCGACCCGCTGGTTGAGTACAAGACCGAGGCCTACGGCGCGTTCCAGATACTCGTCGATACCATGTATGAGGATTACCTGCGCACGGTTCTGCGCATCGAGATCAAGGCTGCCCCGCGTGCCGTGGAGCACAAGGAGGAGCCCGCGCTCGAGGGTGCGCACTTCTCCGGTCCTGCCGAGGTCGATGGTGACAACGGCGGCTCGGTGCTGCGCAAGCAGGCGCAGGTGCAGGCCCGCATGGCTGTCCAGGGTGGTCCGGCTGCCGTCAACAACGGTGGCAAGGTGACCACCTATCGCAAGTCCGAGAGCGACGATCCGTACGTCAACGTGGGCCGCAACGACCCGTGCCCCTGCGGTAGCGGCAAGAAGTTTAAGTACTGCCACGGCAGGAATCGTTAATGGCTGAGGCTTTAGAGGTAACGCCCGCCGAGCTGGACGCGTTTGCGGACCGGCTCGGTGAGGTCGAGTCGTATCTCCACCTGGACGAGAAGCGTACCCGCGTGTTCGAGCTCGAGGCCAAAAGTGTTGCCCCTGGCTTTTGGGATGACGCCGACGCCGCCCGTGCCACCATGGAGGAGATCGCGCGCACCAAGGAAGATATCGCTGCCGTGGACACCGCGCGCGGCGAGCTTTCCGATGCCCGCGCCGCGCTGGAGCTTGCCGAGGAGATGGGGGATGACCCCGACGCCGCCGCCCTTCGCGAGGAGGCTGCAGCCACGGCTGAGCGCCTGGCCCGTGCCATCGATGAGCTTGAGCTTTCGAGCTGGTTTACCGGTGAGTTCGATCACGGCGATGCCATTGTGACCATCAAGCCCGGACAGGGTGGTCTGGAGGCCCAGGACTGGACCTTCATGCTCTTTAAGATGTACATGAAGTACTGCCAGCGTCGCGGCTGGAAGGTCACCATCAACGACTGTCCCGCGGCCGAGGTCATCGGCATTGACCGTGCGACCTTTACCGTCGAGGGCAAGGACGCATTTGGCATGCTGCGCGCCGAGGCCGGCGTCCACCGCTTGGTTCGCATTAGCCCCACCGACGACAAGAAGCGCCGCCAGACCACGTTTGCCGGCGTCGAGGTCATCCCCGTGCTACCCGATGATATCGACATCGAGATCAGTCCCGATGACATCCGCGTGGACGTGTACCACGCGAGCGGCCCGGGCGGTCAGGGCGTCAACACCACCGACTCCGCCGTGCGCGTGACGCATTTTCCCAGCGGCATTGTGGTCACCTGCCAAAACGAGCGCAGCCAGATTCAGAACAAGGCCGCGTGCATGCAGATCCTCAAGGCTCGCCTGTACGAGATTGAGCTCGAGAAGCGCGCCGAGGCGCTCGATGAGATCCGCGGACCCAAGACCACGATTGGTTTTGGCAACCAGATTCGCAGCTACGTGCTCTACCCGTACCAGATGGTCAAGGACTTACGCACGGGCGTGGAGACCAGCAATGTCGAGGCCGTCCTTGACGATGGCGACCTGGACCCGTTTGTTATTGGCTACCATCGCTGGGCTACCGGCAACGCCGATGCAGAAGGCTCGGAGGTCTAAAACATCGGGTGGCTTCAAGCCGATGCCAAGCCCAACGGTTGGACGGGTTTGTATCCAGAATAAACCCTGCGCAGGGGTGGTTTTTGTCCGGCGAATCGGTAGAATCGAATACAAGAAGAAGTTCAAAGCGCATCCGTTTGGGTGCGCTTTTTTGAGGGAGGCAGCATGGCATATCGTCTGGACATCAAGCGCATTCTTTCGATGAACTTCTTTCACGACCTGCCCCAGATCATGTTGGGGTGTGCCTTGGCCGCCATCGCGACCGACTTGTTTTTGATTCCCAACGGTCTTGCCGCCGGTGGCGTTACGGGCCTTGCCACCATTATCCAGGCGGTCGGCGCGGCGCGCGGCCTATCGCTTCCCGTTGGTATTCAGACGATCGTGATGAACGCCTTGCTGTTGTTGGTCGTTATGCGCGAGGGCGGCATGTTCTACGTGGTGCAGACCGCGACGGGCTTTGTGCTGCTGGGCTTCTTTACCGATCTGTTCGCCCCGTTTGTAGCACCTCTGGCGGATGCGGACCTGATGCTCCCTGCCATGTGGGGCGGCATTATTACGGGCATCGGTTACGGCATGGTGTTGCGCGCCGGCGCCAACACCGGCGGCTCGGACACGATTGGCCAAATCATCTCGCGTAACACCTCGCTGCCGGTGGGCTCGACCGTCATGGCGATCGATGTTGCCGTATGCGCGCTATCGGCTCCGGTCTTTTCAATCGAAAACGCACTGTATGCAGGCCTTTCGATGGTCATTAGCGGCTACGTGATCGATGCCGTGGTCGATGGTGGCAACAAACGCCGTATGGTACTCATCATCTCGGACAAGTTCCCTGATATCGCTGCCGATATCATGTATGGCCTGGGTCGTGGTTGTACCAAGTTTAAGGCGACTGGCATGTATTCGGGTGCCGAGAAGCCAGTGATTATGGTCATCGTGAGCCGTCGAGAGCTCAATACCCTCAAGACGATCGTGCGCGAGCGCGATCCTCATGCCATCGTGACGGTTGCCGACGTTACGGAAGCCTTCGGCGAGGGATTCAAGGACATTAGCGCGTAGGGTCGATCGCGTTCCATCCAAAAGACGTTCACATTGATAAACCGTTTCATCAGCGGTTCTGCCTGCTAAATTGTTCAAATAATGATAAAAACTCTGGTAAAGCCATCAGTTTCCAGCATAATGAATGACGTACGTGCATTGCGGCTGTGTTGGGATTACCTTCGGTGCCGTGCGCATTTTGTCTAATGAGGATGAAAGGAAGGCACAATGAGCGACGAAGAGCTCAAAAAGGTTGCCAACGAGGTAAGGAAGGGCATCGTCACCGGCGTGCACGCTGCCAAGTCCGGCCATCCGGGCGGTTCGCTCGGCGCTGCCGACATCATGACCTATCTGTACTTTGAGGAAATGAACGTCGACCCGGCCGATCCCCGCAAGGCCGATCGCGACCGTTTTGTGCTCTCCAAGGGCCATTGCGCTCCGGGCCTGTACGCCGTGCTCGCCGAGCGTGGGTTCTTCCCCAAGGAGGATCTCGAGACGCTGCGCCATATCGGCAGCCACCTGCAAGGTCATCCCAACATGAACGACACCCCGGGCGTCGATATGTCCACCGGCTCGCTCGGCCAGGGCATCTCCGCCGCCGTGGGCATGGCGGTTGCCGCCAAGCACTGGGGCGATACTTACCGCACGTACGCCCTGCTGGGTGATGGCGAGAGCGAGGAGGGCCAGGTCTGGGAGGCAGCCATGTTTGCCGGCAACCAGCAGCTCGATAACCTCTGCGTGATCGTCGACCACAACGGCCTGCAGATCGACGGCCCCGTCGAGGAGGTCAACGACCCCATGCCGCTCGCCGACAAGTTCCGCGCCTTTAAGTTCCACGTGGTGGAGCTTGCCGACGGCAACGATTTCGATCAGATCCGCGCCGCCTTTGCCGAGGCCCGCGCCACCAAGGGTCAGCCGACCGCCATCATCGCCGAGACCATGAAGGGCAAGGGCGTTTCCTTTATGGAGAACCAGGTTGGTTGGCACGGCAAGGCCCCCAACGATGAACAGTTTGAGCAGGCCATGGCAGAGCTCACGGCCGCCGGAGAGGAGCTCTAGGATGGCAGACGTCAAAAAAATCGCCACGCGCGTAAGCTACGGCGAGGCCCTCGTCGAGCTCGCCAACGAGCACGATGACTTTGTGGTCCTCGACGCTGACCTGGCCGCCGCCACGCAGACCGGCAAGTTCAAGGCCGCCTGCCCCGATCGTTTCTTCGATGTGGGCATTGCCGAGAGCAACCTGATGGGCGTCGCCGCCGGTATCGCGACCACCGGCCGCGTTGCCTTCGCGAGCACCTTTGCCATGTTTGCCGCCGGCCGCGCCTTTGAGCAGGTCCGTAACTCCATCGGCTACCCGCATCTCAACGTTAAGATTGGCGCCACGCACGCCGGTATCTCGGTGGGCGAGGACGGCGCCACACACCAGTGCTGCGAGGATATCGCCCTGATGCGCGTCATCCCTGGCATGACTGTGATCGTTCCTGCCGACGACGTCGAGGCCCGCGCCGTGACGCGCGCCGCCTACGAGTGCGACGGTCCGGTGTACATGCGCTTCGCTCGTTTGGCCTCGCCGGTTATCAACGACCCCGAGACCTACAAGTTCGAGTTGGGTAAGGGCATTGTCATGCGCGAGGGCGCCGATGTGACCATCATTGCCTGCGGCCTGATGGTCGGCGAGGCTCTCGAGGCCGCCGAGCAGCTCGCTGCCGAGGACATCGACGCCGAGGTCATCAACATGCACACCATCAAGCCCATCGATGCCGACCTGATCGTCAAGAGCGCCACCAAGACCGGTCACGTCGTGACCGTCGAGGAGCACTCTGTGATCGGTGGCCTGGGCAGCGCCGTTGCCGACGTCCTGTGCGAGCAGTGCCCGACGTCGCTCAAGAAGATCGGCGTCAACGACACCTTCGGTGAGTCTGGCCCGGGTGCCGAGCTCTTGCACAAGTATGGCCTGGACGCCGCCAACATCGTGGCGACCACCAAGGAGTTCTTGGCATAAGGCAAGGCGAGGCAAAGCATCGCTTCAGCAACCGTATGCAATCCATAACAGGGGCGTCCCCAAAGAGGACGCCCCTGTTTTTTGTCGGCAACAAACAAATTAGGCCCGCACCAAGTAAGGGCTTTCTCCGGGAAACGGGCCCAGACCAGCAAAGTGCAATTCAGACCCCAAGCACGGCGCTGCTGCACCCAAGTAAAACGCAGCGACCCCTTAGTTATCGCAGGCCGGACACAGGGTTACTCTCCAAATCTTTCCGCAGGACGGAGGAGCCCCCGCCGCACGTAGTGCGCAGCGGGGGCTCCGACATGTCCGAGGACGATTTGGAGAGTAACCCTGTGCACGGCCGACGGGATCCCTAAGCACGCCATGCTTCTTATGTGCAGCAAAGCTAATGCTGCTAAAATACAAAGCGCTCATGTAGTTTAAACGCACGACGATAAGGAGCACCAGTGGGTAACCACTTCCGTACCTCCGGTGCGGGCGATGATGCCCCCAAGACGCAGGCAGGCGTCCAGGGCAGTCGTTTCGCCACTCCGGATTCAGAGGGCCAGCCTGTTGCTCAGGCCCCCGCTCAGCCGGCAGATCAGGCACAGCCGGCATCCGATCCCTTTGCCTACAATCCAACCAGCGATGTCGCGCTTTCCGGCACGGCGGGTTTTGAGCCCGTTCAGGCCGTGACCGCTCGCGTGGAGCAGCCTCAGGCTGGTGCCGCCACGCCGCAGCCTACCATGGCCGGCATTCCCGACCCCTTGGCCCCTGCGACGCCGGCTCCTCAGCCTGCGCAGTCCGGTCTCTTTGCCGCTATTCCCGACCCCACGCAGCCTGCTGCCCCGGTGGTCGAGAGCGATCAGGCAGCCGAGGTCGCAAGCCTCGATAACGCGCTCAACAACCCCGATTTTACGTCGGTGTTTGCGCCCATCGATCCGCAGGCCAGCCGCAAGAAGATGGCCAAGCAGGCCGGTGTCGAGCCCGTCATCCTTATGGAGCATGTCACCAAGATCTATCCGGCACAGCCTAACAAGCCTGCACTCGACGACATCAACATCGAGATCTATCCGGGCGAGTTCGTCTTCCTGGTCGGTCACTCCGGCTCGGGTAAGACCACGCTGCTGTCGACGCTCAACCGCGACGTCAAGCCGACGAGCGGCCGCATCCTGGTTGCCGGTCAGGACCTCATGAAGATCAAGAACCGTAAGGTTCCGTTCCTGCGCCGCCAGATTGGCGCCGTGTTCCAGGACTTTAAGCTTCTGCCGCAAAAGACCGCCTACGAAAACGTGGCGTTTGCCCTGCAGTGCATCGGCAAGCCCAAGGGCGTCATTCGCAGCCAGGTGCCCGAGGTGCTGCGTCTGGTCGGTCTGGCCGATCAGATGGACTCGCTGCCCGACCAGCTTTCCGGTGGCGAGCAGCAGCGCGTTGCCGTCGCCCGTGCTATGGTCAACCGTCCGCCGCTGCTGATCTGCGACGAGCCCACGGGCAACCTCGACCCGGCGATCTCGCTGGGCATCATGAAGCTGCTTGAGCGTATTAACCGCACCGGCACCACCGTGATCGTCGCCACGCACGACCGCGAGATGGTCGATAGCATGCACCGTCGCGTGATCGCCCTCGAGGGCGGCCACGTCATCCGCGACCAGGAGAGGGGAGGTTACGGCAACTATGGCACCAACTAACGTGGGCTACTCCTTCAAAGAGGCAATCAGCCACTTCTTCCGTAACTGGACTACCTCGCTCGGCGCCGTCATCACGATCTTCCTTTCGCTGTTTATCATCGGCCTGTTCATCATGGGCTCTGCGATGCTGAACTCCGTGATCGGCACCGTCGAGGATCAGGTTGTCATCAACGCGTTCATTAGTGATGACGCCGATCAGGCCGATGTTCAGGCTTTTGAGGCCGAGCTTAAGACGTGGAATAACGTCAAGTCCGTGACCTATAAGGACAAGGACGACGCGCTGGCCGAGTATACGAGCAAGATGTCGGGCAACGCCGACGCCACCATGAGCGCGCTCGATGGCCAGAACCCGCTGCCGGCTTCCTTCGCTATTGAGATGGACGATCCGTCCAAGGTCGAGAGCACGGCAAAGAAGCTCAAGAAGGATGCCGATTTCCAGAAGATCGCGGATGACGGCGACGTCAACGCGAGCGTGCTGTACGGCCAGGAGGAAGTGAGCCGCCTGTTCCAGGTGACCAACTACATCCGCATCGCCGCCGTGGTGCTCGTTGGTCTTCTGACCTTTATCGCATTCATCTTCATCAACAACACGATTCGCCTGTCCATCACGGCGCGTCGTCGTGAGATTGCGATTATGCGTCTGGTCGGCGCCAGCAACGGCTTCATTCGTGGCCCGTTTATCACCGAGGGCGTGCTGCAGGCCATTTTGGGCTCGCTGCTTTCCATCGGCGTTCTGGAGCTGCTGCGCAATCTGATGATCCCGCGTCTGCAGGAGAGCATCGGCTGGATGTCGTTTGCCCTGCCGATGCAGTACTACCTGGTGACCTATGCTGCGCTGATTCTGGTCGGCGTGATTATCGGTCTCTTTGGTTCTGCCATCGCCATGCGCCGCTACCTGCGCGTGTAGGCATGCCTGGAATTCATCCCTTCCAACGGGTCGTCTCTTATGGGGCGGCCCGTTTTTTGATCCCTAGGGGATGGCAGGATGGCGAATCATTTGGGTAGACTCTTTGGAGTCGGCAATCGATAGTTAGGAGGCGCCATGGGGCGCAATAACAAGCATAAGCGTGGAGCTCGCAATAAGCGCGGGCCGGTGCGCAGCGAACGCCGTCCGAGCCTGACCGGGCGCGTGCAGCTCCATGAGCACAGTGCCTATGTCATAACCGAGAATGGCGACTACAAGGTCATGGGTCGCGGCAAGCGTGAGATCATGGACGGTGATACCGTTGCCGTGAGCATTAAGAACAGCCCGCACGGTGAGCGGCGCGCCGTGATCGAGGGTGTGGTTGAGCGCGCAGCCATAAGCGTAGTGGGTACGTACCAGACCGCCGGTCCGCTCGGTGTGATTGAGCCGCTCGATTCGCGTTTGAAGGCCGACTTCTTCATTCTGCCCGAGGATACCTCGGCGGATCGTCTGGGCGTTCACCCGGGTGATGCCGTTGTCGCGCGCATTTTGACCTACCCGACGCGCCTGGAATCGGGTACCGTGACGATCGAACGCCGCATTGGCGGAGATGACGCGCCCGATTTGGGCGTTCAATATGTGATGGCGCGTTACGGCTATACCGATAGCTATCCCGAGGCCGCGCTGGACGAGGCCGAGGGGCTTTCGCTCGATGTGTCCGCGGCGCTTAAGGACCCGCTCCGCCGCGATCTGCGCGACCGCTTTGTCATCACGATCGACCCGGTCGATGCGCGCGACTTTGACGATGCCATTTCGTTGGAGCGCACGCCCGAGGGTGGCTACAAGCTGGGTGTGCATATCGCCGACGTTTCACACTATGTGGCTTGGGACGGGCATATCGATCTTGAGGCTCGCCATCGTACGACATCGGTGTATCTGGCCGATCGCGTGCTTCCCATGCTGCCCGAACGCCTGTCCAATGACCTGTGCTCGCTTCGCCCTGACGAGGACCGTCTTGCGTTTACCGTCGATATCGAGCTCAATGCGCAGGGTCGCGTGCGGCATTACGATCCGTATCCCAGCGTGATTCGCTCGCGTGTGCGTATGGACTATGACGGCGCCGAGGCGCTGCTGGTGCGTGCCGGCGCGGTTGAGTATTCGGTGCTGGAGGGTGCAGCCGAGGATGTTGCGGCTGCCGAGACCTCGCGCGAGGAAGTGCTTGAGCGCGGTCTTGCGTGCGAGGAGGCCGCCCGCGGCTACAACATCGACCTCGGCGATTTCCTTGTCGCCGCTAACGAACTCGCCGAACTTCGCCGTCGTATTCGTCGCGCCCGCGGCTCAGTCGATTTTGACACAGCCGAGATTCGCGCTCTATTGGATGAGGACGGAGTGCCCGTGCAGATTGTGGCGCGTGAGCGTTCGTGTGCCACGTCGCTTATCGAGGAAGCCATGCTGCTCGCCAACGAGTGCGTTGCAGAGTGGCTGGCAGACCGTGATATCGAGGCCTGCTATCGTGTGCATGAGGATCCGAGCCCCGATAGCCTGCACGGTGCTGCCGTTGCGCTGGCGCAGCTAGGCATCATCGACGATCGCCGTGCTGCCGGTATTGCCCTGGGGAGCCCCGATGAGCTGCAGGCTGCAGTTGATGCTGCCGCCGGTTCGGCCAACGCACCGCTCGTTAACACGCTGCTTCTGCGCAGCATGCAGCGCGCGCTGTACAAGCCGCGCAACGAGGGCCACTTTGCGCTCGCCGCGCCGTGCTACTGTCACTTTACGAGTCCCATCCGTCGCTACCCCGATCTGGTGGTGCACCGCGTGCTCAAACTGCAGTTGGCCTATGAGCAGCTCGGCGGCAAGGACGCCTTGGTCCGTACGCCGTGGCTGATCGGCAAGGGGCGCGAGTCGCTGCCGCGCATTCTGCCGCAGATCTGCCGCGCATGTAGCGATGCCGAGCGCGCGGCAGATGCCGCCAGCCATGCGACGCAAAAGATCAAGATTGCCCAGTACTATGAGGATCGCCTGGGCGAGCGCTATGCCGGAACCGTCTCGTGGGTTAGCAGCATGGGCCTCTTTGTGCGCTTGGACCTGACGCAGGTCGAAGGCTTGGTTTCGATTAAGAGCCTGGGCAACGAGTGGTTCGAGTTCGACGAGGACGCGCTTACTCTGACGGGCGCCGACACAGGCACCCGTTACGAGCTGGGGCAGCGCGTGATTATCGAGGTCTCACGTGTCAATACCACGCGTGGGCACTTGGACTTCAAGCTTATCCATTAGCCAAATCCCGACTCATGGTGGAGGAGCGGAGGGCGGCCTTTCGGGACCGCCCTCCGCATTTGAATTGTGGCCACCTTACCGTCTGCCTGGCTGCCCGCTTGCCTGCTATTTGGGAGGTAAAACCTACCAAAATAAACCTGTCCCTTTTTGGCAGGTTTACAAGAAAGCGGGGATGAGATGGCGACGGTGTACGGTTATGCGCGGGTGAGTTCGCGCGATCAAAATCTTAATCGGCAGCTGGATGCGCTGGGCGCCTATGGTGTGGGCTCGGCGAATATATATGCCGACCATGCGAGCGGCAAGGACTTCGATCGGCCGCATTATCGCGAGCTGCTACACGTCCTGGGAGACGGGGACGTGCTGGTGGTGCTTTCTATCGACCGACTTGGCCGTAATTACTCCGAGATTCTTGAGGAATGGCGACGCATTACCAAGGAGCTCGGGGTTGCCATTGTGGTGTTGGACATGCCATTGCTTGACACGCGCGCCAGGGCCAGCGGCGCGCCGGATGTGACCAACGCCCTGATTGCCGATATTGTGCTGCAACTGCTGAGCTACGTGGCGCAGGTGGAGCGCGAGAATATCCATCGGCGCCAGGCGGAGGGAATTGCAGCGGCGCGGGCGCGAGGGGTCCGTTTCGGTCGACCTCGCAAGCCGTGCCCTCCTCAGTTTGAGCTGGTGCGCGATAGCTATGAGGCGGGCGATATTACCCGCAGCCAGGCAGCAAAGTGCCTGGGCGTGTGCGTGGGGACGTTCGATCGCTGGATGCGCGAGGCGGGGTAGGGGTTTGCGTCGCTTTGTCGCTTCCTGTTGCGATTCAAATTTTGATACGGTGACGATGTCATTTGGGGCTACACTCGCTCATATTTAAAAAGACGGAGGTTGGCCTTTGGCGCACATGAAGATAATAATCGGGTGGACCGCGATCGCTCTGTTCGCCGCAACGCTGGCGGGCATCTGGGTGCTGACGGAGCAAAACGCAGTGCAGACGTCGTTGCTGAGCGAGTCCACCGCGCGCGTGGTGGAGGGTCAGGCTGCGAGCGTTCAGGCTGTCGATGCCACGGGTGAAGCTCAGGCGGAGAACGGAATGACTGGGGGCACCGATTCGGCTGCCTCGAATGTCCGGTCTGGCCGACTTGCTTCCATTCGCATGTGGGTGGGCACAAACGTCCGTCGCGTTGCCCATACCGTAGAGTTTTTCTTCGTCGGATTATTCGCCTCGGTGGTCGTGGTTTGCTTTTCCAGGCGTCCGTGGAGCGTATGCTCCCGTTGCGTGCCCGTATTGCTCTTTTGCGCCGCCTGCTCCGTTGGCGATCAGGTACATAAGATCTTTGTTCCCGGCAGGCATTTCGACGTTATCGATTTAGGATTCGATGCTGCGGGCTATGTCACCGCCATGCTGTTGGTATTGCTGGCAGCGGCGTTGGTGCGCCATGTGACTCGGCCGATCGGCGCCCATGCGAGGCGCTAGCCTTAAGACGAGACATCGCGACTGCCTATGCTTCGACATTGACTACAATAACGGCTGCAATCGCGAGTGGTCGTCGATGTGCAGTTTTCCAGACACCTGTTTTCTCTAAGAAAGGAAATCCCATGGCGGTATTGTTTGTTGAATATCCCAAGTGCTCGACCTGTAAGAAGGCCAAGGCATGGCTGGACGAACATGGGGTAGAGTATATCGATCGCGATATCGTTTTGGACAATCCCACGGCTGATGAGCTTGCGACCTGGATTGCTCGTTCGGGGCTGCCGGTGCGGCGCTTCTTTAATTCGTCGGGCATGAAATATCGAGAGCTGGGCCTGAAGGCGCGTCTGGATGCGGGCATGACGGATCAGGAGTGCTACGAGCTGCTGGCGACCGACGGCATGCTGGTCAAGCGTCCGCTGCTGGTGGGCGACGACTTTGCGATTCCTGGGTTTAAGGAAGCGGCCTGGACCGAGGTGCTGCTGTAGTGGCTGCGGAAAGTGCGTCCCGGAATTCGCTTCCAGAATGGGATGCACTTTCCCAAAGTGGCCGGTTGCGGAAAGCACGTCCCATTCTGAGCTTCGATTGTGGGACACGGTTTCCGGTTGAGGGCTCGACGGGAAAGTGGGGACCAGTTTGAGCTTGAAATCTGGGACGCACTTTCCGCCGGCGGGCCTGCCCCAGTCAGTCCGCCAGCCGCGCCCATTCGTGCGGATCGTAGACCTTTACGTGTTTGTTGGGCTTGCCGCTCCAGTACTCCTCGTCCATAAAGGGCAGATATGCCTGAACGCCGGGGCAGATAAAGGGAATCCGCTGCTGTTGCAGTCGCTCGCGCTGGCGCTGCTCCAGGTGCGCCTCGGATATGACGGTCGGCATACCGGACAACTCGACGAGGCTTGCCTGGATTCGCTTAAGGTCGGGGAGTCCCGCGTGCCATGACATCCGCATGATCAAAAAGGATGCACGGCGGTATTTTGCCTGCACCACAGTAATGGCGGGGCGCAGTGTGGGATGGATTTTGTCCCGTTCGGGCCAAAGGTCGGCAGTGATCTCAAGGCCCAGGGTCTCCCATAGGTAATCAAGCTCTTCGTCCATGGCGCCTCGATATCTACGCGATCATTGATACTTCGATTGTGTTGCCTGGTGCTATCGTTTTCGCGGTAGAATCTGCCAACGGTTGACGGCTACCGCTCGCGGCGTTTTGCCCTTCGTGTACAGCGGTCGGCTTCACAGGTCCTTCACGGGTTGGACTAAATTAGGCCAATTTGACTGAATTTCAAAAAAGTCAAAATTGGGGCTTGCGTCACGGCGAGACTTCCCGTATATTTCTTTCTTGCGCAAAGGCACAGCCGAGCGCAGCGATGCAGTCATTGGGATGTCGTCTAATGGCAGGACAGCGGATTCTGGTTCCGTCAATGGGGGTTCGACTCCCTCCATCCCAGCCATTGCATTTGCTACATATGGCCCGTTCGTCTAGCGGTTTAGGACGCCGCCCTCTCAAGGCGGAGATCACCAGTTCGAATCTGGTACGGGCTACCAAAATTGAACGCCCGGGCCTCGCAAGAGACCCGGGTTTTGTGTATTGACCGATGTTTAAGGCGCGTTGAGTCTGCCGCCTGGACCGAGGAGTTGTCATGGACCTGCCCATCAGCTTGCAAGACATCACGTATGCCGAGAACTATCTGGCGCAGGGCGACCTGGCTACGGCGACGCCGCTGCTGGAGCGCCTGGTGGAGCTCGCCGAGGAGTATATCGACGCCGAGTGCAAGACGGAGGAGAAGCGCCAATACTTTAGCTTTGATAGCAAGTTTGAGCGCTTGGCCTATCGCCGCGTGGAGAAGGATCCGCGCGAGCTCGTGCAGGTCGAGGTGCCGTTTGACCGCCTGTACTCTGATATGGCGTTTGCCTACATTCGCCAGCAGGATTATGTGAGCGCTCGCAATGCCCTGATGCAGGCTGTGCGTTGGGACCCCATGAACTGCAACTATCGCTTGGATTTGGCCGAGCTGTTCCGCGCACTCGAAGACAAGCAGGAATGGGCATCGCTCTCGTTCTCGGTGCTGGAGCGTGCAAGCGATGGCAAGTGCGCCGCCCGCGCTTACGCCAATCTGGGTCAGTACTTCTTGGAGCCCGAGACCGAGAACGTTTCGGCTGCCGTGGGCTGCGCGCGTCTGGCGCTGCGCCTGGCGCCCAACGATGCGCATACGACGCGCCTGCTCAACAAGATCCATACCACCTATCCGGATGCCGCCGATGAGAGCGACGAGCACGTGATGGGTGAACTGGCCCTGCAAGGCGTTCCGACCTCGCCTTCGGCCGAGATTGCCATCTGCCTGATTATGTGCGCGACCGATGCTGCAAGCGACGGCGACAAGCAGGAGGCGACGCGCCTGACGGTACGTGCTCGCGACTTGGTGGGCGAGGAGGCCTGCGCGGCGATTATCAAACTGGTGCGTGAGAGCGATGCCGAGCTCAATGCCGAGCGCAAGGCAAAGCGCGAGGCTGCGGGCTCAAACGCCGATGGCGCCAAGGAGGCCGGCGATGCCCAGTAAGCGCGAGCGCAAACTCATTTCCAAGAATCGCTCGGCACATCACGAGTACTTTATCGATGAGACGTTTGAGTGCGGTATTGAGCTGAGCGGCACCGAGGTCAAGTCGATTCGCGAGCGCGCCTGTCAGATCACTGACACTTTTGCGCTGATTCGTGGCGGCGAGTGCTGGCTCGTCGGACTGCATATCCACCCTTATAGCCATGGTGGCGTGTGGAATCGCGATCCCGACCGTCGGCGTCGTCTGCTGCTGCACCGCAAGGAGATCGACTTTCTTGACGGCAAACTTCGCAACCGTGGTTATGCGCTGGTTCCGTTGGAGCTCTACTTTAATACCGACGGCCGCGTAAAGCTGCTGCTGGGTCTGGGTCGCGGCAAGAAGCTCTACGACAAGCGCGAGGACATGGCCAAGCGTGATGTCCAACGCGAGATCGACCGCGCCCTTAAGGAACGCAACCGCTAGGCACTCTGTATAAGTTGCGGTGGAATACGGACTGTTTTGCCTATTTGAGGGGCTATTCAGTCCCTATTTCACCGCAACTGCGGGCGTCTCATCTTTCTTACTGTTCTGACACATATGTCTCAAAGGCGGCGTCCGTTATGGGTGCCGCCTTTTTTGTGGGTACATACATTCATGAGGTTCCAACCCGAGCTAGGGGAGTGATCGTTATGGACAAAACTGCGTTCTTTACCATGCCGAGCGGTCTGTACGTGGTGAGCGCTGCGGCAGACGGGTTGCGCGCCGGCTGCGTCATCAACACTGCGGTGCAGGTGACGTCCATGCCGCCGCGTATTTCGGTTGCCGTGAACAAGGACAATGTCACCTCGGGCGTCATCGCATCGGCCAAAGCGTTCGCGCTGACCGTGATCGATCAGACCGCCGACATGCTCTACATCGGTAACTTTGGGTTCCGCACCAGCAGCGATTATGACAAGTTTGCCAAATACGAGACCCGCGAGACGGCTCTGGGCATGCCCTATGTGCCTGAGCACGCGGCGGCCCTGTTTAGCTGCCGTTTGATCGACACTGTGGATGTGGGCACGCATCTGCTGTTTATTGGCGAGGTCGAGGATGCCGAGCGCCTGAGCGACGAGACGCCGCTGACGTACGACTACTATCACGAGGTGCTAAAGGGCAAGACGCCGCCCAAAGCCTCGTCGTATCAAGGCTAGAAATGTTCTAAAAATACTTGCATTATGTTATTGAGAATATATACTAATAAGAAAGTACACCAGCAGTCACGTTCGAGAGGAGAACATCATGGCTGAGGAAAAGAAGACGTATAAGTTTGTGTGCACCGTTTGCGGTTACGAGGTTGAGGTCGACACGCCCGAGCTGCCCGAGGATTACGTGTGCCCGGTGTGCGGCGTCGGTCCCGATCAGTTTGAGCTCGTCGAGGAGTAACTCGCAGGCACACGGCGAAAGCCGAACATAGCTCTGTCCAAGGGTCCCGGTCGAATTCTCGGCCGGGACCCTTTTGATTTATCTGACGGTTTAAAACGGTCTCACGTGTTACAGATTAAGACGTTATATCTGGACAGTCACGCCATCTCAATTACATTCCCGTTAGCAGCACGATGTCGAGAATCGTCACGATGGCACCGATCCCTACGAGCAACGCGTTGAGCGGGCGCGAGTTGGCGTATTTGCCCATGACGCGGCGTGAGCTGGTGAGCCGTATGAGCACAAAGACCGTAATCGGTAGCTGAAGCGACAGCAGCGCCTGGCTCCAAATGAGACCCTCAAAAGGATTCGGGACGACCAGGCACGCCGCCACTGCGCCGACGAAACAGGTCGTCACTCCAATCGAGGAATGTCGGTCGTGGATGTCGTATTCCTCGTCGAACATGCCCGCGATGATGGTTCCCGCCGCCATGCCCGCCGTCACACTACTCGATAGTCCCGCAAACAGCAGTGCCACCGCAAAGATGGTCGAGCTTGCCGGGCCCAAGATGGGGGAGAGCGTGGCCGCTGCGGCAGTGAGGTCATCTACGACAATGCCGTGCGCAAAGAAGGTCGTTGCGGCCAGGATGACCATGGCCGAGTTGATTGCCCAGCCCACGCCCATCGAAAAGAGCGTGTCGAAGAGCTCGTAGCGAAGGCGTTCTTCGATAACCCGCTCGCCTTGGCCTTCGAAGTGCGTGGATTGGATGACCTCGGAGTGCAGAAAAAGGTTGTGTGGCATAACGACCGCACCCAGGACACTCACGATAATCGCGGCAGAGCCAGTGGGCATACGGGGTGTGATCCAGCTTGTGGCGGCTTGCGGCCAGTCGACCTTGACCAGCGCAAGCTCGGCCAAAAACGAGAGTCCTACCACGCCGACGAAGGCGATGATCCAGCGCTCGGCACGCTTGTAGGAGTTCGTCATGAGCATTGCCATCGATGCCGCGGCCACGATGACGCAGCCGGCGCGCACGGGCAGTCCAAAGAGCATCTGGAGCGCGATCGCGCCGCCCAGGACCTCGGCCATAGCGGTGGCGATGGTCGCGAGGTAGGCACTGGCGAGCACCGTGCGTCCAACGAAACGGGGGAGGTAGCGTGTCGTGGCTTCGGCAAGACAGGCGCCCGTTGCGATACCCAGGTGTGCAGCGTTGTGCTGCAACACGATGAGCATAATCGTGGACAGCGTGACCACCCACAGCAGCGCGTAGCCAAATTGCGAGCCCGCGGCCATATTTGAGGCCCAGTTGCCCGGATCGATAAAGCCGACGGTCACGAGCAGCCCGGGGCCGATGTGCCGCGCAATGTCTAGGCCTCCGTGACCACCGGTGCGTCGGGAGCCAAAATGATGTTTGAGATGGTTGAGCATGGTGCGCTCCTGCGTGTCGTTTGTTTGACGACGCAAAGGATACCTGTTTTAGGCTAAAAAGTTAACCAAGACTAACAAAATTGTTGTATTTGGATAGGCTGGTGAAAGGGGATTGCCGAAATGTCTTGATCTGTAACAACTAGGGATGGAAATTGGGTCTTACTGTTACAGATTGAGATGTTTGAAGAGGTGAGTTTGCAGGCCGAACTTGGGGCCTATGTTGTCGCCCTTGAGGTCGGCGGTGTCCACTCGTAGGGCGTGCGTTACGCGATTGTTTCGAAACGGGCGGGAAACACAACGGACCGGTGATGCTTCTAGTATGCCTAGTCAACTGACTGTCTAACACCTAGGGGAGGATCGCGATGCAGGCAGATTCCGCTCAGCAGCAGGGCCTTTATCGCCCCGAATTCGACCACGATGCATGTGGCATCGGCGCGCTTGCCGATATCAACGGTGAGCGCCATCACCAGATTCTGGACGATGCACTGTCCATTCTGGTTAACTTGGAGCACCGCGGTGGTACGGGACTCGAGAAGAACACCGGCGACGGCGCTGGCATCCTGTTCCAGGTTCCGCATCACTTTTTCCGTAAAGAGGCTCAAAAGTGCGGTCAGATTCTGCCGGCAGAGGGCGACTATGGCGTGGCCATGCTGTTCTTCCCGCAGGACGACAAGGGTGTAGAGGATGCCCGCCGCGTGTTTGAGGAGGGCTGCGCCGAAGCCGGCGTGCCGCTGCTCTTCTGGCGCGAGGTGCCGGTCGACCCGCACGACCTGGGCGAGACGGCCCGCGCCTGCATGCCTACTATCCTGCAGGCTTTCCTGGGCCGTCCGGACGACACGCCCGCCGGCGATGCCTTTGAGCGTCGCCTGTACGTGTGCCGCCGCACCATCGAAAAGAAGGCCGACGCTGAGTTCGCCCTGCGCGACAAGATCTTCTATGTGTGCTCCATGAGCTCGCGCACCATCGTGTACAAGGGCATGCTTGTGGCCACGCAGATGCGCCGTTTCTTCATCGACCTCAACGACGCCGCCGTCAAAACGGCCGTGGCGCTCGTCCACTCGCGCTACTCCACCAACACCACGCCCAGCTGGGAGCGCGCACATCCCAACCGCTTTATCATCCACAACGGCGAGATCAACACCCTCAAGGGCAACGTCAACTGGATTCGCGCCCGCGAACCCAACCTGTACAGCCCCGTGCTGCAGCACGATCTTGAGCGCGTGATGCCCATCATCAACCGCGAGGGCTCCGACTCCGCGATTCTGGACAATGTGCTTGAGTTTTTGGTCATGAACGGCCGTCCGCTCACGCGTGCCGCGTCCATGCTGCTGCCCGAGCCGTGGGACCACAACGACAGCCTGAGCGAGGAGCGCCGCGCCTACGACGCCTACCAGTCCATGCTCATGGAGCCCTGGGACGGCCCGGCCGCCATCGCCTTTACCGACGGCCGTACCCTGGGTGCTGCCCTCGACCGCAACGGCCTGCGTCCCGCCCGCTACTATGTGACGCGCGACGGTCGTTTTATGCTGGCAAGCGAGGTGGGCACCATCGAGGTGAGCCCCGAGAACATCCTGACGAGCGGCTGTCTGGGGCCGGGCCAGATGCTCGAGGTCGACTTTGCCCGCGGTCGCGTCATCTACAACGACGAGCTGCGTGCCCGTTACGCCAAGGAAAAGCCCTACCGTGATTGGATTGCCGAGGAGACGCTGACCGTCGACGCGCTCGATGAGCCCGTTGCGGCAACACCCGCCGAGGACGACGAGGTGCCTACCGCCGTGCGTATGGCCAAGCTCGGCTATCACTGGGATGATGTTGACGAGGTCGTGCGCCCCATGGCCCAGCAGGGCAAGGCACCGCTCGCTTCGATGGGTATCGATGCGCCGCTGGCCTGCCTGTCCAAGAAGACGCGTTCGTTCTTCGATTACTTCTATCAGCTGTTCGCCCAGGTCACGAATCCGCCGATCGATGCCCTGCGCGAGCATATGGTAACCTCGACCACGCTCTACCTGGGCAACCACGGTAACCTGCTCGAGGACTCCCGCACGGCCTGCCAGCTGGTGCGCCTGGAGCGCCCGTTGCTCAACGAGGAGGAGTTCGACCGCATCTGCGCCATCGACCGCGTGGGCTTTAAGACCCGTCGCTTCCGTGCCGTCTACCGCCGCGACGCCGGCGAGGGCGCGCTGCAGGCTGCGCTTAAGCAGCTTGCCGAGGACGTTGAGGCTGCGGTCCGCGACGGTGTGAACATCGTGGTGCTGAGCGATCGTGCCGCTGCGGGCGAGGTGCCCGTGCCGTCGCTGCTCGCTGTGGGCTGCGTGCACAACCACCTGATCCGCGCCGGCGTGCGTACCTTTGCCGACATCGTGGTGGAGTGCGGCGATGCCGTGTCTCCGCACGACTTTGCGGCGCTGGTGGGCTACTCCGCGAGCGGCATCTATCCGTACAACGCGCATGCGTGCATTCGCGATCTGGCGGCGCGCGGCGACCTGGACGTGACGGCCGAGCAGGGCATCGACAACTACAATAAGGCCGCGACGGCGGGTATCGTCTCCATCATGTCCAAGATGGGCATCTCCACGGTGCAGAGCTACCATTCGGCGCAGATCTTCGAGGCCGTGGGCTTTACGCCCGAGTTCGTCAACGCGTACTTTGCCGGCACGGTGAGCCGTGTGGGCGGTATGGGTGTCGAGGACGTCGAGCGCGAGCAGAACGAACGCTACGACGCCGCGCTCGCCATCCTTAAGAGCCCGGCTCCCGATCAGCTGCCCACACTGGGTCTGACTAAGTGGCGCCCGCTCGGCGGCGAGGATCACCTCATCGATCCGCAGACTGTCTACTTGCTGCAGACCGCCTGCCGTGAGGACAGCTACGACACCTTTAAGGAGTACAGCGCCCGCCTGCACCGCACCGGCCGTGCCGTGCGCCTGCGCGACCTGCTCGACTTTGATGCCAGCGGCCGCACCCCGGTTTCGCTCGACGAGGTGGAACCTGCGCTCAATATCGTCCGCCGCTTTAACACCGGCGCCATGTCGTATGGCTCCATCAGCAAAGAGGCGCACGAGTGCATGGCCATCGCCATGAACCGCCTGCACGGCCGTTCCAATTCCGGCGAGGGCGGCGAGGATCCGCGTCGCGAGACCCCACTGGCTAACGGTGACTCCAAGAACTCCGCGATCAAGCAGGTAGCAAGTGCGCGATTTGGCGTGACGAGCCGCTACCTGTGCAGCGCCTTCGAGATTCAGATCAAGATGGCCCAGGGCGCCAAGCCCGGCGAGGGCGGTCACCTGCCCGGCAAGAAGGTCTACCCCTGGATTGCCGAGGTCCGTCAGTCCACGCCCGGCATCGGCCTGATCTCGCCTCCGCCGCACCACGACATCTACTCCATCGAGGACCTGGCAGAGCTGATCTTTGACCTTAAGAACGCCAACCCCGGCGCGCGCGTGTCGGTCAAGCTGGTCAGCGAGGCCGGCGTCGGCACCATCGCCACTGGTGTTGCCAAGGGCGCTGCCGACAAGATTTTGATCAGCGGCCACAACGGCGGCTCGGGTGCCGCTGCTCGCGATTCGATCTGGCACGCCGGTCTGCCGCTGGAGCTTGGCCTTGCCGAGGCCCAGCAGACGCTGCTGCAAAACGGCCTGCGCTCGCGCGTGGTGCTCGAGGCCGACGGCAAGCTCATGGACGGCACCGATGTTGCCGTCGCCTGCCTGCTGGGTGCCGAGGAGTTTGGCTTTGCGACCATGCCGCTCATCTCCATGGGCTGCCTCATGCAGCGCGACTGCCAGCAGGATACCTGCCCGGCCGGCATCGCCACGCAAAACTGTCGCCTGCGTCGCGGCTTCCGCGGCAAGCCGGAGCACGTCGAGCACTTTATGCTCTTTGTTGCCGAGCAGCTGCGCGAGGTCATGGCGAGCCTGGGCTTCCGCACCGTCGACGAGATGGTCGGCCATCCCGAGTGCCTGCGCCAGATTGAGGTCCCGGGCAACCGCAAGGCTAACCTGCTGGATCTGTCGCCCGTGCTGGCGAGCGCGACCTGTGAGTTTGGTGCCCATATCCCGGGTGCCGACGGCCGTCACTTCCTGCCCCAGATGGCTGCGGACAGCGAGCTCGAAAAGACGCTCGACTCCACGTTGTTTGTGCCCTATACGGCCGATGCCCGTGCGCACCTGCGTCCGATTCGCTTCCGCGCCGATATCGCCAACGTCAACCGCTGCGTGGGCACCATCTTGGGCAACGCGGTGACCAAGGCGCATCCCGAGGGCCTGCCCGCCGGCTCCATCACCATCGATTGCGATGGTTCGGCCGGTCAGAGCTTTGGCGCCTTCCTGCCGCGCGGCATTACGCTCAACGTGTGCGGCGACGCCAACGACTACTTTGGCAAGGGCCTTTCGGGCGGCGAGGTGTCGGTGCGCCCCAACCCGCATGCGACCTACAAGTTCGACGAGAACATCATCGTGGGCAACGTTGCGTTCTTTGGCGCTACGAGTGGCCGCGGCTTCATTAACGGCCTGGCCGGCCAGCGCTTTGGCGTACGCAACTCCGGTGCCACGGTGGTGGTCGAGGGCTGCGGCAACCATGGCTGCGAGTACATGACGGGAGGTCTGGCGCTCATCCTGGGCGAGGTCGGGCAGAACTTCGCCGCCGGCATGACGGGCGGCGTGGCTTACGTCTTTGACCAGTACGGCACGCTCGATGCCCGTGTGAACCACGAGAGCGTTGAGCTTAAAGCCCCGACGGCCGGTGAGCTGGCGCAGATTCGTGCGCTCGTCCAGGAGCACGTGGACGCGACGCAGAGCCCGCGCGGCATTAAGCTGCTCTACAGCTTTGAGACGATGAGCAAGCACTTTGTGAAGGTCATTCCGACCGAGTACGAGCGCGTGCTGGCGATTGTCGCCGCCGCCGAGGCTGCCGGCAAGACGCATGAGCAGGCCGAGGAGCTGGCGTTTGACATTGTGACCGGTCGCGCCGACGCCGCCGATGTCGCTCGCTTTGATGTGGCGGGTGGTGTCGCTGGCGCTGTGCCCGCCGCCGCCAGCTCTGTTGCTTCGACCAAGAAGGAGGCGTAAGTGCCATGGGTAAGCCCGGTGCTTTTCTTGATATCGATCGCGTGACCCACGAGCTGCGCCCCGTGGAGGAGCGCAGCCGCGATTTCGATCCGCTGTACGTGGAGCTCGACGACGATGCGCGCCGTGCCCAGGCGAGCCGCTGCATGATGTGCGGTGTGGCGTTTTGTCAGATGGGCGCGAGCTTTGGCAAGGCACGTCCGAGCGGCTGTCCGCTGCACAACCTGATTCCCGAGTGGAACGAGCTGGTGTACCGCGGCCGTTGGGACGAGGCTGCCGAGCGCCTGTCACTCACCTCGCCCATGCCCGAGTTCACGAGTCGCGTGTGCCCGGCGCTGTGCGAGGCCGCATGCAACCTGGGCTCGGTCGATGGCCAGCCCACGACGATTCATGACAACGAGCGCGCGATTAGCGACCATGAGTGGGCCAACGGCGGTCCGCACCGCTTTGAGCCGGCAGGGGAGGGTGCACCCACGGTTGCCGTGGTGGGTTCCGGTCCCGCTGGTCTGGTGGCAGCATGGGAGCTTGCGCGTCGTGGCGCCCGCGTGACGGTGTTTGAGCGCGACGACCGCCCGGGCGGTCTGCTCATGTACGGCATTCCCAACATGAAGCTCGAGAAGTCCGTGGTCGAGCGTCGCGTGGCGCTCATGCGCGAGCTGGGCATTGTGTTCGAGCTGAGTGCCGACGTGAGCGATTCCAAGGTTACCGCCAAGCTCGACGACTTTGACGCCGTCGTGGTGGCTGCCGGCGCCCGTGCTCCGCGTGGGCTTTCGGCTGCGAACATTGATGCCCCGGGCGTGGTGTATGCCGTGGACTACCTGGCGGCTTCGATCGTCTCGGTGCTCGATGGCGGCGAGCCCGCGGTGAACGCGCGCAGCCTGGACGTTGTGGTCATTGGCGGCGGCGATACCGGTAACGACTGCGTGGGCACCGCGGTACGTCAGGGTGCGCGCAGCGTGCGCCAGTTTGAGTTCTTGCCGGCGGCGCCTGATGCGCGCGCGGCGAGCAGCCCCTGGCCGCAGTGGCCCAACGTGAAGAAGACCGATTATGGCCAGCAGGAGGCCATCGCTGCCATGGGCGGCGAGATGCGCGCTTGGGGTGTGGATACGCTCGAGGTACTGTTGGACAAGAAGGGCGCGGCCGCGGGCCTGCGCGTGGTCGATCTGGATTGGTCGGCTGGCAAGCCCGAGCGCATCGCGGGCTCCGAGCACGAGGTGCCGGCCCAGCTGGTGCTCATCGCCTGCGGCTTTACGGGTCCCGAGCATGGCGTGTTCGACGCCGTTGGCGTGCCTGTTGCCACCGCTGGTCGTCCGCTGCCGGTGATGGCTGCCGAGGGCTCGCACCTTGCGGCCCGTGTCGACGGCGTCGCCGCGGGCGCCACACCGGTATACGTGGCCGGCGATGCTCGCAATGGCAGTTCGCTCGTGGTAAGCGCCATGGCCGACGCCCTGGCCTGCGCTGCCGAAGTCGCCGAGGCGCTGGAGCTGTAAAGTAGTCATTTAAGAACGTTCCCAATGACTAGTCATTTTTTGTCTAGTCGTTGGGGACACTCTTTGCGAGCGATTTGCTCGTTTGTCGACGTACGGGTGTTTATTTGTCGACTTCTTGGGCTGTGGTCACCTGTTGTTTCTGTGGTGGCTGTGGGTATCTGGCTCAAAAGGGCGGGTTGGCCGTCTATGTTTACCTGCGGTTTTGTTGCGGTGCGCATTTTCGGTCAAGCTTTTCGTCAAGTGTTTGGTCAGCATCTGGTTTGCAGCCGGAGGCCTATTTTGCCCGCGCTGGTCGTGGCCGACCACCCTCCTCGTAAGCTCAAATTGAGGTCTATCAGTTTGAGGAGGATGCCATGACTGACCACGCTTTAGACCGAGCGCAGCTAGCCGAAGCCGTCGGCAACGATATTGCCGACATAGCCCATTTTTGGATGCTGCGGAAGTTCCAGTTTTTGGAGCCGGCGCGCGAACAGTTCGAGATCATTGTCGACCCGTGGCTCAGCTATTGCACCGAGCCTTCGCAAAACGAAATCATGGCCTACAACATGGCGTTTACCGATTGGCTGCTCTTCGAGCGCTCCTATCGCCATGGCAAGACGCTGCTCGAGCTGTATGTTGACGAGCCGCCGGCATCGCTTTCGCCTGCCTCGCTCAAGCGGCTCGAGCAGGTACGCGACACGCAGTATTTCTCGCGCTTTGGCATTTTGGACAAGGATCCTGCGAACGGCATAGTTGCGCTGAAGGATACGCGCACCGACCGTCGCTTTGATGTCTACGACCCGCATATCGTGCAAAAGGAGCATTGGAGCGACGGCGCGATTGCGGTGCGCCTCGCTTGCGTCGACGATGTCTGGCTGACGGCGGGACAGCTCTATCTGTACGACATCGCGCGCCTGAGTGACACGGCAGTCGATGGGCCGGGTGCGGTGCATCCGGAGGACCTGCAGGATGGCTTTGACACCTCGTGCATCAGCTTCTTTTTGCGCCTGGTCCGCGACATCATGGGCGCCCAGGGGCGGTACGTGAAGTCGCTCAACATCTACGAGCAGGAGTGGGAGTAGGGGGTGTGGCTGGCGTCGCCTGCCTTGCCTTCTGCCGTTATGTCTCGGTCTGTAACGTCTAGGGACAAAAAACCGGTCTACCTGTTACAGATCGAGACGAACGCTTGGGCGCCGCTGGTTTGTCTAAATCTGTAACGTTTGGGGGTCTGGAGAACGTCTAACTGTTACAGACCGAGACGTTTGGCACCTGGTTGGGGGAATGTCTCAATCTGTAACATCTACAGGCCCAAATTCGACCTGCCTGTTACAGATTGAGACAAAGGCTGGACGCGGTGCCGAACAATCTAAATCTGTAACAACTAGAGGCTCAAAGACTGTCTTCCTGTTACAGATCAAGACATTTGTCAGCGGAGGCAACGGTGACGATGGCCCATTTGTCTGACGTGGCGGTGATGAAAGTGCCTAATACCGTTCTCAAACACAAACATGCGACTCGCAACACGTTGGCGCGGAATAGAATGCTCGCGCGGCTCACGGAGACGGCCAAGCAAGGTGCGCTGCTCGCAACGCATGACAATACCGAGCTCATGTGGCTGCGACGCCATGTTGGAACCGACGATATCGCGGAGCCCGAGCCGTACCTGTTCTGTTTTCAGCATGATTGGGATGCATTGACGCCGGCGGAGCGAGCGCTGAGGACTATCAAAGGGCTTGCGGAATTTCATCCCGATTGGGCGTTTTGGGGCTATGACGCGGCGCTTTTGTGGGGTCTGGAGGTGCCGAATGATCTGCTCGGGCCGCGCTTTCTTGTTAAGACGGGTTGTTCGGTGACGTTGAGCGGCGGGTGCAGGTTGTTGCGTCCGCAGATGGCGGGCGCGCTCGAGCGTGTTGATGGCGTGCGGGTGACGTCGTTTTGGCGCACGGTGGAGGATTGCTTACTGCGTGCGCCGTTCTCCTACGGGTTGGCGATTGCCGATTCTGCACTGCGGGCGAAAGGCGTATCACGTTGGGATTTGTGCGAGCGCCTCCGCGCCGATTGCGAGGGCAGGCGAGGGTATCGCAGGGCACAGGTGATTGCGTCGTATGCGGACGGGCTGTCCGAAAACGGCGGCAAGTCTCGGTTCCGAGCGTTCTTTATTGCGTACGGCTTTCCAGTTCCGGAGCTGCAGGTGGAGTTTCGCGACCCGCTCGATTCGAGCCAGGTGTTTCGCGTCGACTATTTTTGGCGGCTCGAGAACGGGACGTGTGTCATCGGCGAGCTCGACGGGAAGGGAAAGTATACCCTGCAGGATGGTGGGGATCGGGGGTCGGTCGACCCATTCGTGGCAGAACGTCAACGGGAGTCCCATCTGACAATGCTCGGGCACAAGGTGCTTCGGTTTACGTTTGATGAGCTCAAGAATCCGGGGAAGCTGGTTGAGAAGATGAGGCTGGCGGGTATTCCGCGACGGCCCGATTTGGCTGAGGAGTGGAGACGTCGGTGGTATGGGCGCTGAGAGGTTTTGTCTTGATCTGTAACGTTTAGAAGTTGTTTGAGTTCGTAATTGTTACAGATCGAGACAAACCGGTGAAACGTCGACCGAATGTCTCGATCTGTAACATCAAGGGGCCCAACAACCCTGTATCTGTTACAGATCGAGATATTTCCCTGGTGTCGCTGGGGTGGGACTGCAGCATATTCCGTCTCCCACATCCCCTCTTCCCTCCGTTAACCGATGCGTCTGCAGCAATCCAGCGGGACTAGGTGATAATGGACAAATGTTCAAGTTAATCGTGAGGGAGGAGCTCGATATGGCGTCTGCCGATCGTTCCACGTTGTTTATCAATGCGACCATTCTGGATGGCTCGGAGCATATGGAGCCGCAACCCGATATGGCCGTGACTGTTGAGCGCGGCGTCATCACCTGGATGGGGCCGAGTGCTGTGGCGCAGGCGCCCGCGGGTGCCGAGGTTATCGACCTGGGCGGTGCGTATCTCATGCCCGGTCTCATCAATATGCACGTGCACCTGTGCGGCTCGGGCAAGCCTGTCTCGGCCGGCGATGCGGGCGCGCTGATGAAGAAGCTCGATAATCCCGTGGGGTGCGCCATCGTGCGCCATATTCTTAAGGGCAGCGCCCAACAACAACTGGCAAGTGGCGTGACCACGGTGCGCGGCGCGGGCGATCCGCTGTTTGCCGATCTGGCCGTGCGCGATGCTATCGATGCCGGCAAGTATCAAGGTCCTCGCCTGGTGGCGCCGGGAACGGGCGTCACGGTGCCGGGCGGCCATGGTGCGGGCTTGTTCGCCCAGGTGGCCAACAGTCCCGCCGAGGCAGCCGAACAGGTGCGCGACCTGTATGCGCGTGGTGCCGACGTCATTAAGCTGTTCGTGACGGGCGGCGTGTTCGATGCGACCGAGGTGGGCGAGCCGGGCGTGCTGCGTATGCCAGTGGAGGTTGCCGCGGCGGCATGCAAGGCGGCGCACGATATGGGCCTTCCGGTTATGGCCCATGTCGAGAGTACCGAGGGCGTGAAGGCCGCGCTTGAGGCCGGCGTTGACACGATTGAGCACGGCGCTCCGTTGACACCCGAAATCTTGGAGCTGTACCGTGGCGCCGCGGGCACGCAGCTCGAGGGGCGTGCTCCGAGTGTGACCTGCACTATCAGCCCGGCGCTGCCGTTTGTATTGCTCGACCCGGAAAAGACCCATTCTACCGATACGCAAAAGAAGAACGGCGACATCGTGTGCTCGGGCATCATCGAGAGCGCCCGTGCCGCACTGGAAGCTGGCGTTAAGGTGGGCCTTGGCACGGACTCAAGCTGCCCGTTCGTGACGCAGTATGACATGTGGCGCGAGGTCGCCTATTTTGCCAAGTATGTCGACGTGAGCAACGCCTTCGCACTGCATACAGCCACGCAGGTTAATGCCGAGCTGCTGGGGCTGGGCGGCGATACTGGCGCGATCGAGTGCGGCAAGGCTGCCGATATCTTGGTAACGCGCGAGAATCCTCTCGATAATCTGTGCGCTCTGCGTGAGCCGATACATGTGATGTGTCGCGGTGATCTGGTACGCAAGCTCAAGGTGAAGCGTATTCCCGAGGTGGACGCCGAGCTCGACGCGATTATGGCCTTGCCGGCTGAGGCGCTGGCCGAGGAGCTTGCCCGCGACGGCGTGGCGTAAGCGCGCGATATGGCGATGCGAAAAAGGGACAATCCTTTTGTCATAATCAGAAAAAGCCGAGGTCCCGGTGCGAGGCCTCGGCTTTTATTTGTCCTATGGTGTAGCGGCTATGAGCGCGTCTCCATCTTGGCGTGGCACTTGGGGCAGGTGACGCGAATCTTGCCCTTGCCCTTGGGGACGGAGAGCATCTGGCCGCAGTTGGGACACTTGAGGTATGCCGTGGTCTTGCGACCCTTCCACATCTTCTTGGCTGTGCGCTTGGCGCGCTCAAAGTCTTCCTTGCTCGTTCCGGCTGCGCGTGAGGTGCTGGCCGCTGCGGCGCCGGCGCCCAAGCTGGCGACAAACTTGCCCAAGCCGGGAACATTGGCGGTCGCGGCGACAAAGGCCTCGTTCTCCTTGTGACGTGCGTCGATATTTTTGGACAGGCCGCGCAGCACGCCAATCACGATTACGGCGATGGCAATCCAGCTGAGCCACTGGATGCGGGCTATCGATCCGATCATGGCGATGATAATGCCTGCGAAGCCCATCACGATGGTGAGTTCGTCAGCGCCATTGCGGCCCTTCATAAAGTCATTCATGCAAATTGCCTTTCATTCGATATGCCGCACGCCTTTATACCCGATTTAGAGCAAGGGGGACAGGTTAATCTGCACCAATGTGGTGCAAACGTACCTGTCCCCAATGCCCCAATTACTTGGAGAGTTTGTCGACGACGCGTTCGATTTCGGCGAGTTTGGCGGCTTTGAGGTCTTCGTCGCCCGATTCGATTGCCGAAGTCACGCAGCCCTCGATATGCGCCTTGAGCACGTCGGCGTTAATGCGCGCGAGGAGCGCCTGTGTTGCCATGAGCTGCGTGGAGATGTCGACGCAATAGCGGTCCTCATCGACCATCCGCAAGATGCCGTCGATCTGGCCGCGTGCCGTTTTGAGCATGCGGGTCACCGATTTGTGGTCTGCCATCATGGCGGGTCCTCGTTTCTGGTCGATCTTCCGGATGTCCCCGTCAGTTGCGGTGAAATACGGACTGTTTAAGGGCCTAGGGCGGCTCAACAGTCCGTATTTCACCGCAACTTCTGAGGGGGCAGGTGGCGCCTGCTACGCGGCGGTTACGGACAGGGCATGGAATTTCTCGCCGGCGCCCTCGACGGCGGCGGCGAGCTGCTCGGCGGTCACGGTGTCGGCGCACTCTACCTGGACGGTCTGGGTCTCGTGATCGGCGTCGGCGTCGGTCACGCCGGCCACGTTGAGCAGCGCCGTCTCGACGGTGGCATCGCAGTGGCCGCACATAAGGCCGGAAGTCTTGATCGTGTAACGCATGGGTATTCCTCTCTGTTGTGTCGGCTTTCCCAGGCACCCGACCTTGACCTTCAAACCGTCGCTCGCGTACCAAAGTACGCGTCGCTCCTCTTTCAGGTCAATCTCGGGTACCTGGAAAACCCGTTCTAAATGAACGTAATAGTGATCCTATTTTGCCACTTTAGGCATAAAGGATTTTAAGCGCAGGGCATTGGACACGACGCAGACGCTCGACAGGCTCATCGCCGCGGCGCCAAACATCGGCGAGAGCTGCCACCCAGTGAGCGGGAAGAACACGCCCGCCGCCAGCGGAATGCCGATGCCGTTGTAGAACAGCGCCCAGAACAGGTCCTGCTTGATGTTGCGGATCGTGGCGCGCGAAAGCTCGATGGCGCGGGCGACGTCCATGAGGTCGCTGCGCATGAGTACCACGTCGGCGCCCTCCTTGGCGATGTCTGCGCCGGTGCCGATGGCAAGGCCCACGTCGGCGCGCGCCAGGGCGGGGGAGTCGTTGATGCCGTCGCCCACCATGGCAACCATGCTGCCCGCATCCTGCAGCTCGCGCACGTGGCGTTCCTTGTCGGCGGGGAGGACGTCGGCGATGACCTGCTTGCTGTTCAGTCCCACGCGGCGGGCGATGGCCTCGGCCGTCACGCGGTTGTCGCCGGTGAGCATGCGCACGTCGACGCCAAGCGAGCGCAGTGCGGCGATGGCCCCGGCGCTCGTCTCCTTGACCTCGTCAGCCACGGCAATGGTGCCGGCAAGCTCGCCGTTCTTGGCAAAGAACAGCGGCGTCTTGCCCTCGGCGGCAAATTGTTCGGCAAGACCCGCGGGCACGGTAACGCCCAGCTCGTCCATCAGGCGTACGTTGCCGGCTGCAATGGCGTTTTGCCCCTCGCGCGCCGTAACGCCTCGTCCGGGCACGGCGGCAAAGTCCTCGACCATGCGCGCGACGATCCCGCGTGTCTCGCACTCGGCCATAATCGCCTCGGCCAGCGGGTGCTCGCTTGAGCGTTCCAGCGCGGCGGCCAACTTGAGCAGCGCCTTTTCGCTCATGGCGGGCGAGCCGTCAGCGCGCGTGGCTACCACGATATCGGTCACGGCAGGCTTGCCGCGGGTGACCGTGCCCGTCTTATCGAGCACCACGGTGCCCACGCTGCGCAGGTTCTCCAGCGCCTCGGCGCTCTTAAAGAGAATGCCCATCTCGGCGCCCTTGCCGGTGCCGACCATAATGGCGACGGGCGTGGCCAGGCCCAGCGCGCACGGGCAGCTGATCACCAGCACGGCGACGGCGGAGGTAAGCGCTTCGTTGACGCTTCCGGTCAGCACCATCCACGCCACAAAGGTCACGGCCGAGATCGCGAATACTACGGGCACGAACACGCCGGCGACCTTGTCGGCCATGCGGGCGATGGGCGCCTTGGTGGCGTTGGCGTCCTCGACGAGCTGGATAATCTTGGCGAGCGACGTGTCGGCGCCCACACGCGTGGCGCGGAAGGTAAACGAGCCCGTGCGGTTGACCGTGACCGCATTGACAGTGTCGCCGGCGGTCTTCTCCACGGGGATGGACTCGCCGGTGAGCGCGCTCTCGTCCACGGCCGAGCTGCCCTCGAGCACCACGCCATCGACGGGGATGGACTCGCCGGGGCGCACGCGCAGGACCTGGCCGGGAAGGATGGCGTCGACATCGACGGTGGTTTCGGTGCCGTCCTCTGCCACGACGGTCGCGGTCTTGGGCGCCAAGTCGATGAGCGCCTCGATGGCGCCGCCGGTCTTGGATTTGCTGCGTGTCTCGAGATATTTGCCCACGGTGACGAGCGACAGGATTGTGCCGGCGCTCTCAAAATACAGGTTGTCCATGCCCGTCATCATGGCCTCGTGGACCTGACCCGCGGCTAGCTGGTCGGCCATGATGAACATGGCGTAGAGCGACCAGGCGATGGAAGCAGTGGCGCCCACGGCAATAAGGGCGTCCATGGTAGGCGCGCCGTGCGCAAGCGATTTAAACCCGTTGATAAAGTATGCGTCGTTGACGTAGACGATGGGAATGAGCAGGACGAGCTCGGTGAGCGCGAACGTCATGCTGTGGGTGTGGTCGGTGAAGACGCCGGGCAGTGGCCAACCGAGCATGTGCCCCATGCCTATGTAGAACAGTGGGATGAGGAATACGATCGAGACGATGAGGCGGGTGCGCATGGCAGAGGCGGCGGCCTCCAACTTTTTGGTCGGCGACTCCATATGGGCGGCGCCGGACCTGGCTTGCGCACTTCCGCTTTGGACAGCGTCGGTGCCCGTGCTGATGGGCGAGGCCGAGTAGCCCGCGCGGTCGACAGCGGTGCAGATATCGTCGGGGGAGACCTGCGCGGGGTCGTAGTCCACCAGCATAGAGCCGGCGAGCAGATTGACCGCGACGCTCTCGACGCCGTCGAGCTTGCTGACGGCACGGTCCACGTGCGCTTGGCACGCGGCGCACGTCATGCCGCCCACGTCAAACTTATCTTGAGCCATGGCTTCTCCTTTCTGTGACGTAGTGTCGGAAATGTTAACCTGCCGATACTATACACCCATACCCCCTGGGGGTGTCCAGTACAGAAAGAAATGTATGAGATTTCGTTACAGATGAGGATGGATGGTTGGCCGATGGACCGTCCCAACCAATCATCTCAATCTGTAACATCTAGCAGGGAAAATGACCTCTAACTGTTACAAATCGAGACAACTGCCGGGGAGGGGTCCCGTCACGGCAAGACGCCCGCTCTCTAGATACAGAATCCGGGGATCACACAGGTTCGTTTGTTTGGCTTGTCCGCAGGCGTTGCGTACGTAAAGACGTCGCCGTCGTGTCCAACGCGATTCAAATAGAGCGTGCCTTCGGTCTCCGATGAGTCGGGGCTCACCGTGCGCTCCCACCAGCAGGTGTCCTTGCCCTTCCACTGGCGGACCATCGTCTCGTTCGTGGAATACGGGCTCACCTTGAGCTCGCGGAAGAGCTGATACTCCTTGCCCTCGCCGTTGTAGATGTCTGCCAGGTAGTGATAGTCCTTGGCAAACGAATCGGGCGGTTGCGTACCGCACAGCTCGACCATGGCGGGCAGCCAAAGGGTTGCGGGCAACTCGCTCAGACACGATGCACTGTTGGCGGCGCCAGCGTTATTCGAGATCTTTTTGACAGATTTGATGAGTGCGCGCAACTCGTTGGGCAGCAGCTTAAGGCCGTCGCCGTTGAGCCATTCCCGCAGCTCGCAATCTGCCCAGCCGGCGCTCGGCGGTTCAGCCGCAGCGTTGCGCTCGGCAATACCCGCGTCGAACATAAACGTCAGCCCGGCCTTGCCCGTACCGTCCAGAAGCTCATCGTGACGGATGCCCACAAGCTGCGCGCCGACCTCCAGCCCGTTGGTGAGTTTCACGCGCTTGGTACACGGATAGGGGATATGCCCGTTGTCATCGAGCAGATGATAGCGCTTGGCAATCTCGCGTGCCTCGCTACGGGTCTCGGCGGCCTTAATCTTGAGCGAGATCCCCTGCAGCTGATCCCAAGTGTAGTCGTCAAGCGAACCGCGGATGCCGTCCAGGTAGTCGGGGATGCCAAAGCCATGGGTCGCCGCCCCAATGACGCTGAGCCCCGCAACGGCTGCAACGACGCCACCGATAATAAAGCGGCGGCGGGTCATGGCATCGTGCCGGGCCTGCTCCAGGATCTCTCGCGCGCGCTCGCCGGCGACGTCGACCTTAAGGTGCGTGCCAGAATCGATATCAATCGCGGCCTCGTCTCCTGTGCCTTCGCGGCCCTCGGATTCGGCATCGGTGAGGTATGCCGAGAGCACCTCGAGCATCTGCTGCTCGGTGGGACGATCGCACTGCTCGACTGAGAGACCCTTCATGATGATTTGGACGAGCGCTTCATCGCCCTCGCAGCGCGGCTCGAGCGGCGCCGGCTTGGTCTTGGTCTTTACGAGATAGAACGAGCCGGTTGCAGCGGCGTCCGTCGACTCAAAGTCAAACGGTTTGCGACCGCTGTAGAGCTGGTACAGAATGCTCGAAAGCGCATAGACGTCGATCGCGGGCGAACGGCGAAGGGCCGCGATGCCTTCGATATCCTGCGTGAGCATCTCGGGCGCGGCGTATGCGGGTGTGGCAAAGCGCCAGATGTCGGCGCGCCGGGTGATCGTGTCGTCGCCGAGAGCCATGGTCGCGGAGCCCATGTCGATGAGGCAGGGGTCAAAGGAACAATCGGCAATCTGCTGCTCGAGTGTTCGGCTGGTGGTGCGGAACATGATATTGGCAGGCGACAGGTCGCGATGGATGACCGGATTCACGAGGCCTTGGGTCATCAAGAGCGCACGAAGCACGGCGTTTCCGACAGCGGCGACCATCTGGGTGGTCAGCCCGCCCGAGGCGTCGTGCGGAAGCAGGGGCAGCGCCTGCTTGAGCGAGGTGCCCTCGACCCACTCCATGAGGATGAGAGGGTCATCCTCGCACGATCCGTAGCCATAGACGCGCGGAAATCCGCGCAGGTGCGAGACGGTACACAGATGACGGTACTCCTCGAACAGCGCGGCGGTGCTGGCCAGGTGCGCTGCCGATTGCTCGGCGGAGCGGTCGGGGGCTTGGCCGGAAAGGATGGCATTGTCCTTGAGTAGCTTGACGGCAAAGACCTCGCCGCTCGTGTTGGTCGCGCGCAGCACGTGCCCGATGTTGCCGTTGTTGCGGTGGGCCGTCTGGAGAATAAGCGTCATAAACCGACGCTTGGCGTCGTCCTCGGCGCTGGGGTCGACCGCCACGGCGGTATCGAACGTATCGAGACGGACGAGTTTGTCGCCATAGGCGCTATCGGTAGTATCCATGGCGTTCCTTTGTCTGGCATGGGTTGCCGCACGTTTACGCGAGCAGTGCGGATATCGGTAAAGTACCATGATAGCCGCACTGCCCACGTATACCGCTGAGCATTGTCGTTTACGACACAGAAGGTAGAAGACGAAAGACGGACGGCGACCGTCTTCCGATCGCTGTCCGTGCTAGTCCACAATGACAAGGAATGTCGTGTAGAGACCCAGATGGAGCCTGTCGCTGTTTTCGATTTCCACTGGGGGATAGATCTTGCCGGGCTCGCGTTGGTCGCGCGGCGGCTCAATCACAATATCGCCGTCGCCTGCACCCGATTCGAGTACCGTGCCGTTGGTCGATCCAAGGCCCTGGGCGTACCAGTGCTCACCCTCAAGCCAAATGCGAAGATGCTCGCGCGATGCGTCGGCGCCCACATCGGTGATGCTGGGCGAGGTTTTGGGCAAAGAACCAATTACGGTGCCGCGCGGATCGCGTGTGAGGGGATGGATTTGCATGTCGGCGCAGTTGTCGGCATGGGTTCTGAGCAGACCGAGGTTGGGGGCGACGGTGCGCGGCTGCTCCAGGCTGCTCATAAAGCCACGTCCGACGGTAGTTTCGGTGGTGCCAAAGTGCCCGCCCGTCTTGCTGTCGCAAAAGCGCTCGACGGTGGCCACGCCCTGAACGGGATCGGCGAGCGCCCCCGTTGCCACAAAGAGCATAAGGTAAAGCGTGCTTTTCTCGCGCACGGTATTGCCGTCAAAGTTGTCGATGCGATTGAGGGCATTTGCATATAGGCGGCTGTCCAGCTTGTAGCTGGTGAGAGCCGACATCATTTCGTTGGCGGCCGGACCGCGATAGTGCTCGGCGATTGCCCGATAGGCGGACTCGCCGCCGCCGAGCTTGCTGCAGATTGCCGCGGAAAGGTTGAGCGTGGTGACGGTAAAGTCGCTGTAGATGGCGGGCGCGCACTGGTCAGGCTTGCGATGGACGATGTAACGGGTGAGATACGAGCGGTTGGAAGAGCATTTCTCGAGCAGGGTACTGCCGAGATAAGAGTTTCCATTGATAAGCATTCGGGCGATCTCGAGATGTTTAAGACCGCCGAACGAGCGAATATCGTTATAGAGGACCGAGCAAGGCGTCTCTGCTGCCACGGATACCTCCTTTGATTGCTTCCTAGCCAATATGGCGATAGGAATTAATGGCCCCCGGTGGGCGACGTATTAAATGGCCGCGCAATATATAGCGTAACCAAAGCAACATTATAGGCCACATGTTCGAAATTGCAGGAAGACTGAGAGATTTGGTTTGGACTGGACGGAAATCCCCCTCTGTCTTGATCTATAACAATTAGGACCGATTTTACTCGGTAACTGTTACAGATTGAGACGTTTGCGAACCGTGTCGACCGTTTGTCTCGATCTGTAACACGTAGAGGAAGATTTGCCCTGTAACTGTTACAGATTGAGACAATCAGCCGGGCCCACCTCGTCCGCCTCGTCATCTGTGGTTTACGTGGGGGTATACGGAGTACGGGTATACTAACCGGCGGCGAATCTGCTCCATCGCTTAGAGCTGCTGCGTCTGGACGGCGCGTGATAGGGCTGCCAAAGCGATCGCCAGCGTGCTGAGCAACGTCCTCTCTGTGCGCACCTGTTTTTGTATGTATTAGCGCACTACCAAGCACGCCCGCGCGGCCGCATGCCGTGCCCATTGCGCGTGCAGATAAGGAACAACAACATATGCGTAATTCTGTATCCGACGTCACGGACGCCGAGATTCTGGACGAGGCCCGCGAGGCTATGACCCAGGCTGCCTTCGATGCCGCCGATGAGGCCAATGCTGCCCAGGCCGTCGAGTCCGCTACCGAGAGCCTGCCCGCCTTTGACGAGCTGGGCCTCTCCGACGAGATGCTCCGTGCTATCGAGAACCTGGGCTACACGGCGCCAACGCCTGTTCAGGCCGGCTCCATCCCCGTGGTGCTCGAGGGCCGTGATCTGCTTGCCGCCGCTCAGACCGGCACCGGCAAGACGGCTGCCTTTTTGCTGCCGACCATGAACAATCTGGAGCACATCGCTCCTCCCAAACCCGTGCGCGAGCGCGGCGGCCGCAACCGCCGTCGCGGTGTTAAAAAGCCCGAGGGCAACGGCCGTGGCCCCGTGATGCTCGTCATCACCCCTACGCGCGAGCTTGCCCAGCAGATCGACGAGGTCGCAAGCAAAATCGCCGACGTCACCGGCCATGTTGCCGTGACCGTCGTGGGCGGCGTGAGCTACAAGCCGCAGACCGCGGCACTTAAGTACGGCTGCGACATCCTGGTCGCAACGCCGGGCCGTCTGGTCGATCTGATCGAGCAGGGTGCCTGCCACCTGGGCGAGGTCAAAGTGCTGGTACTCGACGAGGCCGACCGCATGCTCGATATGGGCTTTTTGCCCGCCGTCCGCCGCATTGTGCGCGAGACGCCGGCCGAGCGCCAGACGCTGCTGTTCTCGGCGACGCTCGACGAGGAGGCCGTGGGCGAGATCACCGACCTGGTGAGCGACCCGGCCCGCGTGGAGATCGCGCCCGCCACGTCGACCGCCGACACCGTCGACCAGTTTGTGTTCCCGGTGTCCATCGAGGCCAAGAACAACCTGCTGCCCGAGTTCCTCAAGAAGGAGGGCCCGGAGCGCACTATCGTCTTTATGCGCACCAAGCACCGCGCCGACAGCTGCTGCCGCCGTCTGGAGCGTAAGGGCATCAAGGCCGCCGCGATTCACGGCAACCGCAGCCAGGCCCAGCGCGAGCGCGCACTCTCGGCCTTCCGCGACGGTACCGTCGACGTGTTGGTGGCAACCGACGTGCTCGCCCGCGGCATCGACATTAGCGACGTGCGCTACGTCGTGAACTTTGACGTGCCGGCCGAGCCGACCGACTATATCCACCGCATTGGCCGTACGGGCCGCGCCGGCGAGCTGGGCTGGGCCATCACGTTTGTGACCGAGCAGGACGTGGATGAGTTCTACGAGATCGAGAAGCTCATGGACAAGACTGCCGACATCTACGAGGCCGGCGACTTGCACGTGGGCCCCAATCCGCCCGCGGTTGATCCCGAGCGTGACCCTGCGGCCTTTAAGGTGAAGAAGAAGACCAAGCGCGGTAAGTCCAAGAGCAAGAAGAAGCTTGAGCAGGCGCGTCGCGACGGCAAGCGCAACGGCGACGATTACGGCGATGTGGCCGGTCGTTCCAACCGCGGTCGCGATGAGCGTCGCGGCGACAGCGAGCGCCCGAGCCGTCCCAAGCGCGGCGGCAAGACCCGCGTGCGCGAGGGCGTTCAGGCTCGCGTGGACGAGGCCGTGGAGAGTGTGGCCCGCGAGGTGGCTGCCGAGGAGCGCGGCGGTGCTGGTGCCGTCGAGCCGGCCCCGCGCGGCAACCGTGCCGAGCGCCGTGCCAAGCAGTTCCAGGGCGAGGCACATCGCCGTCGCCGCGAGGACGAGGACCGCGGTGGTCGTCGCCGTGTTGAGCGCGAGGACGAGGGCCGTGGCTCGCGCGGCGGCAAGCGCGGCGCGGGCGACCGCCGTCGTTCCGGTCGTGATGACGAGCGCGGTGGCCGCGGCGGCGAGTCCCGTGGCGGCAAGCGCTTTGAAGAGCGCGGTGGCCGCGGCGGTGAGCGTCGCGAGGATGCTCGCGGAAATGGCGGCCGCAGTGGCGCCGGCCGTTCTGGCGAGTCGCGCGATCGTCGCGATCCGCGTGCCAGTCGAGATCGTCGCGATGACTGGCGCAACTACGACGATACCCGCGAGGAGCGTCGCGGCGGCTATCGCGGCGGACGTGGCAGCAACCAGGCCGGCTCCCGTGGTGGCCGTGCCGGCGGTCGCGATAACCGTGGCAGCTATGGTAACAATCGTGGCGGCAAGCGCGGCGGCAGCTCCCGTCGCCCCGGTGACGGCGGCGGCAAGCGCAAGTAACATACGCGTCGCGCGGTAAGGCGACACGAGTTTGGGCCTCGAGCAGACTATGCTCGGGGCCCTTTTAGTGGGCTCAGTATTAGGTGGGGCGAGTCTTCTTCGTGGAAACGCGCGGAGACGGTCGTGGCAAGAGATACGGACTATCGACCTAGTTGGAGATTCGCGTATGCGGGGGCCGACATCAACGCAGGGCATGAGGTTTTCTGCTGACGCGCGGCGGCTGCGGTGCCCGGGCGGACACGCCGGGGATTTCGCCCGCTGCCTGGCGCCCTTGCCGACATCCGGCTTTCGCGCTCGCATTCTTTTGGATGCGGGCGTGTTTTTCGTGGCGCGCACGGGTCCCCCGGGGCGCGCCGTGCATTTTTGGGAGTTTTCAGCAAGCCGGGGTGACTGCATACGCGCCGGAATCGTCTTTTTGAGCCAGCGGGATCCTTCGGCAGGCGATTTGGGTTGGCTGACGGCGTCCGGCGCGGCGATAACGCGCGTTTCGCGTCGCGCCGTGCCCCAAAACGACGCCAATCGCGCGGCGTCCACGATTCGCGGCACCGCCTGCGGGGGCCGCGATGCTGAAAACTCCGGTTTTTGCACGGTACAAGCGGGGGTACGTTGGGACGAGAAGGGGTGCCCCCGTCTTTTTATGCATGACGCAAGCGAAATTATGCAAGACAATAGGGCGCCATGCGCCGGATACCCAGCCTGGGCGCGCCATACGCCGACGCTTAGGCCCTCGATATCTCGGACATCATCACGCTCTAAATACCAACCCAGCAACAAAATCATCCGTCTTTTCTCCGTCCCCATGGGGCCGGGTGTGGTATTCTATCTGCCGGGTATAACTTAGGAATACCAAGTAATACCAACGCCGCAGAAACAAACTCCAGATGCGGGCCAATCGGGTTGCCTTCACAGCCCGTCGCCCAGCCGCGTGGCCCGCATCTATCCGCACTACCGTTGTTTCAAAAAGGAAGCGCCATGGCAGAACACATGACCCCGGTTGTCGCGAAGGTCTTGCCCGAGGAAAAGGCGGCCTTCGCGGCGGCAACCCAGCTCGTGGGCACCACGCCGTCCAACGCCATCCGCATGTTTATCGCCGCGTTCAATCGCTGCGGCACCTTCCCGTTCGACATCTCGCCCAACGGGGCCTTTGGCACTGCACCCGATTCTCATCAACAATGACTGTCCCAAACTGCCGGTACTTGGGGACGTTCATTTTCTGCCGGCAGTTAAGGAACGTCCCCAAGTACCGGGTTTTGAGGAGGCTGGCATGCTCAATGCGATAGCGTGGGCGCTCGCCTGTTTGGGCGTTGTCGCTGCCGATATAGCCCTGAGCGTGGTGCTGTTTTCTGTTCTCGATGCCGTGTCGGTGCTGACGGGCTATCCGATTGACAATCTCGATATTCAATGGTTCCAGGCCGCCGCTCAGACGGCGTCGTTTTTGATGGCGCTGCTGTGGTGGCGTTATCTGTGGCCGCGCTCGTTTATGGCGCGTTCGCAAAGCGAGCATCCGCTCAGCGGGGGAGCGCGTGGGGCGTGGAAACGCATCGCCTGCGTTATCGTGATCGGTCTTGCCCTGCAGGTGGTCGTTAGCTACGTGACCGACGCCGTACTGTCGCTGTTGCCCGATGCCGCGGCCGACTACAGCGAGCTTGTCGAGGAAACGGGCATGGGCGATACCAGTCCTCTTGCCGTCCTGACCACGGTGCTCGGCGCGCCGTTTTGCGAAGAGCTCCTGGTGCGCGGTGTCATCTTTGAGTTTTCGCTGCGTGCGTTTAATCCCCAGTGCCGTCCGCTCTGGAAGCGCCGGCGTCGTGCGAGTGTGCAAGACGGCGCCATAGTGCCCTGGGCGGCCCCAAGCACGTGGGGTGTCGCCGCGGCGATTGTGCTGCAGGCGGCAATCTTCGGTTTTATGCACATGAATTGGGTGCAGGGTTGCTACGCAGGTGCCGCCGGCCTCATCTTTGGTTGGTTGCTCGTGACGACCGGAAAGCTCCGCTACACGATCCTGCTGCACTTTGCCTTTAATGCCGGGTCGTATCTCATGGGCCTGCTGTGGTTTGTGAACACGCCGCTCGACGTGGCAATTACGGTCGCTATCGCCGGCGTCATCCTCGTTGAGGCAATGCGCTCGCTGCGCCATGCGTGTGGGATGGACGCAGCGAGCGCATTGCTGCCTTAGTTGCGGCGACCGCCTCCGTTGGCGCCCTGACGCCCCTGAGCCGCACGGTTGCGCCCGGCGGTGTTCTGTGCGCGCGACATGCCGCTGTGCCCTTTGCTGCCCTTGGGTCCCTTGGCTCCAGCGCCGCCAGCGCCACCGTGGCCCTTGCCGCCCTTCTTGCCGGTGCCATGTCCGCCGCCGGCAGATGTCTCGCCCGGGCGCGGCGGCACGGGGCGGATCAGGCAATGCTTGGTGTAGCCGATCAAATCGCGACGCCCGGCTTTCTCTAGCGCCTCGCGCACGAGCTTGTAGTTCTCGGGCTTGCGATACTGGATGAGCGCGCGCTGCATGGCCTTCTCGTGCGGGTCGCGCGCCACATAGATCGGCTCCATGGTGCGCGGATCCACGCCGGTGTAGTACATGCACGTCGACATGGTGGACGGCGTGGGGTAGAAGTCCTGCACCTGCTCGGGCATGTAGCCCATGTCTCGCACGGCCTCGGCAAGGTCCACGGCTTCCTTCATCGTCGATCCGGGGTGGCTCGAGATCAGATACGGCACCACGTACTGCTTGAGTCCGTACTCGCGGTTCAAGCGTTCAAATTTACGGCAGAATGCGTCGTAGACGGCTCGGCTCGGTTTGCCCATTACGGACAGCACCGCATCGCTCACGTGCTCGGGTGCTACGCGCAGCTGGCCCGAGACGTGGTGCTCCAGCAGCTCGCGCAAAAACTCGTCCGAGGCATCGGCCATGGTGTAGTCGAAGCGGATGCCGCTGCGGACAAAGACCTTCTTGACGCCCGGCAGCTGGCGCAGGTCGCGCAGCAGCTGCGTGTAGCCGCTTTCGTCGACCACCATGTTCTTGCACACGCTCGGCCACAGGCATCGCTTGTTCTTGCATACGCCGTGCTTGAGCTGCTTGTCGCAGGCGGGACGGATAAAGTTGGCCGTCGGCCCGCCCACGTCGTTGATATAGCCCTTAAACTCGGGATCGCGCGTGAGCAGCTCGGCCTCGCGCATAATCGAGTCGTGGCTGCGCATCTGCAGCACGCGACCCTGGTGGAAGGTGAGCGCGCAAAACGAGCACTCGCCAAAACAGCCGCGGTTGGAGCTAATGGAAAACTTGATCTCGGCAAAGGCCGGCACGCCGCCCGCCGCGTCGTAATCGGGATGCCAATCGCGTGCGTAGGGGAGTTCGGCAACCTCGTCCATCTCGTCGGTGGTGAGCGTCGCCGACGGCGGGTTCTGCACCACATAGACGCTGTTGGGGTAGGGCTCTACCAGGCGATGTCCGGTGATGGGGTCCATATTCTGCTGCTGCACGTTAAAACTGCGGGCGTAGTTGAGCTTGTCAGCGGCAAGGTCGTCCCAGCTGGGCAGCAGGTCGTAGTCGTAGACCTCGTCGAGCGAACCCGTGCGGTAAACGGTGCCGTTGATATAGGTGATCTGATCGACGGGCAGCCCCGCGTCGAGCGCGTCGGCGATCTCGACAATCGCGTGCTCGCCCATGCCGTAGATGAGGATGTCGGCGCCCGAGTCGAGCAGCACCGAGCGCTTGAGCTTATCCTGCCAGTAGTCGTAGTGGGCCAGGCGGCGCAGGCTTGCCTCGATGCCACCGATAATGATGGGGGCGTCCTTGAACGTCTGACGGATGAGATTGCCGTAGACCGTGACGGCACGGTTGGGGCGGTGACCTTCCTCGCCGCCGGGGGTATAGGCGTCGGTGTGGCGGCGGTGCTTGGTCACCGAATAGTGGTTGACCATGGAGTCCATGTTGCCGGCACTGACCAAAAAGCCCAGGCGCGGCTCACCGAGCACGCTGATGCTGGCGGGATCGGTCCAGTCGGGTTGGCAGATGATGCCCACTTTGTAGCCGTGCGCGTCGAGTACGCGGCTGATGATGGCCATACCAAAGCTGGGGTGGTCCACGTAGGCGTCGCCGCAGATGTAGACGAAGTCACACTGGTCCCAACCGCGCGCGTCCATATCGGCGCGGCTGACGGGGAGGAACTTATCGCGGCCCGGGCGCCAGGGACGGGCGGGCGCTGCCGGGGTATGAGCGGCGTGGCCGCCCTGGGCCTTGCTGCCGCGCTTTTGCTGCTGGCCCTGTTTGCCCTGCTGACTGCGCTGGTTATTCTGAGCGTGCTGAGGCTTTTTTGCCACGATCCCTCCCGGTGTTTGTATGCTGCACGTAATTGTAACCAGTCTTTTTGGGACGGGGCTAAAAAGACTGGTGGAGTACATGGGCTGGCGGATCGGCGTGTCGATGCGGGTGCCGTTTGTTTCCAGACTGTGTATCCCCGTGTCGAAGGAGCCGTCTCGCGCGCACGCCATGTTGTCAATGGGTTACAGTATGAACGGCGGTTATGTTTCCGCCAACGCACGAGAGGGTCGTCAACAAGGAGGATGCACGACGATGCAGCGTGCCAAACAGATATCGGAGTCCATCGAACTGGGCATTATCCTGGCGCTCGCCGGCGGCTTTATGGATGTGTATTCGTACATTGGGCGCGACCATGTTTTCGCTAACGCGCAGACGGGTAACATCTTGCTGGTGGGCGTGAGCATCTCGGAGGGCAATTGGGCACTTGCGGGGCGCTACTTCTTCCCTGTGGTGTCGTTTGCCGTGGGCATTATGCTTGCCGACCTGGTACACGAACGGTTTGGCAGCGTGATTCACTGGCGCCAGGTGACGGTGTTCTTTGAAGCCGTCATCTTGCTTGGCGTGAGCTTTATCCCCGGTGGCGGTTACAACCTGCTCGCCAACTGCCTCACTTCGTTTGCCTGCGGCATGCAGGTCGAGAGCTTCCGCAAGATCCACGGTCACGGCATCGCTACGACCATGTGCATCGGCAACTTGCGCAACGCGCTGCAAAACGTGGACGATTACATCATTACCCACAGGCGCGGCTTTTTGGAAAACGGCCTGCTGTACTTTAGCGTGATCTTTACCTTTGTGTTTGGCGCCGTGTTGGGCAACTGGTGTATTGAGCGCATGGGCCTGCACGCCATCGTCGTGGCGAGCTTGCTGCTGTTTGTCGCGTTTGCCATCATGTTCATCGACCGCGAGCGCGACTTGCGCTTACGCTGGAAGGTTGCGGCCGAGGCTTGGAAAGAGGGCTGTCGAAAGTAACCGAATGCGGCAAAGGGGCTGTCCCTTTGCCGCACTGATCAATATTGGGGAGGGGACGGCCATCTCGGCCGCCCCTTTTTTGGAGTCTTAAGCGCTAAGGTGCATGTTTGTAATGACAAGATTTGACGTCAGCAAAGCGTGTTGCTTGAGGCTATAGAATAAAAATGTCATCTTTCCAGCTATGATTATTAGTTAAGGGGATGGACATATGTCAGAGCTTTTTATTCATAATAAGACGACAGTAATCAAGTTGATAATCAAGGCGGAGAACTGTCCTCTTTATTGCTTTGTAGAGCCTTTCTGAGCAGCTATTCTATTATTAGTCTGGATGAGTCTTGCAACAATTTAGATAGTGTTTCGATATCCTTTTTGAAAGTAGCGTCTACGCAGGAAATGAAAAAACATACCGCGATTACTGCGAATCATGGACATGGTTTCGAACAATTTGCAGACTATGTAATACAGTTCCAGGAGCCAGAAAAAACTATCCTAAATGTTGCTACGAACTGCTTTTTGCGATTTATTCGAGATGCTCTTCAATCCGAGCCCTAAGAAGGGCAATGGCTGTAGGTATTCCAATTGCGGCGGCTAATTCGGCTTTATCCAAAACCTGTATGCTAAAGCACGATTGTTTATCACATTGAAGGACGATAACTGAAGATAGTTTCACTTCCCGTTGGCTGAATATATCGTAATCTCCAAATAGGAAGTTACCTTTTATTGTGTAATTCGGTATGTTCGTTACGCACTTCATCTCAAGTCTGTTTAGACCATAATCGAACACCGCAACTTCCTTGTGTTCGATGATGAGCGCAACCCTGGGCATGTTGCTAAAACCACCGTCGACGACAGTAAAGAGTTTTTCATTTGCATCGTCATAAACGGTATATTTAAGACTCAATAGCTGTCCTAGTGGACCCGTGAACCCATGTTTTTTGATGTTGAGGTTGTCTCCCGCTGGGTTGATGAGAGCCAGAGTATGCGGATAAGGGTTACCTTCAATTGAGATTCGATATTCGTTTGTAGCCGTCTTGCTCGATTTAGGACAACTAGCCACCATGTGTCATCGCCTCGATCGAATTGGAACCGTCTTCTGCTTCGTGCGGAGAATTACGCTGTACGTTGCAGTAGATGCAGCTGCAATAACCGCATGGGCAATTTCTAACAAAATGAATGACGTTATTTGCTGCATGCATGTTATTCATTACAAAGTATCTTTTTATAAACGTATTGTCAAACATATATTGCTAAAACAGAAAAAATTTATAGGCTGAGTCGGTCGTATTCTTTGGGCGATTGCTCCTATAATCTAGCCTTCGCTGCTGTCGGGAGGGAAGGACTAGGGCTCCGTTATTCTGTTGAAACGCTTTAACACTTTTGATGTTCTCACGCGTTTTTTGTTTCAAAAGCGTTAGGATGGGACTTATAGCGCGGGGCGTAATGGGTGCCCCGCACACGATGGGAGGCTATCAATGGCTAATCGTTTCGTTCTCAATACCATCTCTTATCATGGTTCCGGCGCCATCAAGGAGATCCCCGGCGAGCTCCAGCGTCGCGGCTACAAGAAGATCTTCGTCTGCTCCGATCCCGATCTGGTCAAGTTTGGCGTTACCGCCAAGGTGACCGACGAGCTCGACGCCGCCGGCATCGCCTGGAGCCTCTACTCCGAGATCAAGCCCAACCCCACGATTCAGAACGTCAAGGACGGCGTCGAGGCCTTCAAGGCCGCCGAGGCTGACGCTATCGTGACCATCGGTGGCGGCTCCTCCATGGACACCGCCAAGGCCATCGGCATTATTATCAACAACCCCGAGTTCGCCGATGTCCGCAGCCTCGAGGGCGTTGCTCCCACTAAGAACCACGCCGTGTTCACCATCGCTGTGCCGACGACCGCCGGTACTGCTGCCGAGGTGACCATCAACTACGTCATCACCGACCCCGAGAAGGTCCGCAAGTTCGTGTGCGTCGACACCAACGATGCCCCCGAGGTTGCTGTCGTCGATCCTGACATGATGGCTTCCATGCCCGCCGGCCTGACCGCTTCCACTGGCATGGACGCACTGACCCACGCCATCGAGGGCTACACCACCAAGGGCGCTTGGGAGCTCTCCGATATGTTCCACTTTGAGGCCATTAAGCTGATCAGCGAGAACTTGCGCGACTCCGTCGCCGAGGCCAAGTCCGGTCAGCCCGGCTCCGGCCGCGAGGGCATGGCTCTTGGCCAGTATGTCGCCGGCATGGGCTTCTCCAACGTTGGCCTGGGCATCGACCACGCCATGGCTCACACCCTGTCCGCTCACTACGACACCCCGCACGGCGTCGCCTGCGCCATGCTGCTGCCGATTGCCATGGAGTTCAACAAGCCGGTTTGCGCCGAGCGCCTGGCCAAGGTCGCCGTCGCCATGGGCGTTGACACCACGGGCATGAGCACTGACGAGGCCGCCGACGCCGCCATCGCCGCCGTCAAGCAGCTTTCCGCCGACGTGAACATCCCGCACGTCTGCGAGGCCATGAAGGCTGACGAGATCGAGGTCCTGGCTAAGGACGCCATGGCCGACGCCTGCTTCCCGGGTAACCCGCGCGAGGCGACGCTCGACGACGTCATCGAGCTCTTCAAGAAGATCTGCCCGGCTGCCTAGCCTAGTTTGGTGTTCTTTCGCCTGTAGGCGTATGGTCTTTTGACTTGCCGCTGGCCCCGCCGCGCTACGCGCGGCGGGGCTTTTTGTGCCTCGTCGATGCCCCGAGATGGGCAAAACCAAGGCATGCTGCCCGCTGCGGATAGGTGGTGTACTTCCCAGCGTGCATTTTTGGGAGTATTCAGCAAGCTCTTAAGAATGCATAACGTTTTGAATGGCCCGCAGTGGTCCGCAGGCGCCCATCGACAGCCATTGTGGGCGGGCTATCGATGAGTGGAGGGGGTTGTTACTGAGTTTTTGCTTTGCGACGACCTGCAACACTGCTGTAACCGTGTCGTTTTGTCGTTCGCGATGGGGTCGTTGGGTGGCGCGCGCAGACGTGGTGTAAGAGCGTCCTGAGGTCCGTCGCTGCAAGTCC
>DXMF01000019.1 GCA_019414345.1 Collinsella sp.
AAAGGGCGGAGGCGGGGCATGCCCCGCCTCTTACACCACATCTCTGTGCGCTACCAAAGAAATTATGCGTCACCCGCCATTTTGGGTGGTTTTGCCTGCTACTAAAATGGTAACAGTACTCATATTTGCCACTTTTTGTCCACGACCTCTTGGAGTCGGCTCGAAAAGAGTGATTTTGGGTTGTTTGCTGCGGGTGTGGGCTTGGAAACAACGTTCGGGGTGGCGAGGCGCCCAGAATTCGGTCGCAAGGAGGGCGTTCCTCGGCTGTGTCGGGAGTGTCCCTGGGTGCCGGCATATAAGGAACGTCCCTAACTGCCGGAGGGGGTGCCTGCCGTGGCAGGCACCCCCTCCGGATGTGGGAAGTTTGCGCTGCGGGTTACTTGTCGGTGCCCAGCTTGTGCGGCTTGAGAGCGAGCGCATTGACGAGCGCGTCGGTGGCAGACTTGACGGCTGCCGGCTGCGGATCGTTGACGTGATCTTCGGGGTGCACGGGCAGGTCCTTCTTGACGGCATCGTGGATCAAGTTGAGGTACTCAGTCACGCCAGCGGTCGATAGGTGCGTGCCATCGCCATCGAACAGGTCGTTGCGGTTGGCGCTGTATCCGTACCAGTCGATAACGCGCACGTTCTTGTAGCGCGTAGCGGCGTTGGCGATGGCCTGGTTGGTAGAGCCAACCCACGGCTGCGGGCTGCGTGTGTTCACAAACACCACAATACGCTTATCTCCTGCATCGGCCATGATGGCGTCGATCTGATCGTCGGTTACCAAGCCGTTGGTGCCCAGCGCAAAGACCACGATCTTGCCGGCAAGGTTCTGTTGGAGATAGCCCTCAAATGTCGCGCGGCCCGCATCAAACTGGCGGCCCTTTTCGGCATCGATATGGCTGTGCGGGAACACGCCGTCAAAGGTGTCCACGGCACGCAGCGACACGGAGTCACCGATCATCAGCAGGTCGTAGGATCCATCGGGGAAGCCGTCGTTGTCCTTGTCGGTGTCGTCGGCCGCCTGCTGGTCGGTGGGCGCGGTGTTCTTGGCTTCCTTGTTGAGGACTTCGGCGCCCTCGCCGCTCAGTGCGGAGGTCTCCGGCACAAAGATCAGGCCGCCCAGTGCAACGACCAACACGACAGCGCAGGTTGCGCAGACAGGGACGTGCGCGCGTGCCCAGTTGGCGGGCGTGGCGGTGCCGTCGCGGAACTCGGATACGGTGCGCTCAAAGGCGCCCTTTCTAAACGGCGTTTCGATAAAGCGATATGAGCATTCGGCCACGGTGACCACCAACAGCACCTGCAAAATGTACTGCCACCACGGTGTATCGTTGATGTTGGCGACCGGGTTCATGAGCAACAGCAGGGGATAGTGCCACAGGTAGATGCTGTACGAGCGCTTGCCAACCCACACGAGCGGCTCGGCGGACAGCTCGCGGGCAACCATTCCCTGGGGCTGCACGCAGGCCGCGATGACCATGAGCGTGAGGACCGAGCACAGCAGCGTGCCGCCGCGATACTGGAACGCGGTGTAGCCGTTGGTGAGCGCGACCATGGCGGCAAGGCCAACCAGACCCACGACGCCCAACACATCGATGGATGTGGGCGAGGACCAAAAGCGCACGAGGGCGCTCGGCTGTGCCGGGGCGGTCTCGGCTGATTCGTCGGCCTTCTCGCTAGGTTTGCCCTCGGCGTTCTTGTCGTGCTTGGCGGCGCCAGCCAGGCGATTGAGCCCCAAACGATGAGCGAGACGCACTGGCGCCAGGTCGCGATCGGGGATAAAGGCCATCCAGGCACCCAGCAGTAGCGAGAACACGCGGGTGTCGGTGCCGTAGTACACGCGGCTGGGGTCGGCGGCAGGGTTGTAAAGCACCATCATGGCGAGGGCAGATACCGCGGCAAGGGCCAGAACCAAGCGGCGCGTGTTGGGCTTGCTCACATGCATGGATACCATGGCAAACAGCAGTGGCGGCCAAATCAGGTAGAACTGTTCCTCGATGGCAAGCGACCAAAAGTGCGTGAGCGGCGAGGGGTCGCCCAGAGCATTGAAGTACGAGACGTTTTGGGCAATCTGCCACCAGTTGTTGAAGAACAGCAACGACGGCAGGATGTCGGGGCGCATCTTGGTGAGCATCACGTGGTTAAAGATGGTGCACAGCGCGCAGGTCACGAACACTACCGTTACCACGGCGGGGACCAGGCGACGGATGCGGCGAATCCAGAAGCTCTTGAGGTCGATGCGGCCGGTCTTAGCGACTTCGTTGAGTAGCAGGCGTGTGATCAGATAGCCCGAAAGCACAAAGAAGATCGTGACGCCGAGCAGACCGCCCTGCGCCCACGTGAGGTTGAGGTGATAGAGCACCACCGCGACGACGGCAAGCGTGCGTAGGCCGTCAAGGGCAGGGATGTAGCGGGACTTGGGGCGAGCAGGCGTCTGCTCCGCGGCGGGAGTGTTGGCGCGGCCCGCGTTGTTGGTAGAAGCGCGATGAGGGCTTGCGGTGCGTCGCGGCTCGTCGGTACGGCGTTCGCTCTTCACGCGTTCGTGCGGCGCCGGCTCGTTGCCTGTGCGGCGTCGACCGCGCGAGCCCGATTGCGAGAATTGTTCCATAAAACATCATCCAATGACGAGAATAATCAGCACGTATTTATTGTAGCTGCCTGCTCCTGTGAATGCTTGCTGCTGGCGCAAGCTCAAGCGTGCGTCCACATCAAAGTGAACTAAAGTTATAGGGGGTGCGAGGGCGCACAATCGATGGTCGACGGTGGGCATAAGGCCCGCAGATGAGGAGGTTTCCATGGCAGATCGCGACATCATTGCGGTGTTCGGCAGCATGAACATGGACCTTTCGGTGGCGTGCGAGCGCATGCCGCGTGCGGGCGAGACCGTCGGCGGCAGCGGGTTTATCACCAACGCCGGCGGTAAGGGCGCTAACCAGGCCGTTGCCGCCGCGCGCATGGGTGCGCGCACATGCATGATCGGCGCTGTTGGACGTGATACCTTTGGCGATGCGCTTGTGGCGGGGCTCCAGGATGCCGGCGTGAGTGTTGAGTTCGTGGCGCTTCGCGATGACGTGGAGACCGGCACCGCGACTATCATTCGCTGCGAGGGCGACAACCGCATCATACTGTCACCGGGCGCCAACCATGCGCTTGCGGGCGCGGACGTTGCCTGCGCGTTGAGGCGTCTGGTGGCCCATGAGCTCGACGGCGACGCCAGCGAGATTGCCCCGGCTGCCGGAAGCGTCTTTATCGCCCAGGGCGAATGTGACCTTGTGGCGACGGCCGAGGCGCTTGTTTGCGCTCACGAGCTGGGGTTCTATACGGTCTTTAATCCAGCGCCCGCCTGCGAGCTGCCTGCGGAGGTCTGGCCTGCGGTCGACCTGGTCTGCCCCAACGAGACCGAGTGCCAGGTGCTGACGGGCATTCTGCCCACGGATGATGCGAGTTGCGTCGCCGCGCTCAATGCGCTGCTCGACAAGGGCGCCGGGGCTGCGGTCATCACGCTAGGCGGTGCCGGCTCAGTTGCATTTGGCGATGACGGTGAGCTGCTGCGCATGCCGGCACTTTCGTGCGCGGTGGTCGATACGACGGCCGCGGGCGATACGTTTATTGGTGCGCTTGCGGCGGCTCGCCTGGAGGGCCTGCCGCTCTTTGAATGCATGGCCGCCGGCGCCCGTGCCTCGGCGGTGACGGTGTCGCGTTTGGGCGCGCAGCAGTCGATTCCCACGCGTGCCGAAGTTGGGCGCATGTTTGGTTTAGACGATTAGTACAAGACGGAGAAGCGGAGTAAAACAATGGCAACCAAGAAGCTGATCCTTGATCTGGATATGGGTGTGGACGATGCGATGGCGCTTGCCTATGCCATCGCGAGCCCCGAGGTGGAGCTCGTGGGCATCACCACATGCTTTGGCAACGTGCGCGTCGAGCAGTCGGCGCACAACTGCCTGGCGGTGCTCGACCTGTTGGGCCGTCCCGAGGTGCCGGTGTACCTGGGTGCCGACCGTCCTCTGCAAGCGACTGAGCCCTATACGCCGCCGGCGTCCACCGCGCTCATTCACGGCAAGAACGGCATCGGCGGCGCGAGCGTGCCCGCGTCGCCCTACGAGCCGGTGGGGGCGACCTCGGCCGACGGCAACGCTGCGGTCGATTATCTGATCGATGCCGCGCGCACCTATGGTCCCGATCTGGTCTACGTAGCGACTGGCCCGCTCTCCAACCTAGCGCTCGCCCTGGAGCGCGATGCGGCGGCGATGATGTCCATCGGCCGCGTGGTCGTGATGGGCGGCGCCCTTACCGTGCCCGGTAACGTGAACGCGGGCGCCGAGGCCAACATGGCGAGCGACCCCGAGGCAGCCGACGCGGTGCTGCGCTCGGGCCGTAAGCTCACCATGGTGGGCCTGGACGTGACGCATCGCGTGGTGCTCACGCGCCGCGACATTGCCGGCTGGACGGGTTCGGGAACCATGGCCGGCTGCGCATTTGCGAGCATGGTCGAGCACTACATTGGTTCGTACGAGATGAACGCGTCCTACCTGGGCGGCTGCGCGCTGCACGATCCGCTGGCGGTTGCCGTGGCGATTGATCCCACGCTCGTGGGTGCGCTCGGCTGTAACCTGCGTGTTGACTTGCTGGGTGAGTATCGCGGCCGCACCATCTGCGATGAGCGCCGCGTGGCAGATCCCGACAAGAGCACACTCGTGGCGCTGACCGTCGATACCCCGCGCTTCCTGTCCGAGTTCAAGGCCCGTATGGCCCGTGTCCTTGGCTAAGTTGTCTTTTTGGGACGGGGCTTTTTTGACTGGTATGATTGGTGCGACCATTCGAACCAGCTAAAAGAGCCCCGTCCCAATTTGACTATCGAGAGGATCTGCCATGGAGCGCATCGCGAGCTTTTCCGTTGACCATCTGCTGCTTGAGCCCGGCGTGTACGTGAGCCGCATCGACCGCGATCCGGCGACCGGCGCCGCCGTCACCACCTTTGACCTACGCCTGACCACGCCCAACAAAGAGCCGGTCATGAACACGGCCGAGTGCCACACCATCGAGCACCTGGGCGCGACGTTCCTCCGCAATCATGCCGAGTGGTCGAGCCGCATTGTCTACTTTGGGCCCATGGGCTGCCGTACGGGCTTTTACCTGGTTGTCTTTGGTGAGCTGACGAGCGAGGAAATCTTGCCGCTCGTGCGCGAACTGTTCGAGTTTGTCGCCGGCTTTGAGGGCGATGTCCCCGGTGCCGCTCCCGAGGAGTGCGGTAACCACCTGGACCAGAACCTTCCCATGGCAAACTGGCTCGCGCGCCGCTACCTCGACCGCGATCTGGCCGATATCGATGAGAAGCACCTGCACTATCAGCAGGCATAAGAGCTTTATCGCCCAAAACGAGCGCATTGGGCGCCTTCGCTTATGCGGGGGCGCCTTTTTGTTGATTGGTCGGGACGAGCGTTCAAAATCGCTCATGTTTGTTCTAGAATGTTCGTATAGTCACATTTACAAACAGGAGTGAACATGCATATCTACTCTGTCAACGATCCCGAGTTCAAATCCTATGGCAACGTTTGGGATAACGTTCCGTCCGTGCTCACGTCGCCCGTGCTCGAGGCGCTCTCTGCCACGCCCATCCCCGAGGGCAGTAAGTACGTAGCAAGTGCGCCGGAGCTCGAGGGCGTCAAGGATGCCGACAAACTGGGCTTTCTCATGTTTGGCGGCCGCCCCTTCCAGCTCGGCTGGTGCAACGGCCACAACACACGCCTCAACTGCCTGGAGTATCACCGCGCCAGCGAGTTTAACCTGGGCGCCCGCGACTTTATCCTGCTCGTGGCGCATCGCTGGGAGATCGAGGACGGCAAGCTCGACACCGCGTGCGTCAAGGCGTTCCGCGTGCCGGCGGGCAAGGTCGTCGAGGTCTTCAACACCACGCTTCACTACACGCCCTGCATGGTCGACGACGGCGGCTTCCAAGTGATGGTTGCGCTGCCGGCGGGTACCAACGGCCCGCGCCCCGAGGTGGCGGCCGACATGCCCGCGGCCGGCGACAGCTACTGCTACTGGAAGGCCGACAAGTGGGTCCTCTGCCACGCCGACAGCCCCAAAGCAGCCGAAGGCGGCTACGTAGGCCTCGTCGGCAAGAACCTCGACATCGCCTGCGACTAGAATCTTCTGTCTCGATCTGTAACATCTAGCGGGCTAAATCGCCTCTACCTGTTATAGATCGAGACAAACCGTAGAGGGCCGCCCGAAAAATCTCGATCTGTAACACCAGGCCCGATTTTGGCTGTCTAACTGTTACAGATTGAGACAAACCGGGCCCAAGCCACCACAAAGGTGCCTGTCCCCTTTGTGGCGGCTTGGACAGGCGGGTATCAAAAAGTGTCAGACGGGGCGGCTGCCGGGCACCTGCGCGCGAAAAGAAGTATCGGCCTGCGCCGTTGCCGTTGAGCGGTACCCCGTTTGCAGGGATACTGAGCTTATGATAACAGCGTGCGAAAGGATTGATGCATGGCTTTCCGTAATGACTTCCTGTGGGGTGGCGCAACGGCTGCCAACCAGTGCGAGGGCGCCTACAACGTGGACGGCCGCGGCCTTGCCAACGTGGACGTGGCTCCGCACGGCCCCGAGCGCTATGCGGTGGTCTCCGGCCAGCGTAAGATGCTCGACTTCGAGGACGGCTATTACTATCCCGCGCAGACCGGCATCGATTTCTACCACCATTACAAGGAGGACATCGCTCTCTTTGCCGAGATGGGCTTTAAGACCTTCCGTATGAGCCTGGCTTGGACCCGCATCTTCCCCAACGGTGACGAGACCGAGCCCAACGAGGCTGGCCTGGCCTTCTACGAGGATGTGTTCCGCGAGTGCCAGGCGCACGGCATCGAGCCGCTCGTGACTATCACGCACTTCGACTGCCCGATTCATCTCATCAAGGAGTACGGCGGCTGGCGCAACCGCAAGCTCATCGACTTCTACAAGAATCTCGCGACCACGATCTTTACCCGCTACAAGGGCCTGGTGAAGTACTGGCTCACCTTTAACGAGATCAATATGATCTTGCACCTGCCGTTTATGGGTGCCGGCCTGGTCTTTGAGGAGGGCGAGAACAAGGAGGCCGTTGAGTACCTGGCCGCCCACAACGAGCTCGTCGCCAGCGCTTGGGCAACCAAGATTGCTCACGAGATCGACCCCGAGATCAAGATCGGCTGCATGCTCGCCGCAGGTAGCTACTACCCCTACAGCTGCCGTCCGGGCGATGTACGCCAGGCGCAGCTCGATAACCAGGACAACTACTTCTTCGTCGACGTCCAGAGCCGCGGCTACTACCCGGCCTATGCCGTCAAGAAGCTCGAGCGTCTAGGAGTCGATGTGGGCATGACCGACGAGGACCGCGAGATCCTGGCCGCCAACACCGTCGACTTCATCAGCTTTAGCTACTACAGCACCCGCTGCTCTGCCGGTGCCGATAACCCCGATGTCGAGCGCACCCAGGGCAACGCCTTCGCCGGCGCCAAGAATCCCTACCTGCAGGAGAGCCAGTGGGGCTGGGCCATCGATCCGCTGGGCTTCCGCATCACCCTTAACGACCTGTACGACCGTTATCAGAAGCCGCTGTTTGTGGTCGAGAACGGTCTGGGCGCCAAGGATGTTGTCGAGGAGGATGGCTCCATCAACGACGACTACCGTATCGACTACCTGCGTCAGCACATCCAGACCATGCGCGACGCGGTGACCGAGGACGGCGTTGACCTGCTGGGTTACACCACCTGGGGCCCGATCGACCTGGTGTCTGCCGGCACGGGCGAGATGTCCAAGCGCTACGGCTTTATCTATGTGGATCGCGACGATGCGGGCAACGGTACCCTCAAGCGTTCCAAAAAGAAGAGCTTCGACTGGTACAAGCATGTCATTGAAACGAATGGTGAGGACCTATCCTAAGGAAGCTGAGACACTCAACCTTGGGGCTCCAACCCTCCTCGCGTACCTAAGTACGCTTCGTCGGGCTTGTCGCTCCCAATCTTGAGCACCTCAGGCCCTTAGGGGACGGGCCTGACCGCTGTGAATTTCGCGGGCTCATCCTCATAGTCTCCTAATCAAGGCGCCCGGCGAGTATGTGCTCTCCGGGCGCCTTGCCGTCTGCGGATTTTGGGACATGCGGCCCGCTTTTTCGACCCATCTGTCGGTACACTTAAAGCACTATGGGTACCCGCGAGCGACATATCGGCCACGCGGCCGCCCGATCCGCACCCGTGGCGGATCCCAGGGGCGGCAGGCTCTTCGCCATGCCGCGATTCCTTGTTGGCATAACACATCAGGTGTACCGTCACCGCGTCTTTGCTATCGCCGGCGCCATCACCGCGCTGTTCCTCATGCTTTTGGCAGTCTTGCCGGCGCCGTTCGCCTTCGACCCCAAACTTTCTAACACCGTGCCCGCCTATAGCGAGGCGTCCGAAGAGGTCGTGGATGCGCTCGTCCATTCGAGCTCTCTGCCGTTGCTTGTCGCCGCAATTGTATTTTCGATCTGGGGCGTATCGGTCTATCTGCGCTGTTTGGACTATGTGTTGCGCCGCCGTCTTGTTGCCATCGCCACCATCTGCGCCCTGTGGATGATCGAGGTCATTCTCAAGTACAAGTCGTTCACGCCGTTCTATGCCACCGTGCTGTGGTACCTGTACTACGTGCCCATGACGCTCATTCCGCTGCTCTACCAGTTGTGTGGCCTGCGCCTTGCGGGCCTGGAGCAACACCGCCTGGGTCGCCGCTACTGCGTTGCGCTGTGGATTGTGGCCATCCTGCTTATCGGATTTGTGCTCACCAACGATTTTCACCAGCAGGTCTTCCGCTTTGACCGTACAAGCGACACCTGGAGCAACGATTGCACGTACGGCTGGGGTTATTTCGCCGTCTTAGCGTGGACGGCCTTTAACTTCGTGGCCTTTTTTATCCTGGTTGGTCGGTCCTCGTCCTTTCGCATCCAGCGTTTCTCGGGTACGGCGGCGCTCGTACTGCTGGGTGGCGCATTCTTTGCCATCTCGTATGCGTTGCGCGTGCCCTGGGCATGGAAGCTCAACTTTTCGCTCGTCTATTGCGTTCTGTGCGTGGTGGCGATGGAAATCTGTCTCGATTGCGGTGTCATTCCGTCATATCACGACATTGCCGGCATCTTTGACACCTTGCCGCTTGACCTCAAAGTTCTAACGCGCGACCTGCAGGAAGTCTATGCCACGCCAGTGTCAAAGCCAATGCCGGTGGGCGTGCGCGAGGAGTTGCGGGTCCAGGAGCACGGCCGCGCCCATGCCTTTGCCGTGGCGTCCGATCCCGATGTAATGTACCGTGCCTTCCCACTGCTGGGCGGATCGGCCCTGCTTGCCCAAGACGTGTCGGAGCTCAACGAGCTTAACCGTGAACTGGCACATCGTCGCATGGAGTTGCAGCGTCAAAACGAGCTGCTCGCCGCCGACTACGACCTTAAGACGCATTTGGCAGATCAAGAGGCCGAGACCCTGCTGGTCCAAGACGTGGATCAAGCGCTTGCCCGCGCGCTCGAAGGGATGTACGACCTGCTGAGCTCGCTGCCGCCGTTGACCGACGAAGCGTCTTCGCACGAGCGCTACCGCATGCTGCAGCGCGCCAAGATGCTCGTCGCCTATTGCAAGCGCAAGGGGTCGCTCACGTTGGCACAGCACGGGGAGAGCGGTTTTGACCGCGACCGCATTCAGCTCATTGCCAACGAGCTCGCAAGCGACCTGCGCACCATCGATATCGATTGCGCCTCGATTATCGCCATACGGCGCCCGATGCACGCCAGTACGGTAAGCGCCCTGTACGACTGCGTGTATGACTTTGCGTTTTTTGCCTACACCACCGACCATCCGGCGCTTATGTATCACTTGGGCGACCATGACCGATGCAGTGTCGAGCTGCGCGCCACGCTTTTTTCCAACGATGATGCAGATCTTTCGCAGACGCCCGCTGCGCAAGAGCTCGAAAGCGCTCTGCAAAGGCGCAACGTGGCATACCGCCTTGAGGGCGAACCCGGCCAGTTGCGTATGATCGTGTTGATGCCGAGGGCGGGTGAGTGACGATGCAGATTTCGCTCATCCTTCCCCAAATCGTTGCGCTCGATGTTGTCTTTGCCCTGGCTGCGTGTCTGCAGACGATCCACGTCCCGCTCATTTCATCGCGCCGCTCGTCCTATAACCGTAAGGTGATTTGCGCCTACGAGGCGAGCCTCGTGCTCCACCTGGTGGTTTCGGCGCTTATCCTGTTCGCGTCGTCTGGCTCGTATCTGGTGGCGCCGCTTGACGTTTGCGCCAGGGCAATGGGCGGAGTGCTGTGGCTCAATGCCGCAATCTTTGCCTATGGCGTGGTGCTTATGGTGCGCTATCGTCGCCCCGTCATGCTGGTCGAGCTGCTGCTTGTTGTCGCCGTTACACCGCCGGTGGTTTTTGCCATGGGCTCGGCGTGGACCGTTGTCCTTATCGCAGAGGGAGCGTTCTTCCTGTTCCGTTCCATCGCGGCGCTCTTGATGGACGTCCGTAACCGCCAGGAGGATATCACCGCGTTCTCGACGATCGAGACCATCAACGTGATTCCCGTGGGCATCCTGTATCTGGACCCGAGGGGCCGTCCGCTGCTCATGAACCGCTGCATGCGCAGAAACCTGGTGGAACTTCATATGCCCACCGACCTAGGCGATATGAGCGGCACATGGAACGACCTGCGCAAACTCAGCATGCAAATGCCCGAAAGCAGCCAGAACCGTGTGCGGATTAATCTGGACCGCTTTGGTGAGGCGCGGGCGGTGGTCGAGGTTTCTCCCGCCGAGATTCGCTTGTTTGTGCACGATGACGTTATGGTTTCGGGCCGCCTCTTTGAGCGCATTATCGGCCTGGATGTAACAGAGTATGCGCATGCTCATGATCGCCTGGCGCAAGCCAACCACCTGCTTGAGCTTGCGGGCCAAGAGCTCCAAGCCCAGATCGAAGAAGTCAAAAAAGTTGCTGATAATGCGGCCTATCTGCGTATGCGAGCTCGCGTGCACGACGTGATCGGGCAGCGCCTGTCCATCCTCCATCGTTATCTGGAGGAGGGGCGCCTGGATGACGAGTCGCTCGAGCAGATCGACCCGCTGCTGCGCTCAATTGCCGCCGATTTGCGCAGTGGCGGTGCCAGCGAGCCTGCAGAGCAGCTGGGTGATATCGTCCATGCTTTTGGCCTGGTGGGTGTGCAGATCGATGTTGAGGGTGCGCTGCCTGAGGACGCGCGTGTCGCCGCCGCATTTTTGCAGATTATCCGTGAGGCCTCGACCAATGCCACCAAGCATGCACAGGCCCATCGGGTCCATGTGCGCCTGTGGCGGGAGACGTCGGAAGACAGCGCTGTTGCGCGGATGACCGTTTCTAACGACGGCGCGCCTGCACCCGTATCGTATCGCGAGGGAACGGGTATCCCAGGTATGAGGCATGTCGCGCAAGATCTGAGCGGCTGCCTGGAAATCCATGCCGCCCCGCCCTTTACGCTTGCGGTGTCCATCCCGCTCAACGCCAGCGCCACAGCTCAAAGGAGAAGCTCATGATCCGCGTCCTTATAGTCGAAGACCAGGCCATCCTGCGCGAGAGCCTGGCGCGTTCCGTTGGCGACCAGCCCGATATGACCGTTGTTTCCGCCATTGCCGATGCTTCCGAGGCCTTGGGTGTCGCGCTCAAGGAGCGCCCGGACATGATACTGATGGACGTATGCACCGAGCATGATTCCAACGGCATCGTGGCGGCGGCGCGCATTAAAGAACAACTGCCCGAGTGCCGCGTCATTATCATGACCGGCATGCCCGAGATCACCTTTGTCGATCAGGCCCGCGAGGCGGGCGTCGATAGCTTTGTGTACAAGAACGTCGGTATCGACGAGTTGTTCGCCGTGATGCGCTCCACGCTGGCGGGCTATTGCACGTTTCCCAAGCCGCCCGAGAGTATTTTTTCGGGTACGGCGGCACTCGACGATGTTGAGCTATCGATTTTGCGCCTTGCCTGCGAGGGCAAGAGCCGTCGCGAGATCGCGGCCGAGCTGTTTATGAGTGAGGGCACCATCAAGCGTCGCATCTCGGAGATCCTCAATAAGACCGGCTACGACAACATCATGCGCTTGGCCGTGCGCGCAGTAACGGAGGGCAGCATCGTTCCCAACATGGAGCGCTAGCGTTCGTTACGCATCGGCACAAAAACGACGGGGCCGCAGGATCAACTCCTGCGGCCCCGCCTGACATGTGCGCGGATGTATCCGCCAATCCGCGGCCGTCGATGTCTGCCGCTACGCGATGGTTGCGCTGTAGGAGGCGACGTCCTCGTAGGAATCGGTCAGGTAGGCGTCGATGCCGATGGTCGTATTGACCAGGTCGTCAAGGCTGTCAAGCTCGCCGCTCGAGAACGTGAATTCCTCGGTGGTGCTGGTGCCGGGCATCAGGTTAGCCGAGAACCAGGGTTCCTTCATAGTGCCGTTGACGTTGGTCTTGCCGGAAGGAGCGTAGAAGGTCAGGTCCTTGTCGCTCTTGTTGGTGATGTTGACGACAAAGCCGATGTCGCCCCAGTCGTCCTTGAATTTCTCGGTGATGGTGATGGTGCACAGATCGTCATCGGCGACGGTGACGGCGGGGGAGATTTCGACACTCTGGACGTCGTCGTCTTCGACGGCCTCATCGACCTCTTCTTCCTTCTCGGCCGCCTCGCGATCCTTCTTCACCGTGCCGGACAGATCCTTGTCGGACTTGGTGAAGATAAGCTTGTCGCCTTCCACCTCAAGGACGAGCTTGTCGTCCTTGAGCTTCAGGTCGTGCGACTCATCTTCGGCGGTGATCGTTACGGTGGTGGCGTCCTTGGCTTCCCATTTCAGGTCGGCGACCTCAAGGAACATATCGAGGACGCCTGTGCCGTCCTCGTCGAGGATCAGGACGCAGTTGAGGTCCCACTCCTTGAGCATATCCATGTACTCATCGGTGAGCTCTTCGCCATCCAAGGTTCCACCCGAGTACTGCCAGCTGCCGACGAAGTTGGCCTTGGGGTCCTTGCCGCCGCCGCTGCAGCCCGTCAGGGCAAAGGCGAGCGCCAGGACGCATGTCAGAAATGCGAGTACGGGCTTTTTGAACGTTGTCTTCATGGTGTCCTCCTTCATCGAACGAAACCCATAGAAGCAAATGCGGGGGTGGCGGATCCCCCGCCAATTACCAGATAGAGGGGCTGGGGCCGGGGCGTTCCGCAGTTGCTGCAGAACTTGCCGCCGTTTTCGCTGCCGCAGTTGGGGCAGAACCACTTTGCCGGTGCCGGGGCGGGTGCGGGACTGCCGCACTCGGAGCAGAACTTGCCGGTGTTGGTGGCGCCGCAGCTGCAAGTCCACGTGCCGGCCGCAGGTGCG
>DXMF01000002.1 GCA_019414345.1 Collinsella sp.
GCAAGGCGGGGCCGAGGCCGCCTCGATCAATTTGCGAAAGAATCTTGACGGTACCGCGCAAGCAGAAGAAGAGCAAGAAGAAGCGGTAGGCCGGCCGACACCGAAGGCGCCTCGTCCCGCGCCCGATTCCGGGCCGGGGCGCCTGGAATCGGGCGCGCGTACCGCCAATGGACCCGTTTTGCCTTGCTCTCGAGCTATTTCACTTCAAACCTTAAGAGCCTCCGCTCCGGCAGATCGGTCATCTTCATCGTGTAAGTCCCGGGAAATGCTTTCTCAAAACGGACGGTCTCGTAACCTTCGAAATAGTCGTTGGTGTTCTGCATCATAAATGGGACGAGCAACTCGTTTTCTGCCCCAACCTCCACGGCAAACGCAGCAGAGCCGCCAAGGACCGGCATGGCTTGCGTTATCAGATCGGTATTGACTACAAAATCATAGTTTGGCGCAGACTCCGGAACCAGATGCCAAACATACGCTTTGATTCCACCGTCGATATTATCCCTATTTCTGACACGCATCTTTACGGCGATAACGCACGTGATGTCGGCATCCTTCAGTCTCGTTTTCGTATCCACGGTGCCATATTTTGAATAATCGTCATGTGCTCGTTTGAGATACTCGCGCGGCGTGAGCAACTCTGCCCCGTCTATGCAAAACGAATACCCATCAGTCACCACATCCTTCGACCCCAGAAACGCTCCATCCATCGAGAGCCATTCGCCCTCCGCGTAATATTTCTCAGGAATGACCGTCCGGTTCCCGTTAACGACGCTCACCCTCATGCCCGCAAGGCCGGCAGCAGCACAGCAAAAAAGCGCGAGCGCCGATCTTCTCGTCCACAGGGTCTTCTTCATCGCGCTCACGACCTTTCCCGAACTTTCACAACGGCACCGTCGCGCATGCAGTAAACCCGATCGGCCAGTTCCTCGAGCACCTCTCCGTCATGGCTGGACAGAAGGACCTCACGACCCGTTGATGCCGCCATCGCCACAACGCGCTTGAGCATTTCAACGCCCGCTTCGTCGAGGGCGTTCGTTGGCTCATCGAGAACAAGCAGCTTCGGCTTCTCCATAATTGCCGCAGCTATCCCCAGACGCTGCTTCATCCCAAGCGAGTATGCTCGGAACTTCTTTTTTTCGTCTGCATCGAGCCCCACGAGCCGCAGGGCAGAGCGAATGTCCTCGGGGGTGGCAACGCCCTTGATCTGAGCGATGAGCTTCAGATTGTCGTAGCCAGACAGATATCCCAAAAAGGAAGGCGCCTCGATCAACATCCCCAGACTCGGCGGGAACGAGATGTCCGCCCCAAGCCTTTGGCCATCGATAGAGATTTCGCCTTCGGTAGGCTTGATCAACCCGCAAACCGCTCGCATGAGCATGGTCTTACCCGAACCGTTTATCCCCTGAAGCCCGACCACAGTCCCAGGGTCAACCTCGATGGACACGTTGCGCAGGACATCGTTTTTACCCATGCGCTTCGATACGCCCCTTACGATCACACTCATATCTTGTCCCCCTTTTCTATAAGGTCGGCCCTTCGAAACCACAGTCCACCCAACGATAGGCATAACGACATAAGCCCAATTGATGACAAGACACTCGAGCCCGCCGCGATTCCCTCTTTGACAATTCCACCCCAGCGCAACAGCATCAAGGCGTTACCCAATAGCGCCCAATGTCGTGCATATGCCGAGCAGATCAGGTAGCTCATTAAAACCACAAACGAGACTGACGACCCAAGCACAAACCCAACCGCTGCCTGCGCAAACGCAAGCGCCTCAAAAGCAAATAAGAGACCTATGAAAAACGGCAGCGCATCTGCCTCGGCAGCTTTGAGAAACCACGGCGCCAAATTAGCCAGTTGAAGCGACTCACCATGAATGACCGCGCTGAACGAGGAGCTCACCACCAAGCTCCAAATCACAACAGAGCAAACCACCACGAGCAGCGAAAATGCTGTTATCGCCGCCACTGAGATAAAACGCGAGACCCACCAAAGGGTTCTCGCCCGGCATCGGACAAGCGTTTGCAAACCAAACCCGTGCAACGATTCGGCGGGATAATCGAGTGTTGTATAGAGAATAAGCAGAATGAGAAATAGCCATCCTAGCGGAGGCACAAACATGACCCCGGGCCTAGGCTCAAACGGAGCAGATCCGGCAAACACGAGCGCAAGATTGTCCGCAAACCCCAAGGCATCCGTCCTGACCCCATACACAGAAGACAAACCGTAGGCGTACACCAGGTTCGCAACGGTCACTGCCGCAATCGCAATAAAGGTAATGATGTTCTTCTTCAAAACGGTCCTCAGGTCCGCGGCGACCAGCCTAAACAGCATCAGACCATCTCCCGCCTTTTCCACGCCCCAGAAAAAGCCAACGAAGCAAGGGTCAATAATATGATTTCCGCAAAACCGGCTCGAATGTCTGGCCAGTTATTCAGCGATTCCGACCTGATGCTGTTGAAGATATTGCAGTTAAACCCCACACAAGCCATTACGCCGAAGATCCAGCCATTTGCAAAATGCCACGCAACCATTAGCAGATACGGGACAATTATCGCTTTGATTCTGCTACGAAACAAAATTGAGAAGCCAGTTACAGCCATGGATAAAGTCCCGAGCGTGACCGCATCGAACAGCGTGTATGCAAGCACATATAACAAAGGATGTGAATAAAATAGACCGGAGAAATAGCTATGTAGGTAAAGCCCTACGTAGGTCGACTCATCGACCCGAGGAAGATACGCAGGAAAAAGCATCGAGACAATCAGGAAATTGACGAGCAGAGGAATGGCAGTCACTGTAAACGCGGAGAGGAAAGCAGACAGCACCTTTACGTTCACGTATGCCTTTCTGGAAACGCGCGTGCATATCTGCATGTCATAACCACTCAAACGCTCAAAGAGGCACGACCAAGATCCGGCCAACATTGCAAGCAGGGGCAGTGCATAGAAAAACACCGACGCAGACAGTGGCGCGTTCGCGCTCACAACAATCCAGTTACCGAAGCTGCTTTCACGTGTTTGACCGAGATAGTTTTTGGCTTGCATGCCAACGCCGTAACCAAAAGAAAGAAGATTGTGACGTTCTTTTTCCAAATTTGCCCACGGCTCCAGCGCAGCAGCTATTGCAACTGCGACTGCAATCAAGAGAGCAAAGATAAAAGCTGGGCGTCTTATCGTTTTCGACAGCTCATATCTTACGAGCCTTTGGTTCATACGTCCTCCTCCCCCTTCCGACCCAGAAAGCCGGAAGGGAGCCAATTCAAACAACTATGCGGGAAGCTTGCGGAAATGCCCGACGCAGTCGGGGCTCCATACACCAATAACAGTGCCGTAGCCAGACTCCGCCCATGCAGTCAGTCGCGCCGCAGATCGCCCGTTCTCACGGACGAGGTTATACATTTCCCACTGTCCCTTGTGATTCGAACGATACGTTCCCTGAGTACAATTCATGCTGCCGCTACCGCTTGTGTTATACGCACCGTCTGTATATAACCGAAGCGGATTTCCCGTATAACCTTGGATATCCAGATAGAGCGATGAGGAATCATCCTTTTGACGGTAGCCAGTTGCACTCGTCCCGGCACATTGAAAACTAAATGCCCTATCGGCATTGTTCGTACAGGTCGTAATTCCCGTATCGGCGTTTTGAGTAATGCTAGAAACCTGAGAGGTGTCAAACTCCTCTTGCGCGAACGATGCAGCGGGAACCCCTAGGGACAGACCCGCAGCAATCGCCAACCCGACTCCGATTCGAGTAATAGCGCTCCTTGGCTTAATCATGGCCTTCTCCAATCAAAAGCGGCTAACAATGCGTCGACGCACAGCAACCTTTGCATGAATGGAGAAAGATGTCTGTAAACACTCGCTATTGAGTTGATAATCCAGGCGTTTACACGTTATCTACCTGCGATAACAATGAAATAAGCTCTGCTTTGTTCTTGATCTTCAACTGGCGATAGGACGCGGATCGCAGCGCTTGCACCGTAGATGCAGCGTAACCGACATCCTGCGCAATGGTCTTTGTCGTTGCGCCCTCTGCCGTCATCAACAATATTCGGGCCTGAATATCGGACAGGGCGCGCGACGTAAGCAGAGCCAGCCGGCGCACGTGAGCTGCTTCGGTGGACCCGTTCGCACGGTACTTCAAGACGGCCTTCTCGTCCTCAACCGAGCGTGCGAGCACGATGTGCGTAACGAGCATGGGCACAGACCAGCAAACAATCACCGTTGCCACGACGACATTGACGGCCGAACTTTGCCCCAGCAACGACGCAAGGAACAGAGGCTCGAAAACCGTCAGATCCTGCACCATGTTGAGCAAGACAACCCAGACAGGAGCCGCCGCCCCAAAGCAAAGCATCCATATCCCAAGCATTTTGCGCTGCGGGCAGCTACGCAGCACTATGTATGTGAGCAACATCCCCGTCAGCACCGCGAACCCATGGATTCGCCCCCTAGTGGCCGCATAGATTAAAGTAGCCGCACCTATTGACGCCAACGGCACGATAGCCCGGACACGGGCATGCACCTTAAACGGACACGGCCCAACAGCGAGCGAGGCCGTAGATGCCACGCCGCACAGCAGGACCGGCGCAACCATCAACGGATCGCATATACACCTCCATGCCGCGATATAGACAAAAGACCATTCCACGGCAGACAGCACCGCCCATACGCACGGGCTTCCGAGCCCAATCGCCCCATCCGTTCTAGTCAGCGCAGCTTCACGATTCAGTTTTTCACCCGCGTAGTGCAGCGACAGAAGCAATCCGAGACCCAATGCATAGCTTGCGAGAGAAAAGGCGACTGCCCGCGAAACACCGGATCCCCAATCGCTATCCGCCATTACCAAGGGGCCCGCCGCAAGGAGGATAAAAAATGTTGTGAGCAGGTATCGAAACAGCCGGCGCGTCCGAACTGATGTCAACATATCACCAGCATGCCGCTGCAGCAGACCAGACCCTGCAGCATCACCCTCACCCGCGAACAATGCCACGAGCTCGCGTGAGCCCGCAACTGATGCCTTCCCGTATGCTCGGTGAAGCGTTGTTCGCACCGTCGATGGCTTCGTATCCGTCTCCCTGGCAATTTCCGCCGGCGTTTTTCCTTTGAGCAACAATCGAACAAACTGCTCTTCTCGAGGCGACAGGGCAGGGGAAAATACCCCCGCATCGAATGGGTCGGACGTGCGAGGGGCATCCGAATTGTTGTCCCGTTTCTCCCCTAGCAATGTGCATATGAAGGCGGCAACAGCAATAGCGGACCCCATCGACAGTGATGCAATGACCACGGCATCGCTTGCAAAGTATGCCACCTCGACAGCCGGAACAAGGCCAATGGGAACTGCTATGAGCACAGAACGGGCAAACACGTCGCCCTGCCCCCGACCAAAGGCGCGGGGACAGCAAAGCAGCGGGACCGCAGCCAATACGAGATAGACCAGAGGAATTAAAAGCACGATGCCAATTGATGCGGCCGTTACAGAGGGCATCCCCCATGGCTCGGGAACGACTCTCCATGAAATTCGACAGCAAAACAGCAGGCAAGACAGGACAACTATTGTTTCTGCAAAAAGCGCGCTCTGCGATCGGCGGGTCCCCCTTTCGCCGTCCCGCGCCGCCCCCCGTATCAAAGGAGAGCCCGCCGTATCCCAAATTACATATGAGAGGAGCAACGACCCAGTGAGGCACAAGGCACACGAAACACGATGCAACAACCAGATCGGTGCAAACACGATTGGAATAGAATCTCCGCGAGCATAGAAGGCCAAGTCGACCCATTCGGGAACCACCGCAATAGCAGCAAGGAAAACACCGAAGACGCCAAGGCGACCCGGCCGTCTTATTTCTCTCCCCTTGCGGAGCGCAACACCATGACCAAACGCCGCGAGGCATGCGCCAAGGATAACGAGCCAGGTCATTGCACCTGATGCCAAGCCGATTGAAGATGAAAACCGGTGATAAGGGGTAACCGCCATTACGATAAGCACAATGGCGCAGGCAGATGTGGCAAAACGGCGGGAAAAGAGCATACGGCCTCCATAGCATGTCATTTTATCACTCGATCCGCTCATCTATCTCCATGCCCACACCAGCCAACATCAACGATTCACGCTAACTCCAATCCGAGCCAGGTCACGGTCCGGCTTTTGTCCGCAGTCCCCGCATCAAAGCGGGATGCGGTTTCCTTTTGAGCGTCGATTTGGAAACTGCATCCCGTTCCGAGTCGATATTCTGGGACGCAGTTTCCGCAGCACACCCCATTCGGAAAGCGTGTCCCAGTATTTGGCCGAAAACTGGGCAGCGCTTTCCGGATGAGTCGAGACGGGGGCCAAGTCAGACAGGCCACCTCATCCCCGTTATCCTCCCCACGCACCCGAGCGTGCTACACTAGCAGCATCTATGCCACCGCGAACGCCGGAACGGGCCGTGCCCGTGCCCGCCGCTCGCAAACGAACTTTAAACGCACGAGGGTTGGCCATGCCGCTTTTCTCGCAACATACCGCCCGGTTCTCGCCGGACGTTCCCTTGGAGGGCACTAGCTCTCGCGAGCTGCTCAAGCGGTACCAGCCGCTCGAGACGCTTGCGACCGGCGGTTTTGGCTCCATCGAGATTTGCCGCGACACGCATCTGCGCCGTCGCGTGGCCATTAAGCGCATTCCCCTTATCAACGGCGCCGGCATGCCCGCCAGCGACATCATGGACGTGCTGCGCGAGGCGCATACCGCCGCCATGCTTCAACATCCCAATATCGTGCAGGTTATCGACTTTACGCACGACACCGCCTATGCCTACCTGGTCATGGAGTATGTCGACGGTATGTCGTTAGCCGAGTTTTTGCATCGCGTGGACGGCCACTCGCTCACCTTTGACGAGGCCGCGGCCATTGCCGACGCGCTGGGTCAGGCACTCACCTTTGCCCATGCAAACGGCGTGCTTCATCTGGACATAAAGCCCGCCAATGTGCTTATCGACCATTCGGGCAATGTAAAGCTCACCGACTTTGGCATGGCGCGGCTGTCGTCCGCCGGCGGCTTTGGCGGATCGCGCGGCGGCACCATCGGCTACATGCCGCCCGAGCAGCTCGATATCGAGACCGGCACGGTCGACGAACGTGCCGATGTCTTTGCCCTTGCCTGCGTGATCTACGAGGGCCTGTGCGGCAGTGCCCCCTTTATGGCGGCCACGCCTGCCGACTCGCTCGACCGCATCATCGGCGGCGCCACCTATCCCAGCGAACTGATCCCTCACTTTCCCCCGGGGGCCGAGGCGGCGCTCATGAGCGCTCTCTCCCCCATGCCGCAAGACCGCCCCGATAGCATTGAGGCATTCTGCGACCGACTCCTTGCCGGCTTAGGAAGCGTGCGCGAAGGCCGTCGCAGCTTGGAGCAGATGGTGGGCGAACTTTCAGATGACGAGTGCGCGGCAGACGATATGGAGTCGCTACCCTACGAAGATGACACCGTCGAGATCGACCCCGCGCTTGGTTGGGCGGGCTCGCGCTGGAGCCACGCGTGCAACTACACCATGCGCGGCATCTCAGCGCTCTCATGCGGAGCCTTTAGCTTTTTGCTTATGCAGACAGCCGGCGTCGCGGCGCTTCCCGGGCTGGTCGTGGCGGCCATCGCGATCGGTGCGGCAGCCGGCCTGGCCCCGCAGATCGGCTCGGCCATCTCGACCGTGGGCTTTTTGGTGCTCATGGCCAACGCCACCATGCAGGCGCAGGGCATCCTGTCGATGCTGCCGGTCGCGGTCGTTTTTGCCGCCGCCATGTCCGGTTGGTGGATTGCCTGGGGACGAACCGAGGCGGCTGCGAGCGCGACGCTCACCTGCGCGCTTGCGCTGGGTTGCCTAACCGGCGACGCCCTCCTTGCCGCCGGAGCCGCCGCGAGCATCGCGGCGTTTTGGCTCGGCCCGGCAAGCGCAGCGGCGGCCACGGGCATGGGCGCACTCTTTGCCCGCCTTGCTGCAGCGGCTCTCTCTGCGGGAGGCGTACTGGGGCTTAGCAATGTCGTCGCAGCGCTGGGAGACGCGCTCCTTCTCACTGCAATCGTGCTGGTTGCAGCAATAGCCGCGGCAACATCGCTGCTGCTCAATGCCCATGCCAAGCGCGCCGAGCAGGGGTCAAACCTCGCCGCCATCGTCGCAATTGCCGTCGCCGGTATCGGCTCGGCCGTATCGTTTTGTCTTGCACACCATATGGAAATTGCCAGCCTTGCGGGCACGGTCGTCGCCAAGGCGGCGGTTGCGGGAATCCTATCCTCTATAATCGTTGGGATATGCCTGTATTTGCTCGGATACCAAAGAACCTATACGGAGAGTGATCTTTCGTGAACTTCCTGAACATCTTCGAGGACCACGTGGCCGGCATCTTCGGTGCCACCCGTGCCCCGTTCTCCTTTAAGAAGCTTGCCAAGCAGGCTGCTCGCGACATGGAGGATCAAACTCTGGTGATCAACGGCGTCAACACCGCGCCGGCGCTCTATACCATCCTGATCGCCACCGATGACGATCCCATGCTTGCCCCGTTCTATCCCGAGCTTTCGCGCGAGGTGCGCGAGTTTGTGAAGGCGCAGGCCGAAAAACGCCGCTACGTCTTTGTCGGCGAGCCCCTTGTTCGCTTTATGATCGACCCTCAGCTGCGCGCCGGCAAGTTCTCGGTCTTTGCCGAGAACGTCGACGCTCCCACGCTCGGCCGTCTGTACGAGGAAGAGCGCGCCTATCAAAATGGCCTGGGACAGAACAGCTCGGCCACAAGCCGTGCCGCAAGCGCCCCCCGCGCCGGTCAGCAGCAGTTTGCATCGCCGCAGCAACACCCGGCCGCCATGCCCCAGCAGCAGCCGACACCCCGCGCTGCCACTCCCGACCCGCTCGCTGTGGCCGACCCCTTTGCACCCAATGTCCCCGATCCCGCAGCCCCCATCCCTGTGCCGCAAACCGTCTCGCGCGACGCACTTGCCGGTATGGGCGGAGCGGCTGCCACTGGCGCCGCCGTGGGCCTTGGCGCTGCGACCAGCATCGCCTCCAACATGGCAAGTCCCCGCGCCCCGCAGCGTCCGCTCGCCCAACTCGTCGACGTCGTGAGCGGCGAGAACCACAACATCACCTCCGCGCAGGTGACCATCGGTCGTGAGCGCTCGGTATCCGATATCGCCCTGCGCGACCCCAACGTGTCGCGCCGTCATGCCCAGCTCACCTTTACCGGCTCTGACTGGTCGATCGAGGACCTCAACTCCACCAACGGCACGCTCGTCAACAACCGCCGCATCACGCGCTGCCCGCTGCGCAACGGCGATCTGCTAACGTTTGGCCTGAGCACCTTTGAATTTAGGGGTTAATCGCTTATGAACATCGATATCGTCCTTTTTGCAGGCCGCATCGTACTGGTCGTCCTGCTTTATATCTTCTTGTTCGCCGTCATGAAGACCGGCGTGGGGCTCGTGCGCGGCCAGCGCCGCGACTCTGCCATCTGGACGATCGATGTGGACAAGGGCCCGCGCGGCATCCGCGGTATTCACGTGGATATGCTTGGCCCCGTCATCGTCGGTCGTTCGCCGTCATCTGACATCTGCATCAACGAGCCGTTTGTCTCTGCCTCGCATGCGCGTTTTTCGCTGCAGGGCCCGGCACTTATTATCGAGGACCTCAACTCGCTCAACGGCACCCTTGTTAACGGCCGCCAGCTGGTGGAGCCCGCAACGCTGCGCGAGGGCGACGAAGTCCAGATTGGCGACGTGGTCATGAAGGTGAACCGTCGATGATCGACGAGGAGAACAAGTCCGCAACCATGTCCGAGGCACTGGCTGCCCCCGCGGCCGTGCCGGCTCATGCCGCCCCGGCGGGCCCTGCGCCCGTGGAGCCCGAGGACACCGTGTTCTCCCTGCCTCTTTCGCATGTAACGCAAGACCATCCAATGCCCATCGATGGCCAGGATGAAGATAATTCCACCGATGCCCCCATCGGCGCGCACGCCGTTGCCGATCAACCTTCGGCACCGGAAACTACACCTGCGCCGGCCCACTTTGCCGAGTCTGTCGCCGCGGCAATCGATGAGAGCGCCGCGGTGTTTTTGGCCCCCGAGCCCACGGCACCGGTGTTTCCCGTAGTTCCAGCACCCACCGCAGCGCCCGAGCCCGCATCTACACCGGCACCCGCGGCGGCATCCTCCCCCGCGGCCGCATCGGCGCCCGAGGCCGTGCAGCCTACGGCCGAAGAGATGCCCGTCGCAGCGACGGAGGACGCCTCTCAGCCCCACAGCACGCCCGCGCCCGCGCACTTCGCGGCACCCGAGCCCGCAGCCGTCGCCCCGCAAGACGAAGAGCCTGCCGACCACACAACCGAAGTGCCCGCCACGTCTAAAGTCGACGACCCGAGCAACGAGGCCAACGCCGTCTCGCCCGGCGACACGGCCGAGATTGATGTCGCCGCCGTGGAGGCCAAGCTCAAGGACCCTGGTTCGACCATGAGTTTTGAGCCGCTGGCCGACGAGCGCATCGAGACCGATTCGACCTACGATGCCGGTACCACCACGCAACTCATGTGGGGCGCCCGCTCCGATGTTGGCTGCGTGCGTCCGCACAACGAGGACTCCTACCTGGTACAGTCGCCGCTCTTTTGCGTGTGCGACGGCATGGGTGGTCACGCCGCCGGCGAGGTGGCCTCATCCATCGCGGTCGAGACCATCGCCAAGACGGCGCCACAGGCTGCCGACGCCGCGCGCCTAGCCGCAGCCGTCGAAGCTGCCAACGCCGCCGTCATCGAGGCCGCACTCAACGGCCTGGGCAAGCCCGGTATGGGCTGCACGGCGACCTGCGCCTATATCGAAAACGACATGCTCGCCATCGCCCACGTGGGCGACTCGCGCGCCTATCTGCTCCACGAGGGCACGCTCATCCGCGTGACCCGCGACCACTCCTATGTGGAGGAGCTCGTGGACGCTGGCGAAATTACGGCCGACGAGGCGCGCGTCCATCCCAACCGCTCGGTTATCACACGTGCGCTGGGTTCGGACCCCGCCATGTATGCCGACCACTTTACCCTGCACATCGAAGAGGGCGACCGCCTGATCCTGTGCTCGGACGGCCTTTCGAGCATGATTCCCGATAGCGAAATCGAAAACATCGCCACGCAATCGTCTACGGCGCAGATTTGCGTCGACAACCTGGTAGACGCCGCGCTCGCTGCCGGCGGCCACGACAACGTGACGGTAGTCGTTGTGGACCTGGTCGACGACGGCGTCATGCGCGAGGCGAAGCGTGTTCGCCGCCGCAACGTCACCATTGCCGCCATCCTGGGCATCGCTTTTGTGCTGGCGGCAGCCATCTGGGCCTACGCGGGCGTCACCGGCTCGTATTACCTGGGCACCTACAAGGACACCGTCGCGGTCTACCGGGGCATTCCCGGCAAGCCGCTCGGCCTTAAGCTGCACTGGCTCGAGAGCACGACCGCCATCAAGCTATCCGACCTACCCGAAGACACGCAGAATCGTCTGAAAGCAGGCATTCCGCAAACGAGTGTCGACGACGCGCAGGACACTATCTCCAAGTACCGTCATCAAATCGATGAGGAACAGACCCGCCAGGTGATCGACGCGCAAACGATTCGCGACAACACCGACCAGGAATCGACTTCCAAATCGAATTCCGAAAAAACCGCCGAACAGTCCGCCGAGGCCGAAGCCTCCGATAAGAATTAGAAAGGGAGTGCCGCTTATGAGTCGCCGCAACACCGAAATGCTCTTGCTCATCGCCTCGGCGTTCCCCGTCATCCTGCTGTATGCGATGTACGTGCTCACCGCAGGCGCTTCCATCTCGTTTGAAACGCTCGCCGTGCCGATCGGTCTCTTTGCCGCCTTCGCCGCGGCGCATATCGCCGTGCGCATCCTGGCGCCCGGTGCCGATCCGGCCATCCTTCCCATCGTCTTTGTGCTTTCGGGCATCGGCATCACGTTCGTAACGCGCCTGGCACCCGCCCTCGCCATCTCGCAGCTCGTCATTCTGTTTGTCTCGGTGGCACTGATGGTGGGCACGCTCGCGATGATCAAGAATCTCGATGTGGTCATGCGCTACAAGTACACCTTTGGCATCATCGGCATCATCTTGCTGATGCTGCCCATCTTTATCGGCACCACCATTTCGGGCTCCAAGCTGTGGATTCGCATCGCCGGCTTCACCATCCAGCCCGGCGAGTTCGCCAAGATTTTTATCGTATTGTTCTTGGCCGGATACCTAGCCGAGAACCGCGAGCTACTCTCCATCTCCAATCGTAAGATCTTGGGCCTCAAGGTCCCGCGCCTGCGCCTCTTGCTACCGCTGTTCGCTGTGTGGGGTGTATGCCTTCTGGTCGTTGTCTTCGAGCGCGACTTGGGCTCCGCCGTGCTGTTCTACACCATCTTCTTGCTGATGCTCTACGTCGCCACGGGACGTTTCTCGTATGTCGTCATCGGCCTTGCGCTTTTGGCAGTGGGTGCCGTGGGCGCCTACAAGTTCCTGTCGCATGTCCAGGTACGTTTCCAGATCTGGGCCGACCCCTTTAAGGATGCCCAGGGCCAGGGCTACCAGATTGTGCAATCCCTTTTCTCGTTGGCTGACGGCGGTCTTATCGGCGTTGGCATCGGTAATGGCATGGCCAATAACATCCCCGTCGTCGAGTCCGACTTCATTTTCTCGGCCATCGGCGAGGAAATGGGCCTTTTGGGCGGCGGCGCCGTACTCGTCCTGTTTATGCTCTTTGCCGTGCGCGGCCTGACCACGGCCGCCCGCGCTAAGTCCGACCTTGCCGCATTTAGCGCCACGGGCCTCACGGCCGCCATTAGCTTCCAGGCCTTCTTGATCGTTGGCGGCGTTACCCGCCTGATTCCGCTGACCGGCGTCACCCTGCCCTTTATGAGCCAGGGCGGCTCCTCGCTGCTGGCGAGCTTTATCATTGTCGCGCTTTTGCTGCGCGCCGGTGACGAGGCAACCGGTCGCGAGGCCGAGCTCACCGGCACCGGCACCATGGCCGCCATCACTGACGACCAGGTCGCTTCTGCCGCGGCGCATGCCGGCACGCGCTTCGCTTCTTCGTCTTCCTACGGCCGTGGCAGCCACTCCACCGGCTCGCGCATGCGTCGTCGCCTGCTCGATACGCCCGAATCTGGCGTGCTCGGCCGCGTGGCGCTCGCTAACCGCCTAACCCGCGCGGTGTTTGCCTTTACGGCCCTGTTCGCCATCCTCATCGGCAACCTCACCTATGTCCAGGTCATCAAGGCCAAGGATTACCAGGATATGCCGACCAACAATCACACCATCGCCCGTTCCAAGTACATCCAGCGCGGCTCCATCATCACGTCCGACGGCGTGACGCTGGCCGAATCGCTGCAACAGGAGGACGGCACCTACGTACGCTCCTACCCTAACGGCAACCTGGCCGCCCATGTGGTTGGCTATGTGAGCCAGCAGTACGGCACCGCCGGTATCGAGAGCGTGATGAACGACACGCTCACCGGTTCCAAGGATTACTCCAGCTGGAACAATGCCATCGCGTCGCTCGCGGGCCAAAACCAGCCGGGCAACACCGCCAAACTCACCATCGACTCCCGCATCCAGACGGCTGCCGAACAGGCTCTCAAGGGCTTTAAGGGCGCCGTTGTGGTCATGGACCCGCGCACTGGCGCGGTGCTCGCATGTGCCAGCTCGCCCACCTACGACAACACCAACATCGACGCCCTGCTGCAATCGGGTGGCGGTGAGGACGGTTCTATGTACGACCGCGCCATGGACGCCCTCTATACTCCGGGCTCCACGTTTAAGGTCGTCACGCTTTCGGCGGCGCTCGAGTCCGGTGCAGCGACGCTCGACACCACCTATAGCGCTCCGGCCGAGATGGAAATCGGCGGCGCTGCCGTCACCAATGCCGACGACATCGGCTACGGCACCATCTCGCTCCGCCGCGCGTTTGCCGTGTCGTCCAACGTCGCCTACGGCCAGCTGGCCCGCGACCTCGGCGCCGAGACGCTCGTCAACCAGGCGAACGCCTTTGGGTTTGGCCAGTCGCTCGGCCAAGACTTCTCCACCACGCCCTCCATCATGCCCGACCCGTCGGTGATGACGGAATGGGAGCTCGCCTGGGCGGGCGCCGGGCAGCCCGTCGGCATGGACCACACGCCGGGTCCGCAGACCACCGTCATGCAGAACACCGTTATCGCGGCGGCCATCGCCAACAGCGGCGTCGTCATGGACCCGTTTTTCGTTGCCCAGGTGCTCGCCCCAGACGGAACCGTGGTCAAGACCACGCAGTCCCGCTCACTGGGCCAGGCCGTCAGCGCCACCACGGCCGAACAGGTCAAACAGGCCATGCTCGACGTCGTTCAATCCGGCACCGGCACCGATGCCCAGATTCCGGGCGTCAAGGTTGCCGGCAAGACCGGCTCTGCCGAGACCGTCGGTACCAACGTCAACTCAATGTTCGTCGGTTTTGCGCCTTACGATTCACCCACGGTCGCCATCTCGGTAGCCTTGGAGGATTACGACAAGCACGACGTCAAGGCGGCAAAGATCGCCGGCATCGTCCTGACCGCGGCGCTTGCCGCCCAGGGAGCGTGATGCCCGTGATTGATGCGCAAGCATGGGGCGTGCCGCGGCCGATAACGCTAGCGGCAATGCGCCACACGGCCCCAGCGGCCTCAAATTTGGTACTACACACATCGTTGAGCGAATAGTCATGTTAGGAGCAGGAATGGAACAGAGGGTCCTCGGGGGAAGATACCTCCTCAAGGATAAGGTAGGAACAGGCGGCATGGCGACCGTCTACCGTGCACAGGACCAGGTCCTCGACCGCACGGTAGCTATCAAAATCATGCTGCCGCAATATGCCGGCGACGCCACCTTTGCCGCACGCTTTAAACAGGAGGCCCAGGCAGCCGCCGGCCTCTCCTCCCCCTATATCGTCGGCGTCTACGATTGGGGCAAGGACGGCGACACCTATTACATCGTCATGGAATACCTGCGCGGCACCGACCTTAAGAGCGGCATCAAGAGCCACGGCGCCCTTGATCCCAAAAAGGTCGCTCAGATCGGCTCGCAGATCAGCTCCGCACTTTCGGTCGCCCACAAGCACGAGATCATCCACCGCGATATTAAGCCGCAGAACATCATGGTGCTGCCCGACGGCAACATCAAGGTCATGGACTTTGGCATCGCGCGCGCCAAGAACAGCCACCTTACGCAGGACAACAACGTTTTGGGCACCGCCCACTACGTAAGCCCCGAGCAGACCCGCGGGCAGGATCTAGGCCCCACCTCGGACATTTACTCGCTGGGCGTCGTGATGTACGAGTGCGCCACCGGCCGCGTGCCTTTCGACGGCGACGATGCCATCTCGGTCGCACTCAAGCAGGTCAACGAGCTGCCCGTGCCGCCGAGCCAGATCAACTCCGGTGTCGATGCCGATCTTGAGCGCATTATCCTCAAGTGCATGGAAAAAGATCCGGCTAACCGTTTCCAGACGGCCGACGAGCTGCGTCAGGTGCTCAACAGCTATCTGTCTGGTCGCGCCGTCAACGTGCCGGAGCCTACGCGCGTTATCGGCGCCGTTGGCGACCTGGGTGCCACCAAGACCCGAGAGCTATCCGACCAGACGCGCGCCATGGTACGCCCCGTCTCGGGCGTGAGCGGACAAAATAACGCTCGCAGCTCCGTCTCGGGTTCAACCGGCTCTTACGCCACCGAGCAGCCCAAATCCAACAAGAACAAGATCATCGCCGCCGTAGTTGCTGCGGTAGCCGTAATCGGCGTCATCGTGGCCTTTGCCACCGGACTCTTTGGCGGCGAGCAGGTCCCGGTTCCCGATGTGTTGGGTAAGGACCAGGAGACCGCCGTCGAACTGATTAAGGATGCCGGCCTTGACGTCGGAACCATTGACCAGAGCTACAACGACGACGTCGACGAGGGAAAGGTTGTCGAGCAGACTCCTAACGGTCACACCAAGAAGCCCAAGGGCACCAAGGTGAATCTGGTAATCTCCAAGGGTCCCAAGCCCTCCGAGAAGGTTGATGTCCCGCAGCTCGTTGGTCTGACCAAGGACCAGGCAGAGGCGGCGCTGGCAAGCGTCGGCCTTAAGGGCAATGCCACCGAGGAAGCCAACGAGGCCGAAAAGGGCGAAGTCTTTGAACAGGGCACCGATGCGGGCAAGGAAGTCGAGAAAGGCACGACCATTTCGTACAAAGTCTCGAGTGGACCCGACACCACCTCCGTTCCCGATCTGACCGACATGACTGAGGCCCAAGCACGCAACGCCCTCGATATGGCCGGCTTCGGCGTCGATGTGACCTACCAGGAGAACGATTCCGTCACCGAGGGCACCGTCATTAGCTGGAACCCCAGCGGTAAGCAAAAGCCCGGCGCCACGATTACCGTCGTCATCGCCAAGAAGTCCGGCAAGGCAAACGTTCCGGGCAACCTGTACGGCAAGAGTATCTCCTCCGCCGTCACCGCGCTCAACAACGCCGGATTCTACAACATCGCATTCTGCGATCAGAACGGCAACCCCGTGAGTGGTAACGAAAACGCCACCGTGACGGGCGTCTCCCCCACTGGCAAGCAGTCCACCGACAGCACGATCACGCTGACGGTTTCGATTTCTGGCTCTGGCACCGATTCAGGCGACGATTCCGGCACGACCAACTAGTCATCGAGACATTGCCCACAGCGGCTGATGCCGCAAACATATTCGCTCACAGGCGCCCGCTTGCTCCCCCAGCAAGCGGGCGCTTTCTTTATCCGAAGCAGCGAAAACTACGGTATGCCTTTAAACCAGAAGAGCCCGGTACCGCAGCGGTACCGGGCTCGATATTGCTCTGGTGCCCCCGGGCGGATTCGAAAACTCCCCCCGCGGGGAAATCGGTGACGCGGGTGTCGACGGCCCGAATCCGCCGGCGGCCCCCCACAAACCAGAAACGGCGCCGCTCCCGCGACGCCGTCATATTCCCTGGTGCCCCCGGGCGGATTCGAACCGTCGACACCCGCTTTAGGAGAGCGGTGCTCTATCCCCTGAGCTACGGAGGCATGTTGTACTAGTGTAGCAGATTTGCGCCACTGCCATGCAGCGCATAGCCACTCTTCGAAGTTACGGTGGAACAGCCTTCCGGAAAGCGTGTCCCACTATCCAGACGAATTCTGGGACGGGCTTTCCGGATGGGGCCTCTCTAGGAAACTACGACCCGAAATTTGAGCTCGAAACGGGATATGGTTTCCCAAATGAGCATGTTCCGGAAACTGCATCCCAGAATAGGCGCTCAAACTGGGATGATATTTCCCCAGCGAATCCCGCGAAGAGCTACAGGTAGTCATTGGGGACGTTCTTAAATGACTAGTCGTATAAGAACGTCGCAGGCGACTAGTTGCCTTTGTGGAAAAGGCCTTTGATAACGGAGGGGATGCTCTTGGCGCCCTTGGCCGTCACATCGATAAAGTCGGGCGAACGCACAAGCTTATCCTCGTCGACGTACTTGCGAACTGCACGAAGCGTCTCTTTGTCGTCGCGCGTCGAAAACGTAAAGTGGCCGTTGTCCTTGGTAAAGATAGCAAAACGCGTGATCTTCTTAGTGCCGCGCAAAACCTCGGCGGCAATATAGTCGACCTCGTCCCACGGAATTTGAATAAAATCCTCGGGATTGCGCTCGTTGTAATACTCGAACGCCTTATTGCCCACCATCACGTTACCGTGGCTGGTAAGCCCCATCAGGCAGGTTGCCGGTGTTGCCAGATCGACCGTGCTGTTCTGAGATTGCGCCATGCGCGCCTCGCCCTCCAAATAAAACAATCGGACCGCATCCAGTGTACCCACCGGGTGCGGTCCGTTTCAATGGCTCAAAAGCCCTTGCCTAGCAACTCTCGGTCTTAAGCCGAAGCGCGCTTACATGAAGCCGCAAACGCGACCGATGATACCGACGGCGAAGAGAGCCAGGATGATGACGATCGGGCTGACCTTCTTCTTGAGCAGCTTGCAGACGAACAGCGTCAGGCACACGGCAGCAAGGCCGGGGATGAGCTGATCGAGGTTAGCCTGAAGCGTAGTGACCTTCACCTGATCAAGAGCGGTAGCACCGACGGAGTTATACATCGTCAGCGCTTCCTTGATGCCCTCGGCACCGGAAGGCAGGTTAGCCCAGTCAATGAAGGCGCCGGCAGACTGCGTGACCTTGGAGACGACCGGGGTGAAGGAGATGGACACCCAGCGCTCGACCAGGGCGCCGATGATGAACATACCCAGGATGGAAGCACCCTCGGTGACCTTGCCCATCAGACCGCCGGAGAGGTCCTTGGCGATGGAGGAGCCGACCTTATAGCCAAGCTCCTGCGTGTACCACAGGAAGGCGTAACGGATGATGTTCCACGCGAAGAAGAACAGCAGCGGACCGGCGATGCTGCCGGACAGGGCCAGGGAAGCGCCCAGAGCGCCCAGGATCGGGCGAAGGGTGAACCAGAAGGCGGGGTCGCCGACGCCGGCGAGCGGGCCCATCATACCGACCTTGACGCCCTGAATGGCGACGTCATCAATCGGTGCACCGTTGGCGCGCTCCTCCTCGAGAGCGAGGGTAACGCCAATGACGGGGGCGGAAACATAGGGATGGGTGTTATAGAACTCCAGGTGGCGCTTAAGCGCGGAAATCTGGTCGTCCTTGCTGGTGTAGAGCTTCTTGATCGCAGGGATCATTGCGAAGCACCAGCCGCCATTCTGCATACGCTCGTAGTTCCACGAGCCCTGAAGGAACTGATGACGGAAGCAAACCTTCTTGCGGTCAGCCTTGGTGAGCTGAATCTTGTTCTCTGCCATATGTATCACTCCCCTCCTACTCGTAATCGTTCAGAATGTCGCCGAGCGGGTCACCGGAGCCACCGCCCATGCCGCCACCCTGCTTGGCCAGATCCTTGAGGCCAAGGTAGATGAGGGCAAGGGAGATGCCGATGAGACCAAGAGCGATCAGCGTGAGCTGAGGGATGGCAGCAAGGACAAAGCCGAGGATGAAGAACGGCCAGGTCTCCTTGGTGGCCATCATATTGATGACCATGGCGTAACCGACGGAAGCGACCATGCCGCCGCCGACAGCCATGCCGCCGGACAGCCAGTCGGGCATAGCGTTAAGCGCGTTGGTAACTGCCTCGGCCGGGATGATGCACAGAAGTACTGCCGGGATGGCGATACGAAGGCCCTGCATGAGGATGGCGGCGTACTGCCAGCGCTCGATGCCGGAGAAGTCGCCCTTCTCGGCGCAACCGTCCATGGCGTGAGCGATAGCGGTAGCCAGGGTACGGCAGATCATGGTCAGGAACAGACCAGCGACCGACAGCGGGACGGCGACGGCGATGGCGGCGGTAACGGCCTTGGCCGAATCGGTGGCGCCACCGTTGAGGGCGAGCACCATGATAATCGAAGAAGCGACCGAGGCCAGAGCGGCGTCAGGCGCGACGGCAGCGCCGACGTTAGCCCAGCCAAGGGCCATCATCTGGAGCGAACCGCCCAGGAGGATGCCCTCCTGAAGGTGACCGGTTACGAGACCGATAAGCGTGCATGCCACGAGCGGCTGATGGAACTGGAACTCATCCAGAATGCCTTCCATACCGGCAAGCAACGCGACAATCGCAACAAGCAGAATAGTGATTGCAGACATGTATCGGACCCTCCTTTACTATGCTTGAGCGGCCAGTTCGGCCTTTGCTTTCTTCAACATGGCGTCGAGATCCTCGGAGGAATCCGAAGGAACCTTGCGGACCTCGAACTTGACGCCCTTGGCCTTGAGAGCCTCGATAGTCTTGACGTCGTCATCGCCCATAGCGACAGCGTTAGTGACGACGACCTTGCCCTTGGAGTGGGCCATGGAACCGATGTTGGCTTCCTTGATGTCGACGCCGGCCTCGATGGCCCTGAGCAGATCCTGCGGGTTCTCGAACAGCAGCATGGCCTTGGTGTCGCCAAAGCGCGTGTCCTTGACGACCTCGGCCATCTTCTTGATGGGCACGACGTTGGCATGGACTCCCGGAGGGGCAGCCTGCTCAATCATGGTCTTGCGGAGCTCGTCGTGAGCAACGCCGTCGGAAACCACGATGATGCGGTTGGGGTTGATCTGCTTGGTCCACGTGGTGGCCACCTGACCATGCAGCAGACGGGTGTCGATACGGACGTGGGCGATCTTGATGTGCCCATCGCCGATGACCGTTCCCGGAGGGATGGCGCCTGCAGGAGCAGCGGCGGCCGTGGCCGGCTTCTTCTCCTCGGGCTCCAGAGACTCGGGCTTGACGCGCACGCCAGCCTTAGCCTCAGTCACGAGATGTTTTGCGATCGCATGTGCAGTGTTCTTTGCGTCAAAGCGCTGCGAATATGCCTCGATGAGCATAGGCAGGTTGACACCGGTGACGATAGCCCAGGAATCGTGGCCCTCGATGAGTCCGCTGATCTGGTTGAACGGCGTGCCGCCCCACAGATCGACGAGGAAGAGCACCTGCTCCTGGTCCTCGAAGGAAGCGATTGCTTCCTCGACCTTGGCACGGAAGTCGTCGGGGCCCATGCTCGGCTCGAGCGAGACCACGGCCACAGACGGCTGATCGCCAAAGACCATCGAGCCCGTCTGCTTGATTCCGGCTGCCAAGTCCCCGTGGCTAGCAAGAACAATACTTACCATCACATAACCTCCTCTTTGTCTACGTATTTCCTACACGACATGAAAGGAGTATACCTGTTCGTCCTGTAAAATTATAGAGAAAAATGCGAATGGTTGGATAATTTGTTTAAAAGTCTAGGTTTGTTACAAGTTGATTACGTTACTGCTTTTTGATGGATTACACGCCAAGGCGTCACTTATCAAGCCATTCATTTTACAGATACAAGCAGACTGTTCATTAATATCGATTTTAGGCAAGCGCAAACGCGCTTGTACTGCAGTTATTTTGTTTAAACAGACATAACTTGACTATTAGCGTGACTTATGCACTAACGTAAGTAGTCATTGGGGACGTTCTTAAACGACTAGTCAAACAAGAACGTCCCCAACGACTAGGGGCTAGACGATGTGGAGGGGGTTGGCAGCGTCGACGGCATCGGGGGCGTCGGAGAGGCCGTCGGGAGCAGCATCTGCCGGGTCCTCGTCGGGGGTCTCAATCTGCTTGATCATGACCTCCTGGCCCTGCAGCAGGTATGTCTCGCCGCTACCGCAATGGGGGCAGATCTTGCCGTGCTCGACCGTCGCATAGTCGCGGCCGCACGCCTCGCAATGCGTCACGGCCTCGACAGGCTCCACGATAAGCTCCGCGCCCTCGGTGATAGGCTTTTTATCTGCCGCCCAGCGCCAAGCGTCGAGCAGCAAGTCGGGAACGACGCCCGAGACCTCGCCCAGCAGCAGCGTGACGCTCGAAACGCGACTCACGCCATTGGCGCGCGCCACGTTCTCGACATCGCGAATAATGTGATAGACGATTCCCAATTCATGCACTTTTTCTTCCGCCGTTCTAACGAACGGCGGTCGACTTGACGCTGCGCGAGCCCCAGACGGACGATCTGCCTTTCAATCGTCGGGCATGGGCAAAAGCCCTATGCCCTCCTCTTTCAAGGCACCTCGCCACGCCTGGGGCTCGCTCGCTGTCCAACCGTTCTCTGCGCCGTTCGCTTACTTGTTAGGTTCTTTTACTTCTTCCCAAATTTGATTTTGATCGCACGCTTCAAAGCGTACTTGCCGAGGCTGGGGAGCTTTTGCTCGTATTTGACCATCGTGGAGCACTCGGGGCGGTCGCGATCCAGATGGATGGCGTCAAACGCGCACTTGGTGGTGCACAGGCCGCAGCCGATGCACTTGTTGGGGTCGACGATCGAGGCACCGCAGCCCAAGCAGCGAGCGGTCTCGGCGCGCACCTGCTCCTCGGTAAAGGTCTCGACGTACTCGCTAAAGGGCGCAGCCTTCTCGCGCTCGCGGTCGACACGTGCCACCTCGCGGCTTGCGTTGTCATAGCTCTCAATCACAACATCGTCGCGGTCAAGCGCGGTGTAGCGGCGCTGGTTGCGGCCGATGGTGAGCGTGGAGCCCGGCTGCACAAAGCGATGGATGGACACGGCGGCCTCGTGACCGGCGGCGATGGCGTCGATAGCAAAGCTGGGACCGGTGTAGACGTCGCCGCCCACAAAGATGTCGGGCTCGGCGGTCTGGTACGTCTGCGGATCGGCAAGGGCACCCTGGCTGCGGCCGAGCTCCACCTTGGAGCCAGCCAGCAGGTCGCCCCACACAATGGACTGGCCAATCGACATGACGACACGGTCGGCATCGACACGGCGCAAGTCGTTCTCGTCATACTCGGGCGCAAAACGCCCCTCGTCGTCAAAGACACGCGTGCAGCGCTTAAAGGTGATACCGCACACACGACCGGCCTCGTCCAGGTGAATCTCCTTGGGGCCCCAGCCGCAGCTAATGTGCGCGCCGTCCTCAATGGCCTCGCGACGCTCCTCCTCGCTGGCAGGCATCTTGACCTCGCTCTCCAGGCAGAACATCTCAACGTGCTCGGAACCCAGACGGCAGGCGTTGCGCGCGACATCGATGGCCACGTTGCCGCCGCCCACCACGATGGTGCGCCCGGGCAGCGCGTCGATCTTGCCGCTGTTGACCTCGCGCAAAAAGTCGACGGCCACGGTCACGTCCTCGGCATCCTCGCCCAGAATACCGGCAAGGCGGCCACCCTGGCAGCCAATGGCCACGTAAAAGGCTTTAAAGCCCTGCGCGCGAAGCTCGTCGAGCGTCACATCGCGACCGACCTCCACGCCATAGCGGAACTCGGCGCCCATCAGGCGAATGACCTCGACCTCGGCCTCGATAACGTCCTTCTGCAGCTTAAAGCTGGGAATGCCGTAGGTGAGCATGCCGCCCGGGCGCTCGTTTTTCTCGAACACGACGGGCTTGTAGCCCTTCTCGGCCAGATAGAAGGCGCAGGACAGACCGGCCGGACCGGCGCCGATGATGGCGATCTTCTGGTCGAAGCCGCCGGCACGCGTCGGGGTCACCACAGGTGGGACATAGCGAGTCGCGGCATCCAGATCGCGCTGGGCGATAAACTTCTTGACCTCGTCGATGGCCACGGCCTCGTCCACGCGACCGCGGGTGCAGGCATCCTCACAGCGGCGGTTGCACACACGGCCGCAGATAGCGGGCAACGGGTTCTCGCGCTTGATGAGCGCCAACGCCTCGTCATAGCGGCCCTGCGCCGCGAGCTTCAAATAGCCCTGAACGGCAACGTGCGCGGGGCAGGCCGTCTTGCAGGGAGCGGTGCCGGACTCATGCGTCTCGATACGGTTGTCGTTGCGGTAGTTGGGCGACCACTTGGTGTGGTCCCACTTGGTGGCATCGGGCAGCTCCTGGCGCGGATACTCGGGTACCTGTCCGCCAGCCTTTTTGCTACAGAGCTTCTGGCCCAGTTTGGCGGCGCCGGCCGGACACACCTCAACGCAGCGACCGCAGGCCACGCACTTGTCCTTCTCGACCTTGGCGACGTAGGCCGAGCGCGACAGGTTGGGCGTGTTGAACAGCTGCGAAGTGCGCAGGGCGTAGCACACGTTGACGTTGCAGTTGCAGATGGCGAAGATTTTGTTCTCACCGTCGATGTTGGTGATCTGGTGCACAAAGCCGTTGTCCTCGGCCTGGCGCAGGATGTCGTAGACCTCCTCGCGCGTCACATAATGGCCGCGGTCGGTCTCGACCACGTAGTCGGCCATATCGCCCACGGCGATGCACCAATCGGCCGGGTCGTCGGCGCAGCCCTCTCCCATCACGCGACGGCTCGCGCGGCAGCTGCAGGTGCTAGCGGCATACTTACCTTCGTATTTGTCGAGCCAATGCTCGATATGCTCGATCGGCACCGAGGTGCTCGCGGCATCGATGGCCTTCTCGACCGGAATGACATGCATGCCGATGCCGGCACCGCCGGGCGGCACCATCGGCGTGGCCTTGGACAGCGGTCCCTTGGACGCCTGCTCAAAGAACTTGGCATAGACCGGATGCTCCTCGAGCTGGCTCACGCGCATGTTGAGGAACTCGGCGGAACCCGGCACCAGCATGGGCAGCACCCACTGCTTGGCGCGCTCGGGATTTTCCCAGTTGTACTCGAGCAGACCCGTGTAGCTCATGTCGTCGAGCATCTTCTCGATATCGGCCTCGGGCATGCCGGTGAGCTTGACCATCTCGGGCAGCGTATAGGGACGGCGCATCTTCATCTTGCAGAGCACTTCGGCCTGCTCGTCGGTTGCGGCCTCGGCAAACGACCAGTACTCGTAGCCCAGCAGCTCGTCGCGATGCAGCAGGCGGTTGGTGCAGTGCTCACACAGCTTGACAATGGCCTCGCGCGGATGCTCCGGCAGCGGCGGCACGAACTCCGCGCCGATATCGGGCTCGGTGTAGCTAATCCCCGGTCCGTTGAGAATCATGGTTGTCCCTTCTCTTGCCGCAGCCCGACGAGGCCGCAGCGCCCCTCTTTTTTTGCAGGCCGGGCATGCCCCCCATGCCGTTCACCCGCCATTGTTGACATTGTGTCAAAAACAGTATTGACGAACCGTCAACAATATTCAAGACTGTTAGGTGAACGGTCGGGCTCAAACGGACGAAAGGCGGCAAAACATGGGCAACAACACAGCAGATACCTCTGTGGCCGACGCCGTCCCCGCGCCCGACAGCACGGCAAAGCGCTTGACGGGCGACGAACGCCGTCGCGAGATCCTCGATGCCGTGCGCACCGTAAGCTCCGAGCTGGGCGTGTCCCACTTATCGGTATCGGCCGTGACCAAGCGAGCCGGCTGCACGCGTTCATTGTTCTACCACTACTTTGCCGATATGGACGCCGCCGTCACCGCCGTCATGGACGAGGCAATCGACGGTTTTATCTCCGAGCTCGAGCAGTGGAATGCCAGCCGCATCGTCGGTGATATCGAGGGCGCACTCGACACCGTCGCCCCGCTCTTTAAGCGCCTGGTCGCCAGCGGCCACGAGCTGCCGAGTACGCTCACCTCGAGCAGCGGCGCGCTCTACGGCGGCTTTTTGCACAACGTGGTCCAGCGCGTGGCACAGTATATCTGCGACACCACCGTGGTGGATTTTGTCGCCCATCACGAGCTGCGCATCGACCATGTCTACGAGACGTTCTACACCCTCATCATGGGACTGTTGATGTATATCCGCACGCACCCCGATGTGCCCGACGAGACGGTCAAGGAAATCATCGCCTCGACACTCCACATCGAGGGCTATACCGCCAAGTATCCGGAGCGCAAGCCCCAGAACTGACGACATTTGGCCAAACTGCCCGCGATCGGAAGAGGGGCCGCGGGCTTGTGAAAGGAGAGCAGCATGCTGTTCGATGTTTGGGGTAGCGATACCCTTATCCACTGGGCCGGCTGGCCATGGTCTTTATCGGCCTGATCGTGCTCAACGAGGTCGGCCGCCGCACCAAGCTCGGCGCGGCCATCATCTTTGGCGTGGCTCCGCTGGCCATGACCATCTACTGCGTCGCCATCGCCGTCGGCGTTTCGCAGGGTGCCGAGTGGGCGCTCACCAACCCCACCCATGTGTACCAGAACAGCTGGTTCCACTACGCCAAGGTCTACGCGGCGTTGGCCGGTTGCTGGGGCTTCATTGCCATTAAGTACCAGTGGGGCAAGATCGGCAAGGCGCATTGGTTCCGCGCGTGGCCGTTTGTGATCGTCGCCATCAACATCATGATCGCCGTCGTGTCCGACTTTGAGAGCGCCTATCACTTCTTTGTCCTGGGCGAGTCCACCTGGGTCACCTCCGAGGGCGCCACGCAGCTCGCCGGCTGGAACAACGTGTTCAACGGCATCGCCGGTATCATCAACATCTTCTGCATGACCGGTTGGTGGAGTGTCTACGCCTCTGAGGACAAGACCGACATGCTGTGGCCCGACATGACCTGGGTCTACATCATCGCCTACGATATCTGGAACTTCTGCTACACCTACAACTGCTTGCCCACCCACTCCTGGTTCTGCGGCTTTGCACTGCTGCTGGCGCCCACCGTCGCCGCCTTTATCTGGAACAAGGGCGGCTGGATCCAGAACCGTGCCTTTACGCTGGCTATTTGGTGCATGTTTGCCCAGGTATTCCCGTACTTCCAGGAGGAGTCCATCTTTGTGACCCACTCCACGCTCGACCCCGGCGCCGCTACCGCGGTCTCGATCGCCGCGCTGGTCGCCAACGTCGCCGCGATCATCTACATCGTCTACCGTGCCAAGAAGCTCGGCCGCAATCCCTACAAGCAGGACGTCTTTGAGGGCACCAGCGATTGGGAGAAGGCTACCGCTCGCCGCGCCAAGGTTGATTACGCGCACGCCGAGTAACATGCCCGGCGCAAACGCCGCTTGAATGTGAAGCAGCATAGCCGGCTCCGCGCAATGCAACGTATTGCATACCCCCGGAAAGCGATTTGTCCGCTTTCCGGGGGCTTTTTGCTGTTGCGCGCATCCACGCACATATTCAAAACCTCTCGCACAGATAAAATCAGATTTCCAATTGCCTGACAGCTCTATATGACCCTGTTTTTGGGTACATTGTTGTCCCGATATTGAGCTTGGGGGATGTATGAAAGATGAAACGATGGGCCAAGAGGATGCGGCCCAAGATGCAGAAGCTTGCGCTGAGGCCTTGGAGAGCTTAGACCGGATTTCACTCGATGAGATTGCGTTTGACGATTCGGGCGCTGACGTGCAGGATGAGCCGGAAGCCGAGACGCAGTCCGATGATCAGGATGCAAAAGACGATGGCGCCGCGCCCACCGAAGACGAGGCAGGTCACGAAGACACCGAAAGCGAGGCCGGCAACCAGCCCGAATCCGACACGAGCGAGGAAACCATCTTGCTCGACAACTTGCCGGCCGAAGATTCGCTGACCCGCGAGCTCCCTGGCTTAGGCTCTGCGCCTGCCGTGGACGAGACCATCGCCATGGGCGATATTCCCCTACCGTCCGTTCCTTCGGCACGCGAAGCCGAGGCTCGACATCGTAAGATGCCGCCCAAGCGCCGCAACCTGATGGTTGCCGGCGTTGTGGCCGTCGCGCTCGTCGCCGGCGGCGCAGGCTATGCTGCCTGGAACGGATATCAGCAAGAGCAGGCTGCCGCTGTCGCCGCCAGTGCGCACACGATGATGTCGGTGCAGATTGGCGTGCATGCCGCGGGACTCGACTGCTCCACCGGCTCAAAGATCCCCGTGCAGGTGAGTGGCCAGGACTCCGACGGCTCTTCTGTGAGCGAAACGCTCTACGTTGACGAGCACGGCCGCGGCATCAAACTGCTGCCCGGCGATTACACGCTCTCCATCGCTGCCTCCCCCATCGCGTCCGACGGCACCATCTATACCGTCCCGACCACCAAGGCGCAGGTCACGATCAAGAGCGACGGACAGGACCTAAGCAGCCAGGCCGCCTTTAAGCTCAAGGTGCCTTCGGCCGACACGGTAACCGACGACCAGATCGATGCCGCCGCCAAATATGCCGAGGAGGGAGGCGCGAGCTCCGCCGCCACCGCCAAGGTGCTCCAGCAGGCGGCAACCGCGCGGCGCGACGCCGCCGTCAATGCCGTGAGCGCGCAAAAGGCACAGGCAGCCCGCGATGCTGACGCTCGCCACAAGGCAACCGACCTCTACCAGCTCGATATCCCCGTCGAGTGGTACGGCAAGGTCGAGACTTGGCAAAATGGCAGCACGCTATGCATCTATCTTGCCGGCGACAGCGATACGCCGATTGTGACGCTCGTCGCGGTGCGCGAGGGCGAGAGCTTTACGCCCGATGAGGGCGATACGGTTTTGGGTGCGGCCAATCTAGGCAACGGTTATACCGTCTACGCCAGCGGCCCCGTCTATCCGTACGTGATGCCCCAGACCATCAACGGACGGACGCAGAATCCCGTGTCAACCTACCCCATGGACACGGCCATTGAGCTTGTCGAGCTCACGACCGGTAACCGCTACACCTATAGCCAGATCAAGAACGTACTGGTCGGCAAAGACGGCAAGGCAGACGCCGCGACCAAACTCGAGACCGACTACCTCGCCCAGATTCTCCTGCCGAGCATCAAGGCCCAGGACTAGCGGACCATGACACCTGAGTCCTGGCCTCGCAAATCCATAGACGATTAGGAAAGGAGCCACTTCCATGCGGGCACAGCATGTACCACGCCGTGTTTGCATGGAATATCGGCCTGCTCATCCATGGTAACGATTACCGACTCGCCAAGATCAAACTGGGCCATCGCGGCATCGAGCGCGGCAATTTCGCGCTCGCGCGTTTTCTCGCTTGTCATATCCACACTTACCTGAATCAGGCCGTAAGCCTGCATGAGCAGTGCATCCCCAGCCACAAAGTCCACCTCATGGCTTTTATTCTTATCTTTAATCAGCAGGCGGCAAACCGAACCGGGCCGCACGGCGGGGGTCCTTCTTCTGAGCGCATTGAACACCGCGGTCTCGAGCCTCTGACCATGATCCAATGCCGATGCGGGGGAGAACGCTCCGAACATCGCAGGATCGACGGCGTAGACCTTAGACGCAGACCGCGTATTATTTGCAAGCGAACGCGTGAACTCCGGCACCGAAAACAGCAGGTAGGCGTCCTCGTAATACTCAAGTAAGTCGCTGAGCGTATTTCGACTGACGGATATCTGTCTGCTCTTGAACTCGTTGTACACTTTGTTCACTGACAGCTCTCGTCCCGAAGATGCCATGCACCGCGCCAGAAACAGCGAGGCCAAACGGGGGTTCTTGACGTCGTAACGTTCAACGACGTCCATGGCGACCGTTCGCGACGCATATTCCTGTAGCAGCTGAATCGCGTCTGCGGGCGTCTGCTCAAGTGTCGCGATGAATCCCCCTCGCTCGAGATATCCGACCAGATGGTGTCGGAGCAACGCTGCAGCGCTTGAGGAGAAGGGCGCGTTCGACTCAGGAACGCCCCCCGTCTTATATCGGACGTATTCCGAAAAACTCAACGGAAAAAGCTCTCGCACAAGAGAACGGCCCCTGAACTCGCTCTTAAGTTCTGAGGACAGCATCTTAGAAGAAGATCCCGTCACGTAAACGGTCGCCTTCTCCGTATCGACCACGCGTCGCAGAAACGCACCCCATTCGGGTATTTCCTGGATCTCGTCAAAGAAAAGGTAGGCGCCCTCGCCTCGAGCAGCAGGATATAGTGCATAGAATGTATCGAGCACGTCCGCTAGTAGCGATGGCTCATACGGACGCAAGCGCTCATCCTCAAAATTGAAATATAGCATCCGGTCAAGCTCGACGCCTTGGCCCTGAAGCCGCCGTATCTCCTGATACAGGCGATACGTCTTTCCACAACGACGGGCGCCCACAATCACATATACGATGTTGTCGCGCTTTGGCTCCTGCGGGTTGCCCAGATCAAGGTCGCGCTCAAAGACCTGCGGAATCCCCTGTTGCTCAAAGTCCTTTATTTTTTGAGCAACCAAGTCGTTGAATGCCATAATTCTCCAATCTTGCTCTCCTGCTAATCAAGATTATAACGATTCTTGATTAGCAGGAGAGCAAGATTATGCGTATCTTGATTAATGGATAAGCAAGTTTTCTATTAGTGGCCCCTCCCGGAGGATATCGAGCGGCCGAGGGGGCAGGCATGAACGCCTCTAGCCGAAAACAAAGTAGCTAAAAAAGCCCCGTCCCAAATGAGCTACTTAACGCCAGGGGTCGGCTTCGAAGAGGGGCTCGCGCTCGGGGCGACGATCGCTATAAGGATCGTAGCCGTCGTCATCCTCGTTCTCGGCACGAATGTAGGGATCGGTGGGCTTTTTCGTCTCCCTCTTCTCGCGCAGGGGCTGCTTGCACTCGTCCTTGCTATCCATGGCATGCACCTTTCCGTGTGGCTTGAATTCCATTCTTACACTATGACTGATTACGGCCATCGTAATGCATGGATACCGCGGGATGCGGTATCCAGAGCGCACACGTGCTTACGAATCGTCTACGCGTATCGGCGCAGACAGTGTATACATTGCTTTAAACCCAACGCAAGCCCGCCCGAGCGCACCTTAGGCACACTCGGGCGGGTAAACATCGTCTTGAAACTTGCAGCAACTAGCAAATCCCCGTCAGGCCAAGCACCAGGCCAATGATCATGGTGCCGATAATGATCCAGTTCACGTTGGTGTTCTTCTTGAGCAGCTTGAAACAACCCAGGGTGTACAGCAGCGGAATCAGGCCGATGAAGATCGTATCGAGATACGTCTGGATCATGACCGGATCGCCCTCGGGCATCGGAATTGAGATCGCGCAGTTGAACTTAACGAACGAGGCAGCCATGGCGCCGATCATCAGCAGGCCGAGCGTGCTTGAGAGTTTGGTTACAATACCCATCAAGCCGCTCTCGTAGATCTTGGTGATGAAGCTCGAACCGACGCGATACCCAAGAACCGTCAGCACCCAACGCGTAATCCACGACGGAATGTTGTAAATGAGCAGAAACGCGATCGGACCCAGAAGCGATCCGTTCTGAGAGCACAGCGCCATACCGACCGAGGCCGCGATAACACGGATAACGCCCCAGAAGATTGCATCGCCGATGCCCGACATGGGACCCATGAGCGAAGCTTTGACCGAGTCGATCGAATGCGTATCGAAATCAGGCTCGGCCGCGTTCTCCTTCTCCATCGAGGCAACAAGGCCCATGCAGAACGTACCGACATTTGACGTGATGTTATACCAGGTCGAATGGCGTACCAGGGCATCGCGACGCTGTTCTTTATCCGGGTAGAAACGCTCGATGGCAGGCCAGATGGACCACATGAAGCCTGAAGCGCCTCCGCGAGCGCCGCCGCCGTAATGGGCAAAGACGTTGAACGAGTGGAAGAAGATGCCGCGCAGCATCTTACGGTCTTCAGCGGAAAGATCCTTAGTGGAGATGCTGATCTTCTCGCTTGCGGTATCGGTGGTACTCATGCGAAGAAATCCTCCTCTTCGAGCTCGGCGACGGACTGGGCACCAGCTGCGACGCCCGATTCGCGCAAGGCCTTAATCTGGTTGCGCAGGTCGAGATTTTCAAGGTCACGCAGGGCCGTAACGACCAAGATCACTGCACCGACGGCGGCAATTGCGACCATGGGCATGTTGAGATATTGGAAGAGCACGAAGCCGAGCAGGAAATAAATTGCAATCTTGTTATCCCAGAGCATGCGCAGAAGTAGCGCCATGCCCACGGCGGGAAGCAGGCCGGATGCAGCATTGAACCCGTTCAGGACCGCCTGCGGCACCATATTCATAAGCTGCGATGCCGGCTCGGCACCGACCCACACCGCCAAAAACGTCGGGATGGCGAATAGACCGTTCATGACTACGGCGCCGCCAAAATGGCAGATGAAGAGCTTCTTACTGTCACCCGAGTTCGCGGCCCAATCAATAACAGGAGCCCAGAAAGACATGAGCACGTTGAGAACGAGCGAGTAGATGATGTTCGCAAAAATAGCCGCAGCCACCGCGAGCGGAATCGCTACGCCCTGCTCCATGCCAGACACGACCACGAAGCACACAGCGAGCACCGTTCCTGCCACCGTATCAGCCGAAGTCGCACCGCCCACGTTGACGCTTCCGATGAAAATAGCCTGGAGCGCAGCACCGATGATAATGCCTGCGGTAACATCGCCAAAGATAATGCCCGCCACAAGACCCACGCCCAGGGGCTGGTCAATCATGGGCTGTCCAAACGTCCATTGGACGAAATAGCAGATAAAAGCTGCCAAATATGCCAAGAGCGCAGTCGTCAGCATATCAATCCCTCCTTAGAGCTTTGCCAGCAGGTCGGAAACCTTGACCTTACCGTCTGTAACGCCGACCTGATGAAACACCGGCAGATCTTGCTCACACAGCTCGCGCGCTGCAGCCACCTCGTCTGGATTGAGCGTTACACCCGTTGTCAGCAGCACCTTGGCTGCATCGTCGCTTCGATCGAAGCGGCCGACATTCGCAACGTTCACGCTGCCGATCCTACCGGGAGCCCCTTTCACTAGTTTGAGTGCATCGGCGATGTTCCCAGTAAGGGCGAAGATGCGCATCTCGCCCGCACGCGGATCGTTAGCAATCTTGATAGCGTCGTCTATTGTACGGATGAGAAGCTTCTGCCCACTCGGGCAAGCCATCTTGAGCGTCGACGACTGGGTTTCATTTTGGGCCGCAGCGTCATTCGCGACTAAAATACCCTTGGTGCTCAGCTCCTTTCCCCACATGAGCGTGACCTGTCCGTGAACCAGGCGGTCATCCACTCGCAGCTGAACGATCATTTCGTTCTCCTTTCGTCTTCGCTCCGCCCGCCAAAGCGGACCACTTCCTATCCAAAGAAATCGTCATCGGTATCTGTCGCCCCGCCTGCCCGCAGGACCACACGCCGCATGGAGGTCGATGCCTGCGCGATTACGCTGTCGATATACTCGGGCGTGAACGCCTCGCCCGTAATCAGGCATTCGAGAATTAACGCGATGTTGAAACCGGTCACATGTACGATGCCGTGCTTTTCCGGCTGCATGGCCGTAACCATGTTGCAGACGCTCCCGCCCAAAAGATCGGTAACGATCAACGCATCGTCCTCTGGCCTCACGCCATCGATAAACTCTGCGATCTGCTCATTTGGATCCGATTCGTCCACATAGCAATCAACGACGGTTATGGCGCTATCATCATGAAGCAGCACCTCAGCCACACTTTTGACGCCACTTGCTAGGCGTCCGTGGGTTGCAACTAAAATTTTCTTCATAGCACACCCCTTAAGCCAAAGGAGCCGCGCCATTGGCGAATACTCGCACGACATGCTCGAATGTGCTGCGCAGGCTCTCGAACGCGACTGCCGTCATATCGTGCCAATAGATCGGAGCATCCGGATGTCCCTCAGTCTTTTCATCAACCATGGCGCGCACGGCATCGCCGGCATATTTAACGCCATACGTGTAGTAGTTAATCTTGCGGATGCCGGCATTGATGGCACGAGCGTAATCCTCGTCGGAAACACCGGAGCCACCGTGCATGACAAGTGGCACGTTCACACAGCTGCGAATGTCGGTCAGAACGTCAATGTTCAAATGGGGCTCGCCCTTATACAGGCCGTGCACCGTTCCGAACGAGCAGGCCAGGATATCGAGCCCCGTGGACTCAACGAAGTCACGCGCCTGGTCAGGATCGGTATAGATGGCGCCCGCCTCTTCCGCCGTGGACCCAGCATCAGGATCGCCACCCTCACGCGACCCCATAGAACCAAGTTCGCACTCAAGGCCTGCACCAAAGTCGGCGCACATCTGGGCAGCGTACTGGGAAAGCTCAACATTACGTTCGTAGGAAAGTGCAGAACCGTCGAACATGACGCCCGTGAAACCGAGCTCCAACGCACGACGAGCATAGGATAGATTCTCACAATGATCCAGATTCAGGCAGATATGCGCACTCGAGCGCTCAGCCAGTGCTGTAACCAGCGGAGCCACCACGTCAATCGGCACCAGCGACTCGTGAACCTCGGCATGCTGGATGATAATCGGATAACCTGTTTCCTCCGCCACGTCCACAGCGGCGCGGACGGCCTCAAGACTCGCGGAATTTACTGCAGCGACCGCCATATTGTTCTGTTCGGCGATGTTGCAGATATCTCTCATACTGACGAGCATCTGTTCTCCTTTCCTCAGGCAGACCATCGCTGTTTGGCTTTCTCCAAACGCAACATTTTGCGAGTTCATTATATTGCGTTTTGTTTTGCTTTGTTTCGGAATTGACGTCTGCTACCGCGAACGGTCGAAAACCTGCCCCGAACGTTCGATATGTTTTGTTTAGAGTTGTTTTATTTCATTTCAGGAATTGTTGTTCTGGTAAAACTGAAGGTAACAAGCCTTGTCCCACAACAAGCCCTGGGAGTTCTTATGAGTGAACCGCGTCCCTATTACCTGGAAGAACGGCAGGAAGAAATACTCGACTTACTCAATGCGAACAGCACTGTTCGCATTGTTGACCTCAGCGAGCGCTTCGGTGTTTCGGAAGCGACCATTCGAAAGGATATGCGGGCTCTCGAAGGCAGAGGACTTCTCAGGCGAACCCATGGCGGCGCGATCTTACCGAACCCCAATTCTCGCGAACTTTCGTTTGAAGACGCTTCTTCGACGGCCCAAGACGAAAAACGCCGCATCGGTTACGCTGCGGCGAAAATGGTGCGCGACGGCGACACGTTCTTTCTTCAATCGGGAACAACAACGGGCTGCATGCTACGCGCTCTCAAGGGCCGCAAGAATCTCACGGTTCTCACGAACGACCTATCTCACGCGATACTTGCCGAAGAATTGCTGGTGGACAGCGAGGTCATTCTCCTGGGCGGACAACTGAGATTTGGCTATCACTACACACAGGGCAACGAGACTATCCGGCTGCTTAACGAGTACTTTGTTCCCACTGCTTTCATGGGAACCAATACCTTCTCGTTTTCAAAAGGATTTATGGCGCATCGATTGGAGCAGGCGAACATGGTGAGCGCCATCGCGAACGCTGCCGACCGACGCATAACCCTCATGGACTCATCGAAAATCGGCGTCATCGGCTTGGTTCACGCCCTTGACCTCAATGAGATTAACTGCCTGATCACCGACACCGGTGTCGATGCGGACACGAGGCAGCGACTTGCCGAGCTTGCCCCCAACTTGGAGATCATCTACGCCTAGACTGCCCGGCACATTCGACGCAGCATGAAAAAGGGGCGACGGGTAAATCCCGCCGCCCCTTTGCTTGAGCTCAGCTATTCCTCGGGCGCCTCGTATATCGGCGTCGGCGTGTTGTCGCACACGACGGTAAAACCGCCGTCCTTGTCGACATCGACCGTCACCTGATCGCCCTCGCGCACCGTGCCGTCGATGATAGCGGCGGCAATGGCATCCACGACCTCGCGCTGCACGAGACGCTTGAGCGGACGGGCACCAAAGACCGGGTCCAGGCCGCCCACGGCGAGCATCTGCTTGGCCGCCGGGGTGATGGCCAGCGTCATGCGCTCCTTGGCCAGACGCGCGCGGACGTCGGCGAGCTGGATGTCGACGATCTTCTCGATCTGCGCCATGCCGAGCGGATGGAACACCACGATATCGTCGATACGGTTGAGGAACTCGGGGCGGAAGGTTTGAGCCATGGCCCCGTCAACCTGATGGCGCATCTCCTCCTCGTCCTTGCCGGACAGATCGGCGATAGCCTTGGAGCCCACGTTGGACGTCATGATGATAATCGTGTTCTTGAAGGACACTTGGCGACCCTGACCGTCGGTCAAACGGCCGTCGTCGAGCACCTGCAGCAGCACGTTAAAGACATCCGGATGAGCCTTCTCCATCTCGTCGAGCAAGATCACGGAGTAGGGACGACGGCGCACGGCCTCGGTGAGCTGGCCGCCCTCGTCATAGCCCACGTATCCCGGGGGCGCACCGATCAGACGCTGGACGCTGAACTTCTCCATATACTCGGACATGTCGATACGCACGAGCGCGCGCTCGTCATCGAACAGGCACTCGGCCAGCGCCTTGGCGAGCTCGGTCTTGCCTACGCCGGTGGGGCCCAGGAAGAAGAAGCTGCCGATGGGCTTGTCTGGGTCGGAGAGACCCGCACGGCTGCGACGCACGGCCGCGGCTACAGCGGAGACGGCCTCGTCCTGACCGATAACGCGCTTATGCAGCTCGCCCTCCAAGCCCTTCAACTTGTCGAGCTCGCCCTGCATCATCTTGGACACGGGCACACCGGTCCAGGCGCTCACGACCTCGGCGATCTCGTCGGAGGTCACCTGTTCGTTGAGGCCCTCGCCGTCCTGCTGCTTTTGCGCCTCGAGCGCAGCCTCGGAATCCTGAATCTGCTGCTGCAGACCCGGGATCACAGAATAGCGAAGCTCGGACGCACGGCCCAGATCGCCGTTGCGCGTCGCGCGCTCCTCTTCGCTCTTGGCCGCGTCAAGCTGGCCCTTAAGCTCCTGCACGTGGTCGATGGCGTTCTTTTGGTTGAGCCAGCCGGCCTTTTGCACGTTGAGCTTTTCCTGGACTTCGGCAATCTCTTGGCGCAGAGCCTCCAAACGCTCCTTAGAGGCGTCGTCGGTCTCTTTCATGAGCGCCTGTTCCTCGATCTGCAGCTGGGTGAGCTGACGCGTGGTGGCGTCGATCTCGACCGGCATGCTGTCGAGTTCCATGCGCAGGCGGCTCGCGGCCTCATCGACCAGGTCGATAGCCTTGTCGGGCAGGAAGCGGTCGGCGATGTAGCGGTCGGAGAGGTCGGCGGCAGCCACGAGCGCGCTATCGGTGATGTGTACGCCGTGGAAGATCTCGTACTTCTCCTTCAGGCCACGCAGGATTGAAATGGTGTCCTCGACGGTAGGCTCGCTGACCATCACGGTCTGGAAACGACGGGCGAGCGCCGCGTCCTTCTCGATGTACTTGCGGTACTCGTCGAGCGTGGTCGCGCCGATCGCGTGCAGGTCGCCACGAGCGAGCGCCGGTTTGAGGATGTTGCCGGCGTCCATGGAGCCCTCGGTGGCACCCGCGCCCACGATGGTATGGAGCTCATCGATGAACAGGATGACCTTGCCTTCGGATTTTTGCACTTCCTTGAGCACGGCCTTCAAGCGGTCCTCGAACTCGCCGCGGTACTTGGCGCCGGCGACCAGCGCGCTCATGTCGAGCTCGATGAGGTCGCGGTCGCGCAGGGTGCTCGGTACGTCGCCGGCCACGATTCGCTGAGCAATGCCCTCGACGATGGCCGTCTTGCCGACGCCCGGCTCGCCGATAAGCACGGGGTTGTTCTTGGTGCGGCGGGACAGAACCTGAATAGTACGACGGATCTCGTCGGTACGGCCGATGACCGGGTCGAGCTTGCCGGCGCGAGCCAGATCGCAGATGTTGCGACCGTACTGCTCCAACGCCTCAAACTGCGTCTTGTCCTCGGCAGACGTCACGCGGTCATCGCCGCGCAGTTCCTCGTAGACTTGCTCGATGCGCTCCTTGGTCACGCCGGCGTCACGCAGCACGCGACCCGCCTCACCCTTGTCCTCGGCAAGTGCCATCAGCAGATGCTCGGTCACCACAAAGCTGTCGCCCATCTTGGTGGCCTTTTTCTCGGCCTTCTCGATCACGCGAACGAGCTCGTTGGACAGGCCCATCTGCTGACCCTCGCCCGACACCTTGGGCGCATGGTCGATGGCATCTTGTGTGGAGCGTGCGAGCTGAGCCGGGTCGGCACCGATGCGCTCGATGATCACGGAGATATTGCGCTCGCCGGCACCGAGCAGGGCAGACAGCAGGTGGATCGGCTCCACCGCGCCGGCCTGTGCATCGGCAGCCGTGCTCATGGCGATCTGCAGCGCCTCGCGCGACGTCATTGCTAGCTTATCGATTCTCATGGAATCACCTCTCTTGGGGCGGCCGCCCTACGGGGCGGCTTCACGTTGTTCGAGAAGTATTGTTGCCAGCTTTACGCGATCTTATACACAAATCTAAGTCTCTATATATAAGATTTTCTGAGTGAATTACGGATAGGGTACTGAGATGTCAGCCCGCCGCTGCCCAGGCGCGCTACCGTCTCGATCTGTAACATCTAGCAGCCATTTTTGATCCTAGATGTTACAGATCGAGACAGACCGAAAACCACCACAAAGAGGACAGGCACCTTTGTGGTGGTCGCGGTCTCTACTCCTTCGCCGAACCCGTACTTCCCGATTCGACGGTCCAGGGCATCTCATCCTCGAACAGCCATGTACGGGCAGACCCACTATCGCGTGCAGTCTGCGGGTCAGGCAAGCAGGTCTGTTTATAGGCATCTTGGATACACTGACCCATAAAATCGTTGAGCTCGGTCTGGTCGCCCTCCATGACATAGGCGACATCGCCGTCCATGATGTAGATGCCCGGACCCTCATTGCCCTCGTAGCCCGGATCGTACGAGACATCACATAACTTTGCGCCGTTTGCAGTGTCCAGCTCGATGGACGAGTGGCATCCGCCAACCATGTCGTTCGCTTTTGCCCGATAGGACGCATATCCGTACCAACGCTTAAATGTTTTGCCCTTGAGTAGCTCGGACGCCCTATCGATCAGGCTTGTATCCGTGGTATAGCGCATGGCCCCAAGCTGAATACGCGGATAATTGCTAATACCCAGCACAGCCGGCTGCTCATCAAAATCAACGGTAATGGTCTCGGGCTTGTCGTCGCCGGTCAGAAGTTCGACAGATTGAGTCACAGGCTTGACCAACGGCTCCGTCACCGCAGCAGGTAGAAATGCCATACCGACAGCGCCCGCGCCAACCACAGCGATCGCAAGCGCCAAGACAATCAATCCAATACGGGCAGAACGGCTCACGGCAAAACACCCCACAATGCAAACCTTCGCCACCTGCACTAATGATACCGCCAGCTAACACTATTACCAAAAGGAGCCGTTCGTACCCCATCGCCACAAAGGTGCCTGTCCCCTTTGTGGCGGTTTTCGACGCTAACGGTCGACCATCTCGCGCCATGAGATTAAACTTGAATTGTTCTCTGAACATATCCATTTCTGCCTATCCTCAACAGATCTTTGTCTCGAGGAGCGCATATGAAGCCGTCTCATTCCACCGGTCGCAACGTCATCGCCATTCTCGCCATACCCATCGTGATGCTCTTCCTTATCGTCATCACGCCCTTTTCTTTTGGTATCGCCTCGCCCTTCGATCTTTGCGGGATGATCGACGCCGGCTCGCGTGCCACCTCGCTCTCCTTTGTCTGTCGTGGCGTGTTCTACGAATATGCAATTCCCACCGGAAGTTGGCAGTCCAAGTTACCGTTGCTCGGCAAGGTCGACGGATGCTCCCCCTATTTCTGCCTTGAACCTCAGGCGCTAAACTATCTGATCGACGACCAGCCACTCGACTCCATCACCCTCGCCTACGACTACGCACCAAACACCGATGAGCGCCACATGAACCAAGTCCTCGACAAGCTGCTTGGACAGTGCGGGCTCACCGCGGAAGCCGGTCGAACCATCTATAGCAACCGGAAATTAAAGCGAACAGAACTCCGCCGTGTCGGAAAAATCAAAGGGCGAAACGGGGCCGCCTACTGGGATGCCTGGGCAACACGCGACAAGGGCGAATTCGGACACAGCACCTATATGGTCACTGTCTACACCAAAGACGGAATTAAGGACAATGTTGACGATTTCGCGTCATCCAAACTCGGCATCCCCAAAACAACCAAACCCGCCAGCCCGGATGAAATCCTGTAGGGACGCTCATTAGAATGTCGTTCAACGAGCACGGCAACATCGAGCTCGCCCCACCACCACGAAAGGGACAGGCCCCTTTGTGGTGGTTTTCGACTCTGGCACTCGACTGTCTCAATCTGTAACATCTAGCTGCCGTTTTTGACCCCAGATGTTACAGATTGAGATGAAATGCTCAGCGGCGCCCGTTTATCTAGATCTGTAACAACTACTCGGCAAATAAGGGTCTACCTGTTACAGGACAAGACAAACCGCGGATCGCCACAAAGGTGCCTGTCCCCTTTGTGGCGGTTTTCGACAAAAAGAAGCCGCCCCATTAACAGAGGCGGCATCAAGCAAGTCTATTTATTAGCGTCCCTCAAGACCCAACGAGAACGCAGAAATGTAGCCCGGGGCTTACCCTTTCCCGAACGCGACCCTCGCGAAGCGCGTGAGCGGGCGGGGAAGGGTAAGCCCCGGGCGGACAATTAAGTGCGTTACTCGGCAGCGGTCTTGAACTTGTTGTAGTTGATCAGGCAGCCGGCCTTGACGATAGCGCGCTCCTCTGCCGTCATATCGGCAATGTAGAGCTCAATCCGCTCAACCGTGCCGTCGGCGCGCACCACGTAGGCGGCGATGTCCTTCAGGTCGCCATCGAGCGCGGCGCGGATGCCCGGCACAAAGACGTAGTCGCCCACCTCAAAGTTGGGCTCGGCCTCCATCTGGAAGGGCACCATGCCCCAGTTCATCACGTTGGAGCGATAACGCTTGGTGGCGTACTCGTGAACGATGTTGGCCAGACCGCCGATCACGCGCTGGCAGCTCGCGGCCTGCTCGCGGGCGGAACCGTCACCGGGCTTCTTGGCGTAGAGCATAGAACCGTACTCGGTCGCCTTGGCATCGGCCGCGACGCCAGCGCCGGCCAGTGCCTCAAACACGCCCGCAAGCTCGGTGTCGAGCGCCGTCAGGTCGCCTGCCGCCTCGCCGGCAACGCGGCGCTTCTCCACGGCGTCGACCTCCTTGGAACGGCCCACATAGGCCGGATCGCGGCGGCTGAGCGTAAACTCGGCCAGGCCCAGCGGGTTAGAGCGGAAGGAACTCGTCTCGCCCGAAGGAATGAGCTCGTCGGTCGTAGTGACCGGGTCCATGATCTTGGAGCACACCTTGAGCAGGATGTCGTCGCCGAGGGGCTCCATCGCGGGCCACGGCTTGATGTTGGGGCCTTCGACCAGCTCGTCGGCAGGCTCGGCCTTGCCAAAGCCCCAGTACACGCGCTTTTTGTACGGCGCGTCGTCAAAGGTGTACTCGCAGGCCTCGTCCCAAGTCTCCTCGGGCAGGTCGGTCGCTGGCGTCAGGATGCCGCCGTTGGCAGCCGTCGCCGCAATGGAGCGGGCGTCCATCAGGGCCACGGCGCTCAGCTGGCCATTACCCGGCTTGGAACCCTCGCGGTTGGGGAAGTTGCGCGTGGTGTGGCGGATGGACAGGCCGTTGTTGGCAGGCGTGTCGCCGGCACCGAAACACGGGCCGCAGAACGCCGTGCGCACGATCGCGCCAGCCTCCATGAGATCGTAGATATAGCCGCGGCGCGTAAGCTCGAGCGCCACGGGCTGACTTGTGGGGTAGACCGACAGCGAGAACTCGCCGCAGCCGGTGTTGGCGCCCTTGAGCACGCGGGCAGCCTGGACCACGGAGTCGTAGTTGCCGCCCGAGCAGCCGGCGATAACGCCCTGTTGCACGTGCAGCTTGCCGTCGACAATCTTGTCGAGCAGGCTAAAGTGCGTCTTGCCCTCGCCGATCTTGGCGGCCTCAAGCTCCACCTCGTGAAGGATGTCCTCGAGGTTTTCGTTGAGCTCGTCGATCTCAAAGCCGTTGGAGGGATGGAATGGCAGCGCGATCATGGGCTTGATGCTCGACAGGTCGACCTCGACGCAGCCGTCGTAGTAGGCGACATCGGCGGGCTTGAGCTCGCGGTAGTCGTCCCCGCGGCCGTGCATGGTCAAAAACGCGTGCGTGTCCTCATCGGTGGCCCAGATGCTCGACAGGCAGGTGGTCTCGGTGGTCATGACGTCGACGCCGTTGCGGTAGTCGGTCGTCATGCTCGCGATGCCGGGGCCCACGAACTCCATGACCTTGTTCTTGACGTAGCCCTTGGCAAAGACGGCGCGGATGATGGCGAGCGCCACGTCGTGCGGGCCGACGCCGGGACGCGGGGCGCCCGTGAGGTAGATGGCGACAACGCCGGGATAGGCAACATCGTAGGTGTCACGCAGCAGCTGCTTGGCCAACTCGCCGCCGCCCTCGCCCACGGCCATGGTGCCCAGGGCGCCGTAGCGGGTGTGCGAGTCGGAGCCCAAGATCATCTTGCCGCAACCGGCGAAGTTCTCACGCATAAAGGAGTGGATGACGGCGATGTGCGGCGGGACGAAAATGCCGCCGTACTTCTTGGCAGCCGAGAGACCAAAGACGTGGTCGTCCTCGTTGATGGTGCCGCCCACGGCGCACAGCGAGTTGTGGCAGTTGGTGAGCACGTAGGGCAGCGGGAACTGCTCCATGCCCGAGGCGCGCGCCGTCTGGATGATGCCGACAAAGGTGATGTCATGGCTCGCCATGGCGTCGAAGCGAATCTTGAGCGCCTCGGGATCTCCAGACGTATTGTGTGCCTGGAGGATCGAATACGCGATGGTGCCGCGCTTGGCGTCCTCAGGCGTCTGCGTAATGCCGCGCTCGGCAGCCTCGGCCGCAGGCACGACCTCGCTGCCGCCGCGCAGGTAGATGCCGTCCTCGTACAGCTTAACCATACTGTCTCCCACTCTGCCCAAAACGATTTGGGCGCATAGCATACATTCGTTCAATATCGTGCCATAGAACGGTTGCGAGTGGGTTACGAATCTGCACGTTCACTTTATCTCAGTAAAGCAAAGAACGAGTTGGGTGCCGGGGGCAGACTTAGACGCCGAAATGACGAGAGTGGATAATCTCCCACTTTGAGCCTGTATAAAGGCCAAAAACGGGAGATTATCCACTCTCATTTTGGGGCACTCATTTAAGTCTGTCCCCAATGAGTGCCCGGCAGCGCCGGCGGAACTATACGTCGCCACCCGTACCTAGCAGCTTGCGCATAACTTGCTCGGGGTTGACTGAGCCATCGCGCGGGGCCAGGGCGGTGATCTTCTTTTGCATCTTATACTCGTGCAGCTCGTCCTCGAGCTGGCGCACGCGGGCGCGGAGCTTTTCGTTCTCGCGCTCGCGCTCCTCGGCACGCTCCTTCATATCGAGGATGCGCACCACGCCGGCAAGGTTGATGCCCTCGTCGGTCAGCTGGTTGATGAGCTCCAAGCGCTCGATATCGGCACGCGAGTACAGGCGCGTGTTGCCGCCCGAGCGCTGGGGATTCACCAGGCCCTTGGACTCGTAGACGCGCAGAGTCTGCGGATGCATGCCGGTCAGCTCGGCCGCCACGCTGATCATGTACAGCGGTTTATTCCTATTGTCCTCGGCCATGCTACCTGATCCCTTTCCGTCTCGTTATCGTCCATCATAAGCCCGCGGGCGCGGGTGTGCGCCACGACCGCCCTAGTACGTCGCCTTGTAACGGTTGACCTTCTCGCGATAATCGCGCGTGTCGGCCTCGCGCAGCTTGGTCATGGCATCGCGCTCGTCATCGGATAGGTTCGTGGGGACCTGCACCTTGATCTCGACGAGCAGCGCGCCTGTGCGGCCACGGTGCTTAACGTCGGGCGCGCCCATCTCCTTAAAGCGGAACTTCTTGCCCGTCTGGGTACCCGCGGGCACCTTCAGACGAACCGTCGCACCGCCGGGCGTCGGTACGTCCACCGTGCAGCCGAGCGCCGCCTCGTAGACCGAGACCGGTACCTCCATGGTCACGTCGGCACCCTTGCGCTTAAACAGCGGATGCTCCTCCACATGCGTGGTCACGACCAGGTCGCCACGCTCGCCTCCGGCAACGCCGTACTCGCCACGGCGTTTGTAACGCAGCTTGCCGCCGTCGACCGCGCCCGCGGGCACCGAGACCGTAATGGTCTGCTGCTCGCCCGTCGAGGGAATGCGGTAGGTGACCTTGTGCGTCACACCGCGAAACGCGTCCTCGGCCGTCACATCGACGGTCAGCGACAGGTCGCCGCCCTTGCGAGCGCGGCTGCGACCCGCGCCGGCACCGGCAGCGCCCGCAGCCCCGGCAAAGCCCGAGCCCCAATCGCTGCCCCAGGCGCCGTTGCCGCTAAAGATGCTGTCGAAGATGTCGCCCCAGCCGCTGGCGCCCGCGCCGGCACCGTAGCCGCCGCCATACGCGCCGCCCGCGCCCGGCATGCCGCCGAACATGAGCATCTGGTCGTACTCTTTGCGCTTCTTCTCGTCCGAAAGCGTCTCGTAGGCCTCGCTGATCTCCTTGAACTTGGCCTCGTCGCCGCCGGCATCGGGGTGATATTTTTGCGCGAGCTTGCGAAACGCGCTCTTGATCTCTTTGTCGGAGGCGCTCTTGGATACGCCCAGGATGTCATAGAAGGTTTTGCCTGCAGCCATCGTAGCTCCTCTCCTGTTACGTCCGCCGCCCCTGCGGACGGCGGCTCATGCTGTCATATGGCACTTGGCCAGAAAGGGCCCCGGGTGTTGCCCCGGGGCCCTTCTCAATTACTCCTCGGTGCTCTCGGCCGTATCGGCCGTAGCATCCTCGGGCGCCGCTTCGGGCTCCGGTGCGGGGCGCTTCTCGCCACCGTAGGTCACCGTCACCATCGCGGAACGCAGAATGCGGTCCGCCATGCGGTAGCCCTTCTGGTACACGTCGTTGACGGTCTCGTCGTACTGCGACGCGTCCTCGACGCGACCCACGGCCTGGTGCTCGAGCGGATCGAACGCCTCGCCCTTGGGGTCGATGGGCTCAACGCCCTCGTGCGCAAACACATCGAGCAGCTTGGCATGCACCGCGTCGACGCCGTCGACGAACTGCTTAAAGTCGTCGGCAAGTTCCTGGCTACGGGCATGGTCGATCGCACGCTCGATATCGTCAACCACCGGCAGCAGCGCAGTAACGAGCTTCTCGGTCGCGCGCTCGCGCTCGGCGATGCGCTCGTTGGCGGTGCGGCGACGGAAGTTCTCCCAGTCGGCCTGCAGACGGGCGGTGCGCTCGGTGGCGTCCTTCGCCTTGTCCTCGGCGGCCTTCTGGGCCTCTGCCGCAGCATCGAGCTCATTGCGCACGTCGGCAAGCTCCTTTTGGGCCTGCTCGAACTTAAGCTTAAAGTCGTTGTCGGCGGCTTCCTCACCGGCGCGGATAGCGGCTTCCACCATCTCGTCCTCGGTCATCGTCGCCTCCTTGTTGGAATCCTCTACCTGGTTCTCGGCAGCCTCGGCGGCCTCGGCCTCGTTGGCCTCGGTATCGTCGACGGCTTCTACGGGAATCTTCACGTCCTTCTCCTCAGAGTCAACGGGGGCGGCGCCAGCGGCAGCCGCCTCCGTGCGAGCTTTACGGGCGGACATGATTACTTGTCCTCGTCGTCCACAACCTCGTAGTCGGCGTCGACGACGTCATCATCGGCAGGCTGGGCGCCGGCGGCACCGTCGGTCTGCTGCTGAGCGTCGGCGTAGACAACCTGGGCCAGCTCGTAGGCCACGGACTGCAGGGACTCGCCGGCGGCCTTGATGGCCTCGACGTCAGAGCCCTCGAGCGCCTTCTTGGCGTCGGCGATAGCGGCCTCGGCCTTGGACTTCACGTCGGCGGAAACCTTGTCACCGAGCTCGTTGAGGGTCTGCTCGGTGGAGTAGCACAGGCTGTCGGTCTGGTTGCGGACCTCAACCTCTTCCTTCTGCTTCTTGTCCTCCTCGGCATGAGCCTCGGCGTCCTTGACCATACGATCGACTTCGTCGTCGGACAGAGCGGTGGAGCCGGAAATGGTGATCTGCTGTTCCTTGCCGGTGCCCTTGTCCTTAGCGGAGACCTTGACGATGCCGTTGGCGTCGATGTCGAAGGTAACCTCGATCTGCGGCACGCCGCGGCGGGCAGCCGGGATACCGGTCAGCTGGAACTTACCGAGCGACTTGTTGTCGCGGGCAAGCTCGCGCTCGCCCTGGAGCACGTTGATCTCGACGCTGGTCTGGTTGTCGGCAGCGGTGGAGTAGACCTCGGTCTTGGAGGTCGGGATCGTGGTGTTGCGGTCGATCATCTTGGTCATGATGCCGCCCATGGTCTCGACGCCCAGCGACAGCGGGGTAACGTCGAGCAGCAGGATGCCCTCGACGTCGCCGGTGAGCACGCCGCCCTGGACGGCAGCGCCGTCGGCAACGACCTCGTCGGGGTTCACGGACATGTTGGGCTGCTTGCCGGTCATGGTCTTGACGAGCTCCTGGACGGCGGGCATACGGGTGGAGCCGCCGACGAGGATGACCTCGGTCAGATCGGAGAGCTTAAGCTTGGCGTCGCGCAGGGCGTTGGTGACAGGCTGCTTGCAGCGCTCGAGCAGGTCACGGGTGATCTTCTCGAACTCGGCGCGGGTCAGCGTGTAGTTGAGGTGCAGCGGGCCGGACTGGTTCATGGTAATGAACGGCAGGTTGATGGTGGTCTGCTGGGCGGCGGAGAGCTCCTTCTTGGCGTTCTCGGCGGCCTCCTTCAAACGCTGCAGGGCCATGGGGTCCTGACGCAGGTCGACACCGTTCTCCTGCTGGAACTTATCGGCCATCCAGTCGATGACGCGCTGATCCCAGTCGTCGCCGCCCAGGTGGTTGTCGCCCGAGGTGGACAGGACCTCAAACACGCCGTCGGCGAGGTCGAGGATGGAGACGTCGAAGGTGCCGCCGCCCAGGTCGAAGACCAGGATGCGCTGGTCGGTGCCCTGCTTGTCCAGGCCATAGGCCAAAGCAGCAGCGGTCGGCTCGTTCACGATACGCTTGACGTTGAGGCCGGCGATCTTACCGGCGTCCTTGGTGGCCTGACGCTGGGCGTCGTTGAAGTAGGCCGGGACGGTGATGACGGCGTCGGTGACGGTCTCGCCCAGATACTTCTCGGCGTCGGCCTTCATCTTTGCGAGCGTCATGGCGCTCACCTGCTCGGCGGTGTAATCCTTGCCCTCGATGTCGACGACGGCGCGGCCGCCCTGGCCCTCCTTGACCTCATACGGCACGGTCTTGATCTCGGAGGTGCACTCGGAGTACTTGCGGCCCATGAAGCGCTTGATGGAGAACACGGTGTTCTTGGGGTTGGTGACAGCCTGGTTCTTAGCGGCCTTACCCACGACACGGTCGCCGTCGGCACGGAAGCCCACGACGGACGGGGTGGTGCGGTCGCCCTCGGCGTTCACGATAATGGTCGGAGAACCACCCTCGAGAACGGCCATTGCGGAGTTAGTAGTACCAAGGTCGATACCAAGAATCTTGCCCATTAGAAATTCCCTCTCTCTTGTGCGTTTGCACCGACTCGGCGGTCTGCCGCGCGGTGTTTCGGCTTGTCTTTCAGGATGTAGTGTATCCCCTTATGGGCCGGAATATACAAAATCTAAGTCAATTCATATAAGATTTCTTATTGCTGAGAGTTTAGGTTCACAAATGCGCAGGTAGACGCACTGATTGAGTTCTCGGCAAATCTATTGAGATCTATGTAAAGATGACTGAAGTTTAGGTCCGGAGCCGCACGGAGTGGTCTTTGGGCGACCCCGAGGAAAGCGCAACCCGTTTCGAGCATCGATTCCGGGACACGCTTTCCAAAAGCGCGCTCAATCGCTCAATATTTCAAGTCACCTTTAGCTAACATTTGCGCAGCTCAACGGCCCCACCTGCACGTTTTTTAGTAAACCTTGGCATACTCGGCGAACGGTATGAAGATGCCGGCCAGAGGGTATTGCAAACGGTCGCTCCCGTGGTATGTTTTTGCCCGAATCAAACCGGCGCGCATCGTCTGTAGCGTCGGTCAACAGAGAGGAAACTACCATGGCTCATCCCGTAATTGATGCCGACGAGTGCATCGCTTGTGGCGTTTGCGTCGACACCTGCCCCGCTGGCGTTCTGGAGCTCCAGGACGTCGCCACCGTCGCTGACGAGGACTCCTGCGTCGCCTGTGGCGCTTGCCAGGACGCTTGCCCCGCTGGCGCGATCACCGAGATCGTCGAGGAGTAACAACTCCCCACTTGCACACTCAAAAGTACACCGCGCACAAAAAGGAGGCCTCCGCATCGCCGCGGAGGCCTCCTTTTCTTTGTATGGGCAGCTAATATGGCACCGCCGCCGGTTAAACTCGCGCCAGCGAAAACGCCCCATTTGAGGCAAGGTGGCTTGAAAGAGGAGGGAAGCGTACTTTGGTACGCGACCGACGATTGAAGGCCAGATTGCCCAAATGGGGCGTTTGCAGCGTCGGCTAAGAGAGATCGTCTTCGTAGGGCATCAGATCCGCCAGATAGCCCTTTTCCTTGAGTATGGTCTCGATCTCGTCGAGGGTCTGCTCATCCTCTGCCGCAATGCGATGGAAGTGGTAGCCGCTCGTCACCGTCAGCAGCGGGAAGCTCTTGCCGCTGGCAATGCCCTCAAGATAGCGCTCGATATCGCGACGGTTGCGAATGTCCAGATCGGCTGTGATCTTGCCATACACGCGATGGTTGACGATTACATTGAGCACGGCACCACCCGCGTCGACGATGCTCGTGAGCTCATCGCCTGCCTGCTCCACGCTGTGGCGAACCTTGACCAAGCGCGTGGGCACGGCGGGGCTGCTGGGGGCCTCCTGCAGCACATAACCACGGTTGGTCGCCACGATATCGTGCCCATCGGCACGTAACAGGGCAATATCCTGAACCACGACCTGACGGCTCACGCTAACCTCGCGGGCAAGCGCGCTGCCCGATACGGGCTCCGTGGCTCCCTCGAGCACGGCCATGATGGCACGGCGACGCTCGCGGGCGTCCATTATTTACCGTCCAACAGACGCAGGTGCTTAAGCGAGAGGTCGAGGATCGGCGCGGAGTGCGTCAGGGCGCCCGAGCTAATGTAGTCGACGCCCAGATCAGCCAGGGCGCGGATATTGCTGGCATCCACGTTGCCCGAGCACTCGGTCTTGGCGCGGCCGGCGATAAGCTCAATCGCGGCAGCCATGTCGTCGTGAGTCATGTTGTCGAACATGATGATATCGGCGCCGGCTTCCACGGCCTCGCACACCATGTCCAGGTTCTCGCACTCAATCTCGACCGTCGTGGTAAACGACGCATGGGCGCGCGCCATCTCGATCGCGCGCGTCACGCCACCGGCGGCATCGATGTGGTTGTCCTTGAGCATGACGGCCGTCGACAGGTTGTAGCGGTGGTTGCTGCCGCCGCCGATCTCAACCGCCGCCTTCTCAAACACGCGCATGCCCGGCGTGGTCTTGCGTGTGTCGACAAGCACGGTCTTGGTACCCTCGAGCGCCGCAGCCATTCTGTGCGTATAGGTAGCGATACCGCTCATACGCTGTAGATAGTTGAGCGCCACGCGCTCGCCCGAAAGCAGCACGCGCGCGTCGCCGCGCACCTGGCCCACGTGGTCGCCGGCGTGCACCTCGTCACCGTCGGCAACATCAAACAGCACCGAGCTCTGCGAATCCAGCAGCTCAAAGGTGCGAGCGAACACGTCCAGGCCCGCGATGATGCCGTCGGCCTTGGCGATGAGCTCCACCGTGGCGGGACGCGCCGTGGGGCACACGCTCGCCGTGCTCACGTCCTCAAACGTAATGTCCTCGCGCAGGGCCTGCAGAATCAGATCATCGACGACGAGTTTCATGGTAATGGGATTCATGGTCTACTCCTCCACGGCCTGCGTGCCGGCGGCACGGGCCAGATCATCGATTGCAAGGGTATCGGAACTCAAGGCGCGATGGCGTCCATCGAGCGCGGGCTCGCCTGCCTGTTCCACGGCCAGCGACTCGCCGGTGCGCATACGCCAAGCAGCGCGGCGACCCCAGACTAGGGACTCGAGCAGGCTGTTTGATGCAAGACGGTTCTTGCCGTGAACGCCGTTGCAGGCCGTCTCGCCCGCGGCATAGAGCTCGGGCATCGAGGTGCGACCGTCCTTGTCGACCCACACGCCGCCCATAAAGTAGTGCTGCGTGGGCGTAACGGGAATGGGCTCGTCCAGGATGTCGCGGCCGTCCTCCAGGCAGCGTGCGCGGATGTTGGCGAAGTGCCCGGTCACCACGTCGCGCTCGACGGGGGCAAAGCTCAGCCACTCGTGCTCGGTACCGTCCTGCTTCATCTGCTCGCGAATGGCCGCGGCGACCACATCGCGCGGCTGAAGCTCATCGGTAAAGCGCTCGCCGGCGGCGTTGAGCAAAATCGCGCCCTCGCCGCGGCAGCTCTCGCTGATCAGGAAGGTGCGGCCCGGCTGCGGCGAGAACAGCCCCGTGGGGTGAATCTGCACGTAGTCCAGGTGCTCCATCTTAATGCCATGCTCCTGAGCAATGTAGCAGGCATCGCCCGTGAGCTGCGGGTAGTTAGTCGAATGGTCGTATACGCCGCCGATACCGCCCGTAGCCCACAGCGTGTGGCGGGCATGGATCTTAAACGGCTCGCCGGCATGCACGCCCTCGGCGGCGTTTGCCAGCTCGTCGGCGGGACGAACCGAGTTGTCCTCGTCCACGGAAACGGCAACGACGCCGGTGCACACCGTGTCGCCATCACGCTCGCCCGTCAGGATGTCGGTCATGGCCACGTGCTCCAAAATCTGCACGTTATCCAGCTTGCGAACGGCCTGGAGCAGCTTGGTCGTGATCTCCTTGCCCGTAATGTCGGCATGGAAGGCAATACGCGGACGGCTGTGCGCGCCCTCGCGGGTAAAGTCGAGGCTGCCGTCGGCCTTGCGCTCAAAATCCACGCCTATCGCCAGCAGGTCGTTGATGACCGAGCGGCTCGAGCGAATCATGATGTCGACGCTCTCGCGGCGGTTCTCGTAGTGGCCGGCGTGCATGGTGTCCTCAAAGAAGGCATCGTAGTCCGAGCCCTCGGGCAGCACGCAGATGCCGCCCTGCGCGAGCATCGAATCGCACTCGTCGACAGCGCCCTTGGAGAGCATGATCACGCGCGTGCTCGTCGGCAGATTGAGGGCCGCGTACAGGCCCGCCACGCCGCAACCGGCAATGACAACGTCGCACTCCATATCGGGGTATTGTTTGGTTTCCACAGGAATCCTCTCCCTTGTAATGTGACATAAGGGACTGCCCCTCATGTCACATCGTTCTAGCACGCCGCGTACTCGAGCATGCGGTCGAGCGTAAGTTTGGCCTGGTCGGCCGCCTCGTCCGACACGCCGATCTGTACCTCGCCCTCGCCCGTCTCCAGGCATCGCACGAGCTTTTCGAGTGTGATGAGATCCATGTTGACGCAGGTGGGCTGCACCGCGGGGAAATAGAACTTTTTGCCGGTGCCCTCGCAGCGGCGCTCGAGCTCGTAGAGCACGCCGCGGACCGTCACGATGATGAACTCACTCGCGTCCGAATCCTCGGCGTACTTGATGATGCCGGCGGTGGAGCCGATGTAGTCGGCCTCGGCAAGGACGTCGGCCTTGCATTCGGGGTGCGCCAGCACGAGCGCGTCGGGATGCGCCTCCTGCGCATCGACGATCTGCTCGACGGTGATGATGTGATGGCGCGGGCAATAGCCATTGTTGAGGATGACGTGCTTTTGCGGCACCTGCTCGGCTACGAAGCGGCCCAGGTTTTGATCGGGGATGAACAGGACGTGCTGCTGCGGCAGCTCGGACACGATCTTGACGGCGTTGGAGCTGGTGACGCACACGTCACTCCAGCTCTTGATCTCGACCGTCGAGTTGACGTAGCAGACCACGGCAAGGTCGTCGCCGTACTCGGCGCGCGCCGCATCGACCGTCTCGCGCTTGACCATGTGCGCCATGGGGCAGTCCGCGCCCGGCTCGGGCAGCAGCACGGTCTTGGTGGGGTTGAGCAGCTTGGCGCTCTCGCCCATAAACTCCACGCCGCACAGCACGATGGTCTGCTGCGGCAGGCTCTTGGCGAGCTTTGCCAGGTAGAAGCTGTCGCCGACGTAATCGGCAACGGCTTGGACCTCGGGCGCCACATAGTAGTGCGCCAAGATCACCGCGTCACGTTGGGTTTTTAGTTGCTGAATGGCCTCGACGAGCTCTGCGGGCACCAGTGCCGCGCGCTCCGTTGCCGTCGTTGCCGATGCTAGGCCGGCCGCGATATCGCGCGCAAGCTCCGACGCATCCATGTTCGCGCTCTGTGCCATCAAGGCCCCTCTCTTTTGGCGAATCTTGGGGCTTTAGTATGACACCTAGGTTTACAGCTGACAAGACAGCTGTAAACCTAGGTGTAAAGTTGAAATAAAGATTCAATCATGCGGCAGGTCCATTTTCGAACTGGCAAGCTGAGGATAGTCGAAAATGGACCTGCCGCACGGTTCGAGCGGATAGTTTTGCCCTGGCCCAAGGGGCTGCAGACGGAATCTCGGCTGCAGCCAAGGCGTGGCCACGAACCGTGCACTGCCGATGCTTGGCGCCGGCGGTCGGCCTGATTCCCCGTCCAACCGCCGGCATCGATTGACATGTGTATCCATGGAGTATTGTGCGGCCGCCAAAACTGACGCCCTGCCGCTCGGCGCGAGTTGCGCACCGTGGGGCGCAAACGGGGTGTTCCCCCGCGGGCGGCGCGCACCCAATGTGGCAAAATCGAACTACTAAGGGGGCTCGAATGCTCAAGATTATCGCCTGCGACGACGACGTCGCTTTTCTAGATAGACTGCACCGGATGATCGACCGCTGGTCGACCGAGACGGGCACGGCAGTCGACGTTGCGCTCGTCACGCGCGGCGAGGACCTGCTGGCCCGCCATGCTGCATCGCGCGCCGACATCATTCTGCTCGACATGATCATGCCGCTCGTCAACGGCATGGACACCGCGCGGGAGCTGCGCCAATCCGACACCGCCGTGCGACTGGTGTTCCTCACCTCGTCACCCGAATTCGCGCTGGAGTCCTATGAGGTCCGCGCCTTCGACTACCTGCTCAAGCCCGTAGCGTACGAACGCCTGGCGCAACTGCTCGATGAGCTTTCGAGCATGCGACCCGCCGCGACCGATGAGCTCGTAACCAAAACGTCCTTTGGCTACCATGCCCTGCGCCTGTCCGATATCGAATATGCCGAGGCCCGCAACAAGCACGTGGTATTCCACCTGCGCGATGGGCGCGATATCGAGGCGCTCGAGCCGTTCCGCAACATTGAGGACCAGCTAGCCAAAAACGCGAGCTTCTTTAAGTGTCACCGCAGCTACCAGGTCAACCTGCGCAATATCGACCACTTCAACCGCACGGATATCGTCATGCGCTCGGGCGCTTGCATCCCGCTGGCGCGCAGCTGCAAGCAGGGTTTCCAGGATGCCTACTTTGCGGCACGGTTCGAGGGCGGGAGGCGCTAATGCTCCCCACGACCGAGATGATGCTTTGGGCAACCCACCACGCAACGACCCTACTTTTTGGCGTTTTTGCCTCGGCGGCGCTCTGCGGCATCGAGATCAACCGGCGCCATGCACTTGAGCTCGTGATGGTCAGTGCCGTAACCGGATGCGCATTCGGCCTCGCCAATGCCGTCGGCGGCGAGCTTTTCGCCCGTCAGGTATATCCGCTCGTCGTGCATCTGCCGCTCGTCATCTATCTGTGCGCGCGCTATCGCCTGAGCCCGCTGCTCGTTATGCTGGGCGTCACCAGTGCCTACCTGAGCTGCCAGTTCAGCAACTGGATGGGCATCGCCGCGCTGGCCGCCACCGACTCGCAAATCGCGTACTACGTGGCACGCATTATCACCACGGCCGCCGTCTTTGCGATCCTGCTGCATTGGGCAAGCGACATCGGTCCGCGCCTGGCGATCAAAAGCCCTACCGAACTCGAGATTCTGCTCATCCTGCCGCTCGTCTACTACATCTTTGACTACGCCACCAACGTCTACACCACGCTCTTCCACTCGGGTTCCGTGGTGACGGTTGAGTTTTTGGCGTTTGCGCTTTGCGCGTTCTACCTTATGTTTCTTGCTGTGTATCTGCGCGAATACGAGGCGAAGGAAATCGCCGAGCGCGAGCGCTGGATGCTCGCGACCCGCGACAGCACGGCCATCAAGGAGCTCGAGGCTTGGCGCCAATCTGGACGCGAGCTTTCGGTCCTCCGCCATGACATGCGGCACTTCCTGCGCGGCCTTGCGGCTTTGATCGAGGAGGGCCACATCGACGAGGCGCTCGAGCGCATCGACGAGCTCTGCGAGACGAACGACCGCACCGCCGTGCGCCGATACTGCACCAACGACACGGTCAATATCGCGCTTTCGTCATTTAGCTCCGATATCAACCGAAACGGCATCGCCGCCGATTTGCGCGCCGCCGTGCCCGAGAGCGTCCATGTAGCCGACGTCGATCTGTTTAGCGTGCTCTCTAACGCCCTGGACAACGCCATCGTCGCCGCAAGCGCCGCTCCCCAGGGCAAGCGATTTGTCGATCTGGACCTGCGTTGCGAGGACGGTCAACTGCTCCTTTTGGTCTCCAACACGTTTGGGCGCCCGCCGCGCATGGTCGACGGCATGCCCGTAGCCGGGCACACCGGACACGGCTTTGGAACCAAGAGCATTAAGCTTGCCGTCGAGCGCATGAACGGCAACTGCCAGTTTCGCATCAACGGCGACCGGTTTGAGCTGCGCGCCGTGATGTAAGGGCGCGACAAGCCGGCGCCGCGCTCGACCCGTCAGGGCCGCCTTGCCGGTGCCAGTCCGCTACAGCGGCGCGGCTGCCGGGGTCAGCTGCTTGATGTATGCCCACATACGTTGTTTGGCGGCTTTGTCAGTGAGCGCCGCCTCGAAACCGTCGAGCGCGAGCACGCGACGACCCTGCACATGGGCGACCAAGCCGGGCTTGAGCATAGCGGTATCAAAGTCGTCGATTGCCACGAGCATGTCGGCATAGGTCTCGCGCATGGTATCGGCCGCGCGATCGTCCAACAGCAGGACCGCCTCGGGGTCCAAGGCCTCGAGCGCCTCGCGGAACAGCTCGCACGGCAGACCCTCGCCTACCGCAACCGCTCCGTCGCCCGCGCCGGCAACACTTGCCAGCACGCAAAAATCCTCTGGCGCGTAGCCGATGGCACCGAGCGCCTTGCGCAGCGCGGCACCGTCTGGACCGGCAGCCAGCTCGCCGCCCGCACGCTCGGCATCGTCTAAATCACCTTTTATCAGCACAATCGGCGAGCACGCGTTGCCCGCGATACGCACGCCGCGACCCGCGAGCGATGCGAGCTCCTGCTCGGTCGCCTGGGCGATGGCTTCTTTTTTCTGGCTTTGTGACGTGGACATGCGCTCTCCAATCGTTTGCGTGCCCACCATTATATAAAAGAGCCGACCGCGAGTGGTTGCATTGCGGGCCGTTGGGTATAAGCACGGTCGTACTGAGTTTTACGCGGCCGAGCCGCGTCGCACTATGGAGGTCACCATGGCTGACATTAAGCAGATTACCCCCGAGAACTTCGATTCCGTCGTTAACGGCAGCCTTCCCGTGCTGGTTGATTTTTGGGCACCGTGGTGCGGTCCCTGCCGTTCGCTCTCGCCCATCGTTGACGAAGTGGCCGACGAGCTGGCCGGCAAGCTTGCCGTCGCCAAATGCAACATTGACGACAATCAGGACCTGGCCATGAAGTTTGGCGTTATGAGCATCCCCACGCTGGTTGTCTTTAAGAACGGCGAGGAAATCGACCGCTCCGTTGGCGCGCTGCCCAAGGCCAGACTGCAGGCGCTGCTTGAGAAGCACCTGTAATACGCTTGTTACATGTTGCCGTCTGCCTGCCGTCCATGAGCGCTTTTACGCCGCTCGCCGGACTTCTGAATGCACCGAGTGCAACCACGGATAGTATGGTAGTCACAAACAGCCCCCAGTGAACGGGTGCGGGTCGCACAGACTCGTACCCGTTTTCTTATGCAGCTGCGCGCAGAGCGGGCGTAGTAAAATCTGAACCACTGAACTGCCCCATACAAAAGGAGATTTCCCATGCATGATGTTGGAATGAACATGAGCCAGCTTGCCATGAGCGTCAAGCAGGTCGACGACACCATCGAGCTCGCTCACGAGTGGAGCCATCAGCTGCTGCATGCGACCGAGAATTTTGACATGGAGCGCATCGGCGCCAAGCTCGAGGCCGCCATGGCCGCGCTGCACGAGGCCCATGATGCACTCGAGGGCTACGAAGAGGCCATCGAGGCCGACCACAACTCCGTCGGCTCCGTGAAGCTGGTGTAACGTGGCCGAACACGAGCACGGCTGCGGGTACGAGCACGAGCATCCGCATGGGGCGGACGGTGACGCGGGCTGCCACTGTAGTGGCTCCGGCTCCGAGCTGGTCCGTTTTTCGGTTACCGCACCGGACGACCTGCTGCGCCGTTTTGACGAACAGATCGCGCGCCGCGGCGACGTGGCCAACCGCTCCGAGGCCGTGCGCGACCTGATTCGCGCCTCGATCGCCAAGGAGCAGATGCGCACGCCCGATGAGCATGTTATCGGGTCGCTCACCATGATCTACGACCATCACACCGGCGATCTGACGCGCCGCCTGGACGAGGTGCAGCACGACTACACCAACGAGATCGTATCGACCATGCACGTGCATCTGGATCACCACAACTGCTTGGAGATTCTGGCGCTCAAGGGTCGCGGCGAGCGCGTCTACGAACTAGCCGACCGCCTGCTGGGCCTGCGCGGCGTCAAACACGGCGAGCTCACGTGCGCCGCCACCAAGCAGAGCCTGGGGCTGTAACAGCACACATTTCAACGAAGGAGGGTCGCATGCGACATGCGCATATCCATGTAACGGGCATTGTGCAGGGTGTCGGCATGCGACCGTTTGTGTATCGCGAGGCCATGGCGCACGGCATTTGCGGCTGGGTGCTCAACGCGGGCGACGGCGTGCATATCGAGGCGCACGCTTCGGTCGAGGCGCTCGACGGCTTTGTCGCCGCGCTGTCGGAGCACGCGCCTGCCGCGACCCGCGTTGAGCATGTCGAGGTTATGGACCTAGCACCCGGCAACTGGGACGCCGCTAACGAGCAGGGTTTTCGCATTGTGGCGTCACAGGATCAAACTGCCCACACGACGCTCATCTCACCCGACATCGCCACGTGCGACGACTGCCTGCGCGAGCTGTTCGACCCCGCCGACCGACGCTTTCACTATCCCTTTATCAACTGCACCAACTGCGGACCGCGCTTTACCATCATTCGCTCGCTGCCCTATGACCGAGCGGCCACCTCGATGAATCGCTTTCCCATGTGCCCCACCTGCGCCGCAGAGTATGCCGATCCGCTCGATCGGCGATTTCACGCGCAGCCCGATGCCTGCTTTGATTGTGGACCGCATATTACGTGGCGTGAGGTCAATTGCGGTGTTGTGCCAACGGCGGTCGACGCGACACCAGCCGTCGGCTCCACGCGCGAGGCCAGCGATGCCATCATCGAACGCTGCGTCGAGCTGCTGGCTGGCGGCGGCATCGTCGCCATCAAGGGTCTGGGCGGATTCCACCTGGCCTGCGATGCCACCAACGAACAAGCGGTACGCGAGCTGCGCCGTCGCAAGCGTCGCAGCAATAAGCCGCTTGCCGTTATGGTGCGCGACCTTGCCGACGCCGAGCGCCTGTGTCACATCGATGGCGTTGAGCGCGAGCTTCTCGCCGGCAGCATCCGTCCCATTGTGCTGCTGCGCCGACGCACTGTTGGCGAGGGCAACGGCGATTCTCCCGACGCCCTCGTACTCGCACCGTCCGTCGCGCACGACCTGCCCGAGCTTGGCGTTATGCTCCCCTACACCCCGCTTCAGCATCTTCTGCTTGCAGCTGCCGCGTCGCACGGCATGCACGCGCTCGTCATGACCAGCGGCAACCTGAGCGAAGAGCCCATCGAGACCGATGACGATCTTGCCTGGGAACGCCTCGTTGCCGCCGGCATTGCCGACGCGCTGCTCGGCAACAATCGAGCGATTCTCTCGCGCTATGACGATTCCGTGGTGCGCGTGGTTGACGGCGCCGTTATGCCCGTGCGCCGCGCTCGCGGATATGCACCCCAGCCGCTGCCGTTGCCGGCGCTCGAACGCGCTCCGTCCTGCGTGCTCGCCTGCGGGCCACAACAAAAGGCCACGATTGCGCTCACGCGTGAAGGGACGAACGGCGAGGCAACCTGTTTTGTGTCGCAGCATATCGGCGATGTTGAAAACGGCGGGACCTTCGATGCCTGGAACGCTGCGCGCACGCGCTTGGAAGATCTCTTTGATTTGGCGCCCGCCGCCTTGGCCTGCGATTTACACCCCAGCTATCTATCGGGCCAGTGGGCGCGCGAGCAGGGGCGAAAATGCAATCTGCCGCTCGTCGAGGTGCAGCACCATCATGCGCATATCGCGAGCGTAATGGCCGAAGCCATCGCCGCGGGCCAGCTTACAACCGACGCGCGTGTCCTTGGCATCGCCTTTGACGGCACCGGCGCCGGCACCGATGGGACCATTTGGGGCGGCGAGTTTCTTGTTGCCAGCCTTGGCGGCTTTGAGCGCGCCGCGCATTTGCGCACCTGGGCGCTCCCCGGCGGGGCGGCCTCCGTGCGCGACGCCTGCCGCAACGCCTTTGCCCTGCTCAGTGAGCTCGGCCTGCTCGAGCACCCAGGTGCCGCTCGGCTTTTGGACAGCCTCGGCGAGCAAACGCGCAGCGTGACAGCCACCATGATCGAGCGCGGCATCAACAGCCCGCGTACCAGCAGCATGGGGCGTCTCTTTGATGCCGCGGCAGCAATTCTGGGCATCTGCGACAAGGCAACCTACGAGGGCGAACCCGCCATCGAGCTTGAGGCTGCCGCCTGGCGCGCGCTCGACAACGAAATCGCCCATTTTCCCGACGACAACGCCGGCCATTTCGCATCTGGCCCATCGTGGCTGAACGGCCCCCATGTTCTGGATCAGAAAGCACTCTTTGAGACACTTTTGGGAGGAACTGAAGCCGGAGCGCCCGCCGACAGGCTCGCACTCGACTTCCATGTCGCCGTCGCGCGCTCCTCGGCGCGCATCGCCAGCGATATCTGCGTGCACGAGGGCATCGACACCGTCGCGCTCTCGGGCGGCGTGTTCATGAACCGACTTCTGCTTCAACTCCTCACCCGCGAGCTCAAAAGCGCAGGCCTTACTGTCCTCGTCCCCCAAACCGTGCCCGTTAACGACGGCTGCATCGCCTACGGTCAGGCGGCAGTCGCACGCGCTCGCCTCGCGCAGGTCGCGCCACAATAGGCTGTTCGGCCAGCCCGCAAGCCGCCGTCTCACAGGCGTAACGCGTTTGCCCGCGAACCCCGCGAGCGCTACCATCAACTGATGGATTATTAAGCGCCCATCCAGCGCAAAGCGTATAAAAGGGGAACAATATGTGCCTTGCCGTTCCCGGCAAAGTAGTCAAACGCGACGACGACCTCAAGGCCACCGTCGACATGATGGGCATCGAGCGCCCCGTGTCGCTGAGACTCGTGCCGACGGCGCAGGTAGGCGACTATATTCTCGTACACGCCGGCTTTGGCATCCAGATCGTCGACGAGCAGGAAGCGCAAGAAACGCTCGAGCTCGTTAATGCCATGACCGAACTGGCCGAAGAAGACCAACTGGCCAGCAACCCGGCCGAGGCATACTAGTGGCGGCCGGACAGCCGGCGCGCTCCGGTATCGACTTTTCGGCATTTCGCGATTCCAAGCTGGCTCGCGAGCTCATCGAGCGCATTCATGAGCTTGCCGGCGACCGCGCCATCAACCTTATGGAAGTCTGCGGCACGCATACCGTGAGTATCGGGCGCTATGGCTTTCGCTCCATTATGCCTGCCGGGCTCAAACTGCTGAGCGGTCCGGGTTGCCCCGTCTGCGTTACCGCCAACCGCGACATCGACCACGCAATCGCGCTCGCCAACATAGACGGCGCCATCATCACCACCTTTGGCGACATGATGCGCGTGCCCGGGTCATCCACCTCGCTCGCTGCGCAAAAGGCGGCAGGGCGTGACATTCGCATCGTCTACTCCCCGCTCGACGCGCTCGACATTGCCGAGCAAAACCCCGATCGCCCGGTCATTTTTATGGGCGTGGGCTTTGAGACCACAACGCCCACCATCGCCGCCGCCATTTTGGAGGCCGATGCACGCGGACTCCAGAACTTCTCGGTCTACTGCGCCCACAAGACCACGCCGCCGGCGCTGCGCGCCATCGCCAACGATCCCGAGACCACTATCGACGGCTTTATCCTGCCGGGCCACGTCGCCACCATCACGGGCTTAGCCCCCTTTGGCTTTTTGGTCGACGAGTTTAAGACTCCAGGCGTGGTAACGGGATTTGAGCCGGTCGACATCTTGCAGGGTATCTGCATGCTGGTCCAGATGGTTGTTGAGGGGCAACCCGCGATCGACAACGCCTACCGTCGCGGCGTCAATGCCGACGGCAATCCTGTGGCGCGCCAGCTGGTCGAGCAGGTATTTGAGCCGTGCGATACCACGTGGCGCGGGCTGGGATCGATTGCGGCTTCGGGACTCGCCATTCGTCCCGAGTTTTCGCACTTTGATGCCAGCATGCGCTTTGACGTGTCCATCGAGCCGACGGTCGAGCCACGCGGGTGCCGCTGCGGCGACGTGCTGCGCGGGGCCATTACGCCGAGCGACTGCCCCCTGTTCGACCACGCTTGTACGCCCGAGCATCCCGTCGGCCCCTGCATGGTGAGCTCCGAGGGCAGCTGCGCAGCATATTTCCGCTACCGAGGCTAATAGGTTCCGCCGTTCTAACGAACGGCGGACCAGTCGACGCTGCGCCTCACCCATATAATTCCACCCACGATTGGAGTTTTCGATATGTCCCATAGCGTTACCGATAGCACCGTCCTGCTGGGCCACGGCTCCGGCGGACAGATGATGAAGCGCATCATCGATGAGGTCTTTTTGGATGCCTTTGGGTCGCCCGAGCTGCTCGAAGGCAACGACGCCGGCGTCGCCGCGCTGCCCGCGAGCGGGCGCATCGCCATGTCGACCGACAGCTTTGTAGTCTCGCCGCAGTTCTTCCCCGGTGGCAACATCGGCCGTCTCGCCGTGTGCGGAACCGTCAACGACGTCGCGACCTCGGGCGCCAACGTGCGCTACCTATCGTGCGGCTTTATCCTCGAAGAGGGCTATCCCATGGATAAGCTCCGCCAGATTGTGCAGACGATGGCCGAGACGGCGCGCGAGGCGGGCGTGTCCATAATCACGGGCGACACTAAGGTGGTCGAGCGCGGCGGGGCCGACGGCGTCTATATCAATACCGCCGGCGTGGGCGAGGTGCCTGCGGGCGTGGCGCTCAGCGGCGCAAACTGCCAGCCCGGCGATGTCATCCTGGTCTCGGGTACACTGGGCGACCACGGCATCGCTATCATGAGCCAACGCGAGGGCCTAGCGTTTTCGAGCACGATCGAAAGCGACGCCGCACCGCTCAACCACCTGATTGCCGATGTGCTTGCCGCAGCACCCGACACACGCTGCTTTCGCGACCCCACGCGCGGTGGCCTGGCGTCCACACTCAACGAGTTTGCCCAGGCCAGCGGCGTTGCCATGGAGATCGACGAGGACGATGTGCCCGTGCGCCCCGACGTGCAGGCCGCCTGCGAGATGCTCGGCTACGATGTGCTGCAGGTGGCAAACGAGGGCAAGATGGTTGCCGTCGTGCCGGCCGAGCAAGCCGATGCCGCGCTGAGCGCCATGCGCGCCGCCCGCTACGGCGAGAATGCCGCCGTCATCGGTCGCGTGCTGCCGCTTGCCGAGGGCGCCCGTCCCGCCGTGCGCGTGCGCACCGGCTGGGGCTCGACCCGCATCCTCGACATGCTCGTGGGAGAGCAGCTGCCGAGAATTTGCTAACGACAAAGGCTCAGGGCTATTAAAGATATTCAGATTCCAAACATGCCCGGCACGCATGCCCAGTATTATGAGGTGCGTTTTGAAACCCAATGACGGGAGCTTTCATGGCAGCAGCTTTTTCCCATGTGATTTTTGATCTGGACGGCACCATCCTCAACACGCTCGAAGACCTGGCGGCCGCCGGCAACCATACCTGCGAGATGCACGGCTGGCCCACGTTTGCCGTTGACGAGTACCGCTACAAGGTGGGAAACGGCATGCTCAAGCTGGTTGAGCGCTTTATGCCTGCCGAGTATGCGGGCGACGGCCGTATGTTTGAGCAGACGCTTGCCGAGTTTAGGGCTTACTACGGCGAGCACAAGGAGGACCACACCGCCCCCTATGCCGGCACAATCGAGATGCTCGACCGTTTGCGCGCCGCGGGTGTGCAGCTTGCCGTGCTCACCAACAAGGACCACGTCTCGGCGGCTCCGCTTATCGAGAAGTATTTTGGTTCCGAGCGCTTTGCGCTGGTGCAGGGCCGTGTTGACGCGTTTCCGCCTAAGCCCGAAGCACCCGTCACGCTGCATGTGATGGAGGAGCTGGGCGCCGATCCGGCAACCACGCTCTATGTGGGCGATTCCAATGTCGATATCCTGACCGGTCACAACGCCGGCCTTAAGAGTGCGGGCGTCAGCTGGGGCTTCCGCGGCCGCGCAGAGCTGGAGTCCGCCGGCGCCGACTACGTGGTGGACACCCAGGACGAGCTAGCGGCGCTGATTCTGGGCGAGTAACGAGCGACACTGCTTAACGCAGCTGCGACAATTCTTCCGCGCGGAAAGCGCATCCCGTTTTGGAGCTCCGGAATGGGATATGCTTTCCGTTTGAGGCGCATCAGGGAAACCGCATCCCGTTTCAGAGCAATATTCCGGGTCGCACTTTCCGCAACCAACCCCATCCGGAAACCGCGACCCGGAATTTGACCAAAAACCGGGTCGCATCTTCCCAAGCACTCGATGCAACGCTGGCACAAGGAGTGTCCCCAACTGCCGCCTGGTCATTTAAGAACGTCCCCAATGACTACAAGTGCCGCACCATGGCAACGACGCAGGTAGAGGATGGACAGCGAGCGACGTCCAGGACGAACAAGTTGGCATGAAAAAGGCGAGGCATAGACCTTCTGGTCATGCCTCGCCTTTTGAATGACAAATTGTCGTCCTGGGCGGCGCGCAGCGTCAACTGGTTACGCGGTTCGTAGAACCGCGTAACCCCCTAGCCCAGCATTGCATCCATCATCTCGGAGTTGACGGAGTCGTCGGCAGACCACTCGCCATCGTCGTTGCAGGTGTACTTGAAGATAACCGTGGTCTTCCTGGGCTCGGTGGCCTTGGTCACATCGACCATAACCTGACCGGCCATCTTGTACAGCTCGTCATCGGAAGGAACCGTGTCAAGCGCAGCGACCTTCTCCTGATACTGGGTGGAGAAGTCCTCGACGATCTTGTTCATAGACTTGCAGGTGATGGAGACCTCGGCGGTCGCGACACCCTTGTCTTCGTCGACCGTCACGTCGCCGATCTTGTAGTCAAAGCCCTCGAGATAGGTCTTGGCATACTCCTTGGGATCGATACCCAGCTGCTCGAACTCGTCACCCGAAGCCTCCTCCAGACCAGAGAGGAAGTCGTCGCCACCGTTCTTGACCTCGTCAAACTGAGTCGTAAGATCCTCGGTGATGAGCTCCTCAACCGAAGGACCTCCACAGCCGGAAAGCACGACCACACATGCAACCAAGACGGCCATGAGGGGTGCAAGCAGCAGCTTCTTTTTCATGTTGTTCCTCCCAATGAGCGGCACTGCGCTTCCCAGACGCGGCGCACGTTGTAATAAGTAAGCCCATACTATCCGCTTATGAACACCCTCGGCAACGCGAAGGCACGGTCGGTTCGTTTTAGCGTCCGAACGGTTTGCAAGCCCGCCCAACGTGCAATAAAACGCTTTCCCGCGGTGCAATAAAAAAGGTGGCCGGAAAACCCGACCACCCTTGCACATCCTTTGGATGCCGCAATTTACTTGCGGACGACCTTAACGATGGCGTCACCGGCGGCGACAGCGGAGTCGGCCTCGACGGCGAGTTCGACATCGGCAAACTCGGCGGTGTTGGACACGGCCACGACGACGCAGTCCTTGTAACCGGCAGCAGCGATCTTGGCACGGTCGATCTTGAGAATGGGCTGGCCGGCCTTCACGACGTCGTCGGCCTTGACGAAGCCCTCGAAGCCGTCGCCGTTCATGTTGACGGTATCGACGCCAACGTGCACCAGAACCTCGATGCCGCTATCGGACTGCAAGCCCACGGCGTGACCCATGGTGACGGTCACCTTACCGTCGCAGGGAGCGTAGACCAGATCGTCCTCGGGCCACACGGCACAGCCCTTGCCCAGAACCTCGCCACCAAAGACGGGATCGGGCACGTCGGCCATCTTGATGACCTTGCCCTTGACGGGCGAGCACAGCACGTCGGCGCCAGCAGAAGCAGAGATGGAGGCCGGAGCAGCGGCAGCCGCGGGCTCAGCCTTCTTCTTGAACATGTCAAACAGACCCATACGTTTTCTCCTCTTGATTAAGCGCAACGTTGTGCGCATGCCTACGGTAATTATAGTGCCAAATGGTTCAAATGCTAAGGTGGGGACTCGAATCGCGAGCCCTTCCCGGTAGTGCTCGTGGGACGAGCATCTCCTTTGCATCGCTGGTCGATAAGCCGAGTATCGCCTGCGCACGGGACGGGCAGAAGCGGGTGCACCAAACCCGATACTTCTTTTCGCTCTCGAGTCCTGCCGCCGCCTTGTCCCTAACACTTCCTGACACCGATCGAAACGTGCCAAAATAAACCCGTCCCTTTTTGGCAGGTTTGGCGAGTGTGGATTTTTGGACGCTTAACTAGCGAACGTGGATAATCTCCCACTTTGAGGCCGTCACCGAGCCAAAACGGGAGATTATCCGCTCTCATTTTGGATAACCCCCCCCCTGTACCAAGCCGAGCTCCATGGTCAAGTAATAACGACTTCTCGTCATTAGATTGTTTACATCAATTCTAATAACTATTTAATCCTTAAACTCGTTATTAGAATTGATATGATTAGCCTAATAACGAGTTTCCGGCACTAAAGATATGGAGGGCGCGATGCAAATCGAGGAGAACGGCCAGGGAACGCTCCGCAATAATCTATCGGGGAAATTGGCTTACTATTCGTTTTTTCCAACGCCCTTGCAATCATTGAGGCAGCTAAACCTCACCGAGGAAACCTATCGCACGCTTTCCGCATGCTCACGAAAGCTTGGAGAGCTTGAAGGCATGCTCTACTTTGTTCCCAACGCCGACATGTATCTGACAATGTACGTGCGCAAAGAAGCACTCCTTTCTTCGCAAATTGAGGGAACCCAGTGCACGTTTGACGACCTACTTAGTCCATCGCAAACACAACTCCATCATAAAGATGTCGCAGACGTCGTGAATTACGTCCGCGCTGTCGACCGCGGCGTAGAACTGCTCAAAAAGATGCCCTTGTGCACGAGACTTCTTAGGCAAGTTCATGCGGTCCTGCTGGACGGAGTGCGCGGAACGGAGAAGAATCCAGGCGAGCTGCGCTCCTCACAAAACTGGATTGGCCCCTCAGGCTGCACCATTGCAACCGCATCGTTTGTCCCTCCAAACATTGAAGATTTGAGTAACACGCTCCAGGACCTCGAACGCTTTATCAATGAGCCTCAAGTCGAAATGGATCCGATTGTGCGGGCGGCGCTCGTCCATTACCAATTTGAAACTGCCCATCCATTCCTAGACGGAAACGGTCGCCTGGGCAGGCTTCTCATTACACTTATGCTCATCAATGATGGCGTTCTTCATTCTTGCTTGTTCTATCCATCGTTCCAGTTCAAGAAAAATCGAAGCGAGTACTACCGGCAACTCACATCCGTAAGGGAGAGGGGCACTTACGAGGAATGGATAGAGTTTTTCTGCAACAGTCTTCTCGAGAGTGCGAAGGACTCGGTAGGGTCTTTAAAAAACCTTGTTGACCTCCATAACCGTTCCACAGCAACCATTACCGAAAATCTCGGAAGGACCGCTGCAAACGGGCAAAGGCTGTTGGGCATTCTTGAAGAGCACCCCATCGTCGACACCGCATTCATCGCTGCCCAACTCGATATCGGCAGGAGTACCGCGAGCTCGCTCGTCAAATCATTTGAAGAATTGGGTATCCTCCGTCCTCTCGACGAGTCAAGACAGAGATACCGGCAGTACGGGTATGAAGAGTATCTTTCGATTCTCAGGGAAGACGCCGAGCCGATTAGATAGGCACCGCAGCCCAAGCAAATTAAAGCGAGCGCGGATAATCTCCCACTTTGAGCCCGCACACAGGCCAAAACCGGGAGATTATCCACGCTCATTTCTGACTAGTCATTTAAGAACGTCCCCAATGACTACTCTAAGAACGTCCCCAATGCCCACCAATTCGGAGCAAAACAACGCCGCAAGTAGAGGACGGACAGCGAGCGACGTCCAGAGCGAACAAGTTGGCATGAAAAAGGCGAGGCATAGACCTTCTGGTCATGCCTCGCCTTTTGAATGACAAATTGTCGCTCTGGGCGGCGCGCAGCGTCGACCGGTTACGGCGTTTGGTAAAACGCCGTAACTACTCCTGAGCTCCGTACTGCTCGTAGTAGGCGTCGATGGCGGTCTTGAGCTCGTCGTCGATGACAACCTTGCCGTCGATCTCGTGGTTGTAGAGGGTCTCGACGACCTCAGCCATGGAGACGATGCTCGCGACGGGGAAACCGTACTTGGCCTCGATCTCCTTCTGCGCGGTGGTCACACCGCCCTTGCCGACCTCCATGCGGTTGAGGGACACGATCAGGCCCTTGATCTCGACATCGGCAGCAGCCTTGACCTTGGGATAGGTCTCGTCGATGGACTTGCCGCTGGTGGTAACGTCCTCGACCATGACCACACGGTCGCCGTCCTTGGGCTCATAACCCAGCAGGTTGCCCTTATCGGCACCGTGGTCCTTGGCCTCCTTGCGGTCGCAGCAGTACTTGACCTCCTTGCCGTACAGCTCGTGGTAGGCAATTGCGGTCACGACGGCCAGCGGAATACCCTTGTAGGCCGGTCCAAACAGCACATCAAAGTCGTCGCCAAAGTTATCGTGGATGGCTTGGGCGTAATACTCGCCCAGCTTCTTGAGCTGATAGCCCGTCACGTAAGCGCCGGCGTTCATAAAGAACGGGGACTGACGGCCGCTCTTGAGCGTAAAGCTGCCGAACTTAAGAACGTCGGACTCGACCATAAACTTGATGAACTCTTGCTTGTAAGCCTCCATGCGGGCTCCTCTCGTAATCGCGTACGTGCCTTCCAGTTTAGCGCAGGCGAAGCGTCGATGCGGGCGCGCTTTGGGGCCACGGCATTCTGTAAAGGCTTTGTCAGGGGAAATGGTTTTCCGAACAATGGGGTTGACATGTCAAACCCCCTCATCAAGAATACGGGCGGATTAAAAAGGGGTACGAGATACCCAAAGCGCGCTGCGCTCAGCCTTTAGGAGGTGTGCCATGGAAGGCAGTCCTAGTCGAAAAACCTGCATGTCGCCCTCGGCACGCCGCGAGGACTCCGCACACGCATAAACGCCACCGGCAGATCGCCAAAACCACCACAAAGGCGCGCTGCACCCTTTGTGGGCTCAAGAGCTTGACGTGAGCGACATCTAGGTTTTTTGAAGCAAATACGACACGTACGCTAACTCCCCTCAACAAGGAGGACCCTATGCTGATGCTCAAAACCGTCACGGTACTCGAAGCCATCTCCAAGCGCCGCCGCACGGCGCGCCCTGCCGCTCATACCGGCCTATCCAAGAACACCATATTCGCCGCCACCCATAGTGCCGAGGACGCCCTCGTACTGCTTGACGCCACGGCAAACGGCCTCACCGTCGAGCAGGCAACTGAGCGCCTGAACGCCGTCGGCCCCAACACCATCGAGGCAACGACCAAAACGCTCGCCCGCCGCATCGCCGACGCGTTCATCGATCCCTTCGCCGGCATCCTCGCCGCGCTCGCGCTGGTCTCGCTCTACATCGACGTGCTCGCCGTACCCGAGCCGCAGCGCGACCCCTCCACGGTCATCGTCATCGGCATCATGCTGCTGGTATCGGGCGGTATGAAGTTTATCCAGGAAGCCCGCAGCGGCAATGCGGCCGAGGCCCTTAAGGACCTGGTCTCCAACACTTGCACCGCCCTGCGCGACGGCGGGCGCATCGAGATCCCCTTCGACGAGCTCGTCCCCGGCGATGTAATCCGCCTCTCTGCCGGCGATATGGTGCCAGCAGACGCCCGCATCATCACCGCGCGCGACCTGTTTGTGATCGAGTCCGCACTCACCGGCGAGAGCGAGGCCGTCGAGAAGACCACCGCCGTCACCGTCGTCGAGGGCGCCGACGGCTCCGCACTGCCACTCTCTGCCTGCAAGAACATCGTCTTTACCGGCACCTCCGTGCAAAACGGCGCCGCCATGGCGCTTGTCGTTGCCACCGGCTCGGACACCTACCTGGGCGGCATCGCCAAGATGCTCAACGGGCGCGGCGAAAAAAGCGCGTTTGACCGCGGCGTCTCGAGCGTCTCCATGCTGCTGGTGCGCCTGATGCTCGTTATGGCGCCGGCCGTCTTTGCCATCAACGCCGCCACCAAGGGCAACGTCATCGACGCGCTGCTGTTCGCCACGAGCGTGGCCGTGGGCATCACGCCGCAGATGCTTCCCGTCATCGTGACCACGAGCCTGTCGCAGGGCGCCAAGGACCTCGCCCGTCGCCAGGTTATCGTCAAGGAGCTGCCGGCGATTCAAAACCTCGGAGCGATGGACGTCCTGTGCTGCGACAAGACCGGCACCCTCACCGAAGACCGCATCGTGCTCGAGCGCTACCTCAACACCGATGGCAACGAGGACGCGCGCGTGCTGCGCCATGCGTTTTTGAACAGCTTCTTCCAGACCGGCCTCAAAAATCTTATCGACCTGGCCGTAATCGACCGTGCCGATGTGACACCCTCGACCGTCGCACCCGATTCCATGCTGGGCCAGAGCCTGCGCGACCGCTACACCAAGGTCGACGAGGTTCCCTTCGATTTCTCGCGCCGTCGCCTGAGCGTAGTTGTCGCCGACGCCCAAGGCAAAACCCAGATGGTTACCAAGGGCGCCGCCGAGGAAATGCTCGAGATCTGCTCCTTTGTCGAGATCGATGGCATCGCTCAGCCGCTCACCGACGAGAAGCTCGCCCAGATTCGCAAGCAGATCGCCGGACTTAACGCCGAGGGCCTACGCGTAATTGCCGTGGCGCAGAAGACCAATCCGCGCTGCGTGGGCGAGTTTGGCATCGCCGACGAGTGCGACATGGTGCTGATGGGCTTTTTGGCCTTCCTCGATCCGCCCAAAGCAAGTGCCGCGGGCGCCGTCGCCACCCTCGAGGCCAAGGGCGTGGCGGTCAAGGTCCTAACCGGCGACAACGACCGCGTCGCCGCCACCGTCTGCGAGCAGATTGGTATCGATGCGAGCAACGTCTTGCTCGGCTCCGAGATCGATGCGCTCGATGACGCCGAACTTGCCGAGCGCGCCGAGAAAACCCACCTCTTCACCAAGCTCTCGCCGCTGCAGAAGGCGCGCCTGGTACGTGTCATGCGCGAGATGCTCGGCCACACCGTGGGCTTTATGGGCGACGGCATCAACGACGCCGCCGCCATGCGTGCGAGCGATTGCGGCATCTCGGTCGATTCGGCCGTCGATATTGCCAAGGAATCCGCCGATATCATCTTGCTTCAGAAGGACCTGGGCGTGCTCGAGCGCGGCATCATCGAAGGCCGCCGCACTTACGGCAACCTGCTCAAGTACCTCAAGACCACGGTGAGCTCCAACTTTGGCAATGTGCTGTCCGTGACCGTCGCGAGCCTGTTCTTGCCGTTTTTGCCCATGAGCGCCCTGCAGCTGGTACTGCTGTCGCTGGTCTACGAGATCGTGTGCATCGCACTGCCGTGGGACACCGTCGATGACGCCTGGACTGCCCGCCCGCGTGCCTGGGACGCCGCGTCCATCAAGGGCTTTATGCTCGAGCTGGGCCCCGTGAGCTCGCTGTTTGACATCGTGACCTTCGCCGCGCTCTTCTTTGTCGTGTGCCCCGCCGCCGTGGACGCAAGCTGGTCCGAGCTTGCCGCTGCGGGCGACGTCACGGGTATGGCGACCTTTGCTGCGCTCTTCCAGAGCGGCTGGTTTGTCGAGTCCATGTGGTCGCAGACACTCGTGGTCCACATGTTGCGCTCCCCGCATCTGCCGAGCCCGCGCGACCACGCCGCGCCCGCATTGTGCGTTCTTACCGTGCTGGGCCTGGCGCTCGTCACCTGGCTGCCGGCAAGCCCCATCGCCGATGCGCTCGGCCTCATGGCACTGCCCGCGAGCTTTTTCGCGCTGCTCGTCGGCATCGTCACCGCCTACATCGCGCTCACTCAGCTGGCAAAGCGCCGCTACATTGCACGCCACGGCGAGCTGCTGTAGCAAGCAGACGGAAAACACCCTGCCAGTTGCCGTTGCCACTACCACAGCTGCCAACGCCGCTGCCGTTGCCTCTGCCGCCGCCGCAGTCTATCCCCCCAGCAGTTGCGGTGGAATAGTTCCTGTTTAAAGCCCCGTGACTTTAATTTAGGGACTATTCCACCGCAACTTATTGGGAGATTAGCTAGTCCTTGGGTGTCCAGGACCAGAAGAAGTTGATGAGGGCCACGCGCGAGGCGGTGCCGGTCTTTTTGTTGATCGAGGAAATGTGACGATAGAGCGTGGAGCGCGAAAGGAAGAGCGTTGTGGCGATGTCCTGAACGCTCTGGTCCGAAACGACCAAGACCTCAAGAATATCGCGCTCGCGCTCCGTAAGCCCAAAGGTGGCGACGAAGGCATCGAGGCGCTCATCGGACGTGAGCTCCGCTGCCTCCACGGGCTCAGGGTCGGAGCATGTGGGCGCAAGATCCCCACCAAGATCGTCGGTGGCAAGCGGCAGTCCGTCCCGCATCGCGGCATCATCGGCTCGTTGCCCCAACTGCCCCAGCAGCGTAATCGCAATGCCCACAAACATCACGAGCGCCGCACCGACCGCAGCCAGCACATTTTGACTCGAGATAATCGCCACTGCCGGCGCCGTCACGAACATCGAGCACACGTTGTTGACGACGCGACCCATGCACGGCCAAAAATATGACCAGCGCGCATAGAGCGAGACGGCGGCATATTTTGTGGTAAAGAACACCACGAAAAAGCCCGAGCCCAGATAAAAGATGATCGTGGCAGCAAGCTCGTTGCCGCCATTGCCATCGACGATGAGCACAAAGAACGAAAGCGTGGACAGTATGGCGGCCATGTCATGCCGATATTCATATACGAGCGGCCGTGCAGGTCAAATAGTGCGCCAGCGACCAACGAGCTCACGACAAGCAGCAGGCGCGGCCAATCGCCCAAATCGACGGTTCCGACAGCATGCAGGGTCGTGAAGCCCGCGTTGAGAGCGGCGAATACGCTGGAAAGATACGCCGTCGCCACGGTCAGGCGAACTACGGCGCGACGGAATGCCGCCTTTGCCTCGGGATCGTCATGCCACTTGGCGCCATATTCCAGAGCATCTACCGAAAGCCCGGCAGCACTGGGTTCAAAGCTGGGATCGGACTCGTCGCGCAGCTTGGCGCGTCGGGCACCGTGGAGCAACGCCACCTGCGCGATCGCACAGACGACCAGAACAGCCTGCTGAGGAATGCCGACAGGCATCACCATGTGGTTGAGAACCTGCACCAGAACGCCCATGGCGTAAGAAAGTGCGGCGGCGCGCGCCAAGCAGGGCGTTCGCGCAAAGCGCCTCGCAAAATTTGCATGAGCAGTCGATCCGCAGTAGCCCAGCGCGCAGCACGCCACCAAACCGCCGGCAATTACCACCTCAACCTGAACCGCCATAATCAACAGCAGCAATGCCGCCACCAGCAAAACGCCCGTGACGTCACTCGTTGCGTCGATAGCATGGGGACGGCGATAGTACAGAATGGGACGCACAAAAAAGCCAATCACGCTCGCGCCGATGACAAGGCTCTCATAAATAACGACCTCGTTCGGAGACACGAACTCGGCCATGCGCACATCAAAAAGATACTCGCACGCCAAAAACGTGAAGAAGAACAGCGCCAGGCATATAATCTCCCGAATGCCCCGACGCAAATATGCGATTGTGTCTCCCATGCCCCTCATGGTTAACCCCCAGCCGCTCAATTGTCTGGAAATCTATTTTAATAAAGAACCAGTCTCAATATCGAAGCCAGGCTCGAAATGCTGCCAATTCGACCCCAGCCGTCCACATCACGCCGCGATTTTGAGCCGCATGGACCAGAAGGGACACGCGCGATCTCTAGCTTGGCCAGGAGTGTCTCCAACTACCACTCATTTAAGTACGTCCCCAATGAGTGGCCCAATGAGTGGCCGAAGGGTGTCCCCGGCGACTAGTCGTTTAAGAACGTCCCCAACGACTAATCAAAAATGGGCCATGTGTCCCAGTTGTGGAGACTCCTTGAGCCGTCTGGGTATCGCGAAGGATCGCGCACTCCCCCATCATCAAAAGTGACACACGCTACCAGTTGATGGGAGGCAGCCATGGGCTTCTTTGACAAGATGTTTGAGAAGAAAGAGTGCGCGATTTGCGGTACCGAGCTGGGACTTCTAGGTAAGACAAAAATCAATGAGGGCTACCTGTGCAAAGAGTGCGCCGGCAAGCTCTCCCCCTACTTCCACGGCTATCGCTCCAGCACCGCGGACGATATCCGTGAGCAACTCGCCTACCGCGAGGCCAATGCCGAGCGCTTGGCGTCGTTCAACCCCACGCGTACGCTTTCTGCCGGGCGCACCAATATTATGCTCGATGAGGACGCGGGCCTGCTGATCATCACTTCGCAGAGCCGCTGGCGCGACGCCAATCCCGACATCATCGAGTTCTCGCAGGTACTCGGCTGCGATATGGATATCGACGAGCAGCGCACCGAGATCTATCGCGAGACCAAGGACGGCGAGCGCGAGAGCTACAACCCGCCGCGCTACGACCTGGATTACGACTTTAATCTGACCATCCATGTCAACACGCCGTACTTTACCGAGATCAACCTGCGCGTGAACGACTCCACCATCGATCAGCGCGGCTCCATCGAATACCGCGAGGCCAAGCGCCAGGCAACCGAGGTCCGCGATGCGCTGGTGCAGCTGCGCCAGGAGACGCGCGACAGCGTCGTGGCCGCCAAGGCCCCCAAGACCGCGGTGACCTGCCCCTTCTGCGGAGCCACCACCATTCCCGATGCCAGCGGGCGCTGCGAATACTGCGGCGGCGCCATCGGCGCATAGCACCCGGCACGGAAAGGACCGACCATGGCCTTCGAGAGCGTTAACTATCAGTGCCCTGCCTGCGGTGGCCCCCTGCATTTTGCCAGCGCCGAGCAAAAGCTCGTCTGCGACTACTGTGACTCGCGCTTTGAAGTCGAAGAAGTCGAGGCCCTCTATCGCGAGCGCCAGGACAAGGCAGATGCCAAAGCCGATGCCGCAGCCGCGGCTCCCAAACCTGCTGCCGACGATGCCGTGCAGGAGCTCGCCCAAAACGCCGGCTACATCTGCTCGTCGTGCGGCGCCGAGCTCGTGTCCGACGGCACCGTCGCCGTCACCACCTGCCCGTACTGCGGCAACTCCGCCGTGGCGCCCGGCCAGCTCTCTGGCGACTTCTCGCCCGACCTGGTGATTCCGTTTAAACTCGGACGCGACGATGTCATGACCGCACTCAAGGAGCACTACAAGGGCAAGATCCTGCTGCCCAAGAGCTTTGTCACCGGCAACCACATCGACGAGGTCCAAGGTGTCTACGTGCCGTTTTGGCTCTACGGCGCCCGCGTTGACGGCGAAGTATACTTTGACGCGACCAACGAGACCGTGACCGAGGAATCCGATCGCACCGTCACGACCACCGACCACTACGATGCCTATCGCAAGGGCAATATCTCGTTTAAGCGCGTGCCCGTCGACGGATCGTCCAAGATGCCCGACGGCCACATGGACGCCATCGAGCCGTTTGACTACGACGCACTGCGTCCGTTCTCAGTCGCATATATGCCCGGCTACATCGCCAACCGTTACGACGAGGACTGCGAGACCTGCAAGGCGCGCGCCGAGCGCCGTATGGAAGAAAGCACGATCTCGGCCCTGCGCGAGACCGTCGTCGACGAATACGACGATGCCACGGTCGAAAGCAAGCAGCTCGACTACACCTGGGAAGACAGCGACTACGCCCTGTTCCCCGTCTGGATGCTCTCCACCTCGTGGAACGGCAAGAGCTACCTGTTTGCCATGAACGGTCAGACCGGCCGCTTGGTCGGCGAGCTCCCCTGCTCCAAGCCCAAGCTCGCCATCGCCTCGGTGCTGTTCTTTATGATCGGATTTATCCTCTCCCAGATTCTCTTTATGGGGGAATACGCCTTCGATCCGGATTACCTCGCCTTTGATATCAAGGGCATCCTCATCAACGTCATCGCGCCGCTGATCATCGTGATTATCGGAGACGTGCTGCTGGTAGGCCAGCTCAAGACGGCCAACGAAGCAACCTGCGCCGATGAGTATTGTGGCGAGCTCGACCTGACCGAGAAGCACGACACCTTCAGCCACACCGAGACCACCGTTGTCATGAAAGACGACAAGGACGACTAAGCAATCCAACCAATACCACCCGGCCTTTGACGAGAAAGGAAGATTACCATGGGACTCTTGAAAGCTGGATTGGGAGCTGCCGGCGGCGTCATGGCCGACCAGTGGAAGGAATTTATCTATTGCGAATCGATGCCTGCTGACGTCTTGGCCTGCAAGGGCAGCAAACGCACCGGTGGCCGCAGCTCCAACACGCGCGGCGAGGACAACGTCATCTCCAACGGCTCGGTCATCGCCGTCAACGACGGCCAGGGCATGCTCGTGGTGCAAAACGGCAAGATCATCGAAGTCGCGCTGGAGCCCGGTGAGTTCGTCTTCGATTCCGGCAGCGAGCCGAGCGTCTTTAGCGGCAACCTGGGCGACTCCATCAAGGAGACCTTCGCCAATATCGGCAGCCGCTTTACCTTTGGCGGCGACGCGGGCAAAGACCAGCGCGTCTACTTCATCAACACCAAGGAGATCATCGGCAACAAGTACGGCACCGCCTCGCCCGTGCCCTTCCGCGTGGTCGATAACAACATTGGCCTGGACGTCGACATCTCCGTGCGCTGCAACGGCGAGTATTCGTATCGCATCACCAACCCGCTGCTGTTCTACACCAACGTGTGCGGCAACGTGACCGATAGCTATACGCGCGACAAGATCGACAGCCAGCTTAAGTCCGAGCTGCTCACCGCCCTGCAGCCCGCCTTTGCCAAGATTTCGGAGATGGGCATCCGCTACAGCGCCATCCCCGGCCACACCACCGAGCTCGCCCGCGCGCTCAACGAGGTCCTCTCTGCCGACTGGCGTGACCTGCGCGGCGTTGAGATCGTAAGCTTTGGCGTCAACTCCATCGCCGCCTCACAAGAAGACGAGCAGATGATCAAGGACCTGCAGAAAGCCGCGGTCATGCGCGATCCCACCATGGCGGCAGCCAACATCGCCAGCGCCCAGAGCGATGCGATGCGCGCGGCAGCCGCCAACCCCAACGGCGCGATGGCAGGCTTTATGGGCATGGGCATGGCAGGTGGCATGGGCGGCATGAACGC